>PBYS01000072.1 GCA_002729725.1 Puniceicoccaceae bacterium
CGGGATCGCGAATCTCCGCATTCGCAACAGCAGAGTCAGCTCATTGCAGATTCATCTATTTTTGAATCTCGGCGAACGACCGCCTTGGCAAGGCTGCCCGATCGCACTAAGCGTTTTAATCCAGCTCGACCGCTTCGATATGGATATCCAGCGAGCGGATTTGGATCCCTGTATAGGCCTCAACCTGACGGATCGCATAGTCGTGCAGCTCTTGGCAGGTATTGGCCGCCTCGGTACCGAAGGGAAGCGAGACCCGCATCTTGATACGATAGCCCTCATCGCCTTGCGCGATCCGAATTTTGCGAATTTCCAATTGAGGGGCCTTTTCGCGCATGCAGTGCAGAATCATCTGCGTCAGCGCTACCTCCGAGATCGTGACCGTCCCCTTGGAATGGAAGCTCGGCCGCACAATCGTCTTATCGTAGCCGCTCTTGTGTCGGGTACGATCAAAAAACACTTTAATCGCGTGTGCGACCAACTTAGGATAGGCCTGCTTCACCTCAATCACAGGCAGCGGGATAATGTGCTTCCCATGGGTCTTGCGATCATGAATCGCCGCCGCGATCTCCTCCTGCGAGGCCACATCTTCAATCTTAATGATCTCGCCCGGCACGGGCAGTCGCAAGGTATCACAGTTACGTAAGATCATACGCTCACTCGTGCCAAGTAACAGGATGCGCGAATATTCGACCGCCTCTAAGGCAGCCAAAACTTCTTTCAGATGCTCTGGATCATAAAACATCGCCGTCTTAACCGCAGCAATATAGTGGGTGGTCTCCTTAGCAGAACGCCCCGCCACAATCTTCCCTTTGTGAATTAACAAGCCATCGTCGATAATCGCATCGATCCCTCGAGTATCTGCAATCAGTCGCGCCCGGAAGCTCTTGCCCGTGCCCGACTTGCCCACCAAGGCAAACACTTCTGGTGTATACACCAGTGGCGCGGGAGGCGGCTGCGCACTCTCAGCGACCTTACCCGCCTCACCCGCTCGGCCGAAAAGCTGATCGATGTGGGCCGCGATGCGGCTTTTTATGTTTAGAATCTTATTCACGGATATTTGCCGCAATACATAGCGATGAGTTCTCATAGAGCCCAGAGAAATCCACCCCTACAGAGCCTCTGCTCAGAGTGAGAAGCGCAACTAATTAGTCTTAAAACGAGCAAACGGAGGGCCCATGCCACTTGACTGTTATGGGATTATTCCCATAATTGCACGGGTAACTATGTCACGACCACGCAAAGCACGCACCCTGGAAAGCCTACCCGCCCCTGTCATCTACATTCCGGCTGGCTGGACCCAACATCAATCGACGCCCGTCGAAGTCGCCATCGAGGACTTCGAGATCATGCGCCTCACCGACGGGCACAATTTAAACATCGAAGACGCCGCCAAGAAAGTCGGCGTCTCCCGTAGCACCGCCGGCCGCATGCTCGAGCGCGCACGCCGCGCCATCGCCCTCGGCTTCGAACAACGCGCCCCGGTCTATCTCGACGCCAGCGAGGACCTCATCCTCACGCCCCCCAAGCATCTCGAATCTCATAACGCCGAGCCATCGTCCCAGCCCCATTGCGGTGGTCTAGCGATCGCCTGCGAAATCCCTCAAAGCAACAGTCCGGTAGAACGCATTTTCGGACGTGCACCTGCATTCGCAATGATTCACCCCGATGGCAGCCTGCGGGCGCAGATACAAAACCCGGGGGCCAAGCTCAAGCGCGACGCCGCACCTGCAGCGGTCCGGCTACTTAAATCACAGGGCGTATCACGCGTCGTGGCAGGGCGCTTCGGTCCCGAGGCCATCAAAGCGCTGGCTGCCGAAGCGATACAACCACTGGTCGCCAACGGCTTTTCTCTGAAGCAGGCAATTGAACTCTTCAACCGATAAACCCTCAATGCCTACAACCAAGGCGACTGCCCGGACTTCCCCGACAGCGCAGTCTGCTCACACGCGCATCACGAACATTCACATGAAGATCCTAATGAAGATTAAAGAGTCCTTTCAAGGCACCAGCGTTATAAAACTCAGCCGCTTACGCACACAAGGGCACGATCGCTGCCTCGCCTGCACCCACCCCGAGCTCAAGCTGGACTTCACCCTGGACGATCCACACACCCTGCGCACATCCATCGATTTCACAGACTCGATGACCAGCTTTAACGGCATGGTGCACGGAGGCTTGCAAGCCTTCGTCATCGATGAGGCCATGACCTGTGCCCTGATGGGGCTCGGCATCTATGGCGCCACCGCCGAGCTGAAGCTTCGCTACCGCCGTCCCGTCGAGGTCGGGCCCACCGCTCACATCCGTGTCTGGGTCGAGCGTCGCTACCGTAGACTGAGTGAGCTAAAAGCAGAACTCAGCCAGAAAGGTAAGATCTGCACCACAGCACAGGCACGCTTCATGCAACAAACCCTGGTAAACTAAAGCTCCAAGTCACCGGCACCATTATGATGCAAACGACCGCTGAAGTACTCAAAGGGCATACACAGGTCGCTCACGCAATTTTCCGACTTAATATTTGCTTCCGCTACAAAGCCCGCTTCATTGGCTAGGAATGAACTACGCCAAATACCACGCACTCGGAAACGACTATCTCGTCCTCGACCCTAAGGACGCCAGTGAACTGCCTGCAAAGGACGACATTGTCCGCATTTGCCACCGTAATTTCGGTCTCGGCTCAGACGGCATTCTTTACGGTCCACTCAAAAGCGACAAGGCCGACTTCGGTTTACGCATTATGAACCCCGACGGCAGCGAAGCAGAAAAGAGCGGCAACGGACTGCGCATTTTCGCTCGCTACCTCTACGACACCGGCGCAGTCAAGAACGAGGCCTTTACAGTCGATACGCTTGGCGGCGTCGTCACTTGTAAGATCGAAGACGGTGCAAAATCGATCACAGTGGACATGGGCAAAGTGAACTTCGCCATGAACCACATTCCCGTCGACGGCCCAGAGCAAAGTGATCACAACTTTGGGCAACCGCTCAGCTTTAACGGAAAGACACAGACTGTCTACATCGCCGATATTGGCAATCCACACTGTGTCGTGGTACAAGACGAAATCAGCGCTCAGCAAGCCCACGAAGATGGTGCGGCCATCGAAGTGCACGAAGCCTTCCCGAACCGCACCAATGTTCAGTTTTTAAAAGTCATCGATCGCAACAACATTCAAATCGAGATCTGGGAACGCGGCGCAGGCTACACGCTCGCCTCCGGCTCCAGCAGTAGCGCCTCCGCCGCCGTCGCCCATCGCATCGGGCTCTGCGACCGTGACATCACCGTGCACATGCCCGGCGGCAAGATCGGCATCCACGTCGGAGACGACTTTGCCATCCGCATGACAGGCCCGGCCACACATGTTGCCAGCATGCAATTCGACGACGAAGCACTCGGCTTTAAAGTCGAAGCCTAATTACTCTAGCTCTAGCCCACGCGGCCATACATTTCACGCCCTCACCTCAGCCAAGCTGGGGGGGGGGCGTTTTTTTTGCTTGAGCAAGGATCGACTAAAACAGCAGAAAGGATCGGCGCAGAGTGCTCTAGCGCTGCCCCACGATGTAAAACCCCTTAAGATAGCCGAAGAGCGAGCGAAACAAGCCGAAGTGCGATTCTTCAGAACTTCGAAAGATCAAATGCACATCTGTCGAGCGCGTGCTAAGAAATAACTCCGACACCTTCAAATCCTGGGCCTCCTCCGTGTTCTCATTTTCAGTCATCGCATACTCCACGATATAATACGGACTCCCCCAGAGCGTAGGATACACCGTTCTCTTATCGGAGAAGACGATCCCGCCATCGGCCCCCCGAATCTCACGTCCCCGACTCTCGCGCGGCAGCATAAATGTGATCGCGCCCGCCGCATCTGTTTTGAAACGGAGCTTTGCATTGGCTGGGTTTTGTTTCGCAGCCTCTAAATAGACAGGTAAGGAATCCTCCCAACCCCCGAGTGCATATGTACCCACCGGGTAGATACGCAGTTCACAGGCGACATGTCGCAGATTGCCCAGTTCGAAGGTCAAGGCCTTGCCGCGACTGATTAGCGGAATGCGCCACTGACGGCTCAAGCCGCCCGACAGGGTAAGTTGCCCCCCCGCAGTGATCGCATACGCTTCGGTTTGATAGCGGTCCACCTCTTCACGGTTCAAACGAACAGTGACCGGCAGCGACTCCGCCGGCTCGACCAAAATCCGCGACTCTAAAGTCTGCGCCGAAAGCGCATTCGAAGTAAACAAGAGAGCAAGTAAGAATCGTATTTTCATAATTACAGGTCGTCTAATTCTTGAATGGCTGCTTCGTACTCACTCTTAGTGATACTTGAGAAATTGACTCTGCGATAATTACGAATCACAGGCGTGCCGGGCGGGAATCTGCCTTCAGCGAATAATGTGTTAAAGCCCCAATCACGCGTCGGCGGCACATAGTAATCATTGAAATTAGTCGGCGCACCATCGGGGCGCACTTCACTCTCAAACAAAGAGACCAAAGAGCCGCGAATGGTAACCGTTCTGGACGAACCCCAATACTCTAAAAATCGCGGCAAGTTAATCACCCCGAGGCTATAAGGACGACTGGCATCCGTTGTCGCATAAGGCGCGTAAGAAGGCAGATCATTGGGAGTCCCCGTGACCAATGCCGCCGCCACCTCGATATAAGAATTTGCGGGGCGATCCGATTGAATCTCGCTTCGACCATCCACCAAAGTGTTGGCACGATTCGATTCCCAATTATCTGAGAGCAGAGTCAAAGAATCGACCAGAATCGCGGCAGGCTGCTCCGCGCTGTTATCCGGCTCCGTGGAATCTTTGGGATGCGGCACACCATCTGCATTAAATGAGCCGACGAGATAAGTCGGCGCGTTCGAAGCCAAGGTAAAGCCCGGCTCTACGACACCCGTGGGTTCCGGCACCTCTTTAGCGTCAATGATCATCAAAGCCATCTCTGTGCCGGAGCTATCCGAGTCGACGGCTGGCACCACATTATAACTATTGGTGGAAGTGCCATAATCATATACTCCGTCGGTCGTCGAGCGCGAGGTCGGAAATTCCACGTAAACCACGCCATTCCACTGACTATCTACGTCGAAGGTGCCATCAAAGCCTGTCGAAGAGTTGTCCTTATTATCGATATAATATTTTAAGCGCTCCACATCCAGAGCAACCGTATCGACCGCCTTATTCTCGCGATGATCGTATAAGCCACTGGTGACTGTCGTCGTGGTCGTCGTGGTATAGCCCGTGTGTGTTTGCTTATCCCTGCCCCTCCCAGTGGTATAGGTATAACTCTCCGTAGTGGTCGTATCTTCGGTACCATAATACTCAGGCGCATTATTCTCGATCGAAGTAAACGTAGGATCGGGGTCCCCAATCACATCAGCAGGCAAAGTCACTTCAGCATACTGAATATTGCCCCCGGCATCGCTGGTAGGCGCACTCGAAGCCACCGAGCTATTTTCTCGAACAGGCGTGTAGCCCTTCAAGACTCCGCCAGGCTCCAACTTGATAATAAGGCCTGCTTTATATTGCATCTTTTGATTGCGCACACTGTCACTCTTACGGTCTGGATGATCCGCGGGCAACAGGGGCTCAATTAAAGCATAGGCACTATTATCTCTTTCGTTAGCCGGCGTAGTTGGATCATCCGGCGTGTAATCGTTGAATGCCACGACATTTTGAGTTTCGACGCCCATTGCCGAATCCTGCACGAAGCCATTCCAGCGATCGGTCGCCCGTGACAACCAAGAAGAGGAGCTAGAATCCAAAGTCGAAGTCCCAGAACCCATCGCAGCTAAGGTAATTGGATCCGCGCTGCTGGTAAAATAAATCCCGCCGCCACCACCCGATGTATTCCCACGAGTCAGATCCCCCACGACGGTCACTTTACCGTAAAAGCTAAGATCGTAGCCCGAATTCACCTCGACGTTGAGGTTGCCGTTGGTGTGAGTCGGCCCTACAACATCGGTGTCGTATCCTGGATTAAATACTAGGTCTGAATTATAGAAAATCGCATTTGTAAAAAGCGGCGCATCTCGCACCACAAAAGTTTCCGCCAAATACGCAGTCACATCAGGGCCTACACTTGAGCGCACACTGGCCTTACTAAAGAGCTCGACCTCGCGACTAAACACGATTTTGCCAGCCAATTCATCATATTCATACAATAAATCAATCGGGCTGATATACTTCCAATCCCCCGAAGGTAACACGCCTGCACGTAACTCCAGAGAGCCCATGTTAACATCTGTGCCCTCGAAAAATGCACTCGCTGAACTCGGAATCACCAAAGGGCTATTCCCCGGCTGCAACTCATCTTCGGTGAACGATGTTTTTGATTCAAGCTGATCCGCAAGCTGAGCCACGCCATACTCCAAGAGCGCCTCCGCGGTAGACTGCGCTTGTAAACGCGCCACATGCCGATCCGTAACACGCGTCGAAGTCGTGGTGGTTTTGAGTAGAGAGAAAGCAATCACCATGACAGCAGTCGCCATGATCAAAACCATCAGCACCACAGATCCTCTCTTAGAGCTGCCATTTGTATATCTATTATCTCTCATGACTTCATCCCCTCGGTGATACAGTGAAATTATACGTGCCACCTGAATTCTTACTCGGTAAGTCGTATATAATCTCGCTATTAATCACGATGCTACGACCTAACATATTATAAAAAAGATCACCCGAAATTAGCCCAGTGGCACTCTCCACTAATACAGTGTGCTGACTCGACTGCAGCGCAGCAGGGATCAGATCTTCAACAGCGTTCGCTTGTTGTGCCGTCGGGATGTCGATGTCGAATCGCTTAATTTCAATCGCTTCCGAACCCTCCTCATCATTTAAGTAGTAGCCCACGATACGCTCGATCGGTGCGGGCGATAGATCCAAGGGAGTCAAATCCTCGCCATTATAAACAAAGACACAACAATTACCAGACTCCCCGGCCTGCATGCGATAACTCGCCACCAAAGTATCTTCTGCCGGATTCCTAAAGCTACCACCGTCGCCATGCCCCTCGTCGTAAAAGGTTTTATAGATAACAAAACTATTCGCCTCACGTGCATCGGAGCTCAATTGGTCGGTAATTTTACGAATGGAATTTTCAATATCTAAGTTATTAGTGACACCTAAGGAAACTTTGAGCGCATCCACGAAAAAGACGGAAACAAAGCCCAATACGACGACCCCGATCGTCATAGCAACAATCACCTCCACCATAGTGAAGCCCGCGCACGATCGACGGGCAGGCTGCGAATCAAATATTACAGAAGCTTTCATGCTAATAAATATCTACCAGCGACTTCACAGCTTTGACCGATCCAGTCCCCCATGCGGCATCGTTAGATTCGCTCACACCTGAGCGCAGATAGCTGTAATCAATTGTAATTTCTAAAGCACTCAGGGGCGTACCCCCTGAATTTAAGCTCGTCGCATTGATCGTCAAACGCGTCGGCATCGATCGAATCGGCTCCTGGCTCTCCCGGTCGATATCCATTACAATCAACTGCTGCTGCTGCTGGCCAAACACAAAGGTTTGCTCAACCGTGCTGACAGTGCTGTCTCCCAAGGATGTCGCCACGAGTGTAAACCCAGTCCCCAAAGACAGCGCATCTCTCAGCTCATTATATGAATAAGCCATCAATTGTTCCGAATACCCCAAGGCAATACTATGGGCAGTCGAACGGCTGAGCACCTGATCCGACACCTTTAAGGATTGAATGAGAGAAGCCGTCAGCCCCAGCGAGGTGAGTGAAAACAAAAACAGGCCCACAATCACTTCCACCAAAGTCAGCCCCGCTCGACGAGACTCCGCCCCCTGCAGCATCGCCACAATTACAGGACTCTCCTGCTCCATGTGGTCTGTAATATCATAAATGGCACCCATGATGCCAAAAACAAACTGATGCCACATGCAGATCAACTCTATTACAGCGACAACGAAGCCTTTTACGTAAGTTTAAAACACTAAACAAGAAGCAGATACGTCATTCAACGTAGACAATCAGACAAGACTACGCAGCACAGCTAACAAATTAAACAATTTGTAAAGACAAAGCTACAATCTAGCCACACGATTAGGCGGCAAATGATCCAATAAGTCCAAGATCCCCTTCAACGATTCGACCACGGGCGCCCCAGTCGCCGACAGCCGATCCCTGGTATGATGTCCATGTGACAGCAAGATACAATCGACTCCGATCGCCTGCGCCACTTCGAAGTCGTGCAAAGTATCGCCAATCATGACCACCTCCTCCGGCTTCCAAGGCAATTGCTGGATCCAATACTCGCCGCGCGCGACCTTCCCCTGAGCATAAATATTATCCGTGCCCGCCAAACCCGTAAAATGGCTGCGAATGCCATAGTGTTGCACCCCCAAGTCCAGCGCCTCCTGCTTAGCCGCCGACAGCACCGAATGCGTCATCCCTTGCTCGCTCATTGCAGCCAAAATATCACTGACGCCTGCATGCAGCCCACACTCTTCAAACCAGCGCGCCTCATAGTCGCCAATAAACTCGCGGCTCACTTGGTCAAAACTATCGACGTCAGTATCGAAGCCTAGGTATTCATAGAAGTGGATCACCGGAAATCCAAAATTCCCCCGATAGTCTTCGACTGTGATCGGGCCGCGACCACGACGCGCCAGCAAGCCATTGAGCACTTCGACACAGAGCCAAGTATCGTTGAGCAATGTTCCATTCCAATCCCAGATCGCGTGCTTATAACTCATGATTAATCCAACAAATCAGGTTTACGTTGAAAGAGCACCACCGGCACCTGCAGCAATGCAAAGAAGATCAACATCCCCTCAAAACCAGGTATGCCCAAGCGCTCGCCGCGCTCCGCGGCCGCCATATAGGCGAACATCACCACCGCGATCATGACAAAAACAAACAAGGCCGAAAGCGCCACCAACAGCCCATAGGCCCAAGGCCAAGTCTGCGCTGGCATACGTTGAAACGGCAGACACAGCACAACTGCATAGACGAGGAAATAAGCGCCCTTAAAGCTGTCAAATGCCCCCGGCCCCTGGCTCAAAGCCGCGCCGCTCAGCACCAGCACTGCCATTACATAGCCCGCCAAGCGTGCCAAACACAGGCCACGAGCGATTGATTGTAAGCGGGCGGCCTCTAGCTGTTCAGATTCATTCATATCAGTCAGTTCATTCAGAGCCCTATCTATTGAGCAGAAGTCACAGAAAGCAAGCCCCGTAAAGTAGTGAACAAATTATCATTCGGGCTTGCCAAAGCTCCACTCTCTTTCAAAGTAAAGCGCAATCCCAAGACTTTAAACAACCGAACACAGCAGAACATACCTATGGCCGCAAAAGCACAAATCCAAAAGACCGCTCGCACCCCCGAAGGGGATCGTAAAAACCTCGATCTCGCGATCTCCGGCATCAACAAACAATTTGGCCCTGGCGCCCTAATGCGCCTGGGCGAAGCCACTAAAATGGAGATCGACGTCATCTCCACTGGCTCCATCGCGATCGACATCGCCCTGGGCACAGGTGGTCTCCCCCGCGGGCGCATTTGCGAAATCTATGGCCCTGAAAGCTCTGGTAAGACCACCTTCTGTCTCAGTGCCATCGCACAGGCTCAAAAGCAAGGCGGCAACGCCGTATTCATCGATGTCGAGCACGCCCTCGACCCGCGCTACGCCAAAGTGGTGGGCGTGGATCTCGACAACCTGATGGTCTCGCAACCAGAAAGTGGTGAAGACGCGCTCAACATCACCGAAACTCTAATTCGCTCCGGCGCAGTCGATATCATCGTGATCGACTCTGTCGCCGCTCTGGTCTCGAAAAACGAGCTCGACGGCCAAATGGGCGACACCACTGTCGGCCTGCAGGCCCGTATGATGAGCCAAGCGATGCGCCGCCTGACCGGTGCTATCAGCAAGTCACAATGCGTCGTGCTCTTTACCAATCAAATTCGTGAAAAGATTGGCGTGATGTTCGGCAGTCCCGAAACGCAGCCCGGTGGCCGCGCCCTCAAATTCTTCGCATCCGTGCGCATGGACATCCGTCGCATCGGTCAAATCAAAGAGAGCAGCGGCAAGGTCGTCGGTAACCGCACACGCATCAAAATCGTTAAAAACAAAGTCGCGCCCCCCTTCACCGAGAGCGAGTTCGACATCATGTATAACGAAGGCATCTCTCACTCCGGCTCTTTGGTCGACCTCGGAGTCGAGCACAAGATCCTCGAAAAGAAGGGCTCTTGGATTTCTTATAAGGGTGAAATGATTGGGCAAGGCCGCGAAGCCGCCAAGACCCACCTCAAGGATACACCCGAGCTCGCCAATGAATTGACTCAACTCATTATGGAGAAAGTGCACCCCAAAGCGGGCGAATCCCTGACTGGCGACAGCAAAGCGGAGGAAGAAGAAGCTAGCGATTCTTAAAAAAGCTATCGACTACATCGCAGGCTGCGTTTAAAATACTTCGACCCAAAGCGCACTGACCAAAAAATTGGCAGTGCGCTTTTTTTGAGCAGAATGATCTCCCCCATGTATGTTTATAATTCAGCCCTAGTGTGTCCGCTTATGGACGCCGGTGATCGGGCTTAGTTACTGGGAAGCGCCTTTAACAACTCCTGCTTGACCGTCATGTTCAAAACCACTTGAACTAGCAAATCGTCGATTTCATTGTAGTCGATCTTAGCGACGCTGGCCTTGGTGCTCTCTGCACTGGCTGATGACAGCATCAACAAGCAGATTAATAATTGGATCATTATAGATTTAATTTTCATGACGTGTATTGTTTTATTTTTTTTGGGGGGGAGAGAACTTATGAATGAGGCTACAGAGAGAGATCCCCTCAAGCCTTCGAACGAAAAGCCTGCGCAAACTCAGCAGCACTCACATCGTCGGGTAATCCGCGGCCGGACGCGTAAGTGTAGAGCTCGGCCTTTTCCTTGCGCTCGACGGCTGCCCGTAGCGTGCCGCAACTTAGCTGGGTAAAGTCCCAACTGCGAAATAATGATTCAAAAATAAGCTAGGACTAAGCCAGCAAAAACAAAATGTAAATATCGTTCTTTACGTGGCACTCTCAGAGATATCCGGACACCGGCACAATCACGGCGCTCCCCAAAACAGAGTTTTGAGGCGACACCTGGCCGGCTGCTAGCGCTCGTTCCAGCCCTTACCGGAAAACACTTTGGGCATGCACTTCTCAATCCGTGCAGCCTTTGTCTTCGACTGCTTTGCAGATGTAAAATAAAGCAGATAACCGCGCTGCCGACCTGGCGTGAGCGCGGCAAAGGCAGCCTTAAAGTCGGAATTTTGCTCAAACGCCTCAATCAGTTCTTGCGGATACGCAGGCTGCCCAAGCTTCGGATCGCTGACCGCTTTACCAGACTTTTCGATTTCAATGGCTTGCGCGACATAGCCCAGCAAAGCCTCTTCAAGCGACGCTACAGTTTCCGTATTTTTAAACCGGATACAACGTGCAAAACGTGTATTCTCTCCAGGCAAGTCCAAGATCGCTGCAGTATCCTTCATTTCCGAACCCCGAAAAAAAGAAAGCACCACTGACTCCTTCAGCGCCCCCAGTATCAGCACATTTTTACCTGCATAGGTATAACAAGGCGCCCCCCATTTGATCACTTCCACCAACTCAGTCTGTAAAACAATTGCGCGCAACGAGCGAAGCACCTCCGCCCAAGGATGCACTTTACAGTCCGGCGTACCTCCGAGCGCACAACGTCCACAGCCGTCCTTTAGGTATTCATCAACATTGGTGGGCTTCGGGGGCATGAGTAGATGCTAACAGCTTTGCAGTGCCCGTCGAGCCTTTGAGCGCAGTGTTTGTTTGCATTTTTACACCCCCCAAAAAGGCGCGAACCGCGACAATCCTCTCTGTCTAAAAGGATGTGTCGAACCTGAGCCTTGTGCCAGACTTAGAAACTAAAACCAATTTGCGCACCGACGACGATGGCATCATCAATATCACCTGTGCCACCTGGATTCTTGATAAACTGAATGTCGGGCTGGATGTAAGCATATTCTGTGAGCTGAATGCGGTGACCAAGCTCAAAGACCATTTCGTAGTCTACGCCACTCATCAAACCAGCTTCAAGCTCGTCGGAATACTCGTCACTGAAACCGCCATAGGTCATGAAAAAGACCGTCCTGTCCTCTGGACGACTGTCTAGCAGGCCTTTATAATGTGCACCGAAAGTCGACTGAATCGGCACGATCGCAACTTCGTCCTGAGCGGTATAAGCGAAGGTCATGAACAAAGTAAGCCCTTGATCCGAATCAGCCGATTCGCGATAGACCTGATAATCGGCATGCCCGTAGAAGCGAGTAAAACTGTCAGTCGTGTCGGTGCTGTTAAACTCATCCATCTCAAAAGCGAAGGTCTGATTTATACCAGCAAAGAATCGAGCAGGCTTACCATTGATCTCTGGCGTCCAGTCGTATTGCACGAAGAGCGATACGCCATCATCTGCATCGATGCTGAAATCAACTCCTTGCTTTTCACGGTCCCACATTTCTTTCGTCAGTTGGAAGACACCGACCTGTAAGCTGCTGTCTTCTGAAACTTTGGCCTTCACTCGGCCACCCCAGACAGGGAAGGGATACGAGGTCATCACCCCATCAAAAAGCACGGCGCGGATCTGGCCATTGACAGCATTGCTCAAAGAATAGCTGTATAGAGAGGAGCCGACAAAGTCGTCAGTGGCAGTCATACGCCCCAATTTCACTGCGATATCCCCATCTGCGAAGAGCTTTTCTAGGGTCACATTGTAGAGAAAAGTATTTTGCCCGCCCACAAGTTGCATCACGCTGTATTGGCTCCCGACATTGGGCGTGACATCACTACCGTGACGCTCAATCCCCGTGAGAGTGAAAGTCGTGGCATCCCAACCAAGGATTTTATCGAGATCGAACTGCACCCCAGCAAAGAGGTCGCCAGCAAAATTAGTATCGTCATCAATGCCTCCCGAAACAAGCGAGGAAGTGATTGTATTATAATACGCGAAGACTTCGATCCCCGCTTCAGCGAGGTCCGTGCGTGCACCGCCCCAGTCCCCCGTCAATCGATCGGAATATGGCTCGGATTCAGCCCAAGCGGAGCCTGTGGCAGCGATCAGAAGGGAGAGTGTTAACGTTTTTATTTTCATAGTATGTATTGATTTGAGGTTGGAGTATGAAAAAGAGATTAAGCGGCCACAGGCACTGCTTGCTTGAGTGGACGTTTCGCAAAGTATAGCGCCCCGACCGAAACGAGCGTGCCGATCAATATGGCAGCGACATAGCCCATGCCTTGCGTGATTGCATTAGGGATTGCCAGGACGAACACACCCCCATGTGGGACCATTAATTTGCAGCCCAAGACCATCGAGATCGCTCCCGTAACAGCGGAGCCAAGTACCGTGCAAGGGATCACGCGAAACGGATCCGCAGCGGCATAAGGAATGGCTCCTTCTGTGATAAAGGAAATGCCGAGGATGGCCGTTGCCTTAGAAGCCTGACGTTCGTCAGCGGTGAATTTATTACGAAAGAGATTTGCGGCGAGCGCACACGCCAGCGGCGGCACCATGCCAGCGGCCATCACTGCGGCCATCGGCACATAGATCTGACTGGCAAGCAAGCCCACCGAGAAAGTGTAAGCCGACTTATTAACAGGCCCCCCCATATCAAAGGCCATCATGCCGCCCAGCAATAAACCAAGTACCAACGCACTGCCCTCTTGCATGTTATTTAACCAGGCGGACAAGCCATCGAGTATGAATTTAACAGGGGGGCCAATCACGTAGATCATCCCAAGCCCGACGATTAACGAGCTCAACAAGGGAAGGATCAAAACGGGCTTAAGGCCTTGCAAAGTGTCCGGTAGATTAATCTTCCCGTTGAGCCAGCGAGTCAAGTAGCCGGCAAAGAACCCCGCGGCGAGCCCCCCAAGGAAGCCAGCACCGATTTGCGAGGCCAACATACCACCAATCAAGCCTGGCGCGAGACCGGGACGGTCAGCGATGGAGAAAGCAATGAAGCCGGCCAGCACAGGAATGAAGAGTGCGAAGGCGGATGCGCCGCCAATCTGCATCAAGGCCCAAGCAAATGTGCCCTCATTGTCGCCGGCGTAAATACCGCCGACTGCAAATGCCAGCGCGATCAACAGCCCCCCCGCCGTAACGAGCGGAAGCATATTCGAAACTCCTGTCATCAAATGCTTATACACCCCCGTGCGAGCGGCCTTCGGCGGTGTTTTGAGTCCACCTGCCTGTGTTGCACTAGGCTCTAGTGCGAGGGCTTCTTTGATGAGCCCAGGTGCATCATTGATTGCGGCTTTGGTGCCTGTTTCAAGCAAACGCTTGCCGGCGAAACGAGCGGTCTCGACATTGGCATCCGCAGCGACGATCACGGCGTCCGCTTTGGCAATTTCTTCTTCAGTCAGCTCATTCTTTGCGCCGACAGAACCACGGGTTTCAACTTTCATGGTATAGCCCATCGCTTTAGCTCCGCGCAATAAAGACTCCGCCGCCATAAATGTGTGAGCGATACCAGTGGGGCAAGAAGTGACGCCAACTAGAAATTTGCTGGAGGCAGCTTCGGTGCTTACAACAGGCGTAGATGCCGAAGCGGGCCGAACAGGTGCATTGGCTGGAAAAAGTTGATCCAAAACATGCCCCGTTTCGCGACTGACACGGGCAAGATCGGTCGCGATGACTGGCACCTCGGCAGAGACGGGCTGCGCGGGTGCTTTAGTGCCCGCAAGTAAGACAGCATTGACGGATTCGCCAGAGGATTTCCATACTGCGACTGGGTCCGCGCTGGCATCGACCTTGATGATTAAGCTTAAGCCGCGACGCGTAGCCTCGGCTTCGAGTGCGCCCTTGGCTAGGCGCAAGATGGGCGCCTCAGCGGGGGCTTGTAAAATAACGAGTAGAGTAGACATGGGATATTATGCTTTAGGGTTATAAGGAGCGATCGGCTGCACGGTGACGCGGGCCAATCGTTGGGTCAGGACATCGTTTGCGGGAAGCGCAGAGACGAGAGATTCGAGTCGACTCCATGCGTAAACAGTAGCCATGCGGGCGCAGTCCGGCGGCGTGTCGCCTCGGAGAATGCCTTGTAAATATCCCGCAAGTAATGAATCGCCCGCGCCCACAGTGCTAATCACTTTAACGGGAGGCGCACTCGCCATGAGTTCGGCCTCATCAGCGAGAAAGAGCGCACCTTCATCGCCCAGCGAGACAATTAGGTTCGGGATGCGCTCGCGGCAAAGCTCGCGCGCCGCATCCAGCGTGGCTTGAAAATTGTCGAATTTAGTGTCGAGCAATTCTTCCAGCTCATGAACGTTGGGTTTAGCCAAATCCACGCCAACCTCGACTGCTGCTTTGAGCGCGGCTCCACTGGAATCGATCGCAATTTTGGCATCGACATCTCGCAAGCGGCGAATGAGTTCGACCAAAAAAGAAGGTTCGACGCCAGCAGGCAAACTGCCAGCGATGACTACCCACGTGCCCGCTTGCACTCGCTGTAGCAGTTTGGTAATCAAACGCTCGCATTGTGCCTCTGTCGGGGCAGGACCTGGCAAATTTAGATCCGTCGTATCATCTGACTTTGTATCGACAATCTTGATACCAGTTCGAGTTTCCCCGGGCACTCGGATGAAGGCATCCTGTAAAGCATGCTGCTTAAAGTGTGTTTCAAAGATCGATGGATTCGCTTCCCCTAAAAAACCGGCAACTGCAACTGAAGCACCACCGAGTGAAAGCATCGTAGCCACATTCACGCCCTTGCCGCCTGCTTGACGATGGGAGCCCGTAGCGCGATGCACCGTACCGGGAAGCAAATGGTCAACAAAGACCGTATGGTCGATGGCTGGATTCAAAGTCACTGTGATAATTGAAGATTTTGTATTCATGGTAATGAACTTTGCTGGGGTTAAACAACAGGTGGGATTAAGCGCACGGCGACCGCGTCGTCCTGCGCCATGGCGCGTGTGGCCAGTGCCTGCAAATCTGTTAGGCTGGCTTTACGAATTTTTTCCTTCACCGCAGGAATCAATGCCGGCGGCATGCTCAACTCATCCACACCGAGCCCAGCCAAAATTTGAGCGCCGAGTGGATCGGCTGCGAGGCCACCGCAGACCCCGACCCATTTACCCTCGGCGTGCGCCGCTTTCGTGGCGGTGCTGATCAGCCGTAGCACGACGGGATGCAAGCTGTCGGCACGCTTCGCAAGCAAAGGGTGCGTGCGATCGACAGCTAAGGCATATTGCGTAAGGTCGTTTGTGCCGACAGAAAAGAAGTCGGCAACTTTAGCAATTTCTGGTGCCATCACTACTGCTGCGGGCACTTCGATCATGACTCCGAGATCAAGCTGCGGGCCATCGACCTCTTGACGCACGGATTCGGCGATTTGGCGAATCCTACGAAAGTCATTTGGCGTGGCGATCATCGGAAAAAGTAACTTGATCGGTCCAAATGCCGCCGCACGATAGACCGCTCGCAACTGAGTGCGAATGATGTCAGGTCGCGCAAGGCCGAGGCGAATACCACGTAAACCCAAAAAGGAGAGATCATGCTCACTAAGGCCGAGGTAATCGACGGGCTTATCGCCTCCGATATCAATTGTTCTCAAGACCATGGGCAAACCTTCGAGCGCTTGAACCATAGCCTTATAGCATTCAAATTGCTCCTCTTCGGAGGGAGCATGCTCGCGATCAAGAAAAAGGAATTCAGTGCGAACGAGGCCGACTCCTTCTGCTCCTGACTTGAGGGCGGAAGTCGCCTCTTCAACCTTAGCAATATTGGCGACGACTTCAACACGATGCCCATCCGTCGTCAGCGCGGGACTATAACGTTGCGACCAGGCTCGTTCACGCTGTGCATTCATTGACTTAAGAGCTTTACAGGCCGACTCCAAATCCTCATCCGAAGGTTGAACAAAAAGGCGCGCTCCTGAAGCATCGAGCAGAACCGTTTCGCCCTCGACCACGGGCGCAAGTGCCTCTCCCATGGCGACAACCATTGGAATACCAAGCGAACGCGCGACAATGGCAGAGTGGGCATTCGGGCTACCAGCGCGCAGGCAAATGCCGCAGACTTTATCAGAGCTTAGCTGGGCGGCTTCGGAGGGCTCAAGGTCGTGCGCCACTAAAACCACTGGTGCGGTAAATGTAGCCAAAGGGTCTTGCACCTCACCGAGCAGAATACGACTAACGCGATTGCCTGCATCCTTTAGGTCGATCGCACGTTGCGCAAGATGTTGATCCGAAAGAGCTTCAAGTCGAGCGACTTTGTCCGAGATGACCGCGTTCCAAGCAGTCAATGCATCAACCCCCGCTTTGACTTGTCGCAACGCATCCTGTTTTATTTCTACATCATCAACCAAGGCCACATGAGCATTAAACAAATTGCGCTGCACTTTATTCATCCCATCGCTGTCGGCAAGTTCACGCAATGTGGAAACCGCCTCCTCGATCGCGACTTCGAGGGCAGCACATTCTGAGGCCTCGTCTCCGCGCTTTCGCTCCGACGAAGCTACACGATTGTGATCCCAGCGAAATGCGGGACCAACCGCGATCCCAGGAGCGGCCATTGTTCCAGAGATCGAGTTTTCCGAGTCACCAGATGCGGGCGTCCAATCGATCCCACTATTGGAGTCCTCGGCGACTTCCTGTGGCTCATCATTGATCAATGCCATCAGAGCACTCAAGCGATGTAAATGGTCGCTCGCATAAGGTGAATCAGCACGAATCTCCACGCGACTGCCTGCGGTGATACCGAGGCTGACGATCTTCAGCGCACTGCGGGCATCGGCCTCACGGCCGTTGACAACTAAAGTAATCTTGCCGTCCATCTGCTCAGTGGCATCAGCCAATTGACTTGCTGGACGCAGATGAAATCCACGCGGATTCGTAAACTGAACAAAGACACGTTCGCCCTCGTAGCCATCATCACTGTCAACTGCGTCGACACCGTCTTCCGCTTGAAGTGCGGCGACGATTTCTGAGGGATCATCCGTGATCGCCAAACGCTTCGCCAGATCCTCGTCGGCAGTGATCGAAGTCAACCGAGCCAGCAGCCCGATATGCTCATCACTACGCGCTGCAATTCCAAAAATCAGATGAGCGCGCGCATCACCTTTCCAAGCCACCCCATCGGGGACCTGAATTAGCACCACCCGCGTTTCTCGTATCAAGTTCGCGTGTTGCGGTTGCCCATGAGGAATCGCGACACCATTGCCAAGGTAAGTATTTGCGGTGCGCTCGCGCCCCAACATACTATCAACATAGGCGGACTCAACAGCACCACTATCAGCAAGCAGTGCGGCGATCGCGCGGATGGCTTCTTCACGGTCAGCAAAGCTGCCACCGAGGCGAATATCTGTAGGAGTAAGATTCAACATAAGGGGTCTTCAACTAGGGGGGTTAAAATAGAGTCACAGCTCAATATGTAAACGATTACATAAATCAGTCAAGCATTTTCATAATAATAAGCCCCCCCCCGAAAACACCGCTTATATGATGAATTCAAGCACGTATAATAAATTCAAAATTATCTGGCATCGTTTACACATCGAGCTACAAGCAGCTTACACACTTCGTAATCCACAAACTTACGTTCACCCTCAACATACCACCTTTCTCCCATGGCCAGCATTAAAGATGTCGCCCGCGAAGCCGGAGTATCCACAGCAACCGTCTCCCGCATGATGGCCAACAAAGGCTACATCAGCGAGGAAGCCCGCGCCAAAGTTGAAGCTGCGGTCAAAAAGCTAGGCTACCGCCCCAACCGCGCGGCACAACAGCTCCGAAACCCAGGCTCCCGCATCCTCGCGCTGATTGTATCAGACATTCAAAATCCTTTTTTCGGCGAATTATGCCGCGCCGTAGAGACCTTTGCGCAAAAGCGTGGATTTTGCGTCTTCGTCTGCAACACCGATGAAAACCCAGAAAAAGAGCGCCGCTACTTAGAACTAGTTGGACAGGAACAAGTGGCCGGCGTCATCATCTCGCCCTCTAGTCAGGGGCTCGCTCCCATCCAAAAGCTACAACAACAGGGCATCCCCTCGGTAATGGTCGATCGCCATGTTAACTCAGATTTTGACGCAGTATTGGGCGACAACATACGCGGCGCTCACATACTCACCCGACGCGTAATAAAAAGCGGCTATCAACGCATCGCAGGGATCTTCGGCAAGAACAGCTTTACCGCCGACGAACGCCTCGCAGGCTTCAAATCCGCACTACAAGAAAATGATCAACAAGCTCTCTCCATCGAACGCGTCCCAGCCTTCGAAGCCGAAGGCCGCAGCGCCATGGAACGCCTACTGGCCGCCAACGAGAAGCCCGACGCAATCATTTGCAGCAGCGCCCTAATCGCGACTGGCGCCTATCGCGCCATCCACGCAGCCAATCTCTCAATACCAGAGACCATCGGCTTCGCCTGCTTCGATGATCCCACTTGGGCAACATTTGTAACACCCGGACTGACAGTCATCCGTCAACCCGCGAACATGATAGGCGAAACTGCTGCCGAACTATTAATGAAACGAATCGAGGACAACACACGCCCCACAAGCCTCATACGACTTGAGGGCAGCCTCATCGAGCGTGGGTCTTTGCGTTAGTGGATGCGTTTTTTGCAGTGACTTGAATGAGTGTAAATTAGCAGTTCTACATGCGCTCCATAAAATAACATTAGAACTATACGGCGATCAGGCCCCGC
>PBYS01000073.1 GCA_002729725.1 Puniceicoccaceae bacterium
CTGGGGCCTTTGGGCCGGGCTCACCCGCCGTAAAACGACTTTGCTCGTGCTGTGGTGCCTCTTGCTGAGTGGTGGAGGCATGGCAATGGTGGCGATCTTACAGCATTTGACAGCGGCCAAAGAGGTGTTGTGGACCTTCTCCTCTAGTAATGAGAACTTCTGGGGCAGCTTCTTTTATCGTAACCAGGGGGCGGCTTATCTCAATTTAGTCTTAGTCGTCGCCGCTTTTCTCTTCTTTTATCATGCCATCAAAACCCGCCAGCATTTACGTTCGGGCGGGCCGCACTTTCTCTGTCTTTTTCTATTTTTAGTGACGGCAATTTCAGTTGGTAGTGCACTTTCACGCGGGGGCATTGTTTTTGGATTGGCCTTATGTTTGGCTTTTGCCGGGCTCTTGGTGATTTATGGCGTGCAGGCACTTTTTCACTCACGTTCTTTCTTATTGGCAGCATTCACCTTCGCGGGACTACTGGCTGCGGGATATGGCGCTTTTTCATACATTGATTTGCAGGCGATTGAAGAGCGCTTTGGCGATGTCGAACTGACGATTGAAAACGCCGATCGGGATGCTCGAATGCTTTCTACACGCGCCAGCTGGGATATGGCTCAGGACCGTTTAAACTTAGGTTGGGGTGCCGGTTCTTTTCGCTACATTTTTCCCATGTATCAGCGAGATTATCCGGAGCTGTATTATCGTAATTATCACAAGAGCAAGCAACAGTTGTATGATCGCAAAATCTACCGCTACGCACACAACGATCTTGTTCAATTCGTAGCTGAATACGGTATCGTAGGAACTTCTCTGGTGTTCGGGGGCATCTTTCTTTTGTTGCTGCAAGCGCTCTTCAGTAGCAGAGGGCAGTTGTTTGCTGTGCTCATTCTACTGGCTGGCGCAGCGCAAGCCTTTGGGCATGCCTTCTTCGATTTTATCTTCAATAGCCCTGCCTATTGGATGGCTTTTCTCGGTTTATTGGTGGCTGCGACGAAGTTGTTACGACTCGAATCTGCCAAGAAATCTCAAAGACGCAGTCACAATTGCTAGCAGTTTTCGCGTATCCTCGAAACTCCGTTTCGGGGTGGTATCAACGCGCTCATTTACAGCCCAGTTTCGTTTTGTTCAAAAAAACTTGAACAAAACGAAACTTAACTGCATTCTGCCGTTATTCTTGTGCAATTGCACCGCTACTTTCTTCTCTTTTTTATGGCTCGTTTCTCGACGTGACCAATGGCGGTAGCGTGTCGAGAGCCCCTCTGCTGCGGCTTAAAGAAGCGAGCATTGCATTTTCTATTTTAAATTAAGTAGTTTTGACTCTCTTGATTGACGAAGGTATCCTATCGTCGCTTGGCGCATTAGGCGTTCCGTTTATTTTATGAAAATATTACTCACAGGTTGTGCCGGATTTATTGGTTCTCATACATTGGAGCGTCTGCTCGCAGATGGTCATGATGTGATTGGCGTCGATAACTTCGATCCATTTTACGCTCGCTCACTGAAAGAAGCGAATCTGGCTGCGTCCAGTGGACCGGGGACCGCCGGGCAGGGCTCTTTTGAATTACTTGAAGCGGACCTCGCGGAGGCCACCACGTATCAGAAGCTGAAGTTTATGGCAGCCGATCAGCCGATCGACGCCATCATTCACCTTGCCGCTAAGGCGGGCGTGCGCCCTTCGATCGAGGATCCAGTCGGCTATCAGCGGGCCAACGTGATCGCGACTCAAAATTTGTTGGAGTTTTCGAAGGAGCATGAGATCAAGCAGTTTGTTTTTGCCTCCTCTTCTTCGGTCTACGGCGTCAACCCGAATGTGCCTTGGAGCGAGAAGCACGATGTGTCTGGCCCGATCAGTCCTTATGCCAGCACCAAAGTGAGCTGCGAATTACTGGCACATGTCTATAGCCACTTATATGGCATTCGAGTGCTAGGCTTACGCTTCTTCACGGTCTATGGCCCACGCCAACGCCCTGACCTCGCGATTAATAAATTTGCGCGTTTGATCGAAGCTGGTAAGCCGATTCCAGTCTTTGGCGATGGTTCCACGCGTCGCGACTATACCTTTATTGACGACATCGTTGGCGGCATCCTTGCATGTGTCTATAAATCAGTCGCCTCAGGCGCACCAGAAACTGAAAACGGGAAACTGAAAACTGAACAACCGGAGGGCTGTATGCCAGCCTACGCAGTGATCAACCTTGGTAACGATCAGACCGTCACACTCGCGGAAATGATTGCAACGATCGAAGAAGTGGTCGGTAAAAAGGCCATCATTGATCGTCAACCCGAGCAGCCTGGTGATGTGCCTCAAACATGGGCAGACGTCACGAAGGCCAACGAGCTTTTCGGTTACAAGCCAACGATCACATTCAAAGAAGGTGTGACTGAGTTTTATAAATGGTATCAAGCGCAACATCCTTTGTTCTAGCGAGAGTCTATATCTAGCAATGGCACAACATCGCAACGCTACTTGATCGTCACATATTAGACCGTAGCGAACTCGCGCTAGCGAGGTCTTGAATCCTTTGCCCGTCCAAGTCTCAAATAGAATTTTGAATAGCTTGCTAACTGTGACCGCTTAAAAGCGGAGCTCCAAACCTTGTTACTTGTGATCGCCGTCAAGCAATTCTCACTCATTTAACCTCTAATCACTTAAATCTATATGAAAATCTGTTGCATCGGAGCCGGCTACGTAGGTGGTCCCACCATGGCGATGATCGCGCACAAATGCGCCAACCATACGGTTACTGTCGTTGATATCAATCAAGCGCGCATTGACGCCTGGAACTCGGACGAGTTACCAGTCTACGAGCCGGGGCTCGACGAAGTGGTGCAAGCCGCACGCGGCAGCAATCTCTTTTTCTCCACCGATGTGGACACCGCCATCCGCGAAGCGGAGATGATTTTCATCAGTGTCAATACGCCGACCAAGACTTATGGCGTCGGAGCGGGCTGCGCGGCGGACCTGCGCTTTATCGAAAAGTGCGCGCGCAAGATTGCTGAAGTTTCGGAAGGGGATAAGATTGTGGTCGAAAAGTCCACCTTGCCCGTGCGCACTGCAGAGTCGATCAAGCGCATCTTACTGGCCAACTCCGAGGGGCGCGATTTCCAGATTCTCTCCAATCCCGAGTTTCTAGCGGAGGGCACTGCGGTGGCTGACCTGCAAAATCCCGACCGCGTGCTGGTGGGGGGCGATCAAACCCCTGCTGGCCTAGCTGCCATTCAGAAGTTGGTCGATGTCTATGCCGGCTGGGTGCCGCGTGAGCGAATTTTGACTACCAACGTGTGGTCTTCCGAGCTCTCCAAGCTTACCGCCAACGCCTTCTTGGCCCAGCGCATCTCCTCGATCAATGCCATTTCCGCCCTGTGTGAAGCGACCGAGGCCAATGTGGACGAAGTCGCTAACGCGATCGGCACCGATAGTCGCATCGGACCGAAGTTTCTGAAATCATCGGTCGGCTTTGGTGGTTCTTGCTTCCAGAAAGACATTTTAAATTTGGTCTATCTTTGCCGCCACTTCGGTCTGCCCGAAGTGGCTGACTACTGGCAAGGCGTGATCACCATGAACGATTACCAGAAGCACCGCTTCGCGCGCCGAGTGGTATCTACGCTGTTTAATACTGTCTCCGACAAGAAGATCGCGGTACTCGGCTTCGCCTTCAAAAAGGATACCAACGATACTCGCGAGTCCGCTGCCATCTACATTTGTCGCGATTTGATTGAAGAGCAGGCGAACTTGGCTATCTACGATCCTAAGGTTTCGGAGTCACAAATTCGGCAAGACTTGAAGCTTACTGAGGACAAGCCCTACGTCACGATCTGTGCGGACGCCTACGAGGCCACCAAGGATGCGCACGCAGTCCTGATCCTCACTGAGTGGGACGAATTCAAGGCACTGGATTTCAAGAAAATCTACGACGAAATGCAACTGCCCGCCTTCCTCTTCGATGGGCGCAACTTGCTCGATCTAGACCAACTCGCCGCCATTGGTTTCGAAGCTAGAGGCATTGGACAAGGCTAGGGGAGGGCTGATAGCTAGTTCTAAAAATGGAGCCGAGGGGTCCCGCCTTGGAACGTCCGATCGATTGGGAATCCGTTATAGGGCGAGACGCCCTATCTCCATTAAATAGCATCTATCAGAATCATGCTTCACTCCAAGCCAACTGCGTATTCAAGCTTGAGTTCAGCGGTCTCAAATTTAGTATGCAGCCATGTCATTTCCTAAACTGAGCAATTTCTTTGAACAACAAAGCGATGTCTGTGTTGCCTTTTTGTTTGGTAGTCGTGCGAGAGGTGAGGCGAAAGCATCGGATTGGGATTTTGCCGTGTGCTTTAATGGGATGCCTGGCTCGCGTTTGGACGATTTAGCCCGATTGGAGCGACTCAGAGCCGCACTCGCAAGCGTGCTATCCAGCCGTGAAGATTGTATTGATCTGGTCGACCTGAAGCGAGCGCCGCTCAATCTTTGTATTACGGTGGCTGAAGAAGGGGAGATTTTGAAAGGGGCAGAGACCCTAGAGTTGTTTCGCTTTTATCAACGCGCCTGGAGCCTGCAAGAAGAGTTCCACTTTCGCAAAGTAAATGGATTATGATCTTTATCATGAGGCGACTCTCGCAATGGTTCGCCGGCAAAGAGCTGCGCTTCTAGACGCGCAGAGGAGCCTAGAGAATAACGGAGTGCTCAGCGCACTGGAGTGGAATGGCTTGGAACATGCGCTCCAACTGCTAGTTGAGAATGCGATTGGAAAGGCGAAGCACCTGTTACGACTTTCTGGGAATGCGTCAGCTCCAGTGAGTGCATACGATGCCTTTATAGCACTCAGTGATCTGGGCATGTGCACAGAAGCTGAAGTAGATATCTGGGCTAAGGCGATTGGCATGCGTAACGCGATTGTTCATGAATATTTGGAAGTCGACCGAAAGCTGATTCGAGCGGTCTTGGACAGTGGCGCGTATCAACACGTCACTGATTTTCTAGAAAAGCCCTTCAACGAATTGTTGAAACGCTCCTGAGCTATAGAAACAAAATTGTCTCACATGGATACCGCTTCCCCAAATACTGCGATTCCATCTGCAACCGAGTTAATGATACACACTCTGAATTCTTATGAAGGTTGAAGATTTATTTAAGCTGCTTTCCATCAGCAATATTCCACAATGATCGACTCCACCATACTTGATAAGTACTCTCAGCGTTTTGCCTGTGAGCGCAATATCTTGGCTGTAAATTAGCGGTCTCCAGCTTCCGTCTTAGGGCTACACTTTGCTACGCCCGCACAAGTCATTTCATTACGCCGTGACGTGTTGCTGGTCCACCGATCCTAAGTCACAGTCATTTAATTTTAAACGATAACCTCTATAATAACAGCATGCGTATACTAATCACAGGCGGAGCCGGTTTTCTCGGTTCCCATCTTTCTGAACGTCTTCTAAATAAAGGACATGAGGTCGTCTGTATGGACAACTTCTTCACCGGGCGTAAGGCCAATATCGTTCATCTACTCGAAAACCCTTATTTCGAACTGATGCGTCACGATGTGGTGGATCCCTTCAAATTGGAAGTGGATCAAATCTACAACTTAGCCTGTCCTGCTTCGCCGGTGCATTATCAGCACAATCCGATCAAGACCACCAAGACTTCCGTCATGGGGGCGATCAATTGCCTCGGCCTTGCCAAGCGTGTGGGGGCGCGTGTCTTTCAAGCCTCAACCTCTGAGGTTTATGGGGATCCTAGCGTCCACCCACAGCCTGAAAGCTACTGGGGCAATGTCAACACCATCGGGGTGCGCTCCTGTTACGACGAAGGGAAGCGCTGCGCGGAGACTCTCTTCTTCGATTACCATCGCCAGAATCAAGTCGATATCCGGGTTGTGCGCATTTTTAATACCTACGGCCCACGCATGCTGGCCGACGATGGCCGCGTGGTTTCCAACTTTATCGTGCAAGCGCTCCAAGGCCGTGACATCACAGTCTATGGCGAAGGCCAGCAGACACGCTCGTTCTGCTATGTCGATGATCTCATCGAAGGCTTCATTCGCCTGATGAACCAAGAGCAAGTGGTCGGACCGATGAATATCGGCAATCCCGGCGAGTTCACCATTCTTGAGCTGGCCCAAAAAGTGATCGAACTGACCGGTAGCCGGTCGCAGGTCGTCTATCGCCCCATGCCGCAAGATGACCCCAAACAGCGCAAGCCCGACATCACACAGGCACGTAAAGTGCTTGGCTGGGAGCCTGAAATTCAGCTCGAAGCCGGGCTGAAGAAGACCATCGAGTATTTTGCTCAGCATTTAAAAGCCTAGTTCGGCATTGGACCTCTTAACTCACTTAAATATATATGAAAATCTGTTGTATCGGAGCTGGCTACGTAGGTGGTCCCACCATGGCGATGATCGCGCACAAATGTGCCGATCACACGGTTACTGTCGTTGATATCAACCAGGCGCGCATTGACGCTTGGAACTCGGACGAGTTACCAGTCTACGAGCCCGGGCTCGACGAGGTGGTCAAAGCGGCACGCGGCAGCAATCTCTTTTTCTCCACCGATGTGGACACCGCCATCCGCGAAGCGGAGATTATTTTCATCAGTGTCAATACGCCCACCAAAACCTATGGCGTCGGTGCGGGCTGCGCCGCCGATCTGCGCTTTATCGAGAAGTGTGCGCGTAAGATCGCTGAAGTATCTGAAGGGGACAAGATTGTGGTCGAGAAATCCACTCTACCGGTCCGCACTGCTGAGTCGATAAAACGCATCTTACTGGCCAACTCCGAGGGGCGCGACTTTCAGATCTTGTCTAACCCGGAATTCCTCGCTGAAGGCACCGCGATCGCTGACTTACAGAATCCCGACCGCGTGCTGGTAGGGGGCGATCAAACGCCCGCGGGTTTAGCTGCCATTCAGAAGCTGGTCGACGTCTATGCGGGCTGGGTGCCACGTGAGCGAATCCTGACCACCAACGTGTGGTCTTCCGAGCTCTCTAAACTCACTGCCAACGCCTTCTTGGCGCAGCGCATCTCCTCTATCAATGCGATCTCTGCCCTGTGTGAAGCCACCGAGGCCAATGTCGACGAAGTCGCCAACGCGATCGGCACTGATAGCCGCATCGGCCCGAAATTCCTAAAATCTTCGGTCGGCTTTGGAGGTTCTTGTTTCCAAAAAGATATTTTAAATTTGGTCTACCTATGCCGCCACTTCGGTCTGCCCGAAGTGGCTGACTACTGGCAAGGCGTGATCACCATGAACGATTACCAGAAGCACCGCTTCGCGCGCCGTGTGGTGTCCACGCTGTTCAACACCGTTTCCGATAAAAAAATCGCAGTGCTTGGCTTTGCCTTCAAGAAGGATACCAACGATACCCGCGAGTCCGCTGCCATCTACATTTGTCGCGATTTGATCGAGGAGCAGGCCAAGCTTGCGATTTATGATCCTAAGGTGACTGCGACGCAGATTCGGCAAGACCTGAAGGTCGCTGAAGAGAATCCTTATGTGACTATTTGTGAAGATGCCTACGAGGCGACCAAGGATGCGCATGCCATCTTGATCTTGACAGAGTGGGACGAATTCAAGGCACTCGATTTTAAGAAGATTTACGAGCAAATGCAATTGCCCGCCTTCCTCTTCGATGGGCGCAACTTGCTGGATCTTGAGCAGCTCGCTGCCATCGGCTTTGAAGCTAGAGGCATCGGACAAGGCTAGGTAACTTCAAGGGGTGTTATTTTGATTGATGACAGCTAGGTTCTAAAAATGGAGCCGAGGCGTCCCGCCTTAGAGCGTCCGATCAGGTTTGAATCCGTTATAGGGCGAGACGCCCTATCTCCATTAAATTGCACCCATTCTCGCTTGAGTTATTTCGCTTTTATCAACGCGCCTGGAGCCTTCAGGAAGAATTTCAATTTCGTAAAGTAAATG
The DNA here is from genome assembly GCA_002729725.1 of Puniceicoccaceae bacterium. GTDB lineage: Bacteria > Verrucomicrobiota > Verrucomicrobiia > Opitutales > Coraliomargaritaceae > Thalassobacterium > Thalassobacterium maritimum. Next base: position 7,899 of record PBYS01000073.1, read on the forward strand.
GACTATGATATCTGGGCTAAAGCAATTGGCATGCGTCACGCGATTGTTGATGAGTACTTGGAAGTCGACCGAGAGCTAATTCGAGTGGTTTTGGACAGTGGTGCGTATCACCACGTGACTGATTTTCTCGTGGTGTTTCAACGGGAAGCGGCCACTAATGCATTTAGCCAATACTTTGATTTCAAAGAAGCATTGGAACGGGTGCTAAGCCGAGAAGTTGAGCTCGTCTGCTTCGACGCCATTCGTAATCCACATTTCAAGCAGGAGGTCGAGGCGACCCGACAATCGCTATATGCTGCATAAGCGTCCTAAAATTGTTGAAGATGCACTTCAAGCCTGCCGCGAACTGCATGGCTTTACTGCTGGAAAAAGTTATGAGGATTTATTAAGAGATCGAGGGCTTCAGCTCATTTTAGAGCGATTGTTTGAGGTTTTAGGAGAAGCTCTGTATCGTCTTCGAAATCTCGATGAAGGGGCATTCGACAAATTGTAAGTTCATTCCAACAACGCTGTAGAAAAGATTTAAGTTTTCTCAGGGTTCTAAAAAAAGTAAGCGTAAACGGAGTGCGACCAGCACGTAGGTGGTAAAATCGGAACGATTTGCCCCGTAGGGGGGAGTCCGCGGGTGCCTTTGGGGCAGCGAACGAAAAATAAGCGCATATAAGCCTGCCGCGTGCACGAAGTGTTTTACGTGGCGGTCCCCAGCTTCCGTCGCCGTTTTATTACGCCGTGACGAGCTGCTGGTCTTACCGGCAGATCCGTCGTTATATCCGCCGTAGCTTTGGCGAAGGTGGAAGCTTGGAGAGCGTCGAAGGAAGCCTAAGTCACAGTCATTCAATTTTAACTTGAAAATATTATGCGTATACTAATCACCGGAGGAGCCGGTTTTCTCGGATCCCATCTCTCTGAACGTCTTCTAAATGAGGGGCACGAGGTCGTCTGTATGGACAACTTCTTCACCGGACGTAAGGCCAACATCGTGCATCTACTCGAAAACCCGTATTTCGAGTTGATGCGTCACGATGTGGTGGATCCTTTCAAACTGGAAGTCGATCAAATCTACAACTTGGCCTGCCCCGCATCGCCGGTTCATTATCAGCACAATCCGATCAAGACCACTAAGACTTCGGTGATGGGGGCGATCAATTGCCTCGGGCTCGCAAAGCGCGTCGGCGCACGTGTCTTTCAAGCTTCGACTTCCGAAGTTTATGGCGATCCCAGCGTCCACCCGCAGCCGGAAAGCTATTGGGGTAATGTCAACACCATCGGCATTCGCTCTTGCTACGACGAGGGCAAGCGCTGCGCGGAAACGCTCTTCTTCGATTACCATCGTCAGAATCAAGTCGATATCCGGGTGGTGCGCATTTTCAATACCTACGGCCCACGCATGCTGGCCGACGATGGCCGCGTGGTTTCCAATTTCATCGTGCAGGCTTTACAAGGGCAAGACATCACCGTCTATGGCGAAGGCCAACAGACGCGTTCCTTTTGCTATGTGGATGATCTCATCGAAGGCTTCGTGCGCCTGATGAACCAAGAACAAGTGGTCGGCCCGATGAATATCGGCAACCCCGGCGAGTTCACCATTCTTGAGTTAGC
>PBYS01000074.1 GCA_002729725.1 Puniceicoccaceae bacterium
ATCATGGCCTTCGATTCAGGAGCGCTGTCAGAGAGACCCCACTATTGCATACCAAGCTGTCGCCATGCTACGGCCTAAATGAAGTTACCTTGGAAGGAATCCAAACTGCACTAGGAAAGATCAACAATAGCATCGGAAAACTAAGTTATGTTGCTGATGCGACTACGGTAATCAATGATGAGTTGAAAAAACTATCTCACCATCATTCCGATTACAAAGTCAACCTTGAGGCCAAGACCGTTAACTTTTCAACTTTCATCGATCAGTTGAGTTTAGGAGCCAGCACACAGAATCGCAAAGTTGGACTTGGCGGTGACGGCCGCAATAATCAGATTTTGATGGCACTCTGGAAGGCGAAGAGTGAGCTAGAGCATGACCTTGAGGATGAAGCGGTCATTTATTGCGTGGAAGAACCAGAGGCGCATTTGCACCCGCATCAGCAGCGAAAATTATCAAAATACCTGATTGATGAACTGCCGGGACAGGTATTGGTCAGCACCCATTCGCCTCAAATCACAGAATCATTCCAGCCAGATAGCATTATCCGTCTTTTTGAAAAAGAAGGCATGACAAGTGCAGCCAGTGATGGATGTTCTGATTGCGTGGAAGATGCCTGGGAGGACATGGGCTATCGGATGAGTATTTTACCCGCTGAAGCTTTTTTCTCTGACTGCGTATTCCTCGTAGAAGGACCTTCAGAAGTCTTGTTTTATCAGGCACTGGCAGTGCAACTGGATATTGATCTCGATTATCATAACATTAGCATCCTATCGGTTGATGGCATTGCTTTCGGTGTTTATGTCAAAATCCTTGATGCACTAGAAATTCCTTGGGTTCTGCGAACGGATAATGATGTATTCAAAGTTCCGGAATCTGATCCGATAAAATGGAACTTAGCAGGGCTCAATAGAGCCCTCAGAATTGCTAACGAAGACGAATACGAATATTGGGAACAGGTTGAAAAACCGGATGACCTTTCTGAGCTATGGGCGGATGAGGCAGAGGTATTGAACCCTAAGGGAATCTATGTTTCAAAGATAGATCTTGAAAATGATTTGGGAGAAGCGTTGAGCGACGAACTTAAGGAGTATACTGGAAAGCTTACCATTAACGCGGCAGTCAAGTATCTGCAAGGCAAGAAGGCAGTTCGTATGAGGGAGTTCCTCGCTGAGAAAGGAGCTAGCCTGAAAGACCTTAACTCCGATGAATTAGCACAACCTCTTCATCATGCGGTTAAGCATGTAGAAGGGCGCAGGGCGGCACCAGAAGAAGAGTGATAGCATGAGTAATTTTGAGCCTACAACCGACCAACTGAACGCTATCGATTATTCCGATAGTATGGTTGTGATTGCCAAGCCGGGCAGTGGGAAAACCTATGTTGTTTCGGAGAAAATCCGGAGCATCCTCCCCGACCTTCTAGCTCATCAAGGCGTCATTGCCATTTCATATACCAATAAGGCCAGCACTGAACTCAAGAAGCGAAGCACCGGCAACGGGATCAATCAAAATAGCAGCTTCTTCGGCACGATAGATAAGTTTTGTGACGTGGAAATAATCATTCCATTTCTTTCTCAAATGTGGGGCAGGCCGACGGAAGAAATAACCGTCACAAAGATCAGTAATTTAGGAGAAGAGGAGCAAAAGCCGTTTTCAGATATTCAATTGGATCAAGTCAGCATTGATGATTTAGAGGCACATCTTGAAATTGTGAAATCATACTTCCAAAAGGGGCTACTATTCCTTGAGACTAATGGAGCGCTCGCTCTGTATGTCCTGACAAATTCGGCGGCATGCCAAAACTATGTCAGATCTCGATATTCACACATATTTATAGATGAGTATCAGGATTCCGGCCTTGAGCAGCATCAGTTATTTCTAAAGTTGAAAGAATTGGGCCTAATTGCGGTCGCTGTTGGTGATGCAGATCAGTCTATATTTCAATTCTCAGGGAAGGATTCAAAGCACCTACTGGAACTTGCAAAATCAAACGAGTTCAAGTCTTTTTCTGTGGACATAAATCATCGATGTCACCCTTCCATTGTCAATTACTCCATGCGATTGCTTGATGAAGGAGCATCCTTGCTAAATGCAGATGAGTGCCACGTGTTCTACCAGTCGATAGACGGCAATCAAGAATCTATTGCTGCCTGGATTGATGCCAGGATAGAGAATCTTCGGGGACAATATGACGTAAAGAAAAATTGCGAGATCGGGATTTTGGCTAAAGGGGATGTAAGTGGCTCTTTAGTTGCCGCTGCACTTAAAACAAAACATCGATATTTTGTAAAACACCCTCTGGAAGACCACTTTAGCCTATGGGCGAGATTATTCTGCCAACTATTAACTTATCGATTTGATAAATCAGTTACTGCTCAGGAAATAATCGATGACTCTCCTGCTAGTCTCTCAAGGTCAGAAATACAGGAGATAAGGAAGGTTATTCGTCAGCTTCGAATGATTAAGCAGGTGGATCTTGCTGGTCCGATTGTCGCCATTGCGGAGATGCTTCTTCCGAATGGAAGGACGGATGAGGCGGTTCATTTACTCAAAGATTCTTTAACGGATGATCTTGCAAATAGCTTTGAACCAGCCAGTGACGATGAAGTCCAAATAATGTCCCTCCACAAATCAAAAGGACTGGAATTCGATATTGTATTTCACTTAGACATGTATGAATGGATACTCCCCGCAAAAATCCCGGGACCAAACAGTGATTTTGACAATCCGGTTTATCCATCCTTAGAGCAGGACATCAAACTACACTATGTTGGTATAACGAGGGCTAGAAAGGCTTGTTTCTTGTGCACCTCTTCTAGACGAGGCGCTAGAGATTTTAATACTGGGCAACCAGTAGCACGAAATGGTAGCCCATCTGATTTTTTACGAATTAATAAGTTGGACGAGTTAAGAAAGCCTTCACCTTTTTAAAATGGAGATATCCAGCAACCTTTATAAATCGATTATGAAATTCACCGAAGCCCAACTCGAAGACAGCGAGCCCCAGGGTTCGAATGATAAAGGATGAATTATGAGTGCTAAATTAAACACCCCGAGAATACGTCTGTGCGTGATTCAACATTCAGCCCTCATAACTCATCATTCGCCAAAGGCGCACCTATGATCGAACTTCACACACTGGATGACATTTCACTGCTCGCCGAATCCTTTGATTTGGAGTGTAAACGTGCGGGCGGTCGGGACGGCACCGGGGCATTGCCGAAGGACTTTTGGGAAAGCTATTCGGCAATGGCGAACACCGAAGGCGGAACCGTGCTGCTAGGGATCAAGCAAACCGGCGACCGTTTTTCGCTCAATGGCATCGAGCAAACGGATAAGGTCAAAAAGGATCTCTTCGATAAACTTGGAATTCCTGAGAGCTCCCCGAATTTGACACCGAGCACCCCGAATTTAATCGAGAGCTCCCCGATTAGTGAGTCGAACCGAGACATCACCCAAGCCGAATTGGAATCGCTGACGATGGGGCATTTCATTATGATGACCGGTCTAGCAGAACTGACTAAGCCGAAAATCTTCAACAGCTGAGAGGAGCGAGTTAGCATGTAGATGAAAGTTTTATTCCTAGACGAAAGTGGTGATCACAATCTGTCGGTCATTGACCCGCAGTATCCCCTTTTCGTATTGGGAGGCGTGGTCATGGACCTAAACTATGCAAAAGGCCCAGCAACTGACACGATCAATGCATTTAAACAAAAGCTGTTCGGGGATGAGTCTATCCATCTACACACCGCTGACATTACGCGTAACCGCAACGGCTTCGAGCGACTAAAGGAGCCTGCATTTCGAGCTGAGTTCTATCAGAAGCTGAATGCCTTGATGCAGACGCTGGAATATGAAGTGATCGGCTGTGCGATAAAGAAAGAGGCGCACCTGCAACGCTACGGGCTGGCGGCGCTCGACCCTTACATGCTGAGTCTGGATGTTTTGGTAGAGCGCTTCTGTATGATGATCGGTGATGTCGAAGGCGGCGGAATGATCATCGCAGAGAAGCGAGACTCAACGCTGGACCGTCAACTGGAGATTGCTTGGTTGAATCTCAAGGTGCAAGGCACACGCTTCATGCAAGCCACACAAATTGAGCGGCGCATTCAATCTCTAATTCTCAGAGACAAGAAGGCCAACATTGGCGGCATTCAACTCGCGGACTTGGTGGTCACTCCCATTGGTCGCAAGGTCCTGAACAAGCCAAGCAAGGAAGATTACAAGATAGTAGAATCTAAAATGCGGCGTAGTCCCAGCGGCCGGATTGACGGTTACGGGCTCGTCGTATTACCCAAAGAAAAAGGGCCAACCCCCGCTACGCAGTGATCAACCTATGATCAGACTATCGTCCACTTTCTCATTTTTATCAAGCTAATTCTACTAAATGAAATTCACCGAAGCCCAACTCGAAACCAACGCCCCCAGGGGCGAATGATGAAGTATGAATTATGAGTGATGAATTAATTACCTCCGAGAATACGTCTGAGCGCAATTCAGCATTCAGACCTCAGCATTCAAAATTCAGCGAAGCTACTCTGGAAAAAGCGATCATTGAGCTTCTGGGCCAGGAAGGCTACCTTGCCAAAATCGAGAAAATCAAACTGCCCAACACCAAGATCAAGCTCTTGCAAATGCTGCTCAAGAAGGCCATCGACGACTTCAAGAAGGTCAACAAAGTCAAAGGCCTCGACTTCTCCAAGAAGTTCAAGTCACTCGTCGATCAATACAACGAGCGCAAAGAAAGCGACGTCCTCCGCAGCGAAGTTCTCGAAGACTTTACCGACGAGATCATCGGCCTCTACCACGCCCTAAAGGGCGAGAAAACCTCCTTCGAGGAGATGGGCATTAACTTTGAGGAAAAAGCCTTCTACGACATCCTCAAGGAACTCGCCCACAAATACGACTTCGCGTATCCCGACGACAAACTCATCGACCTCGCCAGGCAGGTAAAAGAAGTCGTCGACGACAAAGCCAAATATACCGACTGGAGTCAGCGCACCGACATCAAAGCCGAACTCAAAGTAGACCTCATCATCCTCCTCGCCGAAAACGACTATCCACCCGTAGATCGCGACGAAGTCTATAAAGAGATCTTCGAGCAGGCAGAGAACTTTAAGAAATATCAAGGAATATGAATCCTCTAGTGCTAGCTTGGTTCGACGAATTTAAGACGGCAAGTATTCTCGATTCAAGGAATGGGCTTAAACGGTTTACTATAGCCGTTTTATTTTAAATTTGCGAAAAGAAGGCAGGAAATTGGCTTCTTCTTTTATTGTTTCTAACGATCACGTTGACCAGCTATTAGCTTCACCCGAAGCCACCGGACCTAGAGGAGGAATGATAATTGGATATGAAGCTCTAGCAGGGCATTACCTGCGAGAGGCTGAAGAGGAACCTGCCTGAGGAAATATGTATATGGAAGATCGAAGTGAAAACCCTTTCATCATTGATCATTTTAGACAGGATCAACTTGAATCTCAAATGTGGCTAGGTGTGGAATAGGACTGCGCGATGAATACTTACGGAAACCCAATACTAATAAACGACGGCTCGGCTGAACTTCTAGAGAAAATCAATCTCGATGGCTCGGACTACAATGAAGATTATGTCAGGAATCTGGCATTTGATCATCCAACATGCCTACCGATTTCAGATATTGATAGAGCCTATAAGGGCGCTGTCTCGATCTGCAAAGAGCTTAGGACTCCGGTAGGCCCTCTAGACGCTCTTATGGTCAATCCCGATGGCCGGTTAATCATTGTTGAAGCCAAGCTCTGGAGGAACCCTCAGGCACGTAGAGAAGTGGTTGCCCAGATCCTGGACTACGCAAAGGAATTGAGTCGTTGGGATTACGAGGATCTTCAGCGTGCCGTGTCTGTAAATCTGGAACAGAAAGGCAATGCGCTCTACGAACTTGTGAAAGCTGTAGAGCCCAGCCTACAGGAAAGTGATTTTGTTGATTCGGTCTCCCGCTCACTGCGAGAAGGCAGATTCCTTTTGCTCATACTTGGAGACGGGATTCGTGAAGGTGCGGGGGCACTCACCAGCTTTATCGAGCGAGTCGGCAATCTTGAGTTTACCTTTGGCCTCGTTGAAATGGGCTTATACCGGCAAGCATCCACAAGCACTTTATTCGTCCAGCCCCGTGTTCTGGTACGAACTGAAATAGTAAGTCGTTCTATCGTCAGCGTCAAGGAGGGCGTCGTTGAGATCGAGGAGAACACTGGTGACGGCGAAGAGACTAGCGAACTCAATGAGGACGAGAAATGGTATCTCGATTTTTGGACTGAGTTTAAAGATCAGTTAATACTGGATGACCCTGATCAGCCCATCTCTAAGCCTAATCGATTTGGAAACCTGTATTTCGCCATGCCGCCGAGTGGCAGTGTCGCATGGGTTTCAGTATACTTTCTTCGGGCGAAAAACGAGGTGGGGATCTACTTGCGTTTCAGGAAAGGAAACCTAGCAGAACGATTTAGCGAAGCACTTCTGAATGATCGCGAAGCTATACTCGAAGAATTAGGCGCGGGCGCTGAATGCGGAGAAGACAAGAATCGAAACTTTACCATCTGGCACACTCGCAATTATGAAGATCTCCGCTCCCCTTCAAACTGCTCCGAAATTAAGCAATTCTTCTCAGAGAAGGCGAACTTGTATGTGAACACATTTAGACCGCGACTTATGCGCTTGTCCGAAAATAGCAGCGATTGAGAGAAAGGTTTGTTCTCAATTTTACGCATCCTACTATGGACGCTTCCTGCTCGGTTCGCCCGCCTTCAGACTAAACTCTAATTGAACCGATCATATCTTCCAATAGGCCGGAATTGCACATTAAAGATTTGTTACAAGTAAATGCTCTAGTAGGACTAGAGGCCGATTAATAAGATATATTCTCCACTGAACCCCTTAATCTTAATCGCACTATTGTTTCTTGCTGGCTGCTATGGTGCTGGAACGAAATACGCCGTTGCTCCAGATCAAGCACCCGCAGTAGGTTTCGCCAAGATTGGCACTGTCAAACATGTGGAGGTTGGCGATTCGATTTTCGTCAGTGGGAGCACATTACTTCAAAAGACCCTCGTTCTGGAGTCTAGTATTCGAGGTCGACAACCTAGGCCTCACATACGAGTGGATCAAACTAGGCTGAAAAATTCGGCCAAAAATCCCTGTCACCATTATCGTCTAGAATACTTCGAAAATTCCCCCGTGGGTATTAATTCTAAGTTGACGAAGCCGTCAGAGGTATCAACCTGTGCGCTTTCAGTTCTTTGCGGATTTTCATCGTTCTAGAGTTTTACCAAATCGTCCATAAACGAAGCGGAAGCTCAAAACGTCCAAGAAGTGTCTTGGTGGAAAATTTCACCAAGTCGATTTCTTTCGTAACTAATTAGAAATTAATACCTTGCCGAAGTAGCTCAGTTGGTAGAGCAACTCATTCGTAATGAGTAGGTCGACGGTTCGACTCCGTTCTTCGGCTCCATTGATCATCGACGATTTATGGGGTAGCTATAGGCTGCTTATGCTTGAAGTTCCCATCCTGGACTGAGGTAGCGTGCTGTGTTATGCCCGTAGGATGCTTTTGCAAACGAACGGGTGCTTTGGCTCTGAAGTTTGATGCACGTTTGATAAATCTGCACGCTACGAGTCAAAAAAACAGCCCGCAGGATGGGCCTGCGGGCTGTGGGGAAACTCTATTGAAGCTAAGGCTTTTGGGTGTCTTACGATACCAAGTTGGCTTTGATGTAATCGAAGCTCATTTTTAGGGAATCGAAGGGATTGCCGGGGCAGCTGTCTTGTTCGACGATGAACCACTCACAACCGGATGCTTCCGCTGCGGCGATGATGGGCTTGAAGTCGAGGTTTCCGTAGCCGATCTCATGCATGATGGGGGTGTTGCCTTCGCGCACGCCGACATCCTTTAGGTGGAGTAGGGGCAGGCGCCCTTTGAGCATTTTGCACCATTCTACGACGTTGCCGCCGCCGAGTTGCACCCAGTAGGTGTCGGGCTCGAAGTGGAGGTTTTCGGCGGAGGTCTGCTCGGCGATGTGTTGCAAAGCTGGCTTGCCGTCCCACTTGTAGAATTCGTTGGCGTGGTTGTGGTAAGTTAATACGAGGCCCGCTTCCCGCAATACTGCACCTGCTTTGTCGAGTTGCTGGATGAATTTATTGCGTGACTCCGCATCTGTGAAATCGATGTCTCTTGGGAATGGATAGGCGGTGTATTGGGTGCCTAGCTTCTTGAGGCGCTCGACGACCTTTTCAGGCTCGTCGAGTATCATGTCGCTGGGCTCGTGAGTGGCGCAGATGGTGAGACCATTTTCAGCACACACCGCTGCGATTTCTTCGGCTGGCATGACATCGTGGCCCATGCCGGAGATTTGTACTGCCTTGTAGCCGATGTCGGCTATCTTTTTCATACTCGCACGGAAGTCTTCGGGAGTCTGGATAAAGTCACGTATGGTGTACGTGATGAGAGCAACTTGTTCGATTTTCATAATAGTTTTGAAATTTTTGGATCTTTAGCGTGCTTGGTCGGCGACTGCTTGTGCTTGTAGTGATAGTCTGGAGGCGGCAAAGGCATGTTCTTGTGTCATTGCGTTTTCGGTGCGATTGAGGCAGTCGAGTATCAGTTGACCAAAGAAGGGAAAGCCGACTTGCCCCTTTACCTGCATGACTTGTTCGCCTTCGTTGTTCGCGAGTATGATGGTGTCGGAGTCGTTGCTACGCCCAAAATCAAAGTACTTGCGAATTTCAATGGTGCCCTTGGTTCCGGTAATGAAACTGCGGCCGTCGCCCCAACCGCGCATGCCGTCGGGGGTGAACCAATTGACGCGTGAGAAGCACTGAACGCCATTTTCAAGGATCATGACTGCTTGGCCGACATCTTCCAAACCAGGCTTGTCCGCATTGGCACGGTTGTCCACCGCGGCGTGGGCGATGCTGCCCTTGGTGCAGCGTGTGTAGTGCAGGAATTGGTCGAATTGATGCGAAGCGATGTCGGTCAGAATGCCGCCGTATTGCGCTTTATCAAAGAACCAGTCAGGCCGGCCCGCTTTGCCTAGGCGGTGTGGACCGAAAATCTCCATGTGTACTATGTCGCCAATGACGCCGTCTTGGATCAATTGGTCGGCATACCACGCAGATTCCACGTGCACGCGCTCCGAGTAATATACCATGTATTTCTGTCCGGTCGCGGCGACGACTTTTTCCGCATCAGCGAGTTGCTCCAAGGAAGTGAAGGGGCACTTATCGGTGAAGTAGTCCTTGCCCGCTTGCATGACTTGACAGCCGATCGGTCCGCGTTGATTGGGGATGGCCGCGGCGGCCACCAGATTCACGTCGGAGGCTAGCACTTCTTCGAAGCTCTCTGCTATATGCACACTGGGGAATTTTTCTTTGAGGCTTTCGATGCGTGTCGCATCGGGCTCATAGATCATTGCCAGTTCAGCGCCAGCTTCGGTCAGGCCGTTGATCATGCCGTAAATGTGGCCGTGATCAAAGTGGGCGGCTGCAAAGCTAAATTGGCCGGGGTTGACGACTGGCTGCGGTTTGGCCGCAGTCGGTGCGTAATTCATTCCATCATTTGCATTTGTCATTGGAATATCTATTTTATATATGGGCTTTTTGTTGGGGGAGGGCGTGAGCACCTGAGCTTACCAGCTCAGTTCTTCGATTTTGCCACCCTTGACTTCCGGCTTCACGTAGGTGGAGCTTTCAATCTTCGATTGCAACACGCGCGCATAAGCTGCGCCATCGAGTGGCAATTCGACGGGGCTCTTCTCAAAGGCCGAGAAAAGCATGGCATTGGCGAGCTCAACTGAGTGGATGCCTTCGCCAGCGGGTGCGATCAGAGTTTCGCCGTCGAGGATGGCATTGGTGAAATTCTTCAAAATGCCATTGTGTTGCTCACCATTACCTTCGGGGAGTGGAATCTCCACGTTCCAAACTTCTGGTTTTTGGAAGCCGTTTGTCGCAGTCTTGCTATGCTCGCTCACGAGCTGCTCGGTGCGTGTGAAGTGCAGCTTGCCATTTTCTACAACAATTTTGCCGCGCTCGCATGCGATCTCCAAGCGATTGGTGCCGGGGGCCTCACCGGTTGTGGTGATGAATACGCCGGTGGCTCCGTTGGGATACTCGAGCATAGCTGTTACGGCGTCTTCGACTTCGATGTTGTGGAAACGGCCAAATTGGCAATTGGCAGTCACCTTTGAGGGCATGCCAAAGATCCACTGTAGTAGGTCGAGGTTGTGGGGACATTGATTGAGCAATACGCCACCGCCTTCGCCGCCCCAAGTTGCGCGCCAGCCGCCTGATGCGTAGTAGTTTTCGGTGCGATACCAGTCGGTAATGATCCAGTTGATGCGCTCTACGCTGCCGAGTTCGCCCGACTCAATTAGCGACTTTACTTTGCGGTAAGCTGGGTCGGTGCGTTGGTTAAACATGGCGCTGAAGACGAGTTTCTCATCCTTCCAGGCCGCGATCAGGCGCTCACAATCCTCCTTATGCACGGAAATTGGCTTCTCGACCAAGGTGTGAAGACCAGCTTCGAGCGAGGCGATACCCAGTGTGGTGTGAGCATAGTGTGGTGTGGCCACCAAGACGGCATCGACTGTGCCGGATTGGATCAAATCCATGCCCTCACTGAAGTGCGTGATATCTTTAAATTTTTCCAAGCGTTCCGGGTTTTGGTCGGCAATCGCGGCGAGTTCTAAATTTGGGATTTTACCATCAATGATATTTTTGGCATGGCTGGTACCCATGTTACCCATACCGATGATTCCGAGGCGAACAGTTTTGTTTGTAGTCATGCCCTGAATAATACCTGCTTAGAGCTTCTTTTTCAATGGACTGATGAAGCAATTTTTTGCACTATTGAATCATTTATGGATTTTCCTGATTTACACGATACCGCTGTCCAGATCATATCGCCGCCCTTTGTGCATGAGAGTGATGATGGCTGGAACTGGCAGTCGAGTGAGGAGCGCTACTGGAACCTATGGATCTGTTTAGAAGGGAACGCGTTGATCGAATGCGATGGCGTGGAGTATCCTGTCCAACCTTGGACGGCATTTCTATTTAGTGCAGGCTCCAAGATTACGGGGCGTTCGCGTGTGGGGTCGAAGTCCATGCGTAACTTCAGTATTCATATTAATTTGGGGACCAAGAATGACGAGCTATTGAGAGGGCGCTTGTTGGGAATCGAATTGCATGAGCCCAACAATGTGAACAGTTTGATCAATTTAGCGATTCGGCTGTCTTCTTACCGCGACAGTTTTGCAGAGCAGCAATTACAGACTTTGACGCTTAGTATGCTCGGGCTTTTGTGGCGCGAGTCGATCCAGTCTGTTCAGACAGATGCAGCATGGTTGATTTATCGACAATTGGATCGCATCCACGCGGGGCAAGACATGTTTCGCTCTGTGGATGAACTGGCGGCCGAGGTTAATTTATCGCGCATTCACTATGGGCGCTGCTTTCGGCAGTTGACCAATGAGTCGCCCAATCGCTATTTGATTGTGAAGCGAGTCGAGCGTGCTTGCGTGTTATTAGAGCAGACAGATTGGGGAGTCGACGCTGTCGCGCAATCGATTGGCTACAATGATATCTACTTCTTCAGCCGGCAGTTTCGCAAGGTAATGGCTTGCACGCCAACTCAATACCGTGAGCGCTCGCGTAGCTAGTCCCAGAGACTGAAGTGAGGCTGCGCGCTTAAAGCGCTCTCAGGTAAAATACGCCGAAGCAGGAATACGCCGAAGCAGGATCTACCGCTCTAGTGATACTTTGAACTCTTGCAGATACAAGATCTTCGCTTTGTTGGCGCTGAGTGCATCTGTGTCGACTGCGACTAATGAGATGAAGTTCTCATCCAGTTCTACGACTTGGTCGTCTAGGATCAGTTGATCATCGATGGTGATGGATGCGGTATTGTTTGGGCGGAGGTCGATCACGACGGTGCTGCCTTCGCCGATGGCGGTGGGGAGGTGGCCCGAGGTGTCCTTGTCGTCGACGCTAAAGCTGCAACTGGTGTCGCCGTAAATGAGCGAGAGCGCGTAATCGCCTTGATAATCTTGGCGTGATTGTGCGCTCGCGCCAAATCTGAAGCGGCAGAGCACGCCAGGGTTGGATTTGCCGAATGTGTAGCTGAATCGGAGTGTGCGGCCATTTCTATCAACAGAGGCCCAGTCGCCATTATAGCTTAACCAGAGTTTGGAAGTTGCCTTGGAATCTGGACGGTCCCAATCACCTGTTTTGAGGGCGATTTTGAGCGCGCCATTGTTGTTCTGCACTACGCTGCGCCAGTCATTTTGTTGACCGCTAACACTACTGGTGAAATCGCTGGGTTTGAGGTTATTGCTGAAGCGCTTGAGTTGAAAGCTGTTCTTTTCTACTTTTTTGACTGGCTTGATGCCAGGTATGCTCATTTCGCTGGCGTGTGCGCTGCTGGTGATCAGGTTGAAGCATAGTAGAATGAAGCATGCTAGCTTGGGAGTGTGGCGTTTCATGTGGGCGAGATTTTTGATGTTAGAATTAAACGAATTCATTCACTTTAAAGATTTAGCTGTAGAGACAAGCTTTCGTGGCGTCAATATGTATAGATGAATTGTGTGAATAGAAGAATTTTTTTACCCGCTGCGCTTGATGGTTTCGCAGTATCTGCGTGTTTATTTCTATTCATTTTAGGGTTGTTTGTGAAATTAATTACGCGTTTATCATGTTTTTTTTACCATGTTTAGTGTCGTCATTTTGAGTGGGTAAACATACTCATAATTAACCCTATCACTAGGCCTAATTATGATGCATTATATCTCCTCTCTTGTCGTTCGACTCTTTTCAGGGACTTCGTATCCAGTTGGTTTCATATTGTCTGGTATATTACTTACGTCCTGCATGAAGGCTGATGAGCTGTTATTGTGGAACGGTGAGATTCCCTCTGAAATTGATGCAGATAACTTGGTATATGGCGCGGCGGCGCCGGCAGAGGCGCCGGAGACGGGCTGGTATTTTGCTGGGACGCCGGACTTGTGGCATGCGCCAGGCATTCAGTTGCAGGATGAGGTCTGGCGGGTGGACCTCTCGGACTACGATGAAATACGTTTTTGGGTGCGCACTTCGGTGGCAGGTTATTCGCACGGCTTTTCTGTGCATGGTTGGTACATGGGGGGCAGTGTTACAGTGCCGATTGAGAACTATGTGGAAGGCGGTGTGCTGGATACCTATTGGCGTGAGGCCGTGATACCGATCGCTGATTTGATGGCGAATGGTTGCTCGCTTGGTTCAGTCGAATATTTGTATTTCGGCACCAGTGAATCAGACCATACCATTGAGATCGATGAAGTGTGGGCGGTGACCTCAGATGCGCCGGAGCCTCTCGCTTCGAGCAGCTTGATTGGTGAGGTGATTTGGGACGGCTCACGTGAGGATGAAAGCGATCCTTCCAATTTTAAATATGGAGTCCCCGTGGCCGATGCAAGTTTGGGGAGTGGTTGGTATTTTGAAGGTTCGCCCGATCCCTGGCATTCGCCTGGTATTAAGTTACGCGGCGATTATAAGCGCATGGATTTATCAGATGCGGAGGAGATTCGCTTTTGGATACGTTCCTCGCTAGCTGGAGTGACTCCCGAACTGTCGGCTTATGGCTGGCACATGGGAGGCAGCGCTTCGGTGCCGATTGCGAATTATGTGACTGGAGGCAATATCGATGCGAACTGGCGCGAGGCTGTTGTGCCTGTTGCGGAGCTCAAATCGAATGGCTGTTTAATGGACTCGGTCGAGTATTTGTATTTTGGTAAAGGAGAGGCGAACCACACGGTCGATATTGCCAATGTGCGCTGCCTCGAGGCCGACTGGGTGCCACCCGTGGATGATGGTGATGTCGATTCAGCGCCTCCGATTCCTTACACTTCGGAGGCATGGCTACAAGAGCTAGAGGGAAATGCGCCAATTGAGCGTCCGCTTTTTAGCGGCGTGGAGCAACTCTTGGTGCTTTCTAATAAGTGGGTGATCGTGGTCGTGGACCCATTCGATGATTTCGTCGCTGAAATGGATTTGTTAACGAGTGGCGAGTATTCGGAAACCATGGCTGATGTCGAAGATGCGATCGCTCGTGAGCATCAAACTGATATTTGGGTGCATCGCTCGAAATTAGAAAAAATGCGCTGGGAGCATCTGGTGACTGCTCGTCAGAACGGGAGCGAGCCGCTGATGCCTAATACTGACTTTTACACCTTATCTAGCACTAATGATGCATCCTATGCGGTCGATTTAGAACCGAGTCGCGTGACAACCAGTTTGATCTCAAACGATGATTCGGTGAGTGCTGGATACGATGCGGTGCGGTATGGCATCTATGCATACATTGAAATGCCCCAGGCGATGCAGGATGGAAAGTCGTATACCATCACACTGGATGATGGAAAATACGTAAGCTTTGTCTTCGATGACGATGCCACCGTAGCGCGCAGCATTAAGATCAATCAGGTCGGCTATCAAGAAGGTAAGTCCTCCAATTATGCATATGTCGGCGCTTACCTGCAGGAGTTTGGTCCGCTGCCCTTAGATCAGCTTTCGACCTTTGACGTGGTTGACTCGGGCACGGGGGCCGTCATGTACCAAGGGAGTTTGGCGGACGGCAAAATTACGCTTCGTGATGATGCCTCATTGATGGATGCCAGCGATGACGATGACGGCTCGGAGCCGCGCCCTTCGATGAATGGTGAAAAGCTGTATCAACTCGACCTGACTGGACTCACTACGCCAGGCAACTACTACATCCGCGTGCCAGGCGTGGGGCGCTCTTGGCCGTTTCGCGTGAATGATGATGTTTATGGTGAGGCATTTTATACGGCCATGCGTGGGCTTTATCATCAGCGTGCTTCCTTTGCCCTTGAAGCACAGTACACGGCGTGGACTCGTCCGCGCTATCATACCGATCCCATCTACGAATCGCAAATGTTGCCCTATTGGGCGGACATGACGAAGGCGATCCTAGATAGCACGCAAAAGCCAGTCAGCTGGCCTCGTTTCGATATTATTGGGGCGACGACTGTGACCAGCCAAAGCACCACTGAGGTCGATGGCGGCTGGTACGATGCGGCGGATTACGATCGTAATCTGTACCACTACGTATTGATTTTTGACCTGCTCAAGCTCTACGAATTTGCGCCTGCGAAATACAGCGATGGCCAATTAAATATTCCAGAGTCGGGTAATGGTATACCCGATCTCTTGGACGAAGTCGAATACGGCCTCCGTATTTGGAAGCATAGTCAGCGTGCGGATGGTGGGGTCTCTGGTATCGTGGAAACTTCGACACACCCCTCCATCGATGACGACACTGTGCTATGGAGCTTCGCGCAGCGCACTCGTTGGTCGAGTTTGATTTATGCCGCCGCTGCAGCTGAGCTGGCGCGCGCGCTGGAGCCCTTTGATGCTGCGTTGGCACAAACTTATGAGCTTTCGGCGCTTTCCGCATACGCCTGTGGAGTCAACCCAGCCAACACGCTCAATAATCTAAGTATCGCAGCTGCCAGTAGCCGCGGGGAGGGGGCTCCTTACTCGCTGACTTTTACCGAGGAGGCGAATTTTAATGATAAATTCGAGCTTATGGCGCGCGTGCAGCTCTTTTTGCTGAGTGAGGACCCTAATTACTTGGATGGAGTCGAGGCACTCTATGCCAACTCGCCAGCACCTTATTCCTGGCCCTATACGGATCGCGATTTTTCGCCCTGGCTCTATTTTGACCTCGCATATAATCCATTGGTGACAGCCCAGACGAGCTATGTCTCTCCAGCCACACAGGCCGCCGTTGCCGCAGATTTAATGAGTGCCGCCAATCGCTATGCCGCGATGAATGACAGCATGCCTTATCGTATGTCATGGCCACGTCGTCAGGACTATTGGATGAGTTGGGGGGCGAGTGATATGACCAATCGCGCAAAGGTGATGCTGATCGGTAATCAAATCCAGCCTAGTAGCACCTTAGTGCAGTCTTCAGAGTCTAACCTCGCCTACATGCTGGGAGCCAATCCTATGGGGATGAGCTGGACCACTGGTATTGGATTTGCCTATCCCGTTTCGATTCAGCACGAGAGTAGCATGACGGACGATATTCTGGATCCCTATCCAGGCATCACCATTTATGGTAACACATCCTCGCACGTC
Organism: Puniceicoccaceae bacterium; assembly: GCA_002729725.1. Classification (GTDB taxonomy): domain Bacteria; phylum Verrucomicrobiota; class Verrucomicrobiia; order Opitutales; family Coraliomargaritaceae; genus Thalassobacterium; species Thalassobacterium maritimum. Next base: position 16,162 of record PBYS01000074.1, read on the forward strand.
TTTCCCGAGCTGAGAAACCGTGTTTATAAATATCCGATCGCAAAGGATAGTGATGGAGAGCCGCTATTTAAGAGTGAGAATGCCGCTGACTTTGCCACATTTTATGAATTACCCGAGCAATATCCCGTTTTTCGGCGCTGGGCTGCGCACCCTTCCCTGAATGTCACTCAGAACGAGTTTACGATTCACGAAACCAATAGCTCGACTATTTTTGTGCTTGGTATGCTGATGGAAGAAGGCTGGATGCCCAGTGAAAGCCTCAAACAACGAGGCCCACGCAATGAAGAAGATTTGTTTGGGTATTGGTATCTGCCATAGTCGTTGGCGAGGGATGCGGCAAGAGTATGTGCTCTAGCACTTGCTTGTTGGGCTATAAGGCAATATGTTTGGATAACATCAGTTGCTGCGAAGGCTGTGGAATAAACTACGGCGCTTTGTATTCTCAGTCACATGCCGAGCACTTTACCGACCATTCCATCGTTTCAAGACACGCTGGCCGCCCAGCAGTTGACACTGACGCGCCAGTCACCGCGCGTGCTACAGATCAACACCGGTAAGATGTGTAATCTGACCTGTGTGCACTGCCATGTAAATGCTGGACCGCATCGCAAAGAGATCATGACGCTGGAAACCGTGGACCATATCTTAGATTGGCTACGTTCCACCCCGATCGAAGTAGTTGACTTGACCGGCGGCACGCCTGAGATGATGCCGCACTTTCGGCATCTGGTCGAGGGCGTTCGTGAGATGGGGCGTGAGGTGATGGATCGTTGTAATTTAACTATCATCAATGAGCCAGGCTATGAGTGGGTAGCTGAGTTCCATGCCCAGCATGGCGTGCACATCGTGGCGTCGATGCCGTGCTATTGCCCTAAAAATGTAAATGCCCAGCGTGGTGAGGGTGTCTTCGACTCCAGCATACAAGCCTTGCAAACATTAAATGCGCTCGGCTATGGCATAGATCCCCGTCTACAATTGGACTTGGTCTTTAATCCCAATGGCGCGCAATTGCCTCCAGAGCAAGCAGAGCTGGAGGCTGACTACAAGCGAGAGTTAAAAGAGCACTTCGACATCGTTTTTAATCAGCTCTTTGCCATTACCAACATGCCGATCGCTCGTTTTACCTCTTATTTGAAACGGCAGGGCAGCTATCAGGCTTATATGCAATTGCTGCTAGACAATTTTAATCCCGCCTCGATCGAGGGCTTGATGTGCCGCGATACGATTAGTGTTGGCTGGGAGGGCGACCTGTTTGATTGCGATTTTAATCAACAGCTAGGCATGCAACATGGGGAGAAGGCAGCACCAGAGCGTTTGTGGGAGCTTGATTTAAATGATTGGGTCCAGCGGCCCATACAACTCGGCTCGCACTGCTATGGTTGCACAGCCGGTCAAGGGTCCAGCTGTGGTGGAGCCACCGTGTGAAAGTAATCGCATTTGAATATACCAAAGCGCGCATGAAGCTCATTCCCGAAAGGGCGGCCTCATGCGCGCGTAGTGAAGTGCTTCTGCAGCTCGATTTACTTACTTTCTGCGACGCTGTAGCATCGTAAATGCGATGACTGCTCCGCCGAGTAGTAGACCAGCCGTGCTCGGCTCAGGCACGGGGATGGTTTCAGCTTCCACGAAGGGTGCAATCACACTGGGGGCGCGAAACTCAAAGATGAAGAGCGCATTGCCGTCCGTAGATTGCTTGCCCACAGAAATTTGCTGCGAGCCACTGCCGTTGCTGGTGAAGGAAACAGCAGTTTCTGGGTTATCGACATTTGTATCGGCTCCATCGTCGGTAAACGCAATGCTGGTGCCATTGTCTGTCGCAGTCAGCTGCGATGTTTTTTCTAAAGTATAATCAGCTACATCCTCCTTGGCGACGGTAACGATTTGTTGAAAGTCGATATCGAGGGTGGTGTAATTGATGGTATCAGTAAATGCAGATGAAGACTCTGTTTCTGCGCCACCTACGAAAGAGCCGAATGTATACCAATCAAACTGCAGTGTTACAGTGCCGACTCCGCCATTTATAGTGGCTAATACGGAGAGCGTACCTGTATCCGTGAGGCCTTGGCTATTGACTGTTTGCCCGATCATTAAGTTCGATCCGACGTTTCCATTGTCTGAGAGGTAAGTGACTTTCAGCTGTGCGTAGTCCGAGGTCACATTATCGAATTCGTCTCGAGTCTGGATGTCGAATACCGCATAGTCGCCGACTGCAGTCTCATTTGAATAATTCGCAGTCGAGCCGCTACCGCTTACTGTGGTGGAATCGCCAATATGCACTTGCTCACTGGAGATCTCATAGTTTAGGGCAGCGTGTGCTGTCGTGAACGCCAGTAATGGCGCAGATAAATACGAGATTGTTTTGGTAGGCACTGACATAATTTTTTCTAATATTTGATATGATCTATATCAGTGAGTCAGTATCACGCATTCAATGCGCTTACTGTTAATGTTTATTAGGGTTTATTCGCGTTAATAAATACGTTTGCAGTGTTTATATTTTTGCGGTGGATGCGTATGATTGCCTGCGTTTTCTCGTGAGTATGACTCTCTGGGGCTCCTATTGACGGGTTGACCTGTGTGCTTGGTATGTGCAAGCTGTCGTTTGTGTTGAAAAACGAAGTGCAGGAAATTCAGGGACTCTACGGGCCGTTTAGCTTGTCGGAACGTGTCTTGCAGAAGATATGGTTGCGGGGGGATTACGATGCCAGCGATTTGTCGACAGGCTCGGGCAAGCTGCTGCGAGTGGTGGATCCCGGGCGCTGGAATCTACTGGAAGGGCCGGACTTCTTGGAGGCACAACTGGAGCTGGACGGTGAATTGGTGGTGGGAGATGTTGAGGTGCACTTTTACGAGTCGGATTGGCACTTACATGCGCATGGCTCGAACCCTAACTTTAATGATGTGCGCTTGCATGTCGTACTCTATGCGGATCCATCGTCCATTCCGGTGCTCACCGCGCAAGGGCGGCGCCCGGAGGTGGTTCATTTGTTACCATGTTTAGAGCGAGATCTGGAAGATTTTGCAGTGGACGATGCCTTATTAGAGCTGGAGCAAGTGGAAGATACGGAGTGGATGCTTAAATTCATGCAGCAGCCGCTCAAGCGTAGGCGTGCGATTTTGGCCGAAGGGGCCGAGGCGCGTTGGGCGCGCAAGCTAGGTTTCGCTCAGAAGCGCCTCGCGGGGGCATCTTGGACGGAGGCCTGTCACCAATACTGTATGGAGGTTTTGGGCTATGCACGCAATCGTGCCCCGATGTCGCGTCTGGCGTTGATCTATTCGATCGATGATTTTGCGAGCGGGCGGGTCGAGCCTGAGCGAGCCTTTGAGCTGGAACGTGGCAGTTGGCGTCTAAGCGGACTGCGTCCCGCCAATCAGCCGAAGCATCGCTTGGCGCAGTATGCGGCGATCTGTCAGGCGCAGCCCGCTTGGCCCGAGCGCTTGCGCGATTTGCTGGTGACTTGTGGTTCTGTGGAGGATGGCTTGTCGGGAGCTGCTTTTCGCCGAAAGCAGGGCGTGGCACGTTTAATGGAGCGTATTTCGACTGAAGTGTTTTCTGGTAGAATTAGCTCTAGGCGTTTAAATACACTGATTTGCGATGCTTTGCTCCCGTTGGCACAGGCGGCAGCAGTGGCCGATTGGGCGCCTTATTGGATGCATTGGCCCGCGGGCGATGCGCCGGATGCCTTGCATCGTTTTTTGAAACAAGCGCAAGTGATCGATCGTACGGAGCCATTTTCAAATGGGCAGGTGCAGGGTGGATTACACTTACTGATTCATAATTAATACATTTTCAGTTTAAAAACATTGATTTGAGGGTCTCTATTTGGATTTCTGATTTTAATATAGTGTCGGTAGTGCCTAAGGATCGACGTGCACAGTGGTGCCTATTTCGACCAGATCAAGCAGGGTTTGCGCATTCCAGTTGGCGAGGCGGAAACAGCCGCTGGATTCGGTGCGGCCCACTTTTTCCGGCTCGGGCGTGCCGTGGATGCCATAGCTGGGCAGGTTGAGGCCGATCCAAGTGCTGCCGACTGGATTATTAGGGCCGGGCTGTATTATAAATTTTTGCGTGATGCCTTCGTTTGCAGCAGTACTGCTCAATATGGCAGGGTTGAATGTGTAATTGGGTTTTTTTACGCGCACCTTGACGCGTAGAGCCCCACTGGGGCGCTTGTCCACACGCCGAGCGATGCTGACTGGGCAATGGAAGACGATGCGTCCTTGCGGGCTGATGGCTTGTAAGGTGCGGGCAGAGAGTGAAATTTGTAGATGGCTTACTGGCTGGTAGATTTGCAGTGGGGGCATGTGGGGAACGAGGACCTCTTGCCCCGCTTGCAGCTGATTGAAGTCTAGGGCAGGGTTGAGTTGCTGGATCAGGTCGGGGTGGCTCATGCAGGTTTCGGCCAGCATTTCGAGTATCGAGTGGTAGGCCATGCGCTCACGAGTGCCGCGTTCTTTCCAACTGGCAGGAGCAGGATCGATACGAGCGAAGTCTGCGGCAGAGAGAGTGACTCGAGCGTAGAGGGGTTCGGCGATCTTGAGTGTCGCTTGGGTGGCGAGATCAAACTCTCCGCTGGGGTGTAATTGGTGTGCGGTTTGATATGCGCTCAGTGCTTGGCGTGTTTGAGTGCCGATTGAGCCATCGATGGAGCCGGGAGAGAAGCCGCTACGTGCGAGTGCCATCTGCAGTTCCAGTGCATTGGTGATCGCGCGGCCGATCACTGGTTCGGGCGCTGGTGTCGCGATGGGCGCGAGTTGTGGTGATTCCTTAGCGGATGTGGCTGCGGAGGCAGCCGTCTCTGGGGCGGTCGCAGTCTGAGTTGTGAGGGGCTCGGCTGCTTGCTTGGATTCGGCAATCGTCTCGCTTGCGGGCTCGTTCTCAACCGCGGCTGAGGAAAAGGCCGCCGAATGAGGCAGCCAGCGATCGGCTGCGTAGGCTAAGATCGCGAGACATCCGAGGCTCAGTAGCAGTCGGAGCGCGACGTGTAAGGCTTGGCGGGTGGTGCTCAGAGTGCTGCGTGGGCCTTGCGGAGATTAAATGTGATACTCAGTGAGTGGCTCCGGGTCGAGAATCGTGGTCTCTGGCATGCGCGAGGTGAGCTCTTGCGAAAACCAGTCACGAGCGTTTTGGTCCCCGTGGGTGAGCACAATCGCGCGCGCATCGCTCTGTTCCGCATAAGCGAGTAGCTCGCTGCGGTCGGCGTGGCCGCTGAGGTCGAATTGATCGATACTGGCTCGGATCGGGGCGCTGTAGTCGAGCGCATCAAAAAAGAAGCTCGCTTCGTCGCGTTCTGCCAAAAGTTGGCCACCGGGCGAGTCGGGGTCGCAATAGCCGACAAAACAGAGGCCGTTGTTGGGATGTGGCAGTAGCGAAGCGGCAATCTTATAGGACGGCGTGTGCTCGACCATCATGCCGCTACTGACCAGGTAGATTCCTTTGCGTGGTAGGTCACGACCAGGTCGCATATTTAAATCGACGGCGCGCACGTCCATCTTTTCGAGCATTTTAAGATCGAAATCGACCAGATTGGTCTGTTTGCGAATTTTATCGAAATACTCACAGATCGCCATGCCCAAGCCAGCGGCGTGGATGGGGCACTGTGGTAGACGGCCCGCATTGCGAGCGTCGTAGATGATTCGAAATAGTTCTTGCATGCGACCTAGGGCGAATACGGGGATCAGGCAGCTGCCACCTCGCTCCAGAGTGCTCGCGATTTGTTCGATCAGGCGATCGATTTCCGATTCGCGTGTTTTTTTGCATTCGCGGTCATTGGCGCCACGGGTGGTTTCCAGCACCAGCGTGTCGACGGGGCCCATCGGAAGCTCTGCGCCGGGTAAGGTGCGTTGTGCGTCGAAGAGCACATCACCGGAAAAGACAACACGGCGATCTTGGTAGATGAGTTCGACTGCCGCCGCCCCGGCGACGTGGCCCGAGCAGTGGAGGATGACTTCAACTTGATCTTTGCCCTTGGTGTAGATTTCGCCGCGTCCGAAACGTTGGATGGTCAGCTGTTTGGTAAATTGCGCGACATCACGGTGTAAAAAGAGTGGATATTCGGCGATACCATGCTCTTCGCGTTGCCGCTTCATTACATTGATGGAATTGCGCAGCATGCGCGGAGCCAGTGTGACATTGGGCGCGGCGGTGATGACTGGAGTCTTTGGATTGTGGGCCGTCACAATCGGCATCGAGCCTAGGTGGTCGAGGTGACAGTGGGTCAGGATGATCAGATCGAGGTCTAGGTTTTCGATCGGTTCGAAATCGGGCAGGGCGTCGTAGCCGAGTTTTTTCGGGTGCAGGCCGGAATCGATCAAGATATTAAAGTCGCCAAGCTGTACGAACATCGAGTTCGCGCCAATTTCGCCGTGTCGGTTGAGGTCGGTCAGCTTCATAATTCGTTTGAGGGCATTATTTTCATATATATTTAAGGGGGGGGGCACAGCGACGGGGCCGTTGCGGATGATCTCATAGTAAAATCCGCTGGCCCTGCCTCGGCTGCAGTTACAATGTGTTCTGTGCTTGCAGCGAGTGAACTTAGGCAGGTATGCGACTTTTTATTGGTCGGCGATAGGCATTGCTCCAAGCTAAAGAACATTCATTAACTAGCAACGTAACAAGTAAAGTGTAATCTCCAAGAGCGAAAATTCAGATGTCTCCGCACAGTTCAGCGAAAAAAATTACCTGGGTCGGCTTATTGCTGAACTTGCTACTCGGCTGCGTGAAAGTGCTCGGAGGTTGGTTGCTACAGTCGAAGGCCCTGCTGGCCGATGGGGCGCACAGCTTGCTGGACCTGCTGACCGATGTGGCGGTGCTAGTGGGACTTTCGCTGGCTAATAAGCCAGAGGATGAGAATCATCTCTACGGACACCACAAGTTTGCCAGTTTTGCTAAGTTCGCCGTGGGAGGCATGTTGCTACTGTTTTCGCTGGGCTTGGTGATCACTGCCTTGCTCGATTACCGCAGCGGAGGCGTGGGGCGCCCACAAGCGGGGGAAGCCGTCGTGCTGGCGCTGATTTCACTCGTGCTGAAAGAGGCGCTCTTCTGGTGGACGCGTGGGGTGGCACGACGCTTGAAGTCTGATTTATTGATGGCCAACGCCTGGCATCACCGTATGGACAGCATTTCTTCGCTCGGTGTGGCGGCTGCTTTGGTCGGCGTCTGGCTGGGAGGCGAGAGTTGGGCCTTCCTGGATGGCGTGGTCACTTTGGTGCTTGGTTGTTATTTGATCTTTGAGTCCAGTAAGATTTTTCTGCGAGCGTGTGCCGATTTGCTCGATGCGGCGCCTGAGCGCGAAATCATAGAAGATTTACGCGAGCACATTTTGCCGACCCCCGGAGCCATTGCTTACCATGACTTTCGGGTGCGCCGCGTGGGGGATCTCTACGAAGTCGATTTGCATTTACAGGTAGATCCTGAGATTACTGTCGTGGCCGGGCATGCGATTGCGCGCTCGGTAAAGCGGCGAATGGTAGAAAAACATCCAGAGGTTTCTAAGGTTTTGGTGCATGTGGAACCTGCGAATAGAGAACATATTATGAATCGTGGTCTCTCAGGCTTGGACGGTTCGGAAGATAAAAGCGCCCCAGTTCAGGAAATATAGCTTGTCTGCGCATGCGTAACCGAATTGAAACGTAAGCTCTCGCAACCTCTCAACTAGCCACTTTCAGCGACTGTCTTTTCCTCTTATGAGCGATTTTTTAAAGCACGAATGCGGGATCGCAATGATCCGTCTTTTGAAGCCTATTTCTTATTACCAAGAGAAGTATAATACGCCTCTATACGGTTTTAATCAGCTGTTCTTGCTGATGGAGAAACAACACAATCGCGGCCAAGACGGCGCGGGCATCGGCTGTGTGAAGCTTGATGTCGCCCCCGGCCAGCCTTATATGGCGCGCGAGCGTACGATTAAACAAAACTCCTTGGCACGCATTTTTAAGGGGCAACTCAAGGCCTACCAAAAGATGGTGGATAAGGGCGTGATCCACCCTGAATTTCCTCAGACGGTCAAAGATAACTTCGATTATGGTGGCGAGATTCTGCTAGGCCACCTGCGCTATGGCACCTCGGGGGTGTATTCTTCAAATAGCTGCCACCCCTACGTGCGCCAGTCGAATTGGCCGACCAAGAATTTAATGTTGGCAGGTAATTTTACCATTACCAACGAAAAGGACCTCAACGCCGACCTGATCAATCGTGGCCAGCACCCGATCTTCGGCACCGACACGCAAGCTGTCTTGGAAGAAGTCGGCTTCCATCTCGACGAAGCACACGATGCCATCTACCACAAGATGCGGGATCAAAATGTCGAAGGCACCAAGATCCCTAGCATCATTAGTGAGCAGCTGGATCCGATTCGTATTTTGAGAAATGCCGCTTCCAATTGGGACGGTGGCTACGCGATTGCCGGGTTGATTGGTAATGGTGACAGCTTCGTGATGCGGGACCCGCAGGGCATTCGCCCTTGCTTCTATTTCCAGAACGATGAAGTCATCGCCTTCGCCTCTGAGCGCGTGGCTTTGATGACAATTTTTGATCAACCAATCGAGAATGTGCGCGAAGTCGAGCCCGGCTGTGCCATGGTGGTGAAGAGTGACGGCAAGATTTACAGCGAACGTTTCACCGAGCCGCGCCCCATCACACCTTGTTCCTTCGAGCGTATTTACTTCTCACGTGGTAACGACGCCGACATTTACGCAGAGCGCAAAGCACTCGGTGGTGCCTTGCTCGAGCAAGTCGTTAAAGCGATTGATAATAATTTCGCAGACAGTGTCTTTAGCTTCGTTCCCAATACCGCTGAGGTCGCTTATTACGGCTTGTTGGATTCAGTCCGCCTGCATCGTCGTAAAGAAGTGCGCGACTCGCTGTTGGCGGCGCAAGAAAACGGCACACTGGATGCAAAATTGATCGACGAGCTGATCATGGGCAACTGGCCGCGTGGGGAAAAGATCGCGCACAAGGACATCAAGCTGCGCACCTTTATTTCGCAAGAAGAAGGCCGCGCCAAGCTCGTCTCCCACGTTTACGATATCACATACGGGATCGTCGAAAAGAAGGACTGCTTGGTCTGCATCGATGACTCTATCGTCCGCGGCACCACGCTCAAGGAGTCGATTCTTAAGATCCTTAGTCGCACTCAGCCGCGCAAAATCGTGGTTGCATCCACCGCGCCGCAGATTCGCTATCCCGACTGTTACGGCATCGACATGTCCGAACTCGGTAAGTTCATCGCCTTCAAGGCCACTGTTGAATTACTGAAAAACGACGGCTGCTCGCATTTACTGCAAGAAGTGTATGTTGACTGTATCGCACAGGCCGACAAGCCCTCCAGCGAAATGGTCAATCACGTCAAGCGCATCTACGAGCGCTACAGCGACGAGCAAATTTCCGCTAAGATCGCTGAATTAGTGTATCCCAAGAATGTGCCTTGGACCGGCGAGCTCGAGATCGTCTTCCTGCCGGTGGACAAGATGCGCGAAGCGCTCCCAAACAATAATGGGGATTGGTATTTTACTGGAGATTATCCAACTCCCGGTGGCACTGCGACCGTGAACAAAGCCTTTATTAACTACTTCGAAAACAAGACTGGCCGCGCTTACTAGGCGCGGTCTCGTCGCTGGCTAGGCTTTGCGCTTAGTGCGCAAAGCCAGTCCGAGCGGCGGAGTTTTCACGGCTAGGCTTGCACCGGAGGGTTGCAGATTTGATACACTTGGCGCAGTGGCTCCCAATTGGGGTCTTCTTCGACGTGTAACTGAATCGGGAGCGTGGGCACACCTGCCAGGGCTTGATTGATGCGTTGGCTGACTTCGTCGGCATCCGAGAAGTAGAAGTGCCACTCGCGGCTGCCACGGGTGGTGTAGACAAAGGCGAGGATGGCTAGGCGGTCGGGGTCGAGTGCGTCTAACAAGAGTTTTTCGAAGTCCTTCATGTCCGCGCTCTGCGTGTCTGTGGGCATGCCGTCGGCATCTCCGGGGCTGAAGTCCCAGGTAATTGTTAGTCGGCGAGGGTAGTTTTCGTCGGCTAAAAATTTCTGTAGACTGGGCCGAAAGCGCAGGAGGCTGGCTTGCTCAGGATTCTTACCTTTGGCGATATTCCATGCATCTGTTTGGGCGGCGGCTATTTTCATGGCTAGATTTCGTATCTGTCAGAGTGTTGTGTGTAGAGTCGAATGAATGAACAGAGTGGATCGTTTTCAATGGGGCGTGACAAGGTTTCGGATACAGATATTTACCTGAATCCGTGAGATAATTGTATCCGCAAGTCGGCGTGCTTGGTTTTCATTGGCGCCCCGTAATTTTCAAGGCATTGGCCTTCAGGATCG
>PBYS01000075.1 GCA_002729725.1 Puniceicoccaceae bacterium
AAAAAAGAGTGCGTATGGAAGTCTGACATAGGGAATCCGTCTCGACATCATCTCAAACATACATCATCAAAGAATTACAAAATTGAAATTTTCACATTAAAATTAACCCCTTCTCATGGAAGCTTCTAGACAACGCGCCTTGCGGCGCGCTAGAGCTCCACGATCTACAGAAGAAATGAACGAGAGACTTGAGAACGACAAGATGCGAACCCTTAAAAGAATTGAAGGACATCTGTCTGAAATAAAATGGTTGATTCTTTTGCTGATTGCGACGGTGGCGTTTCCACCTGTCTCCTGGGTCTTCCTGATATTGGCCGGTGTTATCATCATTTCTGCACTATTCGGAGCGGGACTCGCATCAGTCATTAACAAGATCAGGAAATGAAGATCAGCAACAGACGAGGCACCAGTCCACGAATTCTAACAAAAAGAACAAAGACCACCCTCTTTAGGCTACTATTGATATGATGCGATACCACTACTGATGCCATCCAGTCGTCCCCATCAACTCCTTTCGCGCCGCGCGACTCTGCGTGCATTTTCTGGTCCGGTTGGGATTTAAGGCGCAAACATTTCTGCGAGAGAATCTAAAACTTTGTTTTGGGTGACCTGTGATAAGCTTCCTAATTTTTTCGCTATTCTGCTTTTATCAATAGTTCTAATTTGATCCAAAACAACCTGACCTTTTACTCCGTGAAACTGACATGGAATTCTGGTGGGATAGCTATTCCCTTTAGAGGTCATGGGCGCAACAATCACGGTAGAGATGTGCCGATTCATTTCATTGGGTGAGATAATTAAGCACGGCCTTGTTTTCTTAATCTCACGCCCTTTCGTCGGGTCTAGAGAAACCAGATAAACGTCAAATCTTTTCACTTCCACTCCCATTCAGTTTCGTCCCAATCGTTAGGCATGGTTTCATAATCAGATTGAAGCACATCATCTCCTTTTTTCGCCATCAAACTGAACGCATCTTCCCAGCTTGCTCTTGGCCTTGAACTGGAACGCACCACCAATCGATGGTTCTCTACTTCAAGTTCGACTTCATTCGTAAATCCGCACTGTTCAAAAACTGGCTTAGGAATACGAATACCCCGAGAGTTTCCGATTTTTACAATAGCCGCTTTCATGTTAATACAAAGTAATTACATCTAACGACAGCGCAAGTTTTATTTTTGCTTCACCAAGGTAGGACTGTCCGTTGCCGGACAGCCCGCACCTCCCGACTTGTCGGGACCTGCGGTACTACCGCACAGGGCTCCTCTGAACGGTCGCGCAATGGAGTTGACGAGTTGGGGTTTATCTGTAGCAGAGTTTCCACGTATGATTTCGTTGGTAGGGTTTTTCTACGATATGCGGGTTGGAGATGGCGAGTGTTTTCCACATCTCGCTGAAGCCCGACCAGTTGGGGCAAATCAAGGTGTAAAACGTAGGGCTGCCACTTGTGGCATGCCGCATGGAATCAAGCCTCCGAGCGACTTGGCTAATGCGGGCGTGACAAGTCGCACCCCTACGGCTTCCCATTACAACCACCCCATTTTCTCCGTCAGAAGAAAAAATTGACAGACCCTAGTTGTCCAATATATTGGACAACATATGAATGCAATTACCTACTCAAGTGCCAGAGAAAATCTAGCACATACCATCACAGAAGTCTGCCGCAACCACGATCCGGTGATCATCACGAAAAAAGGTATCGAATCTGTCGTAATGATGTCTTTGGGGGATTACGAATCGATGAAAGAGACCACCTATCTACTGCGGAGCCCCAAGAATGCCCGCAGGCTCTTGGAATCGATCCAGCAACTCGAAGAAGGGAAAGGCAAAGAAAGAATGCTGGTTGAATGAAGAAAATTTTTTCAGACCGAGCATGGGAAGATTACCTCTACTGGCAAAAAAGCGATAAGCGTATGCTCAAAAAAGTGAATGAGGTGATCAAGGACATTGATAGCAACCAGCACGAAGGGATCGGCAAGCCGGAGCCATTGAGGCACTCACTTTCGGGCTTTTGGTCTCGAAGAATCAATGAAGAGCATCGATTGATTTACCGGATCGTGGAAGACGAAATTCATATTGCTCAGATGCGATACCACTACTGATGCCTTACAAAATGTTGGAGATTAAGTATTCAACGAAGATCCCAGTAGAGCATGGCTCTAAGACCGGATGGAGCTATGTTATAGGTGAATCCGAAGGCCAACTTTACATGATGGGGCTCAATGAGCAGATCAAGTCGGAGTGAGACAATCCGATAACCCGCCCGCAAAACTCTAAAAATCAGCAGGACTTCTAACTCATCAGGCGGGTTGCCTGTCCTCATCGATCACTAAGCTAAAATGAAAATGCATCCAACAATTAGTGCGGCACTAATTGGAGCAATCGCTACAATTGCAACAGGTGCAATCTCCTACAATGTGAGAAATCAGATGAAAAAAATGGGGTCAAATATTAAGATCACGACTTATTCACCAGATTGCTGACGTAGTTCGGGTGCCCCATTTTCAGGCGTTCCGCAATCCAGGGGTTATTCGCGGTGGTCTCCTTGCGCAGGCGCATTGGCAATGCTGACTATCCAGTCGACGCCTTGGGGGGGAAACGGCGATGTCATCCTGCTGCTTCTTGAGGCGTTTCAACTCGGATAGCACGATGCGTTCCCAGGTTAGCTTCATTGAGTTCCTTCAGATCCACGCCTTCCCAATCGACGCTGGGCTTGCCCTTGGCGAGTTCTTGGCGAGATAGTTCAACTCGTCTTTTCGTGGATATCGCCTTCGACATACTGATGGATCAAACCCGAAATCAGGGCTTGGTAAGGGATCCCTTTCTGGAGTGCTTTCCTTTGTATGCCGCTCAAGTCATGACTGCTGAGTCGAATATTGATTCTCTTATCCTTCTTGAAGGTGCTCTCGGCTGCTTTGGATAGCTTGGATAGCAGTTCGGATGACGGATCCTGCGGATCCATTTTTCCATTTTCGTAAGCTTCTAGAAGCTCTTTCTCTTCCTTATCTAGTTTCATATTTAATCTGTCTCCTTTCTGAATTCTTTGGTTGCCTTTCGACTCGGAAACGCGGTCTTCAAGAAGATCGTTTCGTCATCTTCAACGAATGGAACCAAATAGATGTAGTCACCAATCGGGACAAAAAAGATCTGCTGGTTCGGATAATTCTCTTGGTTATGATGGCTTTCGATCTTCCATAGTTTTCCTTCTCCGAGATGGAATACGATCTCTTCGAAGGAGATGTCCCTCTCTTCTTTTAGCTTTTCGTTTTTTTCCGGATCCCATTCAAAATTCACACGAATAGCGTATGCCTAACAGGCATCCTGTCAATTCTTTTAGTGATTGAGAGATTAAGCATAGGATCTAAAGAAGGCTTGGAAGATGCGCGTGGTTCGGCACAAGCACATCGGTAACACATAAATGGTGCTTACTAGGAAAAATTGGCGTCAAAACGCAAAATATAAAGATCACGACTTATACACCAGATTACTGACGTAGTTCGGGTGCCCCATTTTCAGGCGTTCCACAATCCAGGGGTTATTCGCGGTGGTCTCCTTGCGCGTGCGCTTGGTGATGCTGACTTTCCAGTCGGTGCCTTTGGGAGAAACGGCGATGTCATCCTACTGCTGATTGAGGCGTTTCAACTCGGATTGCACGATGCAGTCCCATTACAACCACAACAGAATGACTGACTATTCCAATCAATAATAAACACCCTGCGTAATTATTGTATGCGTAATTATTGTAGGCCTGCTCCAAGAACTGCCTTCCTCATTGGATAATTTATAAAGGTACGTTACAGTGCCTGCATGCGCACAGAAATAGACTCCATGGGCACAATGGAAGTGCCGGAAAATGCCCTCTATGGTGCATCGACCCAGCGGGCGGTGCTTAATTTCCCTGTCAGCGGACATCGTATGCCGCCGCTTTTCATTCGCAGTTGCGGCTTACTCAAATACGCCTGCGCTCGCTCCAATTTCGAGCTTGGACGCCTCGAAGAACATAAAACGGACTGCATCTGCAAAGCAGCGCTTGAAATTTACCAAGGAAAACATGAGGAGCAATTCCCCCTCGATGTGTTTCAAACTGGCTCCGGCACTTCGACCAATATGAATGTCAACGAGGTGATCGCCAATCGCTGCAGTCAGCTAACTGGTCAGCCCATCGGCTTAAAGATCCCAGTGCACCCCAACGATGATTGCAACCTCGGCCAGTCTTCCAACGACACCATGCCGACTGCGCTCCACCTGAGTGTGGCGATCGCACTCCAGCTTCAGTTACGTCCCGCGCTGCAGTTACTGCTCAAGGCGCTAACTAAAAAAGAGCGCGCCATGAATAAAATGATCAAGATCGGCCGCACCCACCTGATGGACGCCACTCCGATCACCTTGGGACAGGAGTTTTCCGGATATGCACGCCAAATCAAGAAAGGCATCACTCGCGTCGACCATGCGATCCACGCACTGCGCGAACTCGCCATCGGCGGCACCGCGGTGGGCACGGGGATCAATGGCCACCCGGAATTCGCGCAGGGCGTGGTAAAGATCCTAAATGAAAAGACCAAGCTCTCCTTCGTCGAAGCGAAGAATCATTTCGAAGCGCAAGCGGCACGCGACGACTGCGTGGAAGTCGCCGGCCAGCTACAAGCGATCAGCGCCAGCCTCACCAAGATCGCCAACGATATCCGCCTGCTCGGTTCGGGCCCACGTTGTGGCCTCGGCGAGCTACAACTGCCGGCCACTCAGCCAGGCTCCTCAATTATGCCGGGCAAGGTGAACCCAGTCATGAGCGAGATGCTGGTGCAGGCTGGCCTCTATGCCAACAGTCAGTGCCAGACGGTCGTCAATTGCGGCCGCGAGGGACATTTCGAGCTGAATGTCACGATTCCCCTGATCGCCTACTCTCTGCATGAAGCGATTCAGGTCATAGCCAATGGAGCGACACTCTTCACCGAGCGCTGCATCACGGGGCTACAAGTCAACGAAGCTGCGATCGCCGAAAATGTGGCGAATTCACTCATGCTGGTCACAGCGCTCAATACTCACATCGGCTACGACCAAGCTTCGCACGTGGCAAAACGCGCTTTTGCCGAAGGCCGCACGCTACGAGAAATCCTATTAGAGGAGAAACTAATGAGCGCGAAAGCTGTCGATAAGGCACTCGACCCCAAAAAAATGCTGTAAGCGCTCCAGCTAGATACGTCTTGAACGTTGAATCTATGCAGACAGCGTGTAGCCTAAATCAACTTAAGAAATGGCATCGCTGATCAAGGAATGTATAATAATCGCTGCGCTGACGCTGATTGGCGCGGCTTATTCGCTCGTCGGTGGACTCTCACCCCTGCCTTGGGCGGAGCCCGAACTGGCCGCGGGCGAAATCCAACTCGCCGACGCGCAGGCGCTAGAAGTGATCTGGCTGGACGCACGCCCAATCGAGGAATTTGAAGAAGATCACATACCAGAAGCCATTTTTTTCGACGAGGGCGACTGGGATACCGGATTGGTTCGCCTAATGGAAACTTGGTTAATGCAACCGCGCCCGATCGTAGTCTATTGCGGCAGTGAAAGCTGCGGCACCAGTCAACGCGTGGCTGAAGGCCTACGAGCGGCCCTGCCAGAAGCAGAAATTTACAGCCTGAAAGGAGGGTGGGACGCATGGCAGAACTAAACTTTAAAGCCTATTTATTACTGATTGCGCGCTTAGGGCTGGTAGCGGTTTTTCTACTGGCGGCACTACCTAAGATCCAAGATCCAGTAGCCTTTACTGCCTCGGTCGAGGGCTTTCGAGTCGTCGCTTACGAACAAGCAGTCTGGGTCGCCTTGATACTTCCCTGGTTAGAGCTGGTTGCTGGCTTCGGCCTATTAATCCCACAAATCCGACGCAGCAGCGGACTTATTGTGGCTGTTTTGTTGATCGCCTTCATCGGTTTGCACGCCAGCGCTTGGGCTCGTGGACTCGACATCAGCTGCGGCTGTTTCGGAGTCAACGAAGACCACACAGCACCCAACTACCTTTGGTTAATTCTCAGGAATGTTGCTTTGCTCGTAGCCTGCCTCTGCGTATTCGTCAGTGATCAGCGGCAAATGATCCAAGCAGGCATCAGCGAGACGACTCCCCTTACTTGATTTCAGCCAACATTTCACTATTCCTAATCAATATGTTTCTACGACTCACACTTTTCTCGTTTCTATTTGCTAGTTTCGCCTCATTGCTGACTGCCTCGGCCTTGGTATGGGACAGCACCGAGGCCCACCTCAAGATGGAGCCTGAACAGGAACAAATCCGCACGAGCTTTAAAGTGACCAATGAGGGCGAGAAGACTGTCCGCATTGCACGCGTCAAAACCAGCTGCGGTTGCACCGGCTCGATCTTAGACAAAAAAATCATCAAGCCAGGCGAATCAACCGAGATCACCGCGACCTTCAACAAAGGCAAACGCCAAGGGCTCAATCGCAACCGCTTACAGGTCTTCATCGATAGCCAAGCGGAAGCTGTGGTGACACTCGCCATGAATGTCGAGATCCCCACACTGATTAAAGCGACACCGCAAATCGTTTACTGGAGCCCGAGTAGTTCGAAAACCGAACGCCGCGTGCAACTGAGTCTCGATGAACAGTACATGGATAAGATTCTGCGTATCGACTACGACGAGAGCCGTCTCACAATCACAGAAGAGCCTGGCGAGGCCAACAAAGGCATTCAGCGCGTACTAGTGATCGAGCCCAAAGACTACGACACACTCTATCGCGGGACGATTACTGTTCATGCCAGCGGCCCGAACAATCGCAAAGCGGAAACTCGCATCCATACATTCGTGCAACCGTAAATCACTGCGGCCTCAATTCGAGCCGCTAAGTTCAACAGCAACATTCGAACGTCGGGGATCGGCCACAGCAGTCACCTCGCCGCTGTGCGTATCGATGGAAACTGCATTGACGCCCCCAAAATAGTAGCGCGAGGGCTCAACGAAGTGAACATCCCAACCATAAGCTCGTAGCATGTCCGCTCGATCTTCTCCGTAACTAGGCTCGATTTCCACGTAGCGATCGGACTCGCTACGCGAGAGAGGCCGCCTCAAATGAAAACGTGTCCCTTTGATCGCATCTTCTAAACTGGAGCCATAAACCAAAACCGAACTCAGGATTTGAGCCACCGCGGTCGGAATTCGCTGCCCCCCTGGCGCACCCAAAGCCAAATAAGGCTGACCATCCTTCAAAACCATCGTAGTGGAAATGGTACTTCGCGGACGCTTCCCCTCTGCGATAAAATTAACCGAACGCGTGGAGTTCACAGCAAAGTTCTTCATGGTATTATTTAATAAGAAGCCCGTGCCCGGCGCGATCACAGCGGCTCCAAAACGACTGCTGAGCGACTGCGTGATCGAAGCCACATTGCCCGCCGCATCCACCACCACAAAGTGTGTCGTCGAACGAAGCCCCGACAGTTCATCAGCGCTTTGTGGGTGGTCGTAAGATGCACTGCTCACAGGCAGCGGCTGATCAATCGCACGCTTCAAGTCTCGCAAGGCGCCCGGGCTGAATGTTTCGGCGCGCGCATCATCACGTGTTAAATCATCGCCGAAGTGCCGGAAAACACGCGGATAACTCGCGCGTAACACACGCCCCAATAAATCCAAGCGCTCCGCCGAAAAGTTGTCCGCATCATTGCGCACCTGCTCCATTGCCATCATCGACATCAGCACCGTGGCCCCGCCTGCCACCGGCGAGGCGGCAGTATAAATTTCATATTCATTCCAAGGGCTCGACAGTGGCTCAATACGGTGAGCTTGATAAGCTTGCAAGTCGGCCAAAGTAATCCAGCCCCCACCCTCAGCCATCCCCTTGGCCAGCATGCGAGCCGTGGCACCCGAGCGAAATTCTTCGATCCCATTGTAAGCAAGGCGCTCGAGCGTGGCGGCGAGATCTACATTCGCCATGCGTGTACCGACTTCCGGCGCAGCACCATCGACCGTATACCATTTGCGTGCCTCTGCGTTCTTACGCAAAGACTGACGGCTACGACTGTAGATAGCCGCCGAATGTGCATCGATCAAATAACCGGCGCGCGCGACTTTAGCAGCAGGCAACACCAGCTCCGCCCATGGCCGCGTACCAAATTGTTGGTGCAAGTCCCACATACCAGGCACGAGCCCGGGAGTGCCTACCGCTTTGAAAGAGCGCGTCTTAATTTGATAAGACGCATCGCGATAATCATCCACCGGAAACTGCAGCGGCGCTTGATCCAGGCTCTCGATAAAACTCACACGCTCTGTCGCCCTGTCGTAATAAAGAATCACAGCCTTTCCGCCCAAACCAGAGCCAAAAGGTTCGCAACACCCAGCGCCATCGATACCGCAACTGCTGCATCCGCCGCATTGCCCCCGGAACGCAAGACCTCGGCACCGATTTCTGAGGACTCCCGACTGCCGGAAACTACCGCAGCCCTCGCAATCGAAGCAGCAGGCGCGAACAGCCTGCTAGCCAATAGCAGGATACAAATATAAGTGAACAAAGGCATGAGCGAATGGAGTAATGAGAGCTAATTTGAATTAATCGCGCGAGGGATACTCACCTTCTTTGATGAACTTAAATGCAGCTATTGTTCTTTTTTTGTGATTCATCACAATCACCTTTAGCACTGGTAATGCCAATTATTCTCAGTCGCTCTGTCCAAAATAAAAATAAATCATAAGCAACTGAATTTACAAGACTTACGAAAGCACATAACAGTCATACCGACAATATCCACAAATCGAATACTACTTCAAATCGATATAAAACTTGCTCAAAACGGCTACGTTGTCTTTTTAACAACCATGCAGCGCGCACTCATCATTGACGATACTCCCTCTCTCATAAGCGAAATTCGTCACTTGTTAAAAGGGGAGTATGCAATCACCTCCGCCCGCAGCCCCATCCGTGGTATACGCCGCGCCATCAGCGAAGAAATTGGCCTAGTCATCACCACCTTAAAGATGCGCGAGATGGGCGGTCTGGATGTAATTCGCCGTCTGCGCAGTCGCGGATACCAAGGCTGCATCGTCATGGTCACTGCATTCGGCGATGCTTCAACCGCGCAGGAAGCGATTCGACTCGGAGCGACCGACTATATCACACGCCCTCTGGTTGCTGCCGAACTCATATCACGTCTAGCCCGTGCGTTAAAGAAGACCGACTCCGACAGCATCCCGCCCTTGCAGTCCATTGAAGAAGACATTTGCACACAAGACCCCGAGATGATCGCGCTCCTTGAGCTCGCACATCTGGCCGCCAATACAGACAGCCGCATACTAATTCTCGGAGAAACTGGCACTGGCAAGGAACTACTCGCGAAAGCGATTCATCGCTACAGCCAACGTGTCAAAAAACCCTTTATAGCAATTAACTGTGCAGCGATCCAGGAAAGCCTGCTTGAGAGTGAACTTTTCGGACACGAACAAGGCGCATTTACCGGAGCACTCAGCCGTCGAATCGGGCGCTTCGAACAAGCGGGCACGGGCACACTTTTTCTAGATGAAATCGGGGAAATCTCCCTAGCTCTACAATCAAAGCTTTTGCGAGTGCTACAGGACGGGGAATACTATCGCGTGGGCGGCAATCAAAAACTAAAATCGCGGGCGCGCATCGTGGCCGCCACCAATCAAACACTCAGACAAAGAGTGGAAAGTGGTGATTTCCGGGCCGACTTATTTTATCGTCTAAATGTAGTTAGTTTAAAACTACCGCCACTACGTCAACGCCCTGGAGATGTAAGCTTACTGGCAAATTTCTTCTTTCACCGTTTCCAAAGCGACAACAGCTTCGTAAAGCGCTTTTCAGAGCGGGCACTCGAACAACTTAAACGCTACAACTGGCCGGGTAATATTCGAGAATTAGAACATCTGGTCGAACGATCCAATATTCTCATCCGCAAGCCTGTAATCGAACTAGAAGACCTTCCGCAGCATATTCAACATGCGTCTCTGAAAACGAATGCCCCGCTAGAACTCAATGTTGAAACTGCACTCAATTTTTCTGATGCTAAAGCACGCTTCGAAAAAAACTACTTCAATAACATCCTCGAGCAGTCTGAAGGCAATTATGCACTGGCTGCTCGAATGGCTGGAATGGAGCGCACCGTCTTTTATCGCAAAGCTAAGAAGCTTCTAGCGAACTAAAGCAGCCAGTACCTAAAGGTAGACCGCAGCATAGTATTGTTGCTAAAATAGCAACGTAGTTGCTTAATTAGCAACTGTGGCACACACCTATAGCAGCAAAAACATCTAAAACATAATCCACTGACAAAAAATGACTTAAACAATAACTTAGCGTTTTATCGAGAGATATTCAAAGGTTGGCACCACACTTGTTAATAGAGGAAACGCATCCTGCAAATATTAACAAACATATAAGCAACAGAATATTCTGCTGATACAGCTAAATTATAATGAGTCTCTCAAAGCCTATTAAAGTCGCCCAATTTGGATTGGGCCCCATTGGAATCTTTCCCACTGGCCATGCCACTGGCATGGAGCCTCGCCCAAAGCGGCGGTCTGGAGCATCCTCTGCTTTTCTTGCAAATTTGCTTTGCCGCGGTGATCAACGGCAGCGTATTTGGCGACCAGTGCTCGCCCATTTCCGATACCACGGTTCTTAGCTCGCTGGCGACTGGTTGCGATCTAATGGATCACGTTAAAACTCAAATCACCCCCTCTTCGATCGCCGCCGTGATTGCTGTCATCGCTTGGACTTGCTTGACCTTCTTTGTATAGCAATCAGTCCGACCACCAAAACTGTCACCATTTTTTTGATACACTTTTATATGAACCTGTTCAGCCCACGCACTCTACTCTCAGTCAGCGCAATTGGCCTAGCTTCGCATATATACGCGGATACAGTGATCGTCAATGAATCCGATCCGGAAGTCCGCAGGGAAGTCGATGTTCGATTCGGCCCGGGAGCGGATGCTTCCTATTTCGCACGTAATGGAATGGTGACCTCCTCCTCCAATCACGCGACTTTTGCGGGACTGGAAATACTTCGTGCGGGCGGCAATGCCTTCGATGCGGCTGCAGCGGTGCAGATGGTGCTCTGTGTCACCGAGCCATACGCCAGTGGGCTCGGTGGCGGACTCTTTGCCATGGGCTATGATGCCGACTCGGATGAAATATTCGCACTGGATGGGCGGGAAGAATCGCCCAAGGCATTTCATGCGGGCCGTTTTAAAGATGATGCGGGTAAAGTAATGCCCTTCCGCGACCG
Source organism: Puniceicoccaceae bacterium (assembly GCA_002729725.1). Lineage (GTDB taxonomy): Bacteria > Verrucomicrobiota > Verrucomicrobiia > Opitutales > Coraliomargaritaceae > Thalassobacterium > Thalassobacterium maritimum. The sequence goes on from PBYS01000075.1 coordinate 11,236, forward strand.
TATCACCGGTGGCAATGCAGTCGGGGTGCCCGGCACGCTGGCGGCCTTCGTCAAACTGCAAGCGGAGCACGGCAGCATGAGCCTGGCCGAAATCTGCGAGCCTGCCATTCGTATCGCGCGTGACGGCTTTCGCGTGCCCGAGACTTTTGCCGCCAACTTAAAACACCACTGGGACCGTATTTCGCTCTTTCCAGAGAGCCGACGTTTATTCAGCCGCCCGGATGGCAGCCCCCTGCAAGCCGGCGACCTCCATACAAACCCGGAGCTGGCAGATACCTTGACACTCATCGCTCAAGAAGGCGCCAATGTCTTCTACCACGGAGCGATCGCCCAAGACATCGTGCGCGCCGTGCAAACAGACCCAGTCCAAGCGGGCGTACTCACGATGGAAGACCTGGCACGTTACCAGCCGCTCGACCGCAGCCCTGTCGCAGTGAGCTTCGATCAATACTCGGTCTATGGCATGCCCATGCCATCCAGCGGTGGCGCCACTCTCGGCCTGATGCTAAACCTGGTGCAAGCTCATGGCCTAGAAAACTTACGATGGGGCGATGCCGATACCTTCAGCCTCTTGCTCAATATTCAAAACCTGGCCTTCGCCGATCGTAATCATTACATGGCGGATGCGGATTTCGTAGATGTGCCAGTGGATGAACTGCTCAATCCTGCGTACGCTAGCGAGCGCGTTGCACTGATTCAATCCAACCAGGCCATCCCCACCCCGATCAAATATGGCAAGCCTGCTGGTGCCGTTTCACCGCCCCAAGCACAGCAGCTGCAGCACGAGAGCCAATCCACCACCCACTTCTCAGTCGTCGATCGTGATCGTAATGTAATCTCCATCACTTCCACCCTCGAGCAACACTTCGGCTCCGGCGTCGCCGTGCCAGGCCGCGGATTTCTACTGAATAATGAGTTAACCGATTTCAATTCAACACAACACGACAAGGCCGGCGAACTCGCCGCCAATCGCCCCACACCTGGCTTGCTGCCCCGCCGCACTGCCTTAGGCGCGGCGGCCGACACACTCGGCGGCAAGCGCCCACGCTCCAGCATGAGCCCCACTATTATACTCAAAGACGGACAGCCTTATCTGGTAATCGGCTCCCCCGGAGGCAGCCGTATCATCGGAGTGGTCTTCAACGCACTGCTCAACACGCTGGTATTCGATTTTGACCTACAAGCCGCCATCAATGCGCCTCGCGTGATCGGCCGCAATGGTCGCCCTGAAATGGAATCGCCGCTCTATCGCGATACAACACTCCGCCAAGAACTCAAAGAACGTGGTTTCAAAATGGTAGACGCCCAAGCTGCAGGCTCCGTGCAAGCCATACGCGTGAATCCAAACGGCTGGCTGGAGGGCGCAGCTGACCCACGCCGCGAAGGCCTCGCGCTGGGGTATTAAAGGCCAAAAAATCCACTTGCTCTCGACGCAGCGTTAACATTCTTTCTGTGCCCGATCTACCAAAATGCTCAGGCACTGCTTCAAAATCCTCTTGCTCCTACTCAGCGGCTGGTTACTTACCGGACCGCTGGCTTTGCTGCAGCTGGGTGCCTGGGGCTGGATGCTAGCGAGCTACTCACAGCAAAGCTCCTTGGAGCAAGCCATCGTAGAAACTTTCGGCGATGAGCGCCCCTGCGACCTTTGCCGTGTGATCGACGCGGTCGAAGAGACGGAATCCAATAGCGACACGGCTCAACGCAGCGATAGTAAAGACATCAAACTGATGCTCGGCCTCAGTCGAGCCATTGAAGTGATCGTGCCCACACAGGCCTATGCGCCCAAGGCAGCGATTGTATGTAAACCTGGGAATGCCCAGCAAAGGGTGCCCACGCCCCCACCGCGCGTGGCTTAAAGACACAACTAGCATTCTCAAATTAATTGTCCATCCATGGGGAGACAACGCTCTGTCGTTGCCTGCCAATGGACGGAATGCCGCCCTTTCTGACCGCGGCAATCATCAAGCAGGCCCTGTAATCGATTCAAAACGGGCGCTGCACAAACATTACAAAACACATACAAAATGAAAACTTCTACCCAATTCATCACACTCGCTCTCACACTCACTGCGGCCACAACCGCGCACGCCGCACCAGCCGCACCCGTCTTTAGCTGCTGCAGCACTGAGGAACATCAACACATCGCCCGCCCCGATGACCACGCGCCGATCTCTGTCATGGGCGACCATACCCATAGTAAAGGCGGCTGGATGCTCTCCTACCGCTATATGAACATGCAAATGGACGGCATGCGCAATGGCAGCGATCGTGTTTCTTCCAGCGAAGTATTCGCTGCCAACTATGCAGTTGCCCCAGAAAGCATGACCATGGAAATGCACATGCTCGGCGCGATGTATGCCCCGACGGAAAAGCTCACGCTGATGCTGATGGCCAATTACATCGAAACCGAAATGGATAACTTGGTAAACCCCGCAGTGGCTGGCATGATCAATGGGGGTGAGTCTGGATTCACCACAGAGAGCAGTGGCCTCGGCGATCTCAAAGTGTCCGCCCTCTATCGCTTCTACTTAGAAGACAATCGCAAGGCACACTTCGGCCTAGGCTTGAGCCTGCCCACTGGGTCTATCGACGAAAAAGACGACACCCCAGCCATGGGCGGTCGCCAGTACCAGCAACTCCCGGCCTCTATGCAGCTCGGATCTGGCACTTTCGACCTCTTACCTTCGCTCACCTTCGTTCAGCAATTTGATGAATGGTCATGGGGCTCACAGATGAATGGTGTCATTCGCCTGCAAGACGAAAACAGCAATGATTACCGACTCGGCCACCAATTCGAATGGCTCAGTTGGGCAGGCTATAATCTCAATGAATGGCTCGGCCTGACTGGCGGTCTCAGTTATAAATACACAGGTGAACTCGAAGGTGACCAAAAGGACGTCAATCTTATGGCTCCAGGGATGCGCCAATCCGTCACCACCGCATTCGAAGAAAACTTCGGCGGCCAGCGCATCGACGTCCTACTAGGCGTGAACCTACTCAAGCCCAGCGGCGCGCTCGCAGGCCACCGTCTCTCGCTCGACCTGCGCCTACAACTCTGGCAAGACCTGAATGGCTATCAGTTGGAGACGGATTCTACAGTTACCATCGGCTGGTCCAAAGCGTTCTAATCACTTCAATTCGTGGCGTGTCCGCTTGCCGGACGCCTCCAGTCTGCGAGTCTGTTCATCTCGACTCCTTGCCGTCGAAAGGCATTCGTAATGCGCGACACGCCACATTTTTTGAATATCTGAAGCTAGCAAAGAATAACGCATTAGTATTATTGCTACGCCTCCCGATAGGAACGCTTTCACGTTGCCAACGATTCAGTATTCATAAAAGAAACATGCCTATGTTTAGCTTTAGCCAAACCTTGAGCATTTTATTGTGCGGTATACTCGTCGCGACCGCAGCCAATGCCTCCTCGGGTACCATAAATGGCCCCTCAGACTACAACCCAGTGGATCTATCGATCGTCGGAGAGCGAGAACTGGCCGAAGCATCACAGTTGAACCTACGCGTGCAGGCTGATTTTGATCCAAGTAAAATCTTAACTTGGGTCATTGGCGAAAACGATCCCTCAAGTATTGTTGGCGAAATCGAATGGGAATTTGAGCTACTAGAAGCTCCTACTGGCATGACAATCGCAGAAGATGGTCAACTCAACTGGATCGGCCAACTAGGCAGCGAACTCGAGCTGCGCTCACAAAAAGTAGAAGTCCGCGCCACCGCGAACGAAAAGGACAGCGATCGTCGTTGGGCAGACAGTATTGAGGCCTATGTCTTCGTCCTACCTTTAGCGCCACGAGCCTACGAAAATCCACTCCATCTCTACTTTGAGGCCGGCATACTTGGAAGCGAACGCATTCATATCTACGATGCCGACGATTCTGCCGACGGGGAACAGTTGCAATTTTCTATTTTAAACGGTCCAGCTGGATGCCACATCACGAATGCTGGCGTGCTTTACTGGATACCACCCTTAAACACTGAGGGTCAATATGTTACACTCCAACTACAAGTCACCGACGGCAACGAACACGGGCAAGGCCCCTCTTTGATTGATCTCAATCTACAGGTAACTGAAGCGCCAGCTGGTGCGCAACAACAAGATAGCATCTACAATAACACACCTGGCTTCGGCAGTGCACTTGATCGCGCCCCAGAACGCTTGGTCATCGGCGCGGAGCAGCATTCACAAGTCTTTATCTATAAAGATGCTTCACACATTGATAACGAAGCAAATGACTCTGTTGATTGGCAATTAGAGGCCACACTCACTGGCCTACCTCTAACGGTAGAAGAAGGCTCGGAATTTATTTTAAAAGAAATCACTCCAGGGGCATTTGGTGCGAGTGTTGCGATTGACGATGATTGGCTCTTGGTGGGGGCCCCACTGACGGACCTGAAAAGCGTTCCCTATGGTGACACTTCACGGCCTCCAATTATCGCAGCTGGAGCCGCATTCTTCTATCATTATGACACAGACGGTCGCTGGCGATTGCATCAAGTGGTCTATGATAACCATAACTCTTACAGCGATCCGTATCAATTTTTCGGTGGCAGCGTCGCTCTGGAAAATGGAGTCGCGGTGATCAGTAACGACAGTGCCAACGACAAGGCTGGCGAAGCGGCCTTGTATGCCTATAATCCAGACTACGAAAGATGGGAACGCCACGACACTATTGGCCCTCATGATATCCCTATCCAAAACGAAGACTACTTTAGCTACCCGCTGGTGATCGATGGTCGCACCATCGCGACTGCTGCCAATGAAGACGACAGTGCCGGCTTGAATGCAGGTGCGGTCTATCTATTCGAATGGCCCACGACCTACCCAGTCAGCTATACAAAGATTACAGCGCAGACGCCACAAAATCTCGCGCTCTTTGGCCAAGCCATCGCTCTCTCCGACGATTGGCTGGCAATATCAGCCCCTAATGCCAAGCAATCGAATGGCGAGGTCGAGCTCTGGCAGCGTCAAACCAATGGCCAATGGGAATATCAACAATCGCTAAGCGAACTAGGCACTTACTATTACGGGCAGCAACTAAGCCTCCAAGCAGGCACTTTAGCTGTCAGCTCGCCGGGATTTGAACACAACGAAATCGAATACCAAGGCCGCATCTACCTCTATCGCTACGATGGACAAACATGGAAGCGTATTCTTGAGCATCGACAAGAGGACTATCAAGCCAGCACCTACTTCGGCTACCGCATGCAACTCTCTCCAAATGGACAATCACTGCACGTCACCTCTCCCGGCTCTAATCTCGTATACGATTACAGCCTCGCAGAAGGTGACTTCCCAGCAGAATTTCAGCCATTCTATTTAATCGCCTCCAACTCAAAGCCCAGCGACCTCGATTTTCGCAGGTTTTACCAGAGTGATTCACCTGCGACAGACTCAGTGTTTTCGGCCACTGAAATTAAGCTATCCAACGATCGCGAGTCCTTGACCTACACTTTTCCCGAGCGAACGGATGCCACAGGTTTCGAACCCCAATTTCAATTCTCTCGAAATCTAATAGACTGGTATCCACTGAACACGTTCGTGAGAGCACACTCCACTCGCAACGAGAAAGGCTGGCTGCGCCGTATTGCAATTGAGCCTCCAGAAGATGCTGCGCCCTTTTTCATTCGGCAAGTGATCGAGCGGTAAATCCAATCCTGCAACTCGAAGGAGATTTGACAATTCGCCAAACTGCCACGATGTAGGCAGCTATGTTACGTCGCTATTCCTGCCTGATCAGCACGATCATGGCCTCCATTACTCTAATTCCCCTCGCCGCAGAGGAAGCAATCTCACCTACCCAAATCACTGAACAGGAATCTTGGAATGGCTCGGTTTTCCGTATCGAAGATACCAAAACCCGCGTCAGTATCGCATCGGTCAACCTATCCGTAAGCGATCTAAAACCAGAAGACGGCAACCTGGTCGGCGAATACACCATTCAGGTGCCACTGATGCAGTCGAAGAACGACAAAGGTAAAATCGTGCTACCACTCGAGTTCAGCATGGACGAGCTTGGGGCAAAAGGCGGCACTCTACGCGGGCAAGCAATCAGCTACAAAGAAGGCACCACCCCCAACTTGATTATCTGCGAAATCATCCCCAAGAAAAATCAACGCGTGCTGCTGGATATCACCACCGACGACCGCACCCTATCCTTTAAGTCTCGCTATTCCATAGTAGAGAGCTCCAACGACAGCTAACTCACTGCTCACCTCGACTTACAATGACAGACACCGACCTCGACCCTACGGGCGAAATTTGCTTCGACCTGCCCTCTCCATACGAGCCTCACCCCTGTGGCCTGCTGCACTTGCCCCGCTTCATTGCAAAATGCCGCAAGCACTTGGCAGGCGAACTGCCCAAATCCTATCAGAAAAATTTCTGCCGCGGCTTTGATCGCTTTCTCTGCATGCACCTCGGCATCGACCCGAAAGATGTGCTCGAGGCCGTACTGCAAGCCGGCGACGACGAAGACCTGCTGGATGAACTGCTCGATCAGCTATTCCCAGAAGACCTACAAGTGGTGAAATGGAACCGCGAAGTCGTGCACAAGGGCCAAACTGAAGCCGGCCGCGAGTTTCTCGCAGAGTCCCTCACCAATATGGGCACTCCGGAAATGATCGGCAAAGTCGACAGCGTGATGGACATGATCGATTTCGACGAAGGCCGCATCCCCGGCTTCTCCGATCAGCAGCGCAAAGACTGGGAAAACCAATAATTTATGGAACCATTTACCTTCGAAACTGCTAAGGGGCCGATATACATACGTCAGATCGAAAATGAGGATATTCCTCACCTAATCGAGCTGAACAAAAAAGCATTTCCGCTCATGGCGGAAGAAAATGTCGTTTGGAGCGAACGACAGCTGCAAAACCATTTGCGACTGTTCCCGCAAGGACAGTTGGCCGCAGAGATCGACGGCGTAGTCGTCGGTGCCACCGCTTCATTGATCATCGCCGCCGAGCGTGACCCGTATCGGGCGCACACCTACGCCGGCATCACCGATGGGGGCTACTTTCATAATCACGACTCTACTGGCGACACGCTCTACGGCGCAGATGTCTATGTCGACCCCGATTGCCAAGGACGCGGCATCGGCGCAGCGCTCTACGAAGCGCGCCGTCGCCTGTGTCAGAGCCTCAACCTACGCCGGATCATCGCCGGTGGACGTCTCTCCAGCTACGACGATGCGCCGGGGGAACTCTCGCCTGAAGCCTACGTGCAAAAGGTCATCGACGGTGAAATCCGCGACCGCGTCTTGAGCTTCCAGCTCCGCGAGGGCTTCACCGTGCGCGGTATTTTAAAGAATTACATCACCGATCCCATGAGTCGCAATAACGCGAGTCTGATCGAATGGCTGAACCCAAACTACTCTCCCGCAGAGCCGTCTTCCAAGGTGCGGATCGCCTGCGTGCAATACAAAGTCCGAAAAATCGACACCTTCGAGGACTTTGCCAATCAAGTGGAGTATTTCGTCGAAACCGCGGCCGACTATCGCGCCGACTTTGTGCTCTTTCCTGAATTTTTCTCGGTGCAACTACTCTCCGTGATCGAGCCACTGCCAGCAATCGACGGCATTCAAAAACTCGCCGACGAGTTCACCGAGTCCTTTGTCGACTTAATGTCGCGCATGGCCCGCAAGTACGGAGTCTACATCATCGGCGGCAGCCACCCGATCCGCCACCAAGATAAATTACAAAACGAGTGCCTGATCTTCGATCCAGATGGGCGCTATATCGCCCAGCCGAAACTGCACATCACGCCCGCCGAAAAACGCTACTGGGGCATTTCCGGCGGACACGAACTCATCGTGCTCCCCACGCCCAAGGCTAAGATCGCCGTGCAAATTTGCTACGATGTCGAGTTTCCCGAAGCCAGCCGCTACCTAGCCGACCAAGGCGTAGAAATCCTCTTCGTGCCCTACTGCACCGACGACCGCCACGGCCAACTGCGCGTGCGCTACTGTGCCCAGGCCCGCGCCATCGAAAACCAAATCTTCGTAGCGACCGCCGGCATCATCGGTAATTTGCCCAGCGTGCCAGCCATGGACATCCATTACGGCCAAGCAGCCGTCTTCACCCCGTCGGACTTCGAGTTTGCCCGTGACGGCATCCAAGCCATCGCCGATTCCAACGTCGAGACCTTACTCGTCACCGATATCGACACCGAAGACCTCTACCGCTCCCGCGCCAGCGGCTCCGTCACCCCGCGCCTCGACCGCCGCACCGACCTCTTCGAGCTCAAAGTGAAGCTCAAGAACCTCGAAACGCACAGCGAGCTCAACGAAGCCCCCGAGTTCAAGTTACCGAAGTAAAAACGTAGGGGCTTCATTTATGAAGACCGCCGAGCCCAAGCCCACAAACGCTGAAGCAAAACACAGCCTACATCCCAGACTTCACCGGACTCATCGCACGCAAACGACAACGATTCCAACGCGGTCTTCACAAGTGAAGCCCCTACAATTCCAATTAGCAACAGCCACCCCAGCCAATAAGCAGGCGTAATCATTGGCCAACTAGGTCGATCTACGCTTCAAACAAGCATAAGATTCAGGCAGCTTAACCGTGCCTTTATCATGGATGCCTTTCTTCTATCACGCCTGCAGTTTGCTGCGAATATCAGTTTTCATATCCTCTTTCCCACCATTACGATTACGCTGGGTTGGTTGCTCTTATTCTTCAAGCTGCGCTTCGCCCGCACGCGTGATCCGAAGTGGATGGAGTTGTATTTCTATTTCACTAAGGTCTTTGCCCTGAGCTTTAGCATCGGGGTGGTCACGGGGGTGACCATGTCCTTCCAATTTGGCACCAACTGGCCGGGCTATATGAATACGGTCGGCAATATCGCGGGCCCTCTGCTGGCTTACGAGGTGCTGACGGCTTTCTTCCTGGAAGCGACTTTTCTGGGCATCATGCTCTACGGCTTTCGCCGCGTGCCGGGCTGGTTTCATACCTTGGCGACTTTTCTGGTCGCGGGCGGCACGACGCTTTCGGCCTTTTGGATTCTGGCACTGGATAGCTGGATGCAAACGCCGGCCGGCCATGTCATGATCGACGGCGTCGCCCACGCCGAAAGCTGGTGGCATATCGTAATGAACCCGTCCATGCCCTACCGTCTGGTCCATACGCTACTGGGCTCGGGGCTGACCGTCGCCTTCCTCGCCGCAGGTTTACTAGCCTACCGGCGACTCAAAGGCGACGACCGGCCCGCCGTTCGCACGGGACTGCGTTGCGCGCTCTTTCTGGCTGTGGTGCTGGGGCCGCTGCAAGGAATCGTCGGCGATCAACACGGGCTCAACACCCGCGACTATCAACCTGCCAAACTGGCCGCCATGGAAGCGCTGTGGGAAACCACCGAAGGGGCCCCGCTGGCGCTGTTCGCTCTGCCCGATGAAGATGCGCGCGAAAATCACATGGAACTGGCCATCCCGAAACTCGGCAGCCTGATCATTACCCACGATCCCAATGGAAAGATTCTGGGGCTGAATGAATTTGAAGGGCTGCACCCACCGGTCAGTCCAGTCTTTTGGAGCTTTCGTATCATGGTCGGGGTCGGCCTGCTGATGATTGCGGTCGCTTCCTTGGGCGCCTTTTATCTGTTTCGCAAACAGGAGCTGCCTAAGTGGCTCTTACGGGTTTTACTAGGCATGACCTTCGCCGGCTGGGTCGGCACCATCTCGGGCTGGTATGTCACAGAGATCGGACGCCAGCCTTGGTTGGTCTACGGCATCCTGAAGACCGAAGATGCGGTGGCCGACCTGCCGCCCGCGCACGTGGGCCTGACGCTGACGGCCTACTTGGTCACCTATCTAGTGCTGGGGCTCGCCTACGTGGGCTCGCTCTTCTACCTCGCACGCAAGGCCATGAAAGAAGAACCTCAACAAATTCCGGCATGAATATGGAACAACTCACTCAGGGCGAGCCGCTCGCTTTCATCTTCGCATTTTTAATCGGCCTCTCGATGCTGCTCTACGCGATCCTGGATGGCTACGATTTGGGCGTGGGCATCCTCTCTTCCATCGTCGATGAAGCGCATCGCGACCGCATGATCGCCTCCATCGGCCCCTTCTGGGATGCCAACGAGACCTGGCTGGTGCTCGGCGTGGGCCTACTGTTGGTCGCGTTTCCGGCCGCGCACGGCGTCGTGCTGACCACCCTGTATTTGCCAGTCGCAGTGATGTTGCTGGCCTTAATCTTCCGCGGGGTCTCCTTCGACTTCCGGCGCAAAGTAGCCAAGAAAAAGCAAGCCGCATGGAATCGTAACTTTTTTATCGGCTCACTCCTAGTCGCTCTCAGCCAGGGCTACATGGTCGGACGCTTCATCATCGGCTTCCAAGAAGGGCTCACCGCTCAACTGTTTGCCTGTTTCTTCGGACTGCTGGTGGTGGCCGGTTATGTGCTGATGGGCGCTTGCTGGCTGATTCTAAAAGCCGAAGGCGAACTGCAAGAGCGCGCCGTAGGCTGGGCGCGACGTGCGATTTGGACCATGGTGCTGGGCGCCATCCTCAGTAGCCTGACCGCTCCCTTCGTGGATACCCGCATCTACGACCGCATGTTTGCCTTTCCGGAAATCACACTGCTACTCGCGATGCCGCTGATCTCGATCATGCTGACACTACTCATGCATTTCATCCTAGGGATTCTGCCCATGGAAAACGACCGGCTAGCCTGGATGCCGCTCGCCATTTCCATCGCCATCTTCGTGCTCGGCTTCCTCGGACTGGTCTACAGCTTTTACCCTTACATCATCCCCGGCCAGCTCCTCATCACCGATGCCGCTGCCGCGCCGGAATCGCTCAAAATCATCCTAATCGGCACCGCCGTGGTCTTACCCTTCCTCATCGGCTACACCGCCCTCGCCTATTGGATCTTCAAAGGCAAAGCCAGCGACCTAAGCTACGATTAAGACCGACACATCTCAAGAATGATCACATCCGCCTTGACTTATCGTATATCTACGATATGCGATAAGTTATATGGCAAATACCAAACACGCTCTTTTCCCTGAAGAACAAGTCTCGCTGGCGGCCTTTGCGGGTGCGCTGGCACATCCGGCGCGCATTGCTATTATCGGCCTGCTACAGGAGCGCAAAGAGGTCTGCTGTGGCGACATCGTGAAGGAGCTCCCACTGGCACAAGCCACGGTCTCACAACACTTGAAAGCGCTGGACAAGGCGGGACTGCTCCACCTCCGCGAATGCGGTCCCAAGGCCTGCTACTCCCTCAATTGCGAGGCGATTCGCAGCTTCTGCCACAGTTTTCAATGCACGCTCGGCACCGATCAAGCGGACCACAGTGCAGAACTTGAGCCTGCCGCGGACTGCGCGAACCGCCGCAGCTGATACCTTTCCCCAAAAAAACAAACAAAGACAGTCCATATCATGAATACGCAATCGACTCCACAAACCAACACCAACTCTCCCCGCGTGCTCATCATTGGCGGTGTCGCAGGCGGCGCCTCCGCAGCGGCACGCCTCCGCCGCCTGGACGAGCAGGCTTCTATCACGATGATTGAGCGCGGCCCGGACGTCTCTTTTGCCAACTGTGGACTGCCCTATCACATCGGTCGCGAAATCGAAGAACGCGAAAAGCTCTCCCTGCAAACTCCGGAGACCTTGAAAGCGCAACTCGCGATCGATGTGCAAGCCCGCACCGAAGCGCTCTCCATCGACCGCGCAGCCAAAACAGTGCGTGTCCGAAATCTGGATACACAAGCCGAAGAAACGCTCGCCTATGACAAATTGATCCTCTCCCCCGGCGCAGCTCCGCTAAGACCACCACTGGAAGGCATCGACCTACCGGGAATATACACCCTGCGCAATTTGCAAGACATGGATCGCATCAAAGCGGCGGCCGCATCCGCTCAAAGTGCGCTGGTCATCGGCGCAGGCTTTATCGGACTGGAAATGGCGGAACAATTGATTCACCTACAAAAGGACGTCACCTTGGTCGAACTGGTCGAACAGGTGCTCCCACAAATGGATCCCGAAGTGGTTCGCCCTGTTGAGCAGGAACTAATGGATCACGGAGTCAAACTTCGCCTGGGCGACGGCATCTCCGGCTTCAAAACTGCCGAAGGTGGCGGGCTGATCGCTCAACTAAACTCAGGACAAAGCATCGCAGCCGACCTCATCATCCTTTCCATCGGTGTCCGCCCCGAAAACCAACTGGCGAAAGACGCCGGACTGGAACTGGGCGCGCGCGGCCACATCAAGGCCACCCCATACATGCAGACTTCCGACCCCGACATCTACGCAGTCGGCGATGCCAGTGAAACCATCGACCCGATACTCGGCGGCCCAACCGCCATCGCTCTGGGTGGACTGGCCAATCGACAAGGTCGCACCGCAGCCGACCACATCATCCTCGGCGACCAGGCCAAACCCTACCCTGGTTCGATCGGCACCTCGATCGTGCGGGTGTTCGATGTCGCAGCCGGCGTGACTGGTCACAGCGAAAAACGCCTCCAGCAAATGGAGATCGACTACCAAAAGACCATCGTCACCGACTTCAACCATGCCAGCTACTTCCCGGGCGCGACCCACCTCACTGTGAAATTACTCTGGGAAAAGTCGACCGGCCGCATTCTCGGCGGTCAGGCCAATGGCTTCGAAGGAGTGGACAAGCGTCTGGATGTATTGGCCACCGCCATCAAGGGGCAACTCACCGTCGACGAATTGGAACACCTCGAACTGGCCTACGCGCCTCCTTTCGGCGCAGCCAAAGATCCGCTCAACACAGCTGGATTTTCCGCCAACAATATCCGCAGCGGTCGCGTAAAGCCGATCTTCAGCCTACGCGAAGCCGCAGGTACCCAGCTGATCGATACGCGCCCGCCTGCAATGGCGCAGCTCAAACCGATCCCCGGTGCCCGCAACATTCCTTTCCCGGAATTACGCAGTCGTATCAGTGAACTGAATACAGGAAAACCAGTCACCACCATCTGCGCACTCGGCAAGATGAGTTACTTCGCAGCACGCATACTCGCGCAACACGGCTTCGACGTGCAGGCACATGTCGGCGGCTGGAAAGTCGAGGAGCAGCCACAAGCCCCCCAAGCCGACTCAGACAATTCCCCGGACAGCCGCTCCGCTAGCAACGAGCAAGCCGCAAGGCCCGCCTCCGAAGCAGCCGCGCAGGAAGTCATCCAACTGGATTGCACCGGCATGGCTTGCCCCGGTCCGATCCTGCGCGTCAAAGAAGCGGCTGCACTGCTAGAGGTCGGTCAGGTGCTGGAAGTGCGCGCCTCCGATGCGGGCTTCAAAAACGATCTACCCGCCTTCTGCAAAGCCAATGGCTACGAGTGCCTGAGCGTTGCCAAAGACAAAGGCATTGTCACTGGCCGCCTTGCACGCGGAGCGGCATGCCCGGTCGCCAGCGCCGCACCGGCCAAAGCGGCTAATGGCGCGACGATTGTGGTCTTTTCCGGCGAATTGGACAAAGCCATGGCCGCCTACGTCATCGCCAACGGAGCCGTAGCCATGGGCGGCAAGGCCACCCTCTTCTTCACTTTCTGGGGACTCAATGTCTTACGCAAAGACCCCGCGCCTCAAATTGCCAACAAGAGTTTCATGGATAAAATGTTCGGCTGGATGCTCCCGCGCGGTGCCAACAAACTCCCGCTGTCTAAAATGCACATGGCCGGCCTCGGCACTTGGATGATGAAAGACCGCATGGCCGGCAAAAGCTTGCCCAATCTCCCGGGACTCATGGAAGACGCCCGCAAAGCCGGCATTCGCCTGGTGGCCTGCACCATGTCAATGGAAGCCATGGGCATCCGCGAAGAGGAGCTGATCGACGGAGTCGAGCTCGGCGGCGTCGCCGAATACCTGGGCGCCGCCTCCGAAACCAATGCCAACCTGTTCATCTAATGCAGCGCTCAGCCAAACAACGCCTCGCCCGTTCCCTCGCAGTCGTCGCCCTACTCGGGCTGACGGCCTGCGTGGAGAAGCCTGCGCAAACCACAGATGCCGAATACATCGAGCAAAGCCGCAGCACGGTGGCCGCACTCCAACAGCAGCTCTCCAGCAAGCTGATATCTACCATCCAGGCCGAGGGTGTGGTCGCCGCCATTCAGGTCTGCGCAAATGTAGCCCAACCGATGACAGGCGAAGTCAGCACAGCCACGGCCCAGCAGCAAATCAGCCGCACCGCCCTGCGCGTCCGCAACCCCGCCAACCAGTCCGACGCCCTCTCCGAGAGTATTCTACAAGACTGGCAAACCGCGATGACGGCCGACGGAACCGCGCCCGAACCCGCCGTCAGTCACGAAGACGGTCACGTCATCGTGCACCACCCCATCCTTCTGCAAACAGGCTGCCTCGCCTGTCACGGCGATCCCGCCAGCATTGCACCTGAAGTTGCCCAGAAAATCGCCCAACTCTACCCCGCCGACACCGCCACCGGCTTCGCCGTAGGCGAGCTCCGCGGCGCCTTCCGCGTGGTGTTTGAACAAGAATAAATCACAAAAAACGTAGGGGCGCGACTTGTCACGCCCGCGTCATCCCAAGCCACGTCACGCCCGCGTCATCCCAAGCCACGTCACGCCCGCGTCAGCCCAAGCCACGTCACGCCCGCGCCCCTCAACCTTGACTTCTGCCCGTAATAACATTTGTTATTACACATGGCTATCGAAACAAAAGTTCGCAAAATCGGCAACTCTCTCGGCATCGTTCTGCCCAAGGAAGCGCTACAGACACTCAAAGTGGAAGAAGGTGCGACGGTGTATTTAACCGAAGCCCCCAATTGTTCCCTCAACATCAATCCTGAACGGCCCGGCTTTGAGGAACAGATGCAGATCGCCGAAAGCCTCATGCAGCGCTATCGCAACACCTTTCGCGAACTCGCTAAATGAAGAAACCATTTTGGATCAAAAAAACGACCTGTCTGGCATTCCACTCCGCTCTGGTCGCCCGCTTCGGTGGGACCGACGGAATGCGAGATGAAGGTCGACTGGATAATGCCCTGGATAAACCTAGGAATTTATTCCACTACGATCAACCCACGCACTTCGAACTCGCCGCTGCCTATGCTGCCGGAATCGTAAAAGGGCACCCATTTCTGGACGGTAACAAACGCTCTGGGCTGATGACAGCTGCCGTCTTTTTAGAAATGAACGGCTACGAGTTTTTGCCCAGCGAAGAAGATGCTGCCCTCCAGACCTTAGCACTTGCCGATTTAAGGTTAACCGAAAGCGAGTTCGCCGACTGGCTGGCTTTTGTCTGTAAGCCACAGGCATAAGAAACCCTCCCCCGATCCAAGCCATATTTGACTGGAGCAAACCCGACGATTCGCTAGAGTCCGCACATCACCTCTGTTTTTGAATGAAGGAATTATAATATGAAAACTCTAACATTTTGGACCCTCGCACTTTTTGCAGTCTTGTTTACGAGCTGCAGCACCCCCCAAAGCCAACGTATCTCGCAAAACCAGGCAACTTTCGACACCTACACGCCCGGTGAACGGCAAATGATTCGCACGCAACAAATCGCCGTCGGCTTCGACCAAGACATGGTACGTATGTCCTGGGGCGATCCAACACATGAAAAAACCGTCAGCTCAGCAACCGGCAAACAGATCGTGTGGGAATACCGTCAAATCAAACCGAGCATGGGCATTAGCCTCGGCGGTGGTGTCGGCTCCCGCGGCAGCGGCGTGGGCATCGGCACTGGCGTAAATGTAAACCCAAACAATACCAAGCTTCTCAAGCGCGTCGTCTTCGACCGCCAGACTGGAAAAGTCAGCACCTTCGAATCTTACAACTAATTTAGCACACACTGCATGAGCCATAACGCCCGCTACTCAAAAGAAACCTTTAAGACCCGCCTCACATGGCAGGATCTGGACCCCGACTACCTGCGACAACTGGTCGGCCTCGCCAAGATCGAAGACCTCGCCGGCGCCGGGCTGGCACACCGCCCGGAACGCCTCGGCGATGTCACCACCGCACTCATGCCGGAAGGTGCCAGTGGACGCGCGCAACTGACGGCACGCGAACCGCTGGTAGTCTGCGGTCTCGGCCTGATACAAGCAGTGCTCGATAGCTATGGTCAGGACTACAGCTTCGAAGCACAATCGCAGGATGGCGACTTTCTGGACCAAGGCCAAATTATCGGCATCCTGAGCGGCAGTTCCAGCGCATTGCTCCAGGCAGAACGCGTCATTCTCAATTTCCTACAGCACCTCAGCGGCATCGCCACCGAGGCCCGCCTCTATGTCGATGCACTCGGCCCCAGTGAGACTGCGCTGCTCGACACGCGCAAGACCTTGCCCGGCTATCGGGTGCTGCAAAAATATGCCTTCGCTTGCGGCGGCGGCTATAACCACCGCATCGGCCTCTTCGATCGCGTCATGCTCAAAGATAACCACCTCGCCGTCGCCGGCGCTACCGGTGGCAACCGCCTGACCGAAACCGTCGCGCTCGCAGTCAACACCTGCGAATACCTCGCCATCGAAGTGGAAGTGGACTCACTGGAGCAAATCCCCCCAGTCGTCGAAGCGGGCGCCGATATCATTCTACTGGATAATTTCTCCCCCGAGGAACTGAAGCAAGCCGTCGAGATCATCGATGGCCGCGCCTGCACCGAAGCCAGCGGCGGCATTACCCTAAACTCACTCCCCGCGCTCAATGACCTCGGCCTCGATTTCATCTCGACGGGCGCACCCATTCATCAAAGCACTTGGAAAGACATCGGGCTGGACTGGCTCACAGATTAACATGTCGGAAAACGAATACCGCCAAATACAGCCGAGTCAGGACGCCCTGATTATTCTCAAAGCCCTGCTTGCCACCCCGGATACCTTCGTCTCCGGCAGCCTGCTCGCAGAGCAACTCGGCATGTCACGCCCCGCCATTCATGGTAAATTAGATAAACTGCGCGAGCAGGGCTTCGAGTTTGAAGCCATCCGCAACAAGGGCTACCGCCTAGTCAAAGAGCCCGAAGTCCTGCACCCGGATCTGCTGCGCTACTACACCCAACTCAACGGATCTAAGCTCGAAGTGCTCTATTTCCCCGTCATCGACAGCACCAACAGCGAAGCGGAACGCCAACTCTCGCATCGTCGCAAAAGCCCCTTCGCCATCGCTTCCAGTTGCCAAACCAAAGGCCGTGGACGCCTCGGGCGCGAGTGGCACAGCGCCACCGCCGACAACCTCTACCTCTCGGTCGGGTTTGAACCCAACATTCCACCACAGGCACTACAACACTTCACCCTCTGGGCCGGCATCCACATCTGCCGCGCCCTGCAAAGCCTGACACCAAATGCGGCCCTAAAAATCAAATGGCCCAACGATCTGCACTGCGATGGTCGCAAATTCGCGGGCATGCTCACCGAAGCTAAAATGGACGCCGACAGCCTGCGTAGCATTATCTTCGGCATCGGCCTCAACGTGAATAGTAATCCGACAAAATACCCCAGCGAACTGCGTAAATCGGCCACCAGTCTCTACGCCGTCGGAGGCAAAGAGCTTTCGATGAATCAAGTCGCAGCCAAGGTGATCACCGCCATACAGACTGCCTACGACACCTGCATCCTCGACAACGGCTCCGAGAGCTTAGTCGAAGCCTGGGCACCACTCAGCTCACTCTCAGGAAAAACCGTTACCGCGATCATGAATAACCAAGAGATCACCGGCACCGCCAGCGGCATCGACGAAACGGGCGCCCTCATCCTCATCGCCGCCGACGGCAGCGTGCAAAAAGTTCGCGCCGGAGACGTCACTTTAAAAAAGTAGGGGCGCGACTCGTCACGCCCGCGTTGTGATGGCCACCCCTACCTTCTGACTTTAAAACACTCCACCATGAAAACCCTTAGCATCGACGTCGGTAACACCAGCACCCACTACGGGCTGGTCGCAGGCCAATCTGTTCAACTCACCGGTCACTTTCCCACCGCAGAATTCCGCCACGCGCCCTCTCCGGCCTTCGCGCAAAAACTGGCCCCACTGCTCGCAGAAGCAGACAGCATTTCCTTCTGCTCCGTAGTGCCCGACATCAACGATAACCTCCGCGCCAGCCTCGCCGAGTGCCAACAACCGATCTTCCACCTCACCTGTGACAGCTGCGCGGGCCTGGAACTGGTCTACCCCAAACCACACGAAATCGGTCAAGACCGCATCGCCAACGCCATCGCCGCTCAGGAATTTTACGGCATCCCCGCCATCGTCATCGATATGGGCACCGCCGTCACCTTCGACATCGTCAGCAGCCAAGGCTACGAAGGCGGCATCATCGCCCCCGGCCTCGCTGTAATGACACGCTACCTACACGAACAAACCGCACTGCTCCCCGAACTCAGTGCCGAAGACCTGCTTAACGTCGAAGGCGCTATCGGTAAGTCCACCGTCCACGCCATGAAACTCGGCGTCGCCGTCGGCTTTTCCGGCATGATCGATGCATTGCTACTCAAAGTGACCAATGAACTGCAAAAGCGCGGTGAGCCCAAACCGGTCGTCCTCTCCACAGGTGGCAGCATCGCCAACTTAACCAAAGACTGGGCCCACAAAAGCCTCTTCGTCGGCGACCTCACGCTGATGGGCCTCGCCGTCGCCGCTAAACGCCAACTCTAAGCCGCACGACGCAATCAGACACTCTCAGCCCTGAAACATAGTACACCAATCGCACAAAGCATTTGATCTGACGCAGACCCTAGCTACCTTGCGCGTCATGAAAAATCAAAAAATCGGATTCGTCGGCCTAGGCCGCATGGGCGGCAACATGGCTCGCTGCCTCAATGACAAAGGCTACAAAGTCACCGCGCTCTATGACATCAACGAAAATGTCGCCACCGAGCTCGCCCAAGAAATCGACGCGACCGCGTATCAAACGCTCGCCGAAGTCACCGCCCATGCGGACATCATTCTGACCGTCGTCACCAACGATGCCGCAATGGACGCCATATTTTTCGGCGAAGACAACCTCCTCACCGGCGCCAAAGGACGCACCTTCATCAACTGCGCCACCCTCACCCCCGCCCTGCATGGCAAGCTCGAAGCCAACGCCGCACAAGTCGGTGCCAAATGCCTCGAAGCCTGCATGGCCTCCAGCATCCCACAGGCACGCAAGGGCGAACTCTTCCTCATGGTCGGTGGTGATGAAACCGAATTCAAAGCCAACAAAGCACTGCTCGACGACCTCAGCAAAGCGCTCCACTACGTCGGCCCCGCCGGTAAAGCCTCCGAGGTCAAAGCACTCGTCAACATGGTCATGAACATCAACACCGCCGCCCTCGCCGAAGGCCTCGGCATCGGTGACGCCCTCGGCCTCGACCTCAAAATGCTCTGCGATATCTTTAGCCAGACCGGCGCCAACTCACGCGTGCTCGAGACCGATGCCGAAGACATGATTCTCCGCGATCACGACTGCTACTTCTCCGCCGCACACGCCGCCAAAGACTCCGGCATCGCACTCGGCCTCGCCGCCAATGCCGGCATCAACGCCCCCCTCGCGCAAGCCACCTTCGAGCAATACACCAAGCTCACCGAAATGGGCAAAGGCGAACTCGACAAGTCCGGCATCGCCGAACTCACCTTCAAAGGCCGCATCTAAAAAAACGTAGGGGCGCCATTTATGACGCCCGCCGAAGCTAAGCCCAAAATTAAGCCTGCTCAAAAAGCCCGCATTTAGACTGCCAATGAATCAAACAATCCAAAATTCCCTCGGCGAAACGCTCGACTACAGCTTCGCCCCCGGCAACGCCGACACCGCAAAAAACGACTGGCTGGTCATTCTCGGGCACGGCGTCACCGGCAATAAAGATCGCCCCGTCATTGTCGATACCGCCAAGGCACTCAATGCCGCAGGTTTTGACACCCTACGCTTCTCCTTCGCCGGCAATGGCGACTCACAAGGTGACTTCCGCGACGCCACCATCTCCAAAGAAGTCAGCGACCTCGCATCAATCCTCGACG
This sequence comes from Puniceicoccaceae bacterium, assembly GCA_002729725.1. GTDB lineage: Bacteria > Verrucomicrobiota > Verrucomicrobiia > Opitutales > Coraliomargaritaceae > Thalassobacterium > Thalassobacterium maritimum. The sequence continues at coordinate 31,157 of PBYS01000075.1, forward strand.
CCGTCACCAGCTCGTATTCAAAAATCGCCTACATCGGCCATAGCATGGGCGGCGCTGTCGGCGTCATCCAAGCCTCGCGTGATGCACGCATCAACGCACTCGTGTCACTCGCTGGCATGGTCGATACTAAAACCTTCGCGCAAACCGAGTTCGGCCAAGAAACACCGGACCAAGGTCTGATGTGGGACGAAGCAAGCTGCCCACTCTCCGCAAAGTTTATACACGACCTCTGCCATACCATCGACAACGTCGCCCCACTGGCCGAAATGATTCGTGCCCCTTGGCTACTCCTACACGGCACCAGCGACGACGTCGTACGCCCCCAAGATACCGACCTCGTCCAAAGCTTAAAAGGCGACAGCGTCAAAGTCATACGCATCGACGGAGCCGACCACAGTTTCAACCAGGCCGAACATAAAATTCAAATGACTCAATCCGTCGTCGACTGGCTTTCCCAGCAAGCTTCATAAACACGCGGGGGCAGAGCCCACCCTCCATTTAGTTTGCAGCACCCCCATGCAAACTCAGTCCTATATCGCCCAATTCTACCAGTTATTCGTGCGCCAATACGGCACCAACAATCTGCCCGATTGCTCCAATATGTGCCACGAATCCAGTGGTGCCGCTCTCAACGAAACCGTCGGCATCGGTAAAGGGACAGTCACACTGGAAGATATCGAAACCACCGACTGCCTACTGATCATGGGGCAGAATCCCGGCACCAATCATCCACGCATGTTGACCTCATTGGAGAAGACCGTGGAGAACGGAGGCAAAATTATTTCCGTCAACCCGCTCTTTGAAACAGGACTGCGTGCGTTTTCACATCCGCAAAAACTGAAAGGCGTGCTTGGCAAAGCAACACCACTGGCTTCGCAACACGTACCAGTTCGCCTCAATGGTGATCTTCCCTTCCTAAAGGGCATGCTAAAATCTGTGATTGAAGCAAACGCAATAGATCCAGCATTCATCGAAACCTACACACATGGCTATGAAAGTTTCCTGGCTAAAATCAACGCCGTCACATGGAAGGAAATCAGCCAACAATCCGGCGTTAGCGAAAAAGAAATACGCGCAGCAGCAAATACCTTTATACAAGCAAAGGACGCCATTACCTGCTGGGCGATGGGGCTGACTCAACATCATAACGCTGTCGCCACCATCCGGGAAGTGGTCAACCTGCACCTCATCACTGGAAAAATAGGCCGCCCTAAAAGTGGACTCTGTCCCGTTCGCGGACACAGTAACGTGCAAGGCGATCGCAGCATGGGAGTGTGGGAAAAAATGCCCGAGTCATTCCTAGCCGCCCTCGATAAAGAATTCGAATTCACATCTCCCCCCAAACACGGCTACGACGCCGTCGATTCAATCGAAGCCATGCTCGCGGGCAAAGCACGCGTATTCATTGGGCTAGGCGGTAACTTTCTGTCCGCCTCCCCCGACACACATGCCACAGCCGCCGCCATGCGCCAGTGCCAATTAACCGCACATATCGCCACCAAATTAAATCGCGGTCACCTCATCACTGGCAAACGAGGACTCATCCTACCTTGCCTCGGTCGTACCGAAGCAGACCTTCAAAAAAGCGGCCCACAATTCGTCACCGTAGAAGACTCAATGGGAGTCGTACATAAATCAGAAGGGCGCCTCGAGCCCGCCTCGCATCAATTAAAAAGTGAAACAGCCATCGTTTGTGGCATCGCACGCGCCACGCTCACAGAGACACGTGTGCCCTGGTTGGCTTTCTCCGAAAACTATGACTTAATCCGCGAACGCATCCAACGTGTGATACCAGGCTTTCAAGATTTTAACGCACGCGTTCGCAAGCCAGGAGGTTTCTATCTACCCAATGGGGTAAAGGAACGCAGCTTTCAAACCGCAACAGGCAAAGCTAATTTCACAATCAACCCACTCAGCCCCATCAGCCTCGAGTCCGGCCAACTGCTGTTACAAACCTTCCGCAGCCACGACCAGTTCAATACCACGATCTACGGGAACAACGACCGCTACCGCGGCATCAAAAACGAACGCCGTGTCATCTTCTTAAACAAAGAAGACATGGCCGAACGCAACATCAGCCCCGAACAACCAGTCGATATCACCAGCCACTTCAAAGGCGAGACCCGCACCGCAAAGCTCTTTCTAGCCATCCCCTACGATACTCCCAAAGGCTGCGCCGCCGCGTACTACCCCGAAGCCAACGTGCTCGTCCCCCTCGGCGCACGCGCAGAGACCAGCCAAACACCGATCTCGAAATCCGTCATCATCACCATCGCTCCCAGCAGTCACGCCTGATCATTCGCGAATTCCGCACAACTGCTCCGCCACAGCCAAGCCATCTTCAAACGGCCAAGTCGCTTTAAGATTCTGCGCTTCAGTCATCGCGCCCGAATACACTAAGAACACCGCCGTTCCAAGGCGTTGAGCATCCTTTGCATCCACCAGAGTGCCCACCAACTCAATGAAAAACTTACGCTGAGCACGCTTATATTGATCAATCAAATAAGCCATTTCCGACTCGGCATCCGCATCAATACAAGCCGCCGTATTCGCAAACTGACACGCACGCCAACCGTTCGCCTCCACCCAGCTGCGCATCGAGAAAAAATACTTTTTTAAGCGACGCTCCCGCTCCCCCGGCCGCTCCATAAAAGTCTCATGCATAATCCGCATGCGCTTCGTTAAACGCTCCAACCAAGCTTTACCCAAAGCTGATTTATCACTAAAAGCGCGATAAAACTCTGACTTCGGCAATCCACTTGCGGCGATCACCTCCTCCACACTCACCGCACTGTAGCCCTTACGATGAAAAAGTTCGCTAGCTTTCGCTAATATAATTTCGCGTGGAGGAATCTCTGACATCGCACCAACACACAGACACAGTCCAAAGCGGTCAAGACGACAGCTAAGGAACCATTTCTTTTAAAAATTCCTTACATTAAATTAACAAGCATTCATCCTGTCCCAAAGCTCGAATCCCACACACAGCAATCCACTCCATAAACAGCCGCCAACTGATCAGCTTTCAATATTTACAACACAGCACATCTCAGCATGCTCCGCCCTTCTTATGAACCGAGTCTATATCAAAACCTACGGCTGCCAAATGAACGAACGCGACTCCGATGCGGTCGCAGCGATGCTTCGTGGCAAAGGATATTCACTCGTCGATAACGAATTCGATGCCGACGTCGTGCTCCTCAACACCTGCAGTGTACGCGACCAGGCCGAGCAAAAAGCCATCGGCAAGGCTGGGCACCTGGCCAAGCGAAAACGCAAAGACCCCAACTTTATCCTAGGCATCATGGGCTGCATGGCCCAAAACCGCGGCGACGAACTCGTCGACAAACTACCCGACCTCGACCTCGTCGTCGGCACACAAAAATTTCACCGCGTACCCGAGCACCTCGATTCCATGATCGCCACGCTCCAAGGCCAAGGCCCGCGCCCCGACACCATTGTCGACCTCGCCGAAGAGCTCGACTCGCAGAACACCATTAAGTCACACGTTGATGACAAGCTGCAAGTCACCGCCTTCGTCAGCATCATGCAAGGCTGCAACATGAAGTGCTCCTACTGCATCGTGCCCAAGACCCGCGGTGCCGAGCGCGCCCGCCCCATGGACGAAATCGTCAAAGAAATCAAAGAACTCGCAGCCAAAGGCACCCGCGAGGTCACCCTACTCGGGCAAATCGTCAATCAATACGGCATCCGCGAATTTCCCTTCGTCGACAAAAAGAGCCCCTTCGTGCAACTCCTAGAGAAAGTGCACGACATCGAAGGCATCGAGCGCATCCGTTTCACCAGCCCCCACCCCGTCGGCTTCAAAGACGACCTCATCGAGTGCTACGGCCGTCTGCCCAAGCTCTGCGAGTATTTACACTTCCCCATGCAAAGTGGCAGCGATCGCATACTCAAAGCCATGCGGCGTCCCTACAGCATCGAAAAATTTCGCAGCATCATCAAAAAGATGCGCGCCGTGCGCCCCGACATGTACATTTCCACAGATGTCATCGTCGGCTTCCCCGGCGAGACCGAAGAAGACTTCGAGCTCACCCGCAAGCACTTCGAAGAAATCGGCTTCGACATGGCTTATTTGTTTAAATACAGCGTGCGTCCCGACACCACCGCCGAGCCCCTCGGCGACCCCGTCACCAAAGAGCAAAAAGAAGAGCGCAATCAGATCCTCCTGGAGATCCTCGGTAAACGCTCCCTAGAGCGCAACCAGGCCCTAGTCGGCACCGTCGAAGAAGTCCTCTTTGAAGGCCCCGCCAAAAAAGGCGAGAACATGTTCCTAGGGCGCACCCGCGGCAACCGCGTCGTATTAGTCAAAGCCAGCCCCCGACTAGTCGGGCAATTCGCCCCCGTAAAATTCGAACGCGCCACCGCCAGCACCCTCTTCGGCGAGCTAGTCCTCGAAGGCGTCGAAGCACAAAGCGCCTAAACACCCAAGCCAAAAGCCTCCACTCAATACTTCTCAACCTCTATTATATAGACCTGTCCCTTATATTGAGACTTGTAATTACATAGTTTAGAGACCACTATCTTTTTATGCGAACGAAACGAATCAC
>PBYS01000076.1 GCA_002729725.1 Puniceicoccaceae bacterium
TCCGATAAAAATTGTAGTGCGTATGGTCGTTGCAGAGGTCTCGGACTCTTTTATAGATGTCGCCTTGATTTAGCAGAGGCCAAAGTTTAGCTAGTTTCTCGGACTCGCGGATGTATCGTGACATCGTTCTAAATTCAGGCATCTGCGCCTTTCCGCTTAGCCAGTCGCTGATCTGCTCAACAATGAGGTTTTGGATGCTGAAATTATTATCGAGATACAGACCCGTATAAATATTCATAACTATCGAGTCATGGTACTTCCGCAATAGAGCGAAGGCATCATTCATCATTCCTTCCCTTAGAACCAGCTTGATAGAACACATTGTGCCTTGGATTGATGAAAAGACATAAGAGTCGATATTGGCGGCAGCTTTCGTGCCCATAGTAGCCCATGGAAAACAGGAAAAAGCCAACTTCTTGTAAAAACTTTCGTAGCGCTCAAGTTCAGTGAAAACATCGTGGTTTTGATAAGCTTCATCGGATACCATCATGCTCGTTAAATTAACTGCCATTTCCTGAATTGCCACTTCCAATGAGTGCCGAAGCCACGCACGCAGAATGCGTGATCCAGCGGCGTAGGTTGTTTCGTTTCTGGAAATACATCACAGGTGCATTTCAAAGGCAGCATCGACTTCCCGTTTTACCGCCTCGAAGCGCCGTTGAAATTCCTCCGTCGCATAGAGCTGATCGGCCATTCGATCCAGTTCGCCGCTTTCCGTCATCCACTGAAAAGTTGCGCGGTCGAGGAAGTTGTTGAATTTGTAACTCACTTCATTGCCATCGACTACGCATTCAAACTCGATACCTATCGCTTTCAGATAGGCATCTGCCGCTTTCAGAAAGTAGGGATTAGGTGCTGAGGCTCCGGGGAAGGTCTCAGTGTGAACGTGGCTACCTACGGACTCAAAGTTCCCGAAATTCTCCAGAACAAATCCCGTCCAGTCGTTGACATCTTTGAACCCGAATTCGTAACCATTCGGCGTTTCTTTTATCACCATCTCCACACCTGCCGCTTTGGACTGCATGATGGCGGATTCCATCCACTGGACTCGCTCAGACTGCGTTACAGAACTATCAAACTCATGCTCCCACCTATGGGGGTAGTGCCCTTGGTTTATGGCACTCCACTCTTTCGTAATCATCGTTACTCCTCTTTCTCGGTTCTATCCGATCTCGATCATAACCCGCCAAAGTTAAAATTTCTTTAACAGGGGGTGACCACTTTTTGTTCAGAGCGTAACTTACCAACGCTTGCAACGGTGGATTGCTTGACCGAGTATCTGCAATTCTCGGTCAGTTTTAGAGTTAGCGGGACGCCCCGGTTTTGCAAGATTCAAAGACTCAGAATCCGCGCTACCAGATGATTTCCGGCGCTTCCGCGTCGTCGAGTTCCAATCTGCCAATATAGCCCGAGGTCGTCTTCAAGTTTTTGTGACCTGCCCAATACTGCAACTGATTCGGTTTGGTCTCTTTACTGTTTCCTAGCAGAGTGCAAAAGCTGTGGCGAAGGCCACGAGCATTGGCATAGGAGCCCGTAATGCCTGCCCACCTCATGGCGGATTTGATGCTGCGGAATCCTGTTGAAAGCGAGAAGTCCCATACGCACTCGTAGGGGGCGCGGTGACTAAGATTCAGGATAGTTGCCGCCTCCTGTATCCATTCAGGACGAACCGGAACCTCCCTGAATACTCCCGCCTCCCGGAGTTTCAGGCATTCAAATGATATGCAAGATCGATCGATATTGAAATCATCCGGGCATAAGTCGTGGCATTCCTGTATCCGGCAACCTGTGTAATAAATGATTTCACAGAAGACCCTCCGCTCTGGTTTCAATCGCGGTGTGACTTCGAGAAATGACCTCCGTTCGTCTATTTCAACATGCTTGCGTGGTTTGAGTGGCTTCGGGTTACTACGGAGCCGCCGTCTCTCTTCACGAGACCGTCTGGTTTGCATATGTGCCTCCTTTTTGACCGAAAATTGCAGATACTCGGTCAATCTATTCCAACATACTATCAAATAGGCACTTAGAGCGCAATCGAGGTGCCGCAACTACTATCAAAAATGGCGAAATACGAGAAAGTCGGGGGTGGAACCTATGGTGTCTACAAGAAGAAAGAAAGCGGCTGTCTGCCAATACTTGGAGGCGTCTTTGTTATGATCCTCCTGATTGGCTTTCTCAGCCAATGCTCCGCGGCATCGGCTGAGAGCTTGAGCTTCAAAAAAGGCTCAAGCAAAGCCGAACAGAGAATCTATGCCGAACTCAGGAAGGAGGTAATGGATTACATAAAAGCTCAACCGATATTCCTGTATGATGAAGACAAGTTTACGATGGCCGCTTACGAGGCTTACGATTTTGCCTCTGTCTCGACTCAATTCGGTAGTGGTTCTGTCGAGTCGCTATCGCCCGAGCGGCAAAAAGAAGTCAAACTCCTGAAGCAGGAGATTCAGATAGCGGCTACGAATAAATACGGGCTGGCCGCATCCAGAGGTATATTTGTACTTCATTTGACGATGGGAAAGATCAGTGCGGAGGAAGCATTTGAAAAAGAAAAACAGATCCTCGTCAAAAAGCATGGCCGCAACCTCACTGAGGTTGAATTCAAAAAGGAAAGCCTTCTTGAGCAGTATTACCGTAAATTTGATCAAATCGTCCAAGAAGCCCGGTCAGATACGGCATGGGACTCCGACACTTATTTGGCAGCCAAAATCCAAAAAGCGAAAAAAGAGGGATTTGCCAAAGCCCACTCAGGCGAATTGGTCAAACGTTCCGAACTCTTGAGTGAATTCAGACTTAGAGCCTATACCGACAGAGAGGGACTCGATCTCGCGCACGACACCTTTTTAACCAAACTTTTCGGCCATGAGCCGGAAGTCTACCAGCAATACTTCTCCGACCGTCTTTGCGACTTGATCTACGAATACATTGACAAAGGGCTCACACCCAGTGGCCTGATTGCGCTCAGAACACGAATCATAAGTGAATGGAATAGCGCAAAAGGTGACCTCACCAAACTAAAAAAGACGGGGACTGCCTTCAGCAGCGAACCGCAGCAGACCACTCAAAATGTAGAGCAATTTCAACCTGTAGCGTCCGGTCAGGTTCATGTCGCCCCTGCACCACCCACGACTATCGTCGATCGAACACCAGCCTCCCCAAGCGAGCAACTCGAAGAAGCAACCGACGACCTAATCGACGGTGCCGCAGAGCAACTGAAGAAGATCAAAATCCCGAAATTTAAGTGGTAGGCAATCGTGCAAATAGTCCGAAAAGACTAGTTTCGATGATCGTTATCGACAGCCTTCCCCTGCTGAGTGCTAATTTGGTGTTCTAATATCGATGGTAAATGTATCATCCCGGCTGTTAGCTGATTTGCAGTCTTAATAAGTGATTCGAAGAGCGATTAGATTGGCTTCACTAAGCACTAATAGAGGGATTTTCCTCGACGCAAAATCAGTGCACCTATGTTTTAGCACAAATCTTACTAACTACCATGAAATCCTCTAATATTTTCCGAGTTGCATCGCTTATGCTAAGTTCAGCGACTGTCACGGCCAACGAAATACCACCGTCCTTGACCGAAGCAGAGGCTACCGCAATCGTCGAAGCTCAGATAAACGCTAAAAACGAAATAGAGCGGGAACGCCGCAAGCGTATACTTGCGGATGATTCTGACAGTGAGCGTATCATAATGCGCGGCTCTCAAAAGACCCTGCTTCGCCGAGTTGGCTTCAAGCATTTGGAGAAACCTAAGCACAACATTAGTTCCAATATGCAGGATGGGGATGCTCTATTTACTGACCAATTGGAAGATTACGAGTTTGTGAACATTTCCTTGTCGGCAACAGTTTATGATGACTCGTATACCCAAATCACTTGGAGAGACGAAAACGGAATCCCGACTGTCGTTTGGAGCAATGTGAACTTTAAGTATCTACGGCCAATAAGCTCATACCAAATTGGTAACGTCCAATATAGCTACTTCGGCCTGACTAGCGAAATTGATACAAGCACCTTCTTCATCCATCCTGAAACAGGTGAAAAAGTCTACCCGCACAAGCTGCCTGATTGGATGCCTACCGAAGATGATTTTCCAAACGAGCCGTCGTACCTTGTGCTCGCAGAGGAAAACGTTGCTACGCCCGAGGCTCTCTACGAGCAAATAGATGCACTTATTATCTATTACACCGAGGAAGAAGAAATTCTTAAGGCAGCCTACCAGCGATCCGAAACTCTCAGGAAGGCAAAGTCCGACTTTCTGAAATCTAATCCTCAGCCTGAAAAGGACATAGTGATCAACTACTGGCCGATTAAGAGTAACTCAGACCTATAAAATTTTGATGAAATATCTTTCTACGATCTCCTTATTCATCGGCATATCAATAAGTTCATCAGTTGGCTTTGCGCAGACAGCGACTGACTTAAATGAAGGTAGCACAGTAACGCCTAGCCTGACACCAGATAACTATATCTTCTCTTGGTGGGGGAAACTGAATCGCTTTTACATCATTGAGCACAGCACGGATTTGCTTTCGCCGTGGAGCCATATTCCTGCAATCGAACCCGGTTATGACGAAGTTGCCGAATGGGGCTTTGCGACCAATGCGGATAAATTCTTCCTACGCCTGAAATACACTGACGATGCGCTAACAGGCTCGTTCTACGGGGACGATGATGCTGACGGCATTATTAATGGTGTAGAGATACTCTTAGGCTATTCTGCCATTGCAGCTAATGGAAATACCGACGGAGATTTGCTTTCAGACCGCGCCGAGATCGCTCTTGGTCTAGATCCTGATGACAACACCGATGCGGTGGATAGTGACGGTGATGGAATTGTTGATGCCATCGAACGCTTGTATGGCCTTTCAACTTCTGGCCTCTCCGATCTGGACGGGGATTTAATGGATGATGAATGGGAGTTGAAGTATTATCTAGATATAACCGTGAACGATGGCGCACTCGATCCTGATGACGATGGCCTGACGCACTTGCAGGAATTCAACCAAGGTACAAATCCTTGGGCTTTCGATTCGGACGGCGACACTATCCCCGATGGAATTGAAGTTGCGAATATACCAGACCTTGACCCGCTCACTGTAGAGCCGATCCATACCCGCAATAACTATGCGTGGCAATTTACAACTGATTTGACGGATCGTTACAGTGAATTCTCCGACCGGATTTCCCAGAGTTCAACGCACTCGCTCGCATTAGATAAGGACGGAGATGTATATGCCTGGGGAACTAACGACTTTGGCCAACTAGGCCTTGGTTCAGGAACTGCAGGAATCGATGTTACGGCTCCGACGATCACTTTGTTCAACACTTCTAAATCGGTATCTGCCGGAACAACTACCTCACACGCTGTCAATTTGAACGGTTCTGTCCAAGCATCTGGAAGCAACCAATACGGAAAGTTGGGAATAGGTACGACGCCTACTTCGGGCACGGCATTTGAAGAATCGCCTCAGCCGATGGTTACTGTGAATAATGTGAAGAGGATTAACTCAAAATTCACTACTTTAAGGGAGGCGATTTCTGGCAATAATAACCAATTGTATGCGTGGGGTCTATTAATAGGCAGCAATTATCCGGGACCAACTTATACAGGAAATCCTCAAGGGCCGCTAAAAGGGCTGAGTGGCTTGCTAGAGGTTTCGTCGTCATGGACGAGTGCTTCTACTGGAACCTCTGTTGGTTTGAATGAAAACGGGAATATATTTACTTGGGGGCATAACTTTGACCATCTGCTGACTAGATCGGGATCACATTTATATGAAACTCCCGAGTCTGGTAAACATAGTGTGTCTTTCTCGGATATCGTTCAGTCGGTCTCTGTTCAATATGGACACGGTGCAATCATTACTGATTTGGGCGATTTATGGACATGGAGTAGCTACAACGGCCTCAGATTTGACACGGCAAATGAGCAGCAATCCGCTCTGCTTAAACTACACTCTACTGAGACCTATAGAGACCTTGCAATAATGTCTCATCAATCGAATTCGGATCAATTCAGTAACATGCCTGGCTTTGTTTTGGACCAGAATGGTCGCCTTTGGATGTTTTATTGGGAAGTTGAGCAAACATACTTCGATCTTGATGCTAATGGTAATCCTTATTACGAGACGGGCAATCTCGTCATTGAGAAGATCGACTTTAGCGTCCGTTTTGTAGCATTAGCTGAATCTTACGAAGGAGTATTACTGATGTCTGAAGACGGTGAGGTTTATAAATATTCACTAGATGCTATGGACTATATACACCACAGTGTCGTTAAAAATAACGGTATAGAGTCTGAGAGTTTTCCAACCGAATCTCGGCCATCGCACGTGGGTGAATTCACAAAGATTAATGTACCCAATTTTTACGATAACCAAGATTCTAGTAACGATGGCATCAGCAACCTCCTTAATCGTTATCTTGGCTTAAATCCTAATTCAACTGATACGAATGGCGACGGGTTAAGCGATGCCGCTTCTTTAAAGTCTGGCATTGACCCAAGCGCATGGGACAACGATGGCGATTCTATACCCAATGCTATAGAGCTAGCTAAAGGCCTGAACCCCAATTCTCGGGACAGCGACGGAGACGGCATGTCGGACAACGAGGAATTCTACCTCTACGAGCGTTTTTCGAACTACATTTTACCCACGTCCGCCGACAGTCAGGGGCCGATCATTCAGCTCGTGTCGCCCGGCAACGCAACCCCACTTTAATCGAAAATGAAAACTCAAAATTTCTTTCTTGTTTGTGGCCTGCTTCTAGTAGGTTCTCAACTTACACAGGCCGATTCTGAGCGCCGTCGCAGCTTGCCCAATATCCAAGTCGCGGGGCCTTCGGTGGAAACAGGTTTTTCCTCAACGCCGACCGATATTGAATTCTTCAAATATGGTGGCCTAAAGCTTCCTTTGGCTCCCCAAGGCGAAACAAGTGTTGAAGAGAATACAGCTCTGGCATCGGCACTTGCTGCCTACAAGGCGAGCGGCCTTGTTTACGATTTTAGTGCGATAGATACCTTTCTCGGGAATTATCCAGCTTCAGCTTGGAAGGCTGGACTTCTGGCAAATAAGGGTATCGTTTTACGGCACAACGGATTCATTGGCAGTTCGTTTCCTGTTTTCGAAGAAGTCTGGACTTTGGCGAAAGATGCGGAACATCCATCGGTTCAAGCTTATGCCGACCGCGCCGTAGCTGAACTCATAGCAATTAAAGCCGGGATAGGCCGTCAGGACGAACTTGAAGCCCTCTTCGCCCAAATTGAAGGCCGTAGCTTCAAAGGGAAGTCCGCCGAACTCATTGCAAATGCCAAGCTTGGTGTTGCTTCTATGAAGAACGACCCAGAACGTTCATTTAATTGTGGCCCTGCTGCTTTGGTGAATATGCTCAAAGAGCTTGGGTATGACTCTGCGGCAGATGCCCGCATTATGGCCAAGCCTGCGACAACCAACGGACTTTCTCTCGCTAATGTCGCTGAATTAGCCGATCTAGTGGGCTTTGATGGATACAGCGTTGCTTTCCGTAAACCAGAAGAAGGAGCTTATGTCACGCCTTCGATCTTACACTGGAAAGAAGGTCACTTTTCGGCCTTATTGCGTAAGGACGGAGATCGCTATCTCATTCAAGACCCCACATTGGGGCGCAAAATGTGGGTGCCTGAGGTTGCACTGGATGTTGAAACAAGTGGCTATTTTCTAATTGCGCAAAGTGAGTTGCCGCTGGGCTGGCGTTCGGTAGATTTCGAAGAGGCAGCGACTGTTTGGGGCAAAGGCAAAACCACGCTCTTTGAAGATGGTTCAACCCGCCCATATGACGAAAAGAGCTGCGATGGAGACAGTGAGAATCGGGGTATGCCTGCATACAGTGTTCACCTCCTACTCGCTAGCCTGAGTATAACGGATACGCCAATTTGGGTGAATACGCCTTACGGTGTCCCAGTCTCCTTAACAGTAACTTATAATCAGAGAGAAACGAGCCTCCCTGATCCTAATCTGGCTGTGCAGAGCAACATGGGTGCAAATTGGACGCATAACTGGCAGTCCTGGGCAGATGCAAGTGGTTCGGAAATCACAAATGTAGGTTATCAAACAGTTTCCCTGTCAGTTCCCGGTGGCGGAATAGAGACCTTTGAGTTAAACACAGCACAAACTGCTTACGAGCAACAGCGTGACACTCAGGCAACCCTTGTCGCGGCTTACAACGGCAGCGCACTTTCAGCCTACGTGCTCACTTACCCAGATGGCTCAATTCAAACTTATGGGCTTAGCAAAGCCCTTGGATTGGATACGCGTTACTTTTTGACTGAAATGGTGGATCCTTACGGCAACACCGTGACCCTCAATTACGACGTTGACTACCGGTTGACTACAGTAGTCACCGATGCTCTGTCTACCGCCGCATTGACCTTTGTTTACGAATACGATTCCAACGGCGATCCCGTTCTCCCTGCATCTGCTGCGACTTTGTCAGAAGACTACCTTATAAAGGAAGTCATCGGGCCACAGGGGCGCTATGCGAGTTTTGGCTACGATGCCAGCTCACGCATTGATGGCATCACCGATATGGCGGGGTTGGAAGCTAGTTTTGGTTATGGCGCCAGCTATATGTCTCGAATGGTCACTCCTTACGGCCAAACATCATTCAACTACCCATCCGATGCTAGCGTTAGTCGAGTCATTGAAATTACTGACCCCGAAGGGCAGAGAGAGCGCTTTGAATTCACGCGTGAAGTGAATATTGAAACGCTCTGGGGCACAGAGACTGCACCAACAGGAACAGCCAAAGGGCCGCACTTCAAAGATGATCTAAATACCTTTCATTGGGACAAGCGTGCAATGGAAACGGCGGTCAATCCTGATGGTTCAATGGATTACACACAGGCAGTCCTCTACCATTGGATGGAGGCTGATGATGGAACTCAGCAAATCGCTTCGAGTGTGCTCCATAGCGTGAAGCGCCCCTTGGAGAATAGAGATTGGTATCTCTACCCATTTGACCCTGTTCTGGGAAATGCATACACAGTTGAAGATTCCAGTAATCCGATAGCTGTAAAGCGTTTCGTCAAAAATGAGGTAGGATCGACGGTCGAGCGCACGACCAATTTTGAATACAATGCTCTGGGGCGCGTCACGCGCAGCATCGACCCTACAGGTCGTGAGTTGGAGATGATCTATGAGACCAACGGCATTGATCTGCTCAACGTGAGGCAGCGCACAGGAGCCGGAGCCAACGACTTTGCCACATTGACAGCCTTTGATTATGACGAGGACAACGACGGCAACGATGATTTTCCGCGCTTGCCTTCTCTAATCGACGGTGCCGACGGTGTGCGGCTTGACATGACTTTCAATAGCAAGGGGCAGATTCTTTCCGTAACACGGCAAGAGCCGGACGGCCAAGGCAGCTTCACTGATGCGGGAAAAACAGACTACACGTATGAAACGCAAGGCGCGGGAGAAACCTACGGATTCCTCTTGAAAGTTGAGGGGCCAAGCGAAGGGGGCTCCCGCCCAACCACAAACTACACTTACGATGCTTACGGACGCGTGCAGACCGCAACCGATACGGATAGTTTCAAGCTCACTTATTCCTATGATGATCTCGACCGGATCGTTAAGGTTGATTATCCCGACGGCACCTACGTCTCTCATCTCTATGAGCCTATTAGCGAAGGCTTGGATTTGATCGGCTTCATTGATCGCATGGGCCGAATGTCGCAATTCCGACATGACGATGTGGGACGCGTGGTGCAGTCCATCGATCCCAAAGGGCAGAGCACGATTTACCAATGGTGCGGCTGTGGCTCGCTCAATACCTTAATCGATCCGAAGGGGCAGGCGACGACTTGGCTACGTGATATTCAAGGGCGATTGGAAAAGAAGGTCTATCCAGACAACTCAGAAATCAATTACCTGTATGAGCCTGAGTCCGGCCTCTTGAGCAAAGTCACGGATCAGCGTGGGTTTGATAAAGAATTCAAGTATTTCGTGGATGGCAATATTGAGGAGATCAGCTTTGATGACGGCGGCACTGCCGATCCCGACTACATTGATGCGCCCACTGTCACTTATACATATGATCCTTACTTTAACCGAACCGCCACGTTGACTACCGAAGGCGACCCTGACGATTATACTTACCAATATTATGGCTTCACCGGGGATGGAAATGCAAACCGCCTGGAAGCGGTTACGATTTCCAAAGTGCGCAACAGCCAAACCGTGGATACGGATATCGATTACGCATATGACTCTTTAGGGCGTTTGCTTACGCGTGATTTTAAGGGTGCGACTGAGACTTATGGCTATGATGCCTTAGATCGCCTCGATACCCTCAACGACCCTCTTGGGGACTTTGAATATGGATATGATGGATTGACCGCACGAATTCTTAGTGTGCAGCACTCCGTATCCGGGGTGAATGGTATCCGCACCGATCTCGCCTATCAGCACAAGACGGCAGGAGGGCAGGAGCGCAAAGTTCCCTACCTGACTAGTATTCTCCATAGCAACCCCTCTGGCACGGTCAGTGCTCATGCCTATCAGCGTAATGAAAACGGCTGGATCGACCTCTGGCAACAGTTCGACGGTAGCCAATGGCAAAGCCACGCCTACCGTTACGATCAAGAGGGGCAGCTCGAAACTGACCGCAAATACGATGGTCTGGATGAGAATAGCGCACTGATTGAAAGCCATGAATACCGTTACGATTTAGCCGAAAATCGCACGTTGGCAAAGGACGACAGTGTGCAGCTCAACGACGCGCATAATGATTTGAATCAGTTAGAAGATCGCAGCAGTGAGGGCGGCACCCTCTTTAACGGAACGATCAGCGAGCCGGGCCTTGTGCTCGTGCAGCAACTGGATGGCAGTAACAACGTTATCGAAACGACCGAAGCAAAGCTCTACGGAGGCAATGAGTTCTATGCCAATGTCGATCTGCCCGTGGGCACAAATACCGTGCGTATCAAGGCAACGGATATTCACGGAGAAACCAACTCGCAGGATTTCTCTGTGCCAGTGACGGCAGATTCCGGTGATAGCTTCATCTATGATGATACCGGGAACCTCACCACTTGGACGAAATCTGATGGCACAGTCGTTGAATATAGGTGGGATGCCGCCAATCGGTTACGTGAAGTCAAAGTTGATAGCGTATCCAAAAAGACTTTCGAGTATGACGGAGCTGGGCGCATGGTGCGCAGTTCTGGTGGAACGCAGGCCGACGATTATTTCTGGGATGGATTGGAGCGCCTTGGGCGTGAGCAATTTACTATCAGTAGTGGTAGCGTCTTAGAGTATCGACGCTATTTGGCTCAGGGCTTTACTCATTCGGACGGAGTTAATCCGGTTGAAAACTATTACGTGCTACGTGACCACCTTGGTTCAACGAGAGAGGTTTTGGATAACACTTATGCTACAGTTGCAAAATACGATTACTCCGCATGGGGCGAAGTGACCAAACTGAGCGGAAGTATTGATGCAGACTGCCTTTATACAGGACATCTCTACTTTGCGGACAGCGATACATCGCTGCATCTTGCTCCGTATCGAGCTTATCAGCCCGAGCTAGGTCGCTGGTTAAATCGAGACTATCTGGGGGAGATAGGGCCAGACGGTGTTAATGTATACGGCTATACTCAGAACAACCCAGTTAATTTGATCGATGGATCTGGGTTATATTCGTCCGCACCGCAGGCTCTGGCAGTGATGGCTGCATTTGGTGCTGGAGTCGGGGCTTTCGAAGGTGCGGTAACTAGTGTCGCCTTTCAAATGATTGAAAACGGCTTTGGCTCAGATTGTAACGAAAGTGCTGGTATTGATGCCGGCAGGGTATTGGAAGATGCATTACTAGGAGGTGTCATCGGAGGCGTCACAGCTGGTGTAGGCACTAAGTTTCAAATATTTGCGAAAGTAGGAAATCGGTTGTTCGGCGCGAAGAAAGCAAGATCCTTGCTTGGAGTGCCCGTAGACTTTAGTTTGCTTAAATCATATCCAGGTAAGGGACATTCTTTAGCAGCAGGGGTATTCTCGCCAACCAGAGGCGTTTTTCTCTTTAAAGATGGAATACGTGCCCATGCGAAAAGGTTTGGAACATCCATTCGAGAGCAAATAGCTAATACGCTAGTTCATGAACGTGTTCACCGAGCGACATCAAGTTTTATTAGACGATATACTCCTGGTGGTCGAATCCGATCATTCTTAAATGAGGCAGATGAATCGATTGCCACATTCGTTGGCGATATCGCTGGTAAGTTTTTTAAATAAAGATGAACTATGTTTGATCAGAACGAAAATTATATCATTCAAAGAATACCTTCGAAGAAGCTCAAAGAAACAGAGAAGTTGTGCCCCTATTGTTCGGGAAAAATATATGTTCGAAAAGTCGCTTTAATATTAAAAGACGATACTCATATTGATTCTCTTGAGCTTTATTGTAAGGCGTGTGCTAAAGTTATTGTAGAGGATTAAATCAGACCTCAGTAAACCAACTAAATGAGCAAAGGAAAACTTCAGAATGCGAAAGGAGCATCGCGTGTATGAATGGTTGCTATTAATCTCATGCTTTGCGGTGGGATATGTTATTTCTTGCCGGAATCCGCTATTAACAAAGCGAATGTCTGGATCAATTCTCAAATCGATTTGGCTAATAACAACTTTTGTATTGGTAATAATTTGCGCTCATCTCACAGGAATTGGAATTCCATCGATAGGCCTCAGTGTAATGTCGGCAAATGATGCCAAAGCGTTTTCGACGTATTTCATAGTGGCTTTGCTTCTAATTCTCTTGTATCAAATTATAAGTCGAAAGTAATAGCTACTACACATATCCATGAAATATCTTACATACTTTTTGATTGGCACTAGTGCAGCATTCGGATCGTTCGATGTTCAAACATCATGGATACATTCGTCCTTGGTCGAAGCCACAGGAACCCAGTCGTCGCCGGATGAAGTGAATCAAGTAATCAGCGGCGACCCCACGACAACATATACTGAGACTTACGATAAAACCGTTGTAAGAAATGATGGAAGCCAGTTGAATTTGGCATTTCTGGGTTACTCACTAGATACAATATCTAGTGGTCAAGGGATTTTGAATGAATACAGCTTCAATGCTACTGCCGAGAGCCAAAGCCTTCTGATTAATAACAGCGGTGCGGAGACTAATTTTAATTTTTCATCATCAATTGAGTTCCAGACGAACACTTCTTTTAAAATGGAAGCCTTCGTTCTCAGTTTGGATAGTCCAATAAACGAATTCTCTTTTTGGATGGATGGTTCCCTGATCTGGTCTCTTTCCAGTGGACTGGAAGCAATGCCCGTTCCAGACATAGCAACATCTGGAAGTAGTGTCTTGTCGGCGATTTATGGACAGGGAACAGACTTTGAGGTGGAGTTTTTAGCTTTATCCACCGATTCATCTAGTGTGAAATCGGCAGCAATTGGTTTAGATGTGGTGTTTGCCAATACTGAGCCTACGCACCTTTTCGAGATTCGGACTGGTTGGTCAGCACAAGAAGACACGACTTCCACATTCGACCTTGATCTAGACATTGCGCCGGATCTTCAATTTTCAGTCGTTCCAGAAGTTTCTCAATACGGTATGCTTGTAACGGTGATCTTTATGGTGGTCTTCTTACGAAGACCGACTAGCTGTCGTCGTAGTTAATTTGCCAAAAATTTGTCAGATTACTTACAAAACGCTGCATCTCACCGCATTTCACTTCAAATCGATAATTTCACAACTCGCAGATAAACAACACTAA
>PBYS01000077.1 GCA_002729725.1 Puniceicoccaceae bacterium
ATCGACGAAATTAGCAACCCCTTCACCGTCAAATTTTGCAGCTTTGATCTTCGCTTGAAAGAATTTACACGCATCCGCGAGCTGACGTTCTGATTTCTTTATTCGCGAGACGCGCGGCTTCTCTAAGCTGGCGAGATACGTTTTAAAATAATCCTGATTGTTTCGATTCAGCGTTAATTTATTTTCAACCGTCAACGACACTGGATCCAAGGCTCCGATATAACTGGAGCGCAAGGCGTCTAACCGACGTTGATTATCTTCTGAATGATTGTCAGCCTCTACCAGTTCCTTTAGATAATACAGCGAAGCGATAATGATTAAGGTGATGGTCGTGAGTCTCTGTTGACCATCAATAATGATGAAGGTTTTATCGTCAACACGCTGAAGAACCAGATAGCCCATGTAATGTTCCTCTTCTGATTCAGTGATTACCTCCTCAATATCCTGCCAAAGGTCGCCCCACTGCTCATCAGTCCAAGCGTAATCACGCTGAAAGCGAGGCACTTGGTACTTGAGTCCATTGCCGAGGATTTCACGAAAATTCTTATTTGAAGTATCAAAGTTAATCGTAGCCATATAGTTCTCTCTAAGTTTGTAGACTAAATCGTTTTGCTTGGCGACTATACGAGTCTCCAGCGAATGGTAAAGAGCACTTCTGTTGAAGAATTCGACGTCAGTTTACCTTCAATCGTCGCAATCAATGATTCGCGCTTATCATCGATGGCATCCTGCGCATCGAAAAGACTGCGGCGACGTTCTTTACGATGCGTTTCAAGCACTTTGATTTGCTTTTGTCCTTCCAGCTTTTCCTCTAAGCTCGTCGCTGCGGAGGCGGCGCGGCGGGCTTCTTTGATTTGACGGTCGATGTCTTTGATCTCGCGTTCGAGGCCGACTTTCAGGTCGTCGGCCCAGCCATCGAGCTTGTTGGCTTCGTCTTCAAAGAATTGAGCGTTTCGCTCGGAGATGCTGCGCTGGATGCGGTTCTGGGCTAGAGCTTCGAGATCGGCAATGGCTGCAGGTGCGGACTCGGGGCACTCGCGGGTTTGTTGTCCGGGAAGGCTTAGCATTCGCTTGGCTGTCTCCCCATCGAGGACACTGCCATCATCCGTTTGGGCGGAGAGAATCAAATGGTCTTCCTGCTGATCGAGTGAATCGACGGTAAAGACACTGGCTTGGAGCCAACCGGACTTGCCGATGAAGGGTTGGAGCGCAGTGATGTTGCCTGGATGTTGCTGGTAATCAAAAACGATCTCGACTGAAGACAGTTCACGCGCCTTGGCGGCGGCGAGCACTTCTTTCGCGAGTGGGTGATTGATTCGGTAGAGGTGGGCCTCGCCACTGCGGCGAGGGAGTTCGTAGAGGCCGAGCGGTATCTGTGCGGTGGCTGCTGGATAGGGTGAAGATAAGAGCTTGAAACTGCCTTCGCTTCGTTCTTCGAGGTGCTCCTTGAGTTCATGCTGGGTGAGTCGCATCAGCTGACGGTCGAACTCGTGGATGATGGCCTTTGATTCCTCGTCGCGAATACGGAGCTTTTCGCGGACCTCGTCGTCGAAATGTTCCAGTAGTTTCTTTCGGGTGCGGGTCATGGCTTCGTTGATCTCGAAGCTTAATTCTAACTGCAGTTGATCGAAGGCAGTCTGGATGTCGTCTGGCTTGCGGCATTGATGGTAGATCTTTGCGATCCGCTTCTCGAAATCGACGCCGGACTCGATCGCGCCGAGCACTTCATCGCTGGAACCGAAGACGCCTTCGAAGAGTTGGAATTTCTGCTCCAGTAGTTCATAAACCCGTTGGTCGGCGGCGTTCTTTTCGTTGAGGAAATTGACCACCACAACGTCGCTCTTCTGGCCGTAACGGTGGCAGCGTCCGATGCGCTGTTCGATACGCTGTGGGTTCCAAGGGAGGTCGTAATTGATAAGTAGTGAGCAGAACTGCAGGTTGATGCCTTCGGCGCCGGCTTCGGTGGCGATCATAATGCGGCCTTCATTGCGGAAATAGTCGACCAGTGCGGAGCGCATGTCGGCTGTCTTTGAGCCGGAAACACGATCCGTGCCTTGATGCTTCGCCAGCCAATTTGCGTAGATTTCCTTTGATCGGGCGTCGGTATTGGTGCCGTTGAAGAGCACAATGCCTTCGTGCCAATCACTATCATACAAGAGGCCGAGCAGATACTCTTGAGTGCGGCGAGACTCGGTAAAAATGATAGCTTTTTCCGCACCGCCGAGCTGCTTGGTTTGCTCAAAGGCTTTGTCCAATACCTTGAGGAGCGCATGGCCTTTGGCATTACTCTCAATCGAGTAAGCGAGTTCGGCGGAAGCTTGTAGCTCTTCGGCTTCAGCTTTGAGTTCGTGACGCTCGCCTTCGGATAGCAGGTCAATCTCAGTTTCGTCGTCCGTCCATTCATCGGCGGTTTCATCCAAGGCTTCGTAGTCTTTGTCTAATTCGTCGGCGAGCGAGGCTGCAATCTCTTGTTGCGCCAGCTCTTTCTGAAGGCGAGTGGCCATCGTATTGAGAGCACCGCCGATGGCAAAGGTTGAAGAGGCGAGCAATTTACGCATAATCAGCGTCATCAAGCTACGCTGACTCGCGGGGAGCGCGTAGAGGCGGTCGCGCTGCAAATACTCGGAAACGAGATCGTAAAGCTGCTGTTCGTTCTCTTCAGGCGTGAAACGTTGCAGAATCGCGTGTCGCTTAGTAAAGGGCACGTTAGTGACCTGCCGGCGAAGGGTGCGGTGGCAGAGCGGACGTAGTCGTGCTTTGAGCGTGTCGAAAACTTGATCTTGCCCCAGATTGGCAAATTGCTGGCGGAAACTCTTGAGGTCGCCGAAAGCGTGTTCGTCGATGAAGGAGACCAAGCCGTAGAGTTCCAGCAGGGAATTTTGCAGTGGTGTCGCGGTGAGCAGGACCTTTGGGCGACCTTTGAGGATCGTGCGCAGTGTGTTCGCTATTTTGTTGGAAGGCTTGTAAACATTGCGCAGGCGGTGCGCCTCGTCGATCACCACTAAGTCCCAAGGAGTGATCATGATATCCTCTGCCTTATTCCGCGCGAAGTGGTAGGAGCATATGACGAGCGAAGGCTCATGGGGTTGAAAGGGATTATCCACTCCAGCCTTAATCGCTTCCTTGTAGGATTTGGATTCCAGTATGATGGAGGGCAGGAAAAACTTCTCTGAAAGTTCCTGCGACCACTGCTTGCGCAGATTGGATGGCGTAATGACGAGAATACGCCGCTTGCGCTCCGCCCAACGTTGTGACAGCAAGATGCCAGCTTCGATAGTTTTGCCCAAGCCAACTTCGTCGGCGAGAATGGCACCATTGGAGAAGGGCGATTTAAAGGCGAAAAGTGCGGCATCCACTTGGTGCGGATTGAGATCCACCTGAGCGCCCGCCACTGCTGCCGCTAATTTACCCATGCTATCGGAGGACCAGCGACGGGTCAGCTCATAGGCGAGGTATTTAGCTTGGTGGTGGGTGAGGCTCATCGGATTTTGCGAAAGTTGATAACGATTTAGTGTCGAAGCAAGCTGATTGCACGCTATTCGAAGAGCGGAATTAAATTTCGCGGGTCGTAGAGGGAGCGAATCTTTTGCTGATCAGGTGTGCCGGTGAGTTCGAACTCTAGCAGGTTGGTCAGGGGCTTCGTGATGAGTTCGCTGATCTTTTTTATGTTGGAGTCCGGCTTGCCGAAATTTCCGAAGAGGGAGAGCTTGAGCCGCATGTTGAGTGCTTGATTGCTTAAGTTCAGACTGCCGAGGGCGGTAATCTGGGTGCGGGTGCCATCGATGCGCAAAGGATCAAAGGTGACCAGTTGGTTTTGATAGTGGAAATTGCCACGCAATAAGTTGAGGTTAAATGAGGTGAAGTTGAATTGGGTGTTTTGCAGAATCTTCGAGAGCGGGCCGAGTAACTGAATGGTGCCGAGCTGCTCATTACGGATTTCGATCTGTCCGAGGCCCGCGTGTCGCAGTGGGTCTTCGGCCGGGCCTTGACCATTCAGTTGTAGGTCGATGCGCGCGGGCTCTCGCGCTGAAGGCTGCGAGCTGTTGCTGCTGGTGCTTTGTAGCTTGGTTTCGAGATTGTCTAATTGTGGCAGGCTCTGAATTGCTTGGTTCTGCTCGGCGTCTTGGAGGGT
Source organism: Puniceicoccaceae bacterium (assembly GCA_002729725.1). Taxonomy (GTDB): domain Bacteria; phylum Verrucomicrobiota; class Verrucomicrobiia; order Opitutales; family Coraliomargaritaceae; genus Thalassobacterium; species Thalassobacterium maritimum. Next base: position 4,133 of record PBYS01000077.1, read on the forward strand.
AAATTGATAATTGAGCGTGCTGGCGCCTGATTTCGGGGTATGAATATCAATTTGCGCAAGGCCTTGGCCGTCGGCATAGCCGAGCTCAACCTGACGCAGTTGTGTGAGGGTGGAGCGCCCATAGAGGTCGAAGCTGAGGTAGTCGAGAGGCACGCCTTTGAATGTGAGCGGGCTGCCGAGTTTTGCAGTTAAGTCGAAGTAAGTTTGGTCTGCATATTCGGGGTATTGGCTATTAAAAATAGCCCCTTCGAATCGCGTAATGGGTAAATCCTCGGTCTGAAAGTCGGCGATGATTTGCGCGACATTCCCCTTAAATATTTTGGCGGCATCTTCGAGGGTGAGCTTGGCCGTCATGTCGATGCGCAGCGAGATCGGTCCCTTGCCGTCGCCCATGCGTGAGCTGAAGGCTAGATTTCCTTTTGCCCAGCCAGGGCCGCTGCGGGTACGTATGTTGCGCAGTTCGCAATAGGGGCCGCGTCCGCGAACGATCAGTTCGGCTTCGTCGAAGGCGATATCGCTGTACATGGCATTATGTGCTTCGGCATGGCCATAGTAAAGGTCGGCAGCTTTGCGCTGGCTGTTGCCGTAGATGATGAAATCTCCGAGGCTATAGTCGGTGTGACTGAAGTCGAAGTCCTTAAAAATAGCTGCCCACCAGCGAGGTAGCAGAGCGTTGTATTCGTAAGGCACCGCGGATCCCAGTAGGGTGAGTTTGTAATCTTTGCTCTGGGTGTTGAGTTTGAATTTTAGGTCAAGCCATTGTCGCTGACGCTGAAGACTTAGCTTTCGGATCTCGAACTGACCGCTTTGATAGCTGGCGTGAGCTTTAATATGGTCGAAGCTGATTTGGTCGATTTGCAGATCGTTGACTTGTGCCTCTAGCTCGGCTTGCTTCAGCGCGAAGCCGGGGGCTAAATCTATCTGTAGATCGAGGTAGGGGGGTGTCTCGTAGCTAATGTCCGGGAGCCGTGCATGCAGAGCTTCTGGGCTGAGTATACTCAGATCGACACTGCCGCGGGCGCGCACATGCCCGCTCCGGCTTTGTGCATTGACTTGACCGCTGAGGTCGATGGCACCGTCTAAGCTGCGTGTAGATCCGTGAAAAGTGAGTTCTGGGTAGTGGGCGGGATCAATTTGCAGGGTGGGGGCGTCGAGTTCGAAGTCTTGGAGCTTGATTTGCTCGGCGGCCAAATTGACCGGGGGCCACTGCCCAGCAAGTGCACCGCTGAGTTCTACCGGGGGGAATTCTGCACTGAGGCTCTTGGTGTGGATTTGGTAACGAGGTATTTCGAGTTGTGTGGCCGTCAGTCGCGGGGCCGAGAGTGGGCGTATCTGGTCGCCTTGCAGTTGGATATGTGCTTTCAGTTGGACCTGTTCTGCCTGCACTTCCGGGTGTTGCAACAGACGGCTACTCAAGTGTAGGTCGATTTCTTGGTGCTGTGCATCAATCAGCTTGAATTTAAAGCTAAGGGTCGGGTTTTTGAAGAAATTGATGCGCTGCTTATACTGTGATAGCTTGGCCACCTGTTGGTAGAAAGTTTGAATGTGTTCGCTGAGATCGATCTCTTGAAGCTTTAGCTGGAGCAGGCGGGCGCTCGGCTGTTTGCTTGAGCTGGCCGTCGCTTGGGTCTGGAAGCTGCCACGTAAGTGAATTTGATCGTGTCGGGCGGCGAAGCGTTCGATGCTCCAATTTCCTTCTTCGGGTGCTAGACGAAAGGCAATGCGTTCGAGGAGCCGGCTGTGGTATCCATCGGGCGAATACACTGAAGGAATGTAGAGGGTGCCCCCAGTTACGGTTAGACTGGTGGGGGCGGGGAGCTGTTTGAAGCCTTGCCACTTGAGGGCAAGCTCTAAGCTGTCGGCCTCTAGTAGGTTTTGCTGAATGGTCTTGGTGCGCACTTTGACGCCCAGTAATTTCAGAGAGCCGTCTAGCTGCACTCGAAATTCGTCGGCTTCGACTTGCAGACCAGAAGGCAGTTTTTGAGCCAAGCTCTGCTGGGCCCACTCAGAGGGCAATGGCAGGTGACCATAGATGATGAGGCAGCCCACGATGAGTGCCTGCGCTATGAATAGAAGTAGTAGTCCTGTGTCGAGAAATAGCTCCAGCAAAAGGCTGAGGCGGAGCTTTCTTAAGAGTGCCATGCGACGGGCCGATTATTCTGACAGTTCCGTCTCGATCGGTTGTGGGGCTGTCAAGGGCGCTGGAGTGGCCGGAGTGGTGACTGCATTGCCATCGACTTCGGGGGGTGTTTCCATGTCGTCGGTGAGCTCGTAAAGCGCGTCGATCAGTGGCTGTGGGATCTCGAAAATGGCATTGTGCTGTTTGGAGCCGGCGACTTGTATCGTACCGGATAGGCGTTTGGTGAATACGTATTCACGCATTTCTGTGCGGTCGGTATCGCCGCCGGGAAGTTGGATGGTGGCGCTGAGTTTAAACTTCCAGGGCAGTGATTTCTCGGAGTCGACAGGATAGGCCTCTGCGTAGCTGTCCAATAGGTAGCTCTTAACTTTAAACTCGCGAATGGCATCGATTAATACGCGAATGTGCGGGCCGCGTTGGCCTTCGAGTTGCTCTAGTAAATTGTCCCAGCGAATGCTGTCTTGTGGTAATGTATAATCGAATACGCTCTCTCCGCTCTCTAAGTTGGTGAGTTGCAGTGAGCGAATGCGTGCGGATGAGGGCAGCTTTTCGAGCGTGCGATTACGATAGTAGGAAGTGTTGAGCGGCACCATTTGTAAGGTGGGGCGTCGCTCGACTTGGAATATAAAATCGGCTTGATTGGTCTTTGCATAGAGTGCCGCGTTGGCATCTTCGCTATCATCTTCGGGGTGTGCCAAAGTCAGTGTGAGTGGCTCGCCTTGTGTGAAGCTGAGTGTGATTACACGGCGTGGCTGATTGAAGCCGAGCCGCTCAGTGTCGGTGGGAGTGGGGGCGTCCACTGCGAAGCCACTGGCGCGCATGCTGGAGAGGTCGTCCATGAGCTGTTCGATAATAGCGGAGTCGGCGCGGTGTGGCTGAATCTCGTCTTCACCCTTGCTTTCCAATACTTGCCAGTCGTGTTCACCAGTCTCGAGCTTTTGGAGTCGGATCTTACGACCGTTTTCGGAGATGTTAATCGCTGAGAGTAAGCGGTGGTCGAAGTTGACGAAGTTACGCTCGCGCAAGGCTTCCTGTGCTTCACGCAGAGCATCGAAGGGGCGGGCCATGAGAGTGAAAATTGCGGGATTGTCTTCCAGCTTGGCGTAGTATTGAGGTGGGCCTTTGGCGTTGCTGGCTAGATTGCCAATGATCAGTGTTTGTCGACGCTTATTGCCGTGAATTGTTACCTGCATTAAGGGCGTTTCCAGGCCTTGTAGGATGGGGTCGGTTTCGTTGCCTTCGATGAAACGCACCACTTTGGCGGCGGTGAGTGTGTTGATGGTATTATCCACCAATGCGGGGTCGGCCTTGGCCGCGAGGGGAGCTTCGAAGCGCCACTCTCCATTGTTGCGGGCGAGGCGTACTTTGAGTGAGCTGCCATCGGCGGTGCTATCGGAGCGGATCTGTAGGCCGAGTGCTTCGACTTCGAATACGGGGATGTCGAAGATCTCGCGAGTGCGTAGGTCGTTGAGGTCGACCAGCAGGCCGTCGATGATTTGTCGGTTAACGACGAAGATCTCGCGCCCATCGGGCCCGAGTAGGTAGACGTTGTTACCGATTTCAGTCAGGGTGCCGATGCTGAGTGAGATGGTTTGCTGGCCTTCTGCGATCACGAGTCGCAGTAAAGGATCTTCTAGTCCGTAGTCGGCTAAGCTCTGGCCTGATTTTTCAATTTCATCGACTGCAAAGGAGGCGTCTTCTTCGAGGAATTGTAGCTGGTTGAGTATACGATTGATCGCGAAGTAATTGGCCGACCATTCCATGGGCTGGGTAATCGTCCACGTGGAGCCTTTGCGCTCGAGGATACGGGGAGTCTCTAGGCCACGTCCGTGTAGTTCGATGCGGTCGGCATCTAGCAGCTCGCGGCCGATCTGGCCCGAGAGCCCGCCGGGCTCTGCTTGCACTTGATTGGCTTGTTTGCCGAGGTAGGCAATGAGGCCGAAGGTGATGACGTTGAGCGCGAGTAGAAAGACTGTAAATTTGAAGCGCATGTTCTTAGCGGCGGCGGATGAGATAGATGAGCAGACCCAGCAGCGCGGTGGCGCCAGGTATTATTGCGAAGTAGATCAGTGTGCGATTGAGGTCACGTTCGCTCATGACGACTTGATAGCTTTCGAGCGGGCGGGTGGCGATTTTTAGTAAGCTGTTTTTGGAGAGTGCCCAGTTGACGGAATTAAAGAATAAGGTGCGGTTACCGAAGGCGCGCAGTCGATTGTTGGTAATGAAGTCGGAGTTGCCGAAGGCCACAAAGCGTCCTCCGGGGATGTTGATTCCGAGTTCTGTGCCAGCGGTGCGTGTGGATACGGTGGCAATGGTGATGGGCCCCTTGAGGTCACGGCCCGCGTCGAATTGAATTGGGTCCTGGGTGCGGTAGTCGCGTTCGCCCCAACTTTGGTCGGATGTGCCGATGATTTGAGTCACCTTCAGGCGTGGGTCTTTGAGCGAGCCTGGGTCGGTGCGCATCGGGCGTGGTTGCCCAAACAGCGCGGTGATTTGATAGTCGACTAGCAAGTTGGTGATCGGGTGCTCTGCGAAGCGGCGGATGATGAGATCGCCCCCTTGTGAGCGGAAGTCAGGGCCGTCGTCGACGACGACCATGTCGTCGGCCATGACGCCCCAGTCGTAGAAGAGTTCTTCCATGCCATGGCGGCGTCCGGGATCGACAAATACGATCATGCGCCCGTTGCGCTCGTTCATGTAGCGGCGCAGTTTTTCGACTTCCTCCGGAAGCAGGCTGGCCTGCGGCGAGGGCACTACGATCAAGTCGGCATCCGCGGGCACGTTCTCATCGACTGCCAGGTCGAGGGTGGCGAGTTTGTAGTTACGCTCGCGTAGGAAGGCTTCGAGCTGTGAGAGCCCGCGCAGTGGATCGACATCGTCGAGGCGCATTTCGCCGTGTCCGACTAGAAAGTAGATTTTGTCCTCGTCCTTGGAGGATACATCGATGATGGCGGAGGTGATCGCCTTTTCGCCCCGAAAGCCGGCGATTGTGTTGTCTTTGACTTCGTAGAGGTCGGCTTGGCGGATCTCGCGCGTGCGCTCGCCCATGGCGACTAGAATGATGTTCTCTTGGGTGAGATTATATTTGTTGGCGAGTTCCTGGGCGCGCTTACGCTGGCGGTATATATCCACGAATTCGATATGAATGTAGGCCTGTCCCTCGTGCATGCCCGCGGCTTCATATTCGCGGAAAAGTTTGCGCAAGTGCTGGTGAACCTGTTGTTGCTCGGCGACATCCGGATCGTTGGGAATGGTGACGATGATATCGACTGGCTCCTCAAGTTCACGGATGTAAGCCTTCGACTCGGGGGCCAGCGTATAGCTGCCCGACTGAGTCAGGTCGATCCGTTCGTAGTATTTGGCGGCGAGGAAGTTGAGCGAGGCGATCAGGCACAGGCCTAAGATGATCTGCACCGAGCGATTGGCGATGCGGAAGCGGCGGGCGACGCGGTATTCGTTGAAACGGTTGATTTGCATCAGAAAATGAAAGAGTGGTTTAGGCTTTCGCCTCGATCACTAGAGTGGAGAGGCCCAGCAGTAGAAAGGTGGTGCTGGCGTAGTAGAAAAAGGGGCGTGTATCGATAATGCCGCGTGAGAAGTCGTCTAAGTGCTCAAAGATCTGGAGGTAATTGACGGTGGCGACGACCCAGGAGGAGAGCTGCCCGCCGGCATCCGCGAGATTGCCCATTTGCTGTCCTCCGATGATGACTACAAATAGCGTGGTGAAGGTTAGCATGCCGGCCACTAACTGACTGCGTGTGACGCTACTGGCAAAGATCCCTATCGAGATGAAGAGCAGTCCGCTGGTCGCTAAAAAGAGGAAGCTGCCTGCCAGTGGAGCGAGCTCTAAGAGTGCGCCACTCTCGGCGGCATGCGGATACAGCTTCTGGGTGAGGAAGGGGAAGCCAATCGTGAGCACCCATAGCAACATGTAGAATAGATAGGCGCCGGCAAATTTACTTAAAACGACGGCGACGCGCGAAGTCGGCGTCGTCATGAGCGTATCGAGTGTACCAATGCTGCGCTCGCCGGCAATGCTACGCATGGTGAGCAGAGGTACGACGAAGAAGACCGGGATCCAGAAAATACTGAAAAACTGCACGGTCGGGAGCACTTCCGAGGGGGTGTTGACCATGCCCCGCAAGATGGCCCAGTAAAGGAAGCCCATCAGGCTGAGAAACAGCACTGCCGCAATATAGGTGGGCGGGCTGATAAACAACATGCGTAGCTCGTGCTTAAGAAGGATGAAAAAATGGCGCATCTTTTAAATGACGGATGGAAAATGATTGATGACTGACGGGCTAGGTCGTGATCTTAGGCTTGGTTTCGATGGTTTCTTCCCAGGAGCGCTTGGTGGCCGCTAGGAAAATTTCTTCGAGATTTGGCTCGCGTGGGGCGAGGCTGTGTAAGGTGAAGGTGGATTGATTGCTGAGTGCTTCAATCAATTGTGGGCCGAGCTCGCCGTCGTTTTCGATACGCAGACTGAGCTTGGCACGATTTTCAGCCAGTGGCGTGCTTTCCAAGATCGTGGCTTCGAACCCCTTGGCGGCCAGTTGGGGGATGACTTGCGATGCGTCGCCCTCCATGCTCAAACTGAAGCGATTACCTGGCAGAAACTCTTCGCGCAGTTCGGTGCTGGTACCCGCGGCTACGATACGGCCACGATTGATAATAATCACGCGGTCGCAGGAGCGCTCGATCTCCGGTAGAATGTGGCTGGAAAGGATCACGGTGTGTTTGCCGCGCAGGTTATCGATCAATTTGCGGATGCCCTGGATCTGGTGCGGGTCGAGGCCGATGGTTGGCTCGTCCATAATGATCACTTCGGGATCGCCCAGTAGCGCATCGGCGATGCCGACGCGCTGGCGGAAGCCCTTCGAGAGTGTGCCGATGATCTTGCGCCGCGCGGTGCGAGCGAGGTCGCAGATCTCCATGGCTTCTAGCACGGTGGCTCGTATTTTGCGCCCGGGCACTTCTTTCAGACGCGCCCGGAAGCGGAGGTATTCGACCACCCGCATATCGTCGGGAAGCGGGTTGTTTTCCGGCATGTAGCCGATCTTGCGCTTCACTTCGTGCGGGTTTTGCGCGACACAGATGCCGCCGACCCATGCTGAGCCGGAGGTGGCCGACATGATGCCTGAGAGGATACGCATAGTAGTGCTTTTACCCGCGCCGTTGGGCCCGAGGAAGCCGACGACTTCGCCGGGGTTGACGGTAAAGTTGACTTTATGGATCGCAGTCAAGGCCCCGTATTGGCGGGTAAGATCTTTGACGCGAATGCTAGGGGTGATCTCCATAAGTGAGAGTAATTGACTCGTTTGTTTCGTGTATTGCAGGTTGAATCCCTCTTTCTGCACAAAAAATCAGGCGGCATCAAGGCTCTGTAAGGGGTATTTTGCAGGAGTTCCGCGAATGCGCGCACAATCGCTGGAAATTTTTGGCCAGAAATGGGGGATTCTTGCATCTATGCACATAAAAAAGCCTGAGCCACATTGAGCGGCTCAGGCTTGGAGGATTGAGAATTCTGGCGAAGCCTAGAATTTATACGACAGGCCGAGCGCTACTTCGCGGCCTGGCTCTGCGAAGAATGTGCTGAACGAGCTGTGGTCGTAGTAGAATTTGTCGAAGACGTTGGCGACCGTCAGATTGACGCTGAGGCCTTCGACGCTGCTTGGTTTCCAGCTCGCAAAGGCATCGTGCACGACGTAGGACTTCTTGGGCGAAGGACCGCTGCGGCCGTCTGCTACGGTGGACTCGACGTAGTCGACACGCCAGCCGATGCTTAGGTTGAGGTCCTCGAATTTGTATTCTGCATTGCCGAACCATGATCGGCCGATCTTTGAGTTGAGCAGTGTGTTGGAGTCGGAAGTGGTGCCGGAAAAGAACTTGGCTTCCGGATCGTTTTCAGTGACCCCAGCGCGCAAGTCGAGGTTCTTGAAGCGAGCTCCTAACATTACTTCGTAGCCTGTGTTTTCGTAGTCTGCGTAGTTGTCGATTGGGCCCGTCTTAGTACTCATTTCGAGCAGGTCGTCGATGGTCAACTTATAGACGTTGGCAGCCAGGTAGTAGCGTCCGAATTTGTATTCTGCACCGAACTCAATATTGCGTGAGCGCTCGTAATCCGCGTCAGGATTGACCGAAACCCCGTTCAGGATTGGTTGATTGGGCTGGTAGCCGCGGATTGCTTCTGCGTAGGTGGCGGTGAACTTCAGGCCTTCGGCTGGCTTTAGAATTGCCGTGAAGTTGGGGCTGAAGCCATCTTGTTCGACCTCCGTGCCGTCGTAGGCGTCGGCTTCGTAACGATCCCAGCGTGCGCCTGCAGAAAGCGTTAATGCTTCGTTGATTGTCCAGTCTCCCTGAGTGTAGAGGCCGATTAAGTTATTCTCCGCTTCAGTGCTGTCATTCGTGTTTTTATAGGTGTCGTCACGATAATCTGTGCCGTAAGTAATCTTGAAGTCACCAAAGAGGCTGGTGTTACGCAGATCGTAGCCAATGGAAGCGATGCTCATCTCTTCTCGCCCTGTGGCTTCGAGCGTACGTTTGGTGTAGTAAGCATTGCTTTCAATGTCGATGAGGTCGTTGTCGCTTGGGTTTATGTCGTAGTGGACGTTGACCGTGTCGCGGCGTTGAGCGTTTACATCATCGCTAGGAGCGTTGGCTTTGTTTATCGCGATGCCGCCTTCACCTTCGTCTTCCAAGTATTCATAGCTGATCGCGAGGCTCTGGCTTTCGTTCAGTTTGCCAGATGCTTTTAAAAAGGCACTGTCGCGTTCGTAGCCGCTGTTGATCGCCTCGTCGCCATTGCCATCGTCATAATTGCCCATGTCGCTGTGGCCTAGTGATACTAAGTAGCTCCAGTCGTCGGTGATTAAGCCGTAGCCCATGATATTGGCTTTATAGCCACCTTCACCGCTGCTATAAATAGTTCCCTTTATCTGACCACCAAAGCTTTCTCCTTCGCGCAGCATGTCGAATCCATCCTTGGTTTCGTAAGCGATGGAGCCGCCGAGTGCCCCCGCTCCGCTGAGAGCATTTCCAGTGCCCGCACTCACATTGACTGCTTTTAGCAGCTCTGTTTCTATTGCGCCGCCTGTACCAGCATGGTAGAAAATTGAGCCCACTTGTGGCGCACCGTCGACGGTCACATTTGACAATGTGGATTGTAGTCCACGAATGTAGATGTCCTGAGACTGCGCACGACCACCCGCGGCAACACTGATTGTGTTTTTAAATATGTCATCGAGATCGCTGGCGGCCCACTGATCCAAGCTTTCCTCGCTCACATTATTGGCAGAATCGATGGAAAAGTTTTCACCCTCGGCCTGGTTGCCGACTAAAGTTGTTTCCTCAAGCTCTGCGGTGACGGCTTCTGCGGCTGCGCTGTTGAGCGAAAATGCCAGCGGTAGCAATACGGCTGCTGCGCAATTTCTATTAGTTAGAATTCGATGTCCTATGTTCATTATCTATTTTTTGTCGTTGTTTTGTCGCTCGAACGCTCCGTCAGATGATGCGGCTGATGCATTCAAGCCACGAAGAGTATCACAAACGAACATGCAAAAACTACTCCGGGACGGAGTAAAAATGCCCCAAAGCAGAAGTGAGGTTATTTTATAGCCTAGGTTATTTTATAGCCTGGTTATTTTATAGCCTCGATTTGCTCGGCCAGATCTTAAAAGACTTTGATGCCTGCGGTATCGTTGGCGAAGCCACGAACAAGCTGACAGGTTATCTGGCTTGCGTTTCGCGCAAGCTCGACCGGCCTTTGGCCGTGATCATCCAGAGCACCAGCGCGGCGGGAAAGTCGATGCTGATGGAATCGATCTTGGCTTTTACGCCCGAAGAAGAGCGCGTCAAATACTCGGCGATGACGGGGCAATCGTTGTATTATTTGGGTGAGACGAACTTGAAAAACAAGATCCTCGCCATCGTCGAGGAGGAAGGCGCGGAGAAAGCGAGCTACGCGCTCAAGCTCCTGCAGTCCGAAGGTGAGTTGACGATTGCTTCGACCGGCAAGGACGATCAAGGCCGCATGAAAACCGAAGAATATCACGTCGAAGGGCCGGTGATGATCTTCCTCACGACGACCGCCGTCGACATCGATGAAGAGCTTTTGAATCGTTGCCTGGTGTTGACTGTCGATGAGTCGAGAGAGCAGACCAAAGCCATCCACGACCTGCAGCGCGAAGCGGAAACCTTCGACGGGCTGAAGCGCAAAGTGGAGCGTGATCGTGTTTTGACGATCCACAGAAATGCACAGCGCTTGCTGAAGTCGCTGCATGTTGTGAATCCGTTTGCGAAGCAGTTGACGTTCCTCAGCGATCGCACGCGCACGCGCCGCGACCATGTGAAATACCTTACCCTGATTCGCAGCATTACGCTTTTGAATCAGTATCAAAGGCCGCTGTTGGAGAAGGGCGGCTTGCAGTATATCGAAGTGACGCTTGAGGACTTGGCCACGGCCAACGCGCTCGCTCATGAAGTGCTTGGCCGCTCGCTCGATGAGTTGCCCCCGCAGACGCGGCGACTGTTGGAGCAGTTGAAGGCGATGGTTCAGGCGCGGTGCGAGACGGAAAAGATTGATCCAGAGCTTTGCTGGTTCACCCGCCGTGAAGTGCGCGAGTTTACGGGCTGGAGCAATACACAGCCGAAAGTCCACTTGGATCGACTCGAAGAACTGGAATACATTTACCCGCGCCGCGCGGGGATGCGCGGGAGCGCGTATGAATATGAGTTGCTCTTTGATGGTGATACCGAGACGGCCAAACCGCAGTTAGTCGGACTGATTGACCTTCAAAAATTGGGTTACGATGAAAAGTTTACGGGGCATATGGCCGAGTTTGCGGGGCTAAAACGCCCCCAAAACGGGGCGATAACCGAACCACCTTTAGCCGCTCCGTCCAGTGGTAAAGGCGCTTCGCGCCGAAGTTTACCGAAATCCCGAAACGCACAAACGGGGCATAATTTACACGTCGTCGTATCGTAGCGGTATGAGCGGCAAAAAGGGTATCGGCAACGTGGCAGGGATGCGCACCCGTCGCAAGGGAGGCCGCAGCGCGGCCAAGCCCGACGGCTTCGACCGCAGCAACGCGCAGACGCTGGCCAGCCAGATTGACGCATGGTTCGCCTTCCTCGATCAGCGCAACTACTCGGACAAGACACTCGACATGCACAAGTGGTCTTTGCGCACGTTCCTGAACTGGGCGCAGGAACGCGACTTACATTATCCCGAAGAAATCACCCGCCCGACTTTGGAGAGCTATCAGGGCTATCTGTATCGCTATCGAAAGAGCAATGGTCAGCCGATGGCCGTCGCCACGCAGCGCGGACGCCTAGGCGCGGTGCAACGCTTCTTCGCGTGGCTATGCCGCACGCATCAACTTTTAGCGAACCCCGCCAGTGATCTTGAATTGCCCCGCAAGCCGCCGCGCGGCCTGCCCAAAGGCCTGAGCCTGGAGCACGTCCGCGCCGTCTTGAATATCCCTGACGTGACCGATCCGCTCGGCATCCGAGATCGTGCGATCTTGGAAACCTTTTACTCGACGGGCATGCGCCGCAGTGAGTTGACCGCGCTCGATGTCGGCGATCTCGATGCAACGGCGCAGACGATCCATATCCGGAAGGGGAAGGGCGGCAAGAGTCGCATGGTGCCGGTCGGCACCGCTTCGCTGTATTGGATCGAAGCTTACCTTGAAAGAACTCGTCCGCAGCTTCTCATTGATGCAGGTGAACAAGCCTTTTTCCTCAGCGGCTACGGCGAGCGCATGAGCTCAACTTATGTCGGCAACTGGGTAACGAAAACCGTCAAGTCCGCCGACATCGGTAAAACTGGCAGTTGCCACTTGTTCCGCCACAGCTGCGCGACGCACATGCTTGAGAACGGCGCGGACATCCGCTTGATACAGCAACTACTCGGACACGCACGGCTCGACACCACGCAGATTTACACAGAAGTGGCGATTAGAGCCTTGCGCGAAGTCCACGCCAGGACGCACCCTTCTTCCAAGGTCTGAGCTTGAACAATCCTTAAACACACACGATGCTTATGAATATGAATGCAGCCCAAGTAATCCAAGAGATCGACTCAATGACTGAGCAGGATCAAGGTGAAGTGATCGCTCACTTGCGCCAGATGGAAGAAGACCGTTACCATCAGGAGCAAGTTAAAATCGCCGCTCAACGTCTCCAGGACTTGGAGGACGGCCTAGAGGAAGAGGTTCCTTACGAGGAAGCCATGGAAATGCTACGCAGTCGGCTGTAATGGAAATTTACTTCCTCAAGCGTGCGCTTGCTGATCAATTGCGTGAAACCGAGTTTTGGCGCGAGCAAGATCCCACCTTGCCTGTCGAGTTCTTGAAGGAGCTGGAGAAGTCGGTTCAATGCATCACTCAGGCGCCGAACGGCTTCGCTTGGGCATCGGAAGCCCACGGCCTAAGACGCTACTACGAGAAGCGCTTCCATACGCATATCCTCTACAAATACGTGCCAGAGGAAGACCGCTTGCGCATCGTTCGCATTTACAATGCGCGGATGAATCCGGTGCGTTTTATCCCGAGCATATAGCTTTTATCTTTAGCCGCTATTACGTCGGTTGAGCCCGTGGGAAAGGCCTTGCTTTGAACGCTGGGCGCGTTCACTTTTTAGGCCGTTATCCATGGTCGCCCTAAACGAAAACTTTGCTCCTGAAAATCCCGCACTCGGTTCAAAAAACCGCGTCGGGGATTTTTTTGCGGATAGAGCAAAATCGAGTCGGGTAAATCGGCTCTCAGCTCAGCAACCACGCCTAGAAAAAGCCTACGGCTACGATGAAATCGCGTCGGGTATGTTCTTTTACGGCTTCAGATACTATGATCCCATGACTGGACGTTGGCCATCGAGGGATCCGATTGGGGAACAGGGCGGGTTGAACCTATATGGGATGATTGGAAATAACCTAGTAAATCGGATTGATCTATTAGGGCTAATTAATGGAGGACCACGTTTCGCTCAAGGGTGTCCAGATTCAGGATTTGAACTTGATTTTAAGAATTTCGGGAACGTAACCGTAAAAAACGACGGTTCCAATTACGACCCCCACGGGGAACCCATAGCGATGGTTCCCGGCGATCTTTTTGATGTTTTCTTCCGAATTCGGGGCAATGCGGATGTTGAAGTTAAGTGCTTCAAGAAGGAGATAAATATTACCTCCCAGTGTTGCGAAAAAACTGAAGCCACCGTTACTGTTGGACCAATTAGTTTCGATGTGACGGTAAAAATCCGAATTTCTATCCTAACCCCCGTAACTAGCTGGCAAGCGCTAAACCTTGCGCGATGGGGTAATCGGCTTGCCCGAGGAGTGTCGGGGATTCCGGAAGTGATAGATGTGCTCAAGTTGAAAGCTGATGCTGACTCAGTATGTCGTCGGATTTTATGAAAAGTAAGCGATTGCCTATCAACACATGTTTTTTGATTGTTAGTTTGATTTTTTCAGCTTGTAGTCAGAGATACTCTCCAACTTTTGATATAATAGTCGGGCACAATTTGACAGACGCAGAGCAACAGTTGGTTTGTCAGAAAATCTGGGATAAACTGGGTAATGATGCTAGAATCGGTATCGGTGTAATAAATAACGAGACAGCCTTTAGCGTGAGCAGTAGTTTTAGATGTGAAGAGGTAGCTGGCAAATTAGCTGAACTGAACCTAGTGCGAATTGACGAAGACCTATGTGTCTGGAGAATGAATTTTGGAGGGGAAAATGAAATGGGAAAAGGGGATGAAAAAGGGGTCGCTCCGGGGATGAAAAAGGGGTCGCTCCGTAATGTTTAAGGTCTTTTTTTAGCCGCCTCCGATCAACTCGACAACTGCGCAACGGGCAATCCACAAGTCCAACTTGCAATCGACCGCCCGGAAGAGCACCAGTCCACGTTTTCTTGATTTTAGCCGCCTCTCGTATCCACTGATCAACTAAGCGACGGGAAATCCACGAGCAACGGTTCCAATCGACCGCCCCGCCCGAAGCACTGCGCCGAGGAAGCCCCTTGGCTATTGACGTCTCGCCGTTCTCCTCGCCCAACTGACGTTATGTCCAATTCCCCCTTATCGTCCGACTCAGGCTGTGCTAGCCTTCAAATAATCGGACGGGGGGAAAGAGACATAACGTCGTGTTGAGCGATCGCCCAGCAAGTCAGCAGGGGGCTTCCTCGGCTCCGCGCTCCGGTCGGGTCTCCATCGTCTACGTTTTAAGCCGCGCCGTCTTTCAGTTTGGCTTGCGCCATCATTTTCAAAACCCCCGCGCCCGGGTCGTTGCACGTTTGGGGCGTTCATCTCCGATGCGAAAGAGCGTCTACGCTTTGCCGCCCAGAGTCTCGTTCCTCGTCTCTGACCTCTCTCGTTTTGGCGATCCCGCCACGCGCCCCCCAGGGGGCTTCCCCCGCCGCCTACGCGCGGGTTGCCCCCGCGTTCGCGCGTTCCGCGCGCGTCAACCAATCCGCCGCAGCGATTCCGACGGCTAGCCCGCTGCAACACCGAGGCACTGTTCCAGTCGCTAAGGCTCCCTGCACAGATCCTCAGTGAAAGTCAGGCGGCTATCGCCGCGGGGCAATCAAAGCCATGCCCGTCGCGCAGACGCGACCGGCACCCCGTCTTGCTCGGCCTCGCCCCGAGCGCTTGCCTTCGCGCAATCGAAAGCAACGGGCAGTTTCCCTTTTTCGTTCCACCCGCCGAGATTTTACTTCCACGGTTCAAGGTCTACTCGTTCGTGCCTCACTGCGTTCCACCTTGAGCCGTTCCAGTTTTATCTCTTTGGGCGGCTCGAAAAAATAACTCAGGGGGTTACGAGGTTAGCCCAAGTTTCTCATTTGCTTTTTCGATAACGGTTATTCTTAACGAAAATAGGCCTATTTCGTCGATTTTATTGCGCAAGTCGTTGATAGTTGACAA
>PBYS01000078.1 GCA_002729725.1 Puniceicoccaceae bacterium
ACCTTTTTTGGAATGAATTGGATGTCGACTTAGAGCTGACCTCACTCGATGAGCCAGAGCGCTTCCCTCTCATATCCAAGGCCTCGTAGACCGAAGGTCGATCGGGATAGGACTCCCCATCGCTGAGGAGCCCTCCCACACCCACCACTCATACAGGTCTGTAAGTGGCGGTTCGGCTGATTCAAGGCAGGTTCAATCCCATGGGATTACCAGCCCGCGTTCGTATAAGTATGCATCGGGCAAAGCGATCATGACCCATTTGACTGGGCTCCCCGATTCACTCTCGTTCATTTCCCGTTGGCGGGGTTCTAAACATACGCCAAGCGCCCTTTCGGGCGCATCCTGTCGTGACGGCCATTCGTCTGCTAATACCCAGCTTTAGGAGATTTCCCACACGGGTGCGGCGAAACTGGTCCGGTTCACTTCGTGCCCGGTCTTGTCGGCAGACCTCGGAACCATTGCTTCCAGATATAACTGCGCAGCCGACGGCGTATCCACCCGCCTATCATTGATAGTTGGGACGGAGTTTCTATTAGCGAGAACCAGCCCCACCACCCTCGCAGATACTTATTCAGCTCTGTGATGATGCTTTGCAGGCTTCGCTCTTCGAGCTACGCTCGGCAAGCCGCGCTACATTCACGATAGTCCTCCACTCAGCACTGCCGCAGGGCATCACACGCGCACGCTCTCCGGAAATGCTCAACAATCACCCCACTTTTTTCCTTGCACCGAGCCTCCGAACGCACATCTTCCTGCCCTTCAGCGTTAGAGCGCGCTCTGCGAAGAGCCCGTTCCTCGACTGCTCTCTCCTCCGCACGGACGGGAGAGTTCAACGGTTCAGACGGCTCAGTGGCGGTTTGAACGGTTTCGACAACTCGAAGCCCGCAAGTCGTGATCACAAAAATCAAAATATTATGTCAAAGTCAGCACCCGTAGGGGATACAACAATCGATAAAGCAGCGATCATCAAAGAGTTCGGTCTTAAAGAAGGCGACACCGGTTCATCCGAGGTCCAAATCGCGCTGCTCACAGCACGTGTGAAGCACCTCACCGAGCACCTTCGCGAAAACCGCAAAGATTACCACTCACGCCGTGGCCTAATCGCGATGACAGCTCGCCGCCGTAAGCTTCTCGACTACCTCAAGCGCACCGAGTTCAATCGCTACACTGCGATTCTCGAAAAGCTAGGTCTTCGCCGATAGCGAATTACTTTTCCAATGCCGGACTTCCTCGATGGAGGTCCGGCATTTTACTTTAGATCCCCAGCCCCCAAGCCAGCACCGGCAAAGTCCTCTAAAGTTCCTGTTCTTTCACTCCACTGCCTTTTTTGTTCTTAATCATAATCTTAATCGTAATCCTCCAGTAGTCTGGTGGGCTTCGCCGCCCGACAATCAAGCAGGGCGGCAAAGCCAACCCTGCTACGAAAAAAGAGGATTACGATTAGGAGTAAGATTAAGATTAAGAGCTGAAGGTCGCATACCTCACCACAATCATAATTCAATATTGAACCTTCAATGTTCGATGTTGATCGTTCCCAGCCTCCCGTAAATTTTCATCCGAGCGACTCAACCGATTTGAGCCGCGAGCGACATAGTAAGGTCCGATCCCAGAACTGTCGTTTTGAATGCATAAAGCAAAATACAAGACAAAGATATGAAACAAAAACATAACGTAAAAGTTGAAGGGCTCGATATCGAGTTCGCAACAGGTACCCTCGCAGGCCTCGCAAGTGGCGCTGTCACCATCCGCTCCGGCGAAACTGAACTCTTCGTTTCGACTACCGCAGCCTCCGCACTCCGCCCCGGACAAGACTTTTTCCCCCTTACAGTGGACTACCGCGAGAAATTCTCTGCAGGTGGTAAATTCCCAGGTGGCTACTTCAAGCGTGAAGGCAAGCCTTCTGAAAAAGAAATCCTGACATCTCGCCTTTGCGACCGTCCGCTTCGCCCGCTTTTCCCTAAGGGCTTCATGAACGAAGTTCAAGTCATCGGCCTGCTGCTCTCCACTGACCAACTTAACGAACCGGATGTGCTCATGGTCAACGCCGCATCTGCAGCCACTCTGATCTCCGACATCCCTTGGAATGGCCCTGTCGGCTGTGTGCGCGTCGGTCAAATTGATGGCGAATTCGTCACCAACCCGAACCACGATGAGATGCTCGATTCCGACCTCGACCTCATCTACGTCGGCTCCGAAACCGAAATGTTGATGATCGAAGGTTCTGCCGAGTTCATCTCCGACGAGCGTTTCTACGAAGCTCTTGAATACGGCCAAAAGGCCATCCAGCCCATCATCGCTGCGCAACGTGAGCTCGCGAAGCTAGCCGGCAAGGAAAAGAAGGAATTCCCACTCATCATCACGCCTAAGGAAGTGACTGAATTCTGCGAAGAACACGCAGCTGACAAGGTGAAGGAAGCCCTCGGCCACGATAGCTACACCGAGCGCAAGCTTGCGATCGAAGCGATCGCCAAGGAAACTACTGCAGCTCTCGAAGCCAAGCTTGGAGCTGAAAACGTAAAGGGCGACGATGTCGCTCGCGCTTTTGACGAAATCCAAGAAAAGCTCTACCGTCAAAACATCCTAGACACAGGCAAGCGTGTCGATGGTCGCGGTGCAAAGGACCTTCGCACCATTTCTTGCGAGTCAGGCGTGCTACCACGTGTGCACGGTTCCGCAATCTTCAACCGCGGTGAAACACAAGCCCTCGTCATCTCGACACTCGGCACCAGCCGTGACACACAAGACATCGACGGTCTTACTGGTGGCGCCACTAGCAAGTCCTTCATCCTGCACTACAACTTCCCTCCGTTCTCCACGGGTGAAGCGGGTCGTTTCGGATTCACCGGTCGCCGCGAAATCGGTCACGGTGCCCTTGCAGAGCGTTCACTCCTGCCGATCCTTCCTCCAGAAGACGAGTTCCCATACGCCATCCGCGTAGTATCTGAAGTGATGAGTTCCAACGGCTCCACTTCGATGGCTTCCATCTGTGGTGGTTGCTTGTCTCTCATGGATGCTGGTGTGCCGATCACCGCACCTTGTGCTGGTATCTCCACTGGTCTCGTGACTGAAAAGGACGAAAACGGCAAGATCACCAAGAGCGTCATCCTGACCGACATCCTCGGCGCAGAAGACCACTTCGGTGACATGGACTTCAAGATCGCTGGTACTCCAGACGGTATCACAGGCTTCCAACTCGACCTCAAGATCAGCGGCCTGCCCTTCGACATCACACTCGAAGCGATCAAGCAAAACCGCGACGCTCGTATGAAGATCCTCGCGATCATGTCCGAGCACATGCCTGAGTCCCGCAAGGATCTGCGTGAGCACGCACCACGCATCCACACCATCAAGATCTCTCCCGAGAAGATCGGTGCTCTCATCGGCCCCGGTGGTAAAAACATCCGCCGCATCACTGAAGTTTCCGGCGCCCAAGTCGACATCAACGACGAAGGCCAAGTGCTCATCTTCGCAACCGACAAAGAATCCATGGACCGCGCGATCATGGAAGTCGATGCCTGCACCGCAGAAATCGAAGTCGGCAAGACCTACCGTGGCATCGTTCGCGGCGTAAAGGACTTCGGCGCATTCGTCGAATGCCTACCTGGTAAAGAAGGTTTGGTGCACATCTCCGAGCTGGCTGACTTCCGCGTCAAAAAGACCGAAGACATCTGCAAGCTGGGCGACGAAATGGTCGTCAAGTGCATCGGCGTTGAGAAGGGCAAGGTTCGCCTGTCCCGCAAGGCCGCACTCGAAGAGGCTAAGGAAGCTACCGAAGAGGAAGCCCCCGAAACAGCTGAAGAATCCAGCGAAGAAAAAGCTGCAGAATAATCATGTGAGCGGCCCGAGCCGCGCGCATGACATTCCAACATTCTCCAAAGCGGTCGCCGATAGGCGGCCGCTTTTTTTGTGCATTTAAAGGACCACGCGAAGCTTGTAATTACATCCCGCTCACAATCATTCTTGTGCGAAATGACTTTCCACTCGACTCCCCTCTTTGAACGTCGCGGGCTGATGCTCGACATCAGTCGCAACCGTGTGCCCACGATGTCTACTCTCTATCACTTAGTCGACGCGCTGGCGACTCTGCAGTATAACGAACTGCAACTCTACACAGAGCACACTTTTGCCTACACCGAGCACGAAACAGTATGGCGAAACGCCTCTCCCATGACTGGCGCAGAAATTCGTGCGCTGGACATCTACTGTTCTAAGAGAGGCATCGAGCTGGTACCCAATCAAAACTCTTTCGGTCACATGGAGCGCTGGCTGCGCCATGAAGCCTACAAGCCACTGGCAGAATGCCCTGATGGTTTCGAACACCCATGGTCGGGCTGGCGAGAGTTTGGTAGTACCCTCTACCCCGACTCAAACAGTGCCAAATTTATGGATACGCTCTACCAAGAGCTTTTACCTCATTTCACATCACAACAATTACACATCGGCGGCGACGAGCCATGGGAACTCGGCAAAGGCCGTAGCGCCCCTCGCGTTCAAAGCGAAGGAAAGCACCGAGTCTATCTCGAGTTCATGAACCAACTCTTCGCCTTGACAAACAAACATGGAAAGACCCCACAATTTTGGGCCGACATCATTATGGAACGCCCCGACTTGGTTCCAGACCTCCCTAAAAATGTAATTCCAGTCATTTGGGGCTACGAGGCCGACTCTCCTTTTGAAAAGCAGTGCCAGACCGTCCTCGAAGCTGGCTTTCGTGATCAATTCTACGTAGCGCCTGGCGCGGGCAATTGGAACTCGTTCTCCGGCCGTCTCGATGTGGCGGAAGCCAATATTCAACTCGCAGCCGAACAGGGCCACGCCCATGGTGCCCGCGGTCTACTACTGACCGCTTGGGGCGACAATGGGCACCATCAACCATGGGTCACGCTCTACCCTGCTCTCGTTGTCGCTGCAGCTGCCTGTCATGGCCAAGCACTCAGCGAGGCCGAACTTGCTGCCACCATCGACCGTGTATTCTTCGCTAAACAAACTTCCGGTAACGGCGCAGCACTCTGTGCACTCGGCCGCATCGACGGAATGCTGCCACAACCCGCCCCACCCAACAGTATGCTCCACAGTGCTTTCTTTGCCAGCCACAACGAGTTAGCCAATGCCATATTGCCCCTAACCAACGAAGAAGAGCTACAAAATTGCAGCCATGCCATGAATGCAATTTCGAGCAACGGCCTAGCCCCCGAGATCGAGCTCGCGCTACGCCTCAACCGTACAAGCCTCGAGCGTTGCCTCAGATCCGCTCTTAGCGAAGATCCAGCCGCACTGTTGGAAGACTTCGCCTGCGAATGGCGACGCCGCAGTCGCGAAGGAGGACTGGCCGAAAGCTTGGCGCAAATGAAGCACGCACTGGCAAGCCACTAAAGCGGCATCCATGCCTTACACATAGGATCCACACGATCGTATGTCTGCTTGAACAAAACCAATTGCCAACTGTCAACATACATACCTACTCTGCTTAACTTATGCTGCAACGACTCTCCATTTTAGCCCTAGCCTTATGGGGCACCGCTCTCTCGGCGCAAAACCGCGAACTCTTGGGCGAATATAAAATTGGTATAATCGGGCGTGACCAGGAAGATGCCATTTACCAAGCCGCACACGAAGGAGCTCAAGCAGCCACCTTAGAACTAAGTCGTAAATATTCCATCGATGTAGAACTGGTGATTTTAACACCCAACCAAGCGCAAGGAGGCAACCAAGTGACCTCATTGGCCGAACTTTTCATTGAGGACGCTGACGGACTCATCATCAGCCCCCAAGACAGCGAAACCGTGCGCGCATCGATCGAGTTTGCCCTAGAGCAAGGAGAAGAGCTGGTATATTTTGAAAGTCAACTGCCAGAAATCCCCGTACTTGCATCGGTGCTAGCGGATGAAGTAGAAGCTGGGCGCATGGCGGGGCGCGAGATCTTAAAAAAACTCCCCACTAAAGGGCGCGTAGCCATACTGACCAGCGATGATCCTAGCCCAGAACTGCAGCAGCGAATGCAAGGCCTACGTGAAGTGCTCAGCTACCGTCGTATTGAAAGCACCATCACGACAGCACCCGATTACCAATCCGCCATAGCCGCGATCGTTGCCGCAGAACAGGCTGATCGCAACGATTTGATCAAGGGATGGGTCTTTTTAGAAGATTGGCCGCTACTGGGCATGCCTGCCCTTCCTTGGAAGCCTCATGAGCTCCCCGTGGTCGCGATCCAATCTTCACCCTCGGCTTTTATGTATGTGGACCAAGGCTACCTCGATGCACTTGTAGTGCACCCCTATTACCAATGGGGAGTACAGAGTGTCACAACTATGATAGAAAAGCTGCACAATGGCCAATCACCTGAAAAGCGCATTATGCGCACCACTCCCCGAATCGTCGATTGGCGTAATGTCGAAGCCTATCGTAACAACTGGAAACAGTGGCTAAAATAGCAGCCACCCATCTTCAAGATCCAAAGCGCTCTAAAGCAGCCACTAAGCCTCGCTACGAAACTGGGTCGGCGACATGCCGGTGATACGTTTAAAGGAGCGATTGAACTGTGAAATGGAGTCGAAGCCGGTCTCAAAGGCAATCTCGCTCACGCGGAGATGCGGATTTTGCAATAGGTGCTTGGCCTTCTCCACGCGGGTGCGCGCCAAATAATCGGTAAAAGTAATGCCTGTGGCTTGCTTGAACACCTTGCAAAAATGACGCGTGCTGGCATTCACGGCCTGCGCGGCTTCGTCCAAGCTGATCCGCTCATTAAAACGCTCGCTGATATACTTCTTGGCGCGGCTCACCACTTGATCTTCGGGATCGGCCGCGGCGATCGACTGCTCGGGCTCGATACTATTACTGATAGTCGCGAGGTGCTCGGCAAAGGTCGACAACAGCCGCAACATGGCATCGTACTGCTCTGGATTGAAGACCTTGGTCTGAAAATAAGCTTCTTCCAATGCCTTTAAATTCACCTCACTCCCCCAAGCGAGCAACTGCTTGGTGATGCGGGAAAACTCCTGCTGATTCGGTTGATGCAAGAGAATTTGCCCGGTCTGCAGGAAGGCAATCAACTCACCGCCGACGCGAATCGGCACGGCACTATCGCATAGCCCGGCAAAACAATACAGGGATTTAGGCTCCAGGCCGGCCTTTTGCTCCAAGTCGGCCTGCATCTTAATGCAATTCGCACAACCGGCATTGGTCTGCGCCAGCAACATGCAAAATGGGTTCCCGCCCTCGCGACTCTTCAATGCATTCTCATAGGCCTTTACCGGACGAATCGCCAAGGGCAGCCCGGTGGCCGCTCGAAAGGCCTGCGCGTAGTCTCGATAGAGTTGCGATTCACTCAACCGGTCGACCACAGAACGACCTGCACCACTGGGCGCGCAGGTTGAATCAGAATCGGAATGACAGGTTTCGGTGAGCATATCAGGAGAAAAAAGTGTTTTTTGCAGAATATGCGCAGTCTTATGCGCAATATGCTGAGACAGCCTAGCCACTGATCTGTAATAATCAAGCCATGCATGCACGCTTGGTCAGCTACCTTCGTGATAACCGTGATCAAATCATTGAAAACTGGTTAACCGAAGTTGAAATACCGGCTCCCATCGAATCCGAGGGAGCGGATAGCGGCGTTGTGCCCTATGAGTTCTTTACCAAGGCCTTAGATGCGATTCTAGAGATCCTAGAGCATGGCCCAGAAGCTAAAATCAACGCCAACGTGCTCCACCTCAACCACTTCCTTGGAATCACTTGCGACTGCCGCGAACGCTGCTTCGGCGGACGCGTCTGCATGGAGTTACACGATGCTGGCTTGCACGCCTTTATGTCTGTCTTCGACGATGAGTGGGATGCGGAACACGAGTTCAGCCTGCTCGATCGCGAATGCTCACAAGATTTGATCAACCACGCACTCTCCATTTTCTTCAAACAAGAAATCAAACTCTGCCTGCACAAGACCTTTCGCATCGACTGCCCATTTGCTGCCTACAACTAAATACTTCTATGAACGTCCTCATACTCACCGTCTTCCTAAGCCTACTACTCGCCTCGCTCTTTCTACTCTTCTTCGTTCGCGAACGACGCACACAAGGCCTCGGCTCTCCGGAGCAGGATGCCCTGCGCCCATTCGACTCTGAAATCCCTAAAAACGCCCTCCACCGCTAAACTCACAGCGACGACTTACATTTAACGCAGATGAATACAAACAACACAAAAACCACGACTGTCGTCTACGATGACGACTCCGTAAGGAAGTTCATGATCGCCTCCATTTTCTGGGGCCTGGTCGGCATGGGCGCAGGCGTCTTGATCGCCACCCAATTGAACTACTGGCAAATGAACGGAAAGTTCCTCGAATGGATCACATTCGGGTGGCTCAAAAGTGAGGGCGTGGAGTTCCTGACTTTCGGACGCCTACGTCCACTGCATACCAATGCTGCGATTTTCGCCTTTGTGGGTAACATGATGTTTGCCGGCATCTACTACTCGACTCAGCGACTCTGCCGTGTGCGCATGGCATCCGACCTGCTCACCAAGATTAACCTCTGGGGATGGCAATTTATCATTGTCTGCGCCGCCATCACCCTGCCTGCAGGCTACACTCGAGGTAAAGAATACGCGGAACTGATCTGGCCAATCAACATTCTGGTCGCTGTCATCTGGCTGGTCTTCGCCGCCAACTTCTTTTGGACGCTGGCAAAGCGCAATGAGAAGTCGCTCTATGTGGGGCTCTGGTTCTACATCGCGACCATCGTAACGATCACCATGCTTTATGTGGTCAATCACCTCTCGATTCCCACCAGCTTCACTCACAGCTACCCGATCTTCGGAGGCGTGCAAGACGCGCTGGTCCAGTGGTGGTATGGGCACAACGCGGTGGCTTTCTTCCTCACCACGCCGATGCTGGGCATCATGTATTACTTCGTGCCCAAGGCAGCGAATCGTCCGGTCTACTCCTATCGCCTGTCGATCATCCACTTCTGGTCGCTGGTATTCATCTACATCTGGGCGGGGCCGCACCACTTGCTCAACACTGCCTTGCCCGAGTGGCTACAATCACTTGGCATGATTTTCTCACTCATGCTATGGGCACCCTCTTGGGCCGGCATGCTCAATGGTCTGCTCACCCTGCGGGGCGCATGGGACAAGCTACTGACCGATCCGATCATTAAATTCTTTGCCGCAGCCGTCACCTTCTACGGCATGGCCACCTTCGAAGGGCCCCTGCTTTCGATCAAAGCTGTCAATGCCCT
Source organism: Puniceicoccaceae bacterium (assembly GCA_002729725.1). Taxonomy (GTDB): domain Bacteria; phylum Verrucomicrobiota; class Verrucomicrobiia; order Opitutales; family Coraliomargaritaceae; genus Thalassobacterium; species Thalassobacterium maritimum. The sequence continues at coordinate 9,234 of PBYS01000078.1, forward strand.
CTCCCACTATACCGACTGGACCGTCGGACACGTGCACGCCGGCACCCTCGGTTGGAACGGCTTCCTCGCTGCGGGTATGTTCTACTGGCTGGCACCACGCCTGTGGAATACTAAACTCTATTCCACGACATTGGCCAACGCTCACTTCTGGCTCGGTATGGTGGGCATCCTACTCTACGTGGCTTCGATGTGGGTCTCTGGTATCACACAGGGCCTCATGCTCAACGCCACCACAGAGGGCGGCACCGTCCTGCAGTATCCTAATTTCCTGGACACCTTACAAGCGATCCGCCCGGTCATGCTCTTCCGCGCCATCGGTGGCGGCCTCTACTTGATCGGCTTCTTTATGTTGGCCTACAACATCTGGAAAACCGCCCGCAGTGGTCAAGCTGTCAACGGCACCGTAGAAGTCGCCACTCAAACTGAATCCGACACCGACAAGCGTTTCTCTACCTTCCTCTCGGCTCCTGTCATTTACTCTGGCCTGATCATTTTCTCGGTCTGCCTATCCATCTTCAGCAATGGAGCGCTCTTCATCTTTGGCATGTTCTTGACGATCGTCTTTATCATTGTGGCCATCGCCCACTTTGAAGTGTCCAAGGCTAGCTGGAACGACTGGTTCGAAGAGCTCCTAAGCCATAGCTTTGGCTTTAGTGTCTTGACGATCATTGCTGCAGCCATCGGTGGGGCGATCCAAATCATCCCGACGGTTACTGTGCAACGCGCGGACAACATCGAAGGCCGTATTCAAGTGCCCTATACACCACTCGAACTCGCCGGTCGTGATATCTATGTCAGCGAAGGCTGCTATAACTGCCACTCACAAATGATCCGCACCCTGGTGCCCGATGTCATGCGCTATGGCAATAGCGGTCAAGGGGGCGGCTACTCCCACCTGGGCGAGTCGATCTACGACTTCCCTTATCAATGGGGCTCCAAACGCACGGGTCCTGACCTCGCCCGCGAAGGCAGCCACCGCTCTGACGACTGGCACTACTGGCACATGCTAAATCCGCGTGACATCTCACCGGGCTCCAACATGCCCAACTACCCATGGCTCTTCGAAAAGCCAATCAAAGTCAGCCAATTGCCCAATAAAATCCATGCCATGCGCATGCTTGGGGTGCCTTACCCGATCGATCTCTCCGAAGAGGAAATCCAAGCCCAGGTCGATGAACAAGCCGCCGGCATCGTCGAACGCCTGGCCGAAAAAGGCGCCTTCACTGAACCTGACCGCGAAATCGTCGCCCTCATCGCCTACCTACAAAAACTGGGCACCTACACAGAAACGGGCGATTCCGCAGAATAGTCCTCCCATTCACTCATTCGTAAGTATTAGTTACTAATTTCAAATTCTAAAAGTCATGTTTAAACGAATCATCTACGACGATTGGACCAGCATCGTACCACTCATCTCCTTCTGGCTCACCTTTGGCGTCTTCCTGGCCATCGTTGTGCGAGCCTTGCTCCTTAAAAAGACCACCGTTCACCACATGGAGAACCTCCCGCTCGAAGACGGAGACAACGCGAACACTCAATTAGCTAGCAAATGAGCACAGACGACCATAAAGACTCTCACCTCGTCAAACAAGAGGACCTGCCCGAAGGGGTCATTCTGCGCGACCACGTAGTCGACGGCATCCAGGAGTATGATCAACGCCTCCCCTTCTGGTGGCTGTGCATCCTCTTCGGTGTGATCGCATTCTCCATTGTTTATTGGCTGGTGCTGGATGATCGCAGTTTTAACGGCAGCGCGCACCAAGAGCTCGAAGCGCAACTACAAGCGGTCGCGGCCAAGCGCCTGGCGAATTCGATCGATGTCACCAACGACGATCTCTTCTTCGAGATGGCAGGCACCGCACAATTCGTCAGCGCGGGTGAAAACACCTACATGACCAACTGCGTGGCCTGTCATGGCAAGGAGCTACAAGGCGGCATCGGCTTCAATCTAGTCGACGAGGAGTGGGTGCACGGCTCCAAACCCTCCGAAATCTATAATACGATTGCTCATGGCGTGCCTGAAAAAGGCATGCAAGCCTGGGAGAGCCAACTGGGCCAAAAGCGTATCGCCGAAGTGGTCGCTTTTGTCTTGAGCAAAAACCCCGGGCTGAAGCCATAAAGAAAATCAAACACTCAAAACCGTACATTGAACATCGAATAAGTCCTCTCAGACAAGCTCTGCATTCAGAATTGGATATTGGACCTTCGATGTTCACCCCATATCATGAAGCCCAATCAGCCATCACGTGCCACGCCAACGACCATCAACCAGGATGGTTCGCGCAAGTTTCTGCATCCAGCCGACGTTAAGGGTTTCTTCACCACCTACCGTCGCATCTTCGCACTGCTACTGATCGGCATCTACGTATCCCTTCCATGGATACCGATCAATGGCCACCCGGCCGTGTTCCTGGATGTGCTCAATCGCCGCTTCCACCTATTCGGCCTTAGCTTCGCAGCTCAAGACCTGTGGATGGCGTTCTTCTTCATCACGGGCCTGGGCTTCACACTCTTCTTCATCACAGCACTGCTTGGTCGCGTATGGTGTGGTTGGGCCTGCCCGCAAACGGTCTTCTTGGAACATGTCTATCGCCGTATCGAACGCTGGATTGAGGGCGACGCAGCTGCTCGCAAGAAATTGGACAAGCAAGCATGGGATAACGAAAAGATCATCAAACGTGTCGTAAAGAATGGCATCTTCTTCGCCTTCTCGGCGCTGATCGCGCACCTCTTCCTCGCCTACTTCATTTCGATTCCCGAGCTCTATCACTGGATGCGCACCAGTCCAACGGAGCACTGGGGCGCCTTTCTCTTTGTCTTCATCGCCAGCAGTATTATCTTTCTCAATTTCGCCTGGTTCCGAGAACAGCTCTGCCTCGTGATCTGTCCCTACGGACGACTGCAGTCGGCCTTGATCGACGATGACTCGCTCATCATCGGCTACGATGAAGCACGTGGCGAACCGCGCGGCCCTGCGAAAAAAGAGGGCTTCGGCGACTGCATCAACTGCTACCGCTGCGTGCAAGTCTGCCCGACCGGGATCGACATCCGTCAAGGCCTACAAATGGAATGCATCGGCTGCGCCAACTGTATTGACGCCTGCAATACAATCATGACGAAGATCAATCGTCCTAAAGGACTCATTCGCTACGATTCTCAAAATGGATTAACAGGGCAAAAGCGTCGTTACCTCCGCCCGCGTACTTTCATTTATGCCGCACTCATGCTAGTCGGCGCTGGTGCATTCACGCTGTCAGCCATGCAGCTACGAAGCGCTAATATGAATATCGTTCGCATGTCAGGCGCGCCTTACTTCCTAAGCGATACTGGCGTGCGCAATCAATATCAAGTGCGCGTCATCAATAAGACCAACGAAACCAAGACCTATAAGCTCGTCAGTGCCGCCGAAGGACAAACTTATACAATGGAAGGTAATGAAGATGGCATCACCGTCCCTCCAATGGGGGAAGAGCTGCGCCCTGTCATCATCTCTATTCAACGTGATGACTATACCGGGAAGTTCCCCTTAACGATCTCCCTACTCGCTCCCGATGGTGAAAAGGCGATCATCACCCGCGAAGCCGAATTCCTAGGGCCCAACGCCCGACTGTGGAAGGAACATAGTTCAAAATGAGCACACCTGAAAAAAAGAAATTTGCCTGGTCCCTCTGGATTCCAGTCACCCTCGCCTTCGTCCTCGTCATCGTCGCATGGACTTTTCTGATCAAAATCGCAAAAGAAAACCCAGTCGAAACCATCGAGATCGAGCAGACCGGAAGAACGTCCACGCTCGAACATTGAGCGTCCTACGCGCAATTCCTATTCATTCAAAATTCTGAGTTCGATGTTGAATGTTCAAAGTTCACCCGCCACCTGCGCCCACTGCGGCACCCCCTTCACGCCTCGTGCGCAGGAGGCTTACTGCTGCCATGGCTGCGAATATGTCGCGCAAGTGCTGAGCGAAAACGACCTGACCCGTTTCTATGAACTCAAGGGAAACACCGCGGTGCCGCCCGTCGGCTCCAAGGCATTCACCGAAGCTGAAGTCGCGCCCTTGATCGCTGAGCTCAAACGCGTCGAAGCCAACTGCGAAAAACCTGTCGCGCACACTCGCTTCAGTCTGGAAGGCATTAGTTGTATCGGTTGCGTGTGGTTAATTGAAGCCATCTTCCAACGTCAACCAGGCAGTGCCCGTGTTCGAATCGATCCACGTGCCAGCGCCATCGAGATGTATTGGCAACGCGGGCATTTCAATGTGGCGGACTTTGCCCAGGAAATCCAAAAAATCGGTTATCGGCTCACCCTCTACACTGAAGATCCTCAGGCGAATACTGGCAGTCGTCAAATCATCCACCGTCTCGGGCTCTGCGGCTTCTTTCTCCTCAACACCATGCTGTTTACCCTGCCGGCCTATCTCGGTATGGGCGGTGACTTTTTTCTAGCCCCACTCTTTCAACTCTTGGGGGCGACCTTTGCCACCCTCAGCCTCATCACCGGCGGCGGCTACTTCATCCAACGCGCATGGCAGGCCGCACGTAACCGGGTGCTGCACATCGATCTGCCCATCGCTGCGGGCTTACTGGCGGGCTACATCGGCTCCCTGCTGGGCTGGGCGACCGGCTATGTAAACCTAATCTACTTCGATTTCGTCGCCACCTTCGTCTTCCTCATGCTACTGGGACGTTGGCTACAAGAATACGCGCTGGAAAAAAACCGCTCGCACCTGCAACGCCAAAAAGCAGGCCCGCGCAATGTGACTCTCATCGGTGGCGCCCAAGACGGGCAAAGTATTCCAGCCAGTCAAATCACCGCAGAGCTGCAATACAGCGTCGCCCCCGGCGAAATCAATCCTGTCGCAGCCGATCCCTTGGATGCGCAAGGCAGCCTCAGCTTAGAATGGATCAATGGCGAAGCCGCCCCTGTCACGTGGCCACAGAATCGCACCGCCCCGGCGGGCGCGATCAACGTCGGCTTACACAGCCTACGCTTCCGCGCTCGCGAGGCTTGGGACGACAGCCTCCTGGCTCAGCTACTGGAGCGCCCTGAAGATGGCTTTCAGGAAAGACGCTTACAGACGGTGCTAAAATATTATATCGCATCCGTCCTGATGGTCGCGGCCATCGGCAGCTTGAGCTGGCTACTCACATCCGGCGATTGGCTCAAGTCCACCCAAGTGCTCATCTCCGTGCTCATTGTCTCCTGCCCCTGCGCGCTCGGCGTCGCCCTGCCGATGTGCGACGAATTTGCAAATGCCCGCCTCCGTCGTAGTGGGCTGTTTATCAAAAGCGCACAGATCTGGGAGCGCCTGCGTCAAGTCCGCACCGTGGTGTTTGATAAAACCGGCACCCTGACGATGGATATCCCTCGCCTACTCAATACAGCTGCGATCAAAGAGCTCGATCCACTGGCTGCGCAAGCACTTCAGCAGCTCGTCGAGCACAACCGACACCCCATCGCACGCTCGCTGCGCGAAGCACTACTGGCCGCATTCCCCAAGCTTCGCAGCGACAACAGCGCAGCCTTGGTCGAGGAAACCATTGGTCAAGGTGTGGCGTGGAAAGACACCGGCGGCAACGAATGGACCCTCGGCAAGCCTGATTGGCGGACTGCCAAGCTTCCAGCTGGTCGCAGTGAATACCAGCGAGCTGGAAGCTCGCCACTTCGCCCACACACTTGCCTGCGCCAAAACGGTTTACTCGTGGCAGGGTTCCACTTCCAAGAAGACGTGCGGGATGATGCCCGTGAAGCCATCGACCATATACGTAGTCGGCAAATGGATACAGCCATCCTCAGCGGCGACGCGCCCGAGCGCGTGCAAACCATCGCCACCCAACTCGGCATCGAATGCAAAGCTCAGTGTAGCCCACGCGACAAAGCCAACTGGATCGAAGCCCATGCGCCCCAGCAAGCTCTGATGATCGGCGATGGGGCCAACGATAGCCTCGCATTCGACGCAGCCATCTGCCGCGGCACCCCCGTAGTCGATAAAAGCATCCTCGAAGCCAGCGCCGATTTTTTCTTTTTCGGCCGCAGCTTACGCAGCCTCCCGCAGCTCTTCCAAGTCGCCGCCAGCCGCCGCCTGACCATCACCACCATCTTCACAGTCGCCGTGCTCTACAATATCAGTGCAGTCGGCATCTGCCTAGCCGGACACATGCACCCACTCATGGCTGCCATCCTCATGCCACTCAGCTCGCTAGTCACACTCGGCCTAGCTTGGCTAGGGCTCGGTAGACAAACTCAAAAAACGTAGGATCGTGATTTATCACGCCCGCGTTGGTTCGGCGGACGTAACAAGACACGCCACTACAAAAAAAATTTATGCAAACAGAACTTCTCGCTCCCGCAGGCTGCTATGCCTCCCTTCAAGCCGCCATCGATGCCGGTGCCGACGCCGTTTACTTCGGCTTGGCTCAGCTGAATATGCGTGCCCGCTCGCGACGCTCTTTTCACGTGGACGACTTGGCCACGATCATGGAACGCTGCCACGCCGCAGGCGTGCGCGGCTACCTGACACTCAACACCCTCCTCTACGACCACGACTTAAAGCTCTGCTATAAGTTGCTTGAAACCGCCAAGCAACACGGGGTGCATGCCGTAATCGCAGCGGATATGGCCTGCATTCTAAAGGCGCGCGAATTGGGACTGGAAGTCCACCTCTCCACCCAGCTCTCGGTGTCCAACTTCGAGTCCTTCAAATTCTATGCGCAATTCTGCGACCGCATCGTGCTGGCCCGAGAACTCAACCTATCGATGATTCGCAAAATCCATCAGCAAATCATCCAGCACGACTTGCGCGGTCCGGCCGGACGATTGCTTGAAATCGAAGCCTTCGCACACGGCGCGCTCTGCATTGCTGTATCCGGACGCTGCGGCATGTCGCTCTACACCGATAACGCCTCCGCCAACCGTGGCGCCTGCGTGCAGAACTGCCGCAAGAACTACGTCGTCAAAGACCAAGAGAGCGGCCAAGAACTCAAAATCGATAACAATTTCGTTCTTTCGCCCAACGACATCTCCACCATCGAGTTTTTGGACCAAGTCGTCGAAGCGGGCGTGCACACACTCAAGATAGAAGGCCGCGGCCGCTCGCCGGAATACGTCAAACTGGTCACCCGCGCCTACCGCCAGGCACTCACTGCAATTCAAGACGGCAGCTATAATCCAGCCTTCGTCGACCAACTCATCATCGAGCTCAAAAAGGTCTACAACCGCGGACACTCCTCCGGCTACTACCTCGGACGCGAACAAGGCTGGTCCAATGCCTATGGCTCCAAGGCCACCCATCAGAAAATTTTACGCGGCGAAGTCACACACTACTATTCAAAGATCGGCGTGGCCGAAATTCGCGCTATCGGCGCAGTCGAAGTCGGCGACGAGTATCTCATCATCGGTGAGACATCAGGAGTGGTCGAGGGCAAGATCGAGAGCTTACGCCTCGACGACGGCGAAGTGCCCCAAGCCCAAAGCGGCGACGTCTTCGCCCTCAAAGTCAACCAACGCGTCCGCCGGAATGACAAGTTCTTCATAATACAAGAAGTCATCACAAAGTAAGACAGGCGCCCCGCCTGTCATGTCTCATAACGATATCCCGCATGACCTACATCAAAATAGCCCACAAAAAACCAGAGTGTATCGGCTGTGCCCTCTGCACCGAAGTCGCGCCCGGTTATTGGCAGATGGACGAGCACGGCGAAGCGCAGCTCACTCAAGTAACTCGCCGTGATGCACAATTTGAATACGCTCAAGGCTTCGCCGAAGACCGCGCCACTCTGGAGCAAGCTGCCACCGGCTGCCCGGTAGACATTATACGAATCGATTAAGACTCTGCATTCGACAACACGATCCGGTAGCGGGCATCCCCGGACTTCAAGCGTTCAAAAGCCTCATTGATCTCACTCATTGGATACGATTCCACTTTGGGCTGAATCTCATGCAGGCGCGCAAAATCCAACATCTGATCAATCGTCGCCGGGCTCCCCACAGGAGATCCCGAAATTGAGCGCTGGGCTGATATCAAGGAAAACACGCCCACTTCCAATGGCTCCAATGTGGCTCCCACGAAATGCAGCCGTCCCTTGGGCTTCAATGTGCTCAGATACAAATTCCAGTCCAACTTCACATTCACCGTCGAAATGATAAAATCAAAAGATCCGGCCGCAGCTTTGATCTCCGCAGCATCACGCGAGTTGAGCGTCGTATGCGCGCCCAATTCTAACGCCTCCTGACGCTTGGATTCACTCGATGTAAACGCAGTCACCTCGCAGCCCCATGCATTGAGAAATTGCAACGCAAGATGCCCCAGACCGCCAATACCAATCACAGCGACCTTGTCAGTCGGTTGCACATCAAACTGCACGAGTGGGTTAAAGACGGTAATGCCGCCACACAGTAAAGGTCCCGCAGCGGCTAAATCAATTCCCTCGGGGACCACCACCACACTGGCCGCATCCGCACGCACCTTATCCCCAAAGCCGCCATGCCGAGCCACGATCGTCGATTCCGCCGTCTGGCAGAGGTTTTGATCCCCGCTCTGGCAACACGCACACTCGCCACAATAGCCTGAATGCCAGCCCAAACCAACCGTCATACCAGCTTCAAGTCGGCTCACCTGCGAACCCACCGCCGCGACACGGCCAATCACCTCATGCCCCGCAACCAAGGGATATTTCGACATCCCCCACTCGTTATCGATCATGCTCAGATCGCTATGACAGATGCCACAGTGCAAGACATCTATTTCCACCTCATTCGGCTTCAAATCCCTCACTTCATAGCTAAATTTTTCTAAAGGTCCGCCCGCCTGCTGCGCGGCATAAGCATGGATCGTCTGTGTCTGTGTCGCATTGTCATTCATAGCCATAAGCTAGCAAAAATCTGATAGAGTGCAAATTCCCCAAGCAGTTGAAACTTTCGCCTAGAGCTTGCGATTCATTTATGATGGCGATTCTAATCTGAAGCTCCCCTCGAATAATTATGAAAAAATCTACCGTTCTACTTGGTGTCACAGTCTGGTCAGTTAGCCTACTGACTGCGTATTATATCGGATCACGCGCCAACGAGGCCTCCACTCCCTCCACCACAGCGCCGATCGCTCAGGCTAATCGCGAAAACACCCAGCAACAGAGCTTTCAATCTGTAGCACTCACCGAGCCCGAAGAAGCCAATAAACTGGAAGCCTTTTTCGACGGCGAAGCACTCTCTTTAGAAGAAATGCTGCGAGAGATTCCCACACTCAGCACTGAGGAAAGTCGTCAACTACTCACTCAGGCCCTAGCCATGCCTAAGTCGGACCCCAAACGCGCCCGACTAATCAACGAATTACTCAGCCAGATCGCCGAAACCGAACCCATGGCTGCGCTGGAACTGGCCACTCAAATCGACTCCTTGCGCGATTACGAAAGCGCACGCGTTTCCATCCTCGAGGTATGGGGCCGCAATGATCCCGCCGCTGCCATTGCTTGGGCCGCGACTGCACTAGAAAACGAGCCCTCACGCTCACGCGCCTCTCAACTGACCGCCATTTACCGTGGCTACGCATTGACGAATCCGGAAGCCGCCTTTCAGCAAGCACTCACAATGGATGAAAATGCGCGCCTAAAGAACCGCCTACTCGGTGAAGTGCTCGAAGCCCAAATTGAAAACGGAGGCCTAGAAGCCGCCAAACTCGCGGTCGACTTGGTCAGTGATCCCGACATGAAAGACCGCCTCCGCCGCGACCTCGTCAGCGAATGGGCCGAATTCGACCCCAGTGCCGCAGCGGAATATGTCGTCTCACTCGGCGACGAAGCTTCAACTGATTTAAAAAATGCCCTCATCCGCGAGTGGGCCGAGAGCAGCCCTGCCGAAGCCGCAGCCTGGTTAGACAGCTTAGATGCAGACGACCCCGCCATCGCACGCGCCAGCGCGTCCATTATTCAAGAATGGACCCGCTACGACCTAGCCGCCTCCGCCGAATGGCTCAATAGCCTCGAAGCCAGCCCTGAGCTCGATCGCGCTGTCATCACCTACACCTTTAGTGCCGCCGCGGAAGACCCCGCAAGCGCCATGACCTGGGCGGAGTCCATAGACGACGATCGCCGACGCACCTGGATGATGGAGCGCGTCGCCGCCACTTGGAAGGAGCAAGACACCGAAAGCTTCAGTGAATATCTCGACAGCTCCGAACTAACTGAAGAGCAGCGCACCACCCTCGAAAACGCCGAAAACCGCGGCGGCCCAGGTGGCGGCGGTGGTCGGGGTCCTGGCGGTGGTGGCCGCGGCCGATAATGGGATGCCCCACAAGCATGCGACTCTCGATAGAACAGTGTTTGACGCTCCTGCTACATCGAGCGCAGACAAGCCATTAATACTTGCAAACGATCTGCCTAGCCACCGAACTAAGGTAATACACATACCTGCGAGCCATATCCGCCCGCCCACGGTATACGCATTCCTGAAATCAAGCGAAGCAATTACAATGCAAACCATCCAAACTATCACCTTCGCGGTCAATACGACCAAGCCCGGGGCCGAAGAGGCCGCTCGCTACCTAGCAGGCATCGCCGAATGCGAAGGAGTGCGAACCACCATTAGTAGCGAGTATCCGCTCCAGCCAGATGCCCTCAAAGGCCAAGATCTCTGCTGCGCAATCGGAGGTGACGGCACTCTGCTCGGCGTGCTCGATGCCGCCCTCGAATCAGGCTCCGCGGTGCTCGGCGTGAATATGGGCAAACTGGGCTTCCTCGCCACCTTCACAGCCGAAGAAGCTGCCAGAGATCTGCCACAACTCATCCAAGGCCATTACGAAATCGCAGAGCGCTCCGTGCTCAAATGCACCACACGTGCCGGCGAAACGATCTCGGGGCTCAACGACGTCGTGCTGAAAGAAACCGACGGCAGCGGCCTCATCCGCCTACAAGTATCCTCCAACGGCAACCCTGTGTCCGAATACCATTGCGATGGCCTCATATTTTCCACCCCCACCGGCTCGACTGCCTATAATCTCTCCGCAGGCGGGCCTATTATCGGGCCCAAAGTCAGTGCCATCGCAATGACACCGATCTGCCCCCATACGCTGGGTAATCGCTCCGTGATCTTCGACAATTCCTCACGTATCAGCGTCACCCATCTCGAACCGGGTCCCTGTCCACGCATTACCATCGATGGCCGCGTGCGTTTTGCCTCAGCCGACAACTTTCCCATCGAGATCGCCGTCGCCGAACGCAGTTTCCGCCTGATGCAACACCCCGACCACTCCCACTTCGCCATCGTCCGCGACAAACTGCGCTGGGGCGACCCGACAATTCGGTAAACGAATTGCCGGGAGTGGAAAGTTGGGAGTGAGACGTGGAAAGTAACTACAATGAGTATACAAAATTACATCACGGAACCCCGGCTCAAAGAAGCCCTGGACCTCGCCAACGAAATCAAACGCATGACACATGCACTCATCTCCAAACTAAAATAACTCCCTCTTTACTGCGCGCAAAGCGCACCTCCCTCAACTCTCGACTTCCCACTCTTCACTCCCGACTGGCGCCGAAGGGCCCCTCTCCACTCTCCACTCCAAAAGTGAGCATCTTAGACAACATCGCAAAGCCCCAACGTGAGGCAGCCCTCAAAGTCGCCAAAATCCTCCGCCAAGCCAGCGGCCGCGCACTTTTGGTCGGCGGCTGCGTGCGCGACGGGCTGCTCGGCATTCCCGCCAAGGATATCGACATCGAAGTCTATGGCCTCGATGCCGACGCAGTGGAAGCCGCGCTCAAGCCTCACTTTCGCTTGGACACGGTCGGGCGTGCCTTTGGTGTCTTCATCCTCAAAGGGCTCGATATCGACATCGCCCTGCCCCGCCGCGAGTCCCGCATCGGTCCCAAGCACACAGATTTTAAAGTCGAAGGTGATCCCCACATGTCTCCCCGCGAGGCCGCTTCACGCCGCGACTTCACCATCAACGCCATCAGCTACGACCCGCTCACGGGCGAGCAACTGGACCCCTATAACGGCGTCACCGATCTTAAAGCGAACTGCCTGCGCCACGTCTCCGAGGCCTTCAGCGAAGACCCGCTGCGCGTGCTGCGTGGCATGCAATTCATCGCCCGTTTCGACCTCACGGCCGCCCCCGAGACCATCGCACTCTGCCGCCAACTCTCCCCCGCACACCTCCCAATGGAGCGCCTTTGGGAGGAATGGAAAAAGCTCATCCTCAAAGGGCAACAGATCCGCAAAGGTCTGAACTTCCTCAAAGACTGCGATTGGCTACAATATTTCCCAGAGCTAGCAGCGCTCGACGGCTGTGAACAAGAGCCACAATGGCACCCGGAAGGTGATGTCTGGACCCACACCGGCCACTGCCTCGACGCCTACGCCGCCCACCGTATCGGCGACGAATGGGAAGACCTCGTCGTCGGCTTCGCCGTGCTCTGCCACGACCTTGGCAAGCCTGACACCACCTACACCGACGACAACGGCCGCATCCGCAGCCCCCGCCACGACGTGCTCGGCGTGCCGATCGCCAAAACCTTTCTTGAGCGCCTCACCCGCCAGAAGAAAATTTTCGAAGAAGTGCTCCCACTCGTCGAGCAACACATGCGTCCGCTGGCCCTTTACCGCGACGGCGCCGGCGACTCCGCCATCCGCCGCCTGGCAGCCAGAGTCAAGCGCATCGACCGTCTGGTGCGCGTCGCCCACGCCGACAAAAACGGCCGCCCACCGATCCAATCCAACGGCTATCCCGAAGGGCAATGGCTGCTGGATAAAACCGCCGAGCTCGCGATTCAGGACAACGCGCCCAAGCCAATTTTACTGGGGCGTCACCTCTTAGAGCTCGGCATCAAGCCCGGCCCCCACTTCGGCAAAATCCTCGACCGCGCCTACCAAGCCCAACTCGACGGCGCCTTCACCGAAGAAGAACAAGCCCGCGATTATTTAAAGAAATTGGTCCGTGAGATTTTGTAGGAGCTTCACTTGTGAAGACCGCCAAACACAAGCAGTCGCCCCAAACGTAGCAGGGTTGCTTTAGCGCCCTGTTTCCATGCCGAGCCGCTTTCAAAACACCAAATCGGGCGCTAAAGCAACCCGACTACAGCAAGCAGCAACATTCCAACATTCAGAGTTGGACCTTCGACGTTCGACGTTCAAAGTTCTTCTCCACATGAAATCTCTTTACCTACTCGACGGCATGGCGCTGGCCTATCGCGCGCACTTTGCCCTGATTCGCAGCCCCATTTACACCAGCAAAGGCTTCAACACCTCGGCCATCTTCGGCTTCACCGCCACTTTGATCGACCTGATCACCAAGCAAAAGCCAAGTCACCTCGCGGTGGTCTTCGACACCTCCGCCCCCACCGAGCGTCACATATTGCACCCCGAGTATAAGGCGCAACGCGAAGCCATGCCAGAAGACCTGGCCGCCGCACTGCCCCACCTCTCGCGCGTCGCGGAAGCCTTCGGCATTCCTGTGCTCAAAATGGATGGCTACGAGGCCGACGATATTATCGGCACCCTCGCCCATCGTGCCGAGGCGGACGGGTTCGACGAGATCTACATGGTCACCCCCGATAAGGATTTTGGCCAACTGGTCACAGATAAGATCAAAATGTATCGCCCCGGCCGCAAAGGCGACGGCGGCGAAATACTCGGCGTCGAGGAGATCAAAGAAAAATGGGGCATCACCCGCGTCGACCAAGTCATCGACATGCTCGGCCTCTGTGGCGACGTCTCCGACAACATTCCCGGCGTGCCCGGCATCGGCCCCAAAACCGCTGAAAAGCTACTGGCGAAATACGACACCGTCGAAGGCCTGCTCGACCACGTCGATGAGCTCAAAGGCAAACAACAGGAAAAAGTCCGCGACAACGCCGACCAAGCCCGTCTCTCCAAAAAGCTCGCCACGATTCAACTCGATGTTCCCATCGATTCGGACTGGGACGCCATCCAGCTGGAAGCGCCCGACCAGGAAAAGCTGATCCCGATCTTTGCCGAATTCGAATTCCGCACCCTCGGCAAACGCATCTTTGGCGCCGACTTCTCCGTGCAAGCCGCCGCCTCCGACCTCGTGCTGATGAGCGAGGACGACGAGAAAGCCGCCAAGCAAGACCCGGGATCGCAAATCTCCGCATTTGCTGCGTCCGAGTCAGCCGCCCCACAACTGGCCCTCATTCCCGAGATCGCCTTCAAAAAGTTCGGCGACCTCAAGACCGACTACCGCATCGTCAAAACCGATGCCGAACTAGCCGAGCTCGTCGCCAGCCTCACAGCGTCCAAGGCATTCGCCTTCGACACCGAGACCACCGAGCTCAATCCCCGCGCCGCGCAACTCGTCGGCATGTCTTTCTCCACCCAGCCACACAGCGGCTACTGGGTGCCCGCCAGCGCAGCCGCCCTGGCCGCGCTGCGCCCGGTCTTCGCCGACGCCACACTCACCAAAATCGGTCACAACCTCAAATTCGACCTCTCCATCTTAGTGGAAAGCAACCTCCCCGTCGCCGGCCCCTGCTACGACACCATGCTAGCCCACGCACTGATCGATCCGGAACAGCGCCACAACCTCGACACACTCTCCGAGGACTTTCTCCAATACTCCCCCATTCGTTTCAGCGAGCTACTGCCCGACGCCCAAAAAGGCGAGTCGATCGACTACTCCGGCGTCGCCGAAAAGGACCTCGCCCACTACGCGATCGAAGATGCCGACATCGCGCTGCAACTCTGGCAGACCTTCGAGCCCAAGCTCAAAGAAAGCGGCCAGGCCAGAGTCTTTTACGACATCGAAGTGCCCCTACTGCCCGTGCTCGTCACCATGGAGCGTGAGGGCATCCGCATGTGCGAAGACACCCTCGCCGCCACTGGTGCCTCACTCGAAAGCCACATCGCGCAACTACAAGCCGACATCTACCAAGTCGCCGGCCACGAGTTCAACCTCAACTCTCCCAAGCAACTCGGCGAAGTTTTTTTCAACGAACTCAAACTCGTCGAAAAGCCCAAGAAGACCAAGACCGGACAGTTCGCCACCAACGAGCAAGTGCTCTCCAGCCTCGCGCCCAAGCACCCGATCGTCGCCGACCTGCTGGAATACCGCCAGCTCACCAAACTCAAGAGCACCTACATCGACGCCCTGCCCAACTCTGTCGACGCCAAGACCGGCCGCGTGCACACCCACTACGGCCAAGTGCAAACCGCCACCGGCCGCCTCTCCTCCAACGATCCCAACCTGCAAAACATCCCCGTGCGCAGCCCCAAAGGACGCGAGATCCGCAAAGCCTTTGTACCACGCGAAGGTTGGAAACTCCTCGCCGCCGACTACTCACAGATCGAGCTACGCATCCTCGCCGCCCTCACCGGCGACGAAGGCCTGCTCAAAGCCTTCAAAGAAGGGCAAGACATCCACACCGCCACCGCCGCCAAGATCTTTGGCGTCCCCCCCGAAGACGTCACCCGCGACCAGCGCAGCACCGCCAAAATGGTCAACTTCGGCATCCCTTACGGCATCTCCGCCTTCGGCCTAGCCCAGCGCCTCGGCACCGTCAGCCGCAAAGAAGCACAAGAAATCATCGACAATTACTTCGCCCAATTCCCCGGCATCCCCGGCTATATGGAAGCACAAAAAGAAAGCGCTCAAAAGAAAGGCTACGTCGAAACCAAGTGCGGACGCCGCCGACACCTACGCGACATCAACTCCGGCAATGGCACCATCCGCGCCGCCGCCGAGCGCAACGCCATCAACATGCCCATCCAAGGCACCGCCGCCGACATGATCAAGATCGCCATGGTGCGCATTCAAAACGCCATCCAAGAAGCCGGCCTCAAAAGTCGCATGCTCTTGCAAGTGCACGACGAACTCGTCTTCGACCTAGAGCCCAGCGAAGAAGCCCAACTGCGCGAAATCGTCACCCAAGGCATGGTCGGCGCGCTGGAACTCGCCTGCCCCATCGAAATCGAAATCGGCCTAGGCGACAACTGGCTCGAAGCACACTAAGATTTTGGGGAACGTCCAACACTGAACATCGAATGATTGTCGTATCATTCAAAATTGGACGTTGGACGTTGGACGTTCCCAAGCTTCGCTAGCTAAACACCGCCTTACGCAGCCCCCGAATCACAGCCAGGTCGCCCCATTCGGCCCCCTTCAGTCGATTCATCTTCGGAGGATGTCGGCGCTGGCGCTCCATTTGCCAAGCCGCAGCGTAACTCCTCACAAATTCCGCAGAACCCACGGTTCTATATTTTGAAAT
This sequence comes from Puniceicoccaceae bacterium, assembly GCA_002729725.1. Taxonomy (GTDB): domain Bacteria; phylum Verrucomicrobiota; class Verrucomicrobiia; order Opitutales; family Coraliomargaritaceae; genus Thalassobacterium; species Thalassobacterium maritimum. The sequence continues at coordinate 25,442 of PBYS01000078.1, forward strand.
AGCGACTTGGCAAATGTTGGGCTTTTGATTATCAATTGGGTTCTCATGCAAATTACATCTCAAGACCTGCGACTGATCGAAAAGTATAACCGCCCGGGGCCTCGCTATACGAGCTACCCGCCTGCGAATCACTTTCGAGAATACGAGGACTACACGCCTTTGATGACTGGCGTGGAAGATGGCGATGCACCGCTTTCACTGTATTTCCACCTGCCCTTCTGTGAGACGCTGTGCTGGTTTTGTGGCTGTCACCAGATTACGACTCTGGATCGTAATCGGGGAAGTGATTACCTGGACTTGCTGGAAAGGGAACTTGAAATCTTTGCTCAACATCTGCCCGCGGGACGCGAGGCGGTGCAAATGCACTTCGGGGGCGGCACGCCTAACTTCTTCACCTCGGCCCAAATTGACCGTTTGGCGAGCATGATCGACCGACACTTTACTTTTTCCCATGATGCGGAAAAATCAGTTGAGCTGGACCCGCGTCGACTGAATCGGGAACACGTGGAGGCGTTTGCTCGCATGGGGCTGACCCGCGCCTCTTTTGGCGTGCAGGACTCCAACCCTGAAGTGCAAAAGGTGATCCACCGACTACAACCGCAGGCGATGAATGTGGAAGCGATGCAAATGTTGCGCGACAATGGTTTTAACTCGGTCAATCTGGATCTGATCTACGGTCTGCCACTTCAGAGCTGCGACAGTTTCTCGGCAACCCTAGATGAAGTGCTGGAACTGAAGCCTGACCGATTCGCGATTTTTAACTACGCACATGTGCCCTGGATGCGACCTGCCCAAAAGCTACTGGAGAAAGCTGGTCTGCCGGATGCGGAAACTAAAATGCAGCTGCTGAAACTTTGCATCGAACGCCTGACTGCCGAAGGCTATGTCTATATAGGTATGGACCACTTTGCCCTGCCCGACGATGAATTGGTGCAAGCGCAACGAGAGCAGTCACTGCAACGCAACTTCCAGGGCTATAGCACCCGTGCGGGTGTCGAAATTTGTGGCTTTGGTATTTCTAGTATTTCACAAGGCTCGGTTGGCTTTCACCAAAACGTGAAAGATCTTGAAAGCTACCGGGCTTGCCTATCACAAGGCAAGCTACCGATCACCAAGGGCTATGAGTTGACGGACGAAGATCGCATGCGGGCGGACGTGATCATGCGACTGATGTGCGACCTTTCGCTCGATTTTGGCGCCATGTCTGAAAAATGGAATGTCAACTTCGAGTCACATTTTGCCGAGGCTTTAAAGCAACTGGCTGAGCCAGCAGAGGATGGGCTGCTGGTCTGGACGGATCGCGGATTTGCTGTCACCGAGCGTGGCCGCCTTTTCATTCGAAATCTTGCCATGTGCTTTGACGCTTACCTAGACCCTGCGGTCGCAGGACGCTATTCTAAAACGGTTTAACGATCACAATGGAGCTGAGCGCCTCCAAGGGCTACTTGCATGCAGCTTGAATACGCGAATAACGCTAAATAAGACGGGCAAATTCTTCACTAAAAAACGTTATTGAAATAAATTTATAGATTTTTTTGAGACATCGTTAATTCAGAAAATACAAAATTTCGAATTCGGGCTCAGCTAAGAGATAGCGTGCCTTAGAGCACAATTGCACTCACTAAATTAGGTAACGGTATCGAACTGATAGAGGCCTCGAATCCACTCCCCGGACAAATAAAACCCTTGATCCCGACGAGGGGGACGCCTCTAGACTAGTGGCATCGACGAAATAGAACTACAGATCCCCGATTCCCTGGACGGCTCATCAATCAATCAATTGGTTGCGCAGAGCCCGCCCCTGGACACGAACTCCACTTATTGCAACCTTTTGCAATGTATTCACTTTTCGGATACATCCATAATTGCAAAAAAGTCAGGTAAACCCGTGGGCTTTGTTTCTGGCTACATGATTCCACGCAAAGCCTGCACTCTGTTCATCTGGCAGGTCGTAGTCAGCGCGGAAGCACGTGGGCAAGGCTTAGCCTTGCGAATGCTGTGTGAGCTATTGCAACGCGGACACAGCGAGGAGGTGCGTTTCCTGGAGACAACAATCACCAAAGAGAACGAAGCTTCGTGGGCACTCTTTCGCAAATTGGCGAAAGAGCTGAGTGCAAAGCTGGAGGTATCTGTAGCCTTCGACAAAGAGACTCACTTTTTCGGTGAGCACGAGACCGAGCATTTAGTGCGCATTGGTCCGTTCAATTAATTTATTAACCAATAATAAACATGAAAATATTCGAAGAACTCGAATCCGAGGTGCGTAGCTATGCACGTAACTTTCCGCGTCTGTTTAAACGGGCGGCGGGTGAATTCATATACGATGAAGACGGGAATGAATACATTGATTTCCTAGCCGGAGCGGGTGCGCTCAATTATGGACACAACCACCCAGTCTTTCGCAAGAAATTGATTGAGTACATTGAGTCCGAGGGCATCACTCACAGTCTGGATCTGCACACTGATGCCAAAAAAGAATTTTTAGAAGCATTTAAGCAGCATATTTTAGAGCCACGCAAACTGGACTATACATTAATGTTTACTGGCCCTACAGGAACCAATGCAGTGGAGGCCGCGCTCAAAATTGCGCGTAAAATCACAGGTCGCTCACATGTAGTTTCTTTCACCAACGGGTGGCATGGGCAAACTTTAGGCGCGCTTTCGGCCACTGCAAATTCGCATCACCGCAATGGTGCGGGCATTGCTCTGACGGGGGGCCACCGCATTCCTTACGACGGTTATTTAGGCGACGAAGTCGACACCACTGAATATTTGGACAAAGTGCTGACAGACAGTAGCAGCGGAGTAGATTTACCCGCGGCGGCTATTGTAGAAACGGTGCAAGGCGAAGGCGGCGTAAACTATTGCAGCATGCAATGGTTACAAAGTCTGGCCAAGGTTTGCAAGCGCCATGGCGTGCTCTTGATCGTGGATGACATTCAAGCGGGCAACGGGCGCACTGGTGACTTCTTTAGTTTTGAATTTGCAGGCATTGAGCCAGACATCGTGACGCTCTCGAAATCGCTGAGCGGCTATGGACTACCTTTTGCTATGTTAATGTTTAAGCCGGAGTATGACAAATGGACTCCAGGTGAACACAACGGCACCTTTCGCGGGAACAATCATGCATTTGTAACCGCAAAGTCAGCACTCGACACCTATTGGGCCGACGGCGAGTTTGCGCGTGAGATTAAGGAAAAGGGAAATTATATCGCCGGACGCCTCGACAAGATCGTCGAGAAGTATGGCGATGGCAATTTCACGGCCAAGGGTCGTGGCATGTTTCAGGGCATCAATTGTGTCAGCAGTGAGATTGCAAGCCAGATCTCACGAGCAGCCTACAAGCGCGGTCTGATCATTGAAACCAGCGGCACCGACGATCAAATTATAAAGCTACTTTGCCCGTTGACCATCTCACAGGAATCACTGGCGAAAGGGATCGATATTATCGAAGAATCGATCCAGGAAGTCTGCGCCGCCCATGGTGAAATCCCCGACGATCCGTGTTACTTCGACGACGTAGTCGTCGAATCGAAAGAAGAATCGCAGCATATCATCGCATAATCATGATCGTACGTAATTTAAAGCAAGCAGCCGACGAGGGGCGTAAGATCGTCTCTCCCGACGGGAACTGGGATAGCACACGCATGTTGTTGCAAGACGACGGCATGGGCTTCTCCTTTCACATCACCACGATTTATGCAGGTGCCGATTTTGATATGCACTATCAGAATCATCTGGAATCAGTCTATTGCATATCCGGAGAAGGAGAAGTGCAATCACGTGAAGACGGGCAAGTTCATGCGATCGCTCCCGGCACACTCTATGTCTTAGACAAACACGATCGGCACACGCTACGAGCCAAATCAGAGATGAAGATGGCCTGTGTGTTTAATCCGCCGCTGCATGGCACCGAGGTGCACAATGCAGAGGGAGCTTACGAATTAGAGGCCGCTCCAATTCAGCAGGGCTGAGCCCTCCCCTCCGATGATCCTCAGTTTTCTGCTATTCCTCGCGGCATTCGTAGTGATTGGCGTTAGTTCTGTGCGGCACAGTCGCGGCACCAAGAAGGACTACTATCTGGCAAGCTCATCAGTGGCTCCGTCCTTGGTCGGCCTGTCCGCCGTGGCGACGAACAATAGCGGCTACATGTTCATTGGCGTGATTGGCTACACCTACGCAACCGGCTTGGCGGCGATCTGGCTAATGATCGGATGGATCGCAGGCGACTACATCGCCTCGACCTTCATCCATGCCCGCCTACGGCGAGCAACCGCCCACACCAAGGAGGTCAGCTTTGCCGGCGTGCTAAGCCGCTGGGGTGGCCGCGAAGATGTGAGCCTACAGCGCATCTGTGCCATCATCTCGCTCGTATTTCTACTCGCTTACGCCAGCGCGCAACTGGTCGCTGGCAGCAAGGCCTTGCACGTGCTCTTTGGCTGGCCTACCTATGCCGGAGCAGTGATCGGCGCCATCCTAGTCGTCGTGTACTGCCTAGCAGGCGGTATACGCGCCTCAATCTGGACAGATGCCGCACAGTCTGTGGTGATGATCTGTGCGATGACGATGATGCTAGTCGTCGGCATTCACAGCTTCGGCGGCATCGAGGGCGCGATCACAAAGATGGAAGCGATCGATGGCTATTTAAATTGGTTCCCACAAGATCTCGCCCTCCCCGGACTGGCGGGCGGGCTCCTATTCGCCATAAGTTGGGCTTTTGCGGGCTTTTCTGTAATAGGGCAACCGCATGTGATGGTGCGCTTTATGACACTGGACAACCCTAGCCAAATGCGTCGCGCGCGGGCTTGGTATTACCTCTGGTTTCTCGCCTTCTATCTAATGGCAACGGGCGTAGGCATGCTTTCGCGCATTTACATTCTCGATCCCGGCAATTTCGATGCAGAGCTCGCCTTGCCCACCATGGCGCAGCAGATGCTTCCCCCCTTTGCCGCGGGGATTGTGCTGGCGGGGATCTTCGCTGCGACCATGTCCACGGCCGACTCGTTGATCTTAAGCTGCTCTTCCGCGCTGACTCACGACTTGCTGCCAGGGAAAATCGAGAACACCAAAATCCTCAAGCTCGGAACCGCCTTGATTACCTTAGCCGCACTGGCCTGGGCCTTGCTCAACAAACAAAGCGTTTTTAACTTAGTCATCATGGCTTGGTCCGGACTTGCAAGTGCTTTTGCACCGCTACTGATCTATCTCTGTCTCGGCGCACAGCCCAGCCGACAAGGATCCGTAATCGCGATTTTCGGAGGGCTCGGAACGGCACTGCTTTGGCGATTCTTGGGATGGCATGCCACCATCTACGAAGGCATGCCCGGGATCTTAATTGGCTTACTCATTCTAGTGATTGATGGGCGACTCTCAGCAGCAGCTCGCAACGAATCATTAACAGAAAAAGAAACATACACATGACACAGCACACAGTCGAAAAGATCGGGGGGACTTCTATGAGTCAATATGCCTCGGTGCGTGATAACATCATTCTGCAAGGTCGCCCGAAGGTCGACGCGTTCAATCGAATCTTTGTGGTATCCGCATACAGCGGCATCACCAATCGCTTGCTCGAGCACAAAAAGAACGGGCAGCCCGGCATTTATGGGCTCTTTGCTAAAAGCATGCAAAGCGAGGCCTGGAAGGCAGCGATTACAGACTTAAGAAACGAAATAAAGCGTATAAATGCCGAGTTGTTTGCGCATTCAGACTCCTTACAGGAAGCGAATCAATTCATCGAGCAACGTATCGACGATGCCGAAAGCTGCCTGGACGGGCTGTTGCAACTATGCGGGCACGGGCACTTTGAGCTCGGCTCGCACCTCGAAACCGTGAGGGAAATGTTGGCGAGTTTAGGTGAAGCACACAGCGCATGGAACACCGCACGCTTGCTAAACGAAGATGGGATCGCAGCGTGCTTCATTGATTTAACTGGCTGGCAAACACAGCGCCATATCACACTGGATGAACGCATACAAGAGGCCTTCGCTGACTTGGATTTGAGTGAAGCGTTCCCCATCGTGACCGGCTACGCGCATAGTCAGCGTGGTTTAATGAAATCATTTGATCGCGGCTACAGCGAGATGACTTTCAGTCAACTAGCAGTGCTCACACAGGCGCGCGAAGCGATCATTCACAAAGAATTTCATTTGAGCAGTGCCGACCCCGGCATCGTCGGCGAGCAAAACGCAGAGCCAATCGGGCGCACCAATTACGATGTCGCCGACCAATTGGCCAACCTCGGCATGGAAGCGATCCATCCGCGTGCGGCGAAGGGCTTACGCAAAAACGACATCGCGCTAGTGGTAAAAAACACATTTGAGCCACAGCACCCCGGCACACTCATCACCACCGGCTTCACGCGCGAGCGGGCACAGGTCGAAATCATCACCGGGTGCACCGACATCTATGCCTTCACCCTATTTGATCAAGACATCGCGGGCAACTTCCATGAGTATGATCAAGACATCGTAGAAACGATTCAGCAGTGCAAAGCACATATCGTATCCAAGGGAGTGAATGCCAACACCATCACTCACTACATCAATGCCAACCTGCAAACAATTAAGCGCATTCGCGCGCGACTACTAAAGCGTTACCCCGATGCTGAGATCGATCAACAGCGCGTCGCCTTTGTTTCCGCAATCGGCAGTAATATGACAATTCCCGGCATCATGGCGCGCGCCACAGGTGCACTCTCGGCGCATAACATTAATATTCTAGCCACCGGCCAATCGATGCGACAAGTAGACATCAACTTTATTGTGAAAGAGTCCGATTATGAGGCAACCATCCGCAGTTTGCACCGCGTCTTAGTCGAAGAAGACGTACCGCGCGGCTCCATCGCCAATGCGGCTTAAGCACAATTAATGATCTCAATGATAAAGCAGACCCCATGCTACGCACACTGGGCCTTCGTCTTGGCGCTCACATTATTGGGCTCGGTCAATGCCGGCGCACAGGCCTTCGACGGGGCCGCGTCGAAGGTGGACCCTACGTCATCCAAAGGGAGCTATGCAGATAGCATCGAATCACTGCAGGAGCCACTCTACTCCCCTTTCATTGAGCGTTATGTATTGGACGAGTTAAAAACACTGCGCAGCGAGATGGCCGCACAGAAACATGAACTCATGCAACAGATCCTCGACCGCGAGCACAATTCCGTAGACCGCGCGGTCGCATATTCCACTGACACGGTGACTTACTTCTTTTATCTCATCGCGGGGGTCTCTTCCATTCTGGTGATCATGGGCTGGTCGTCGATGCGCGACGTGCAGAAGCGTATTCAAGTGGCCGCTGAAGGTCGCGTAACGAAGCTGATCGACGTGTATGAAACACGACTCGAAAAGCTTGAACGCGTAGTCAAACAGAAGGCACAACACATCGAAGAAAACCGCGAAGAAATCGAGCGCACCCAAGACATACAAGCACTCTGGTTGCGAGCGGGACAAGAAAACAGCCCCGCGCAGAAGATCGCGCTCTATGATGAAATCCTGAAACACAACGCACAAGACGTAGAAGCTCTCACCTATAAAGCACACTCCGTGCTGCAACTAGACGAACCGCAATGGGCAGCCAACCTGTGCACCCAGGCGCTCGACATCGATGCCGAAAACAGTCAGGCGCATTACCAACTCGCGCGCGCTTATTCTACCATGGGCTGTAGTGATGAAGCGATCCAATCACTACAGCGAGCGATTCATTTTACTGAATCTTATCGAGCAGAGCTCGGGAGCGATGAGGCACTCAAACCCATGGCAAGTTTGCCTGAGTTTCAGAAATTATTGTCGAATGCTTAATTTTTAATCTGATTGATGATCGGTGTATATTTTTCTCTGAGTGCGTCCGCTCCGGCTTGTCGGCCAGTAGCTTCAAGGTACTGCATGTAAGTTTCAAACCCTTCGGCCCCAGGTTGCCCATGCGTAAGAGAAGCATGGAAGGGGCCACCTTCGCGAATCACAGTCCACAGCGGGTCCACTACATCGTTTCCAGTTAAGGCCATTTTCTGCATTTGCGCATCGTGCCACCTTGACAGGCGCCATTGGCCTTCACGGCAGAGCTCCGGATGATCTAGTGCCAAGTCGTTTTGCTCGTGTGGATCCGCTTCAAGGTCGTGCAGCATTTCTTGGGGGAAAAGATGGAAACCATCGTGGTAAGTGCGCGTATAAAGCCATTTCCCCCAGCGGACTGAGCGCTGGCAAACATGGCAGCATTGGCTAATCGTGACTTCATCGCGCCCCATATCCAAGCCCTCCGTAATGGCCGGAGCATAGGACTCGCCATCCCAAATAGCTTGTATTTTACCTCCAAGCAATTCCATGACTGTTGGAGCAAAATCGAGATTGTAATGAAACTGACTATTGCGAATACCTTTAGCACCGCCTGGATATTTAATAATCAATGGAACGCGGCAGGTAATGTCATCAGCGGTGCCGTGTTCACCGTAAAGACCCCATTCTCCTAAATTTTCACCGTGATCAGCTGAAATCACAATCATGGTATCGTCGTAAACACCCGCCGCTTTCAAGTCTTCCACGATGCAAGCAATTTGATCATCTACGTAGCGGACTCCCATGTCATAACCGTCGATCACTTGACGCACGGACTCACGGTCAGTTGCTTTACCAGGATGACGAGGATACGCGGGATGACCATTTCCAGTATACATATCGATTTCGTGTGCACAGTGCGGGCCCACTTTCTGATTGTTGGCTTCGATCACCTCATCGGATAACCATTCAGGCAGTGGTTCATTCTCGAACTGATTTTCGATGTTCAAGGGCACACGATAAGGGGTATGGGGGTCCCAATAGTTAATATGCAAATACCAGTTATCCTTCGAAGCATTATCAGCCATCCATTTACTGACAACAGGTTGCACAACTTCGGCGGATTCAGCACCACCTTGTCCGGTGTTATGTATTTCGTTGAAGCCAGCATAAAAATGCCATGCCGCATGACGTTGACCGAAGGGGCTGATCATTGCAGTGTGATAATTGAGATGTTGCAACTGACGAGCGAGCCCGTGTTCATCAAAATTGTCACGGAAGCCGCGCTGACTTCCTTCAATTTTGGGTTGAGCCGCGGTGCCTCCATGCCCCACAACGCCAGTTTGTATTCCGAAACGCCCTGAGTAGAACGCAGTGCGTGATGGGAGGCAGGGTGCATCGGGTGTATAACAACGGTCAAAGACGACGCCCTCTTTAGCAATCTGGTCGATCGCTGGACTGGTGTTGCGATGATAGCCGTAGCACCCTAAATGATCTGGGCGTTGACTGTCGATATCGATGTATAGTATGCGCATAGTTACTGTTTGAGCGTTTGAGTTAGGGATTGAATGATAAATTCAGGTTCGTTTGCCCGTGAGAAGTGGTACACTTCAGCGACTGCAAGCACGCCGAGAAATGACAAATCATCGGGGTCAAAAGCTGCAGCGGCAAATCGACGAACTCCATTGGAGTTAAAAGGAAGATCGTAGGCTGTTTGTTGCGACTTTGCGTGACGGATACGTTTTTGTATTTCCTCGCGGTCGATCGGACAGAGGATTCCATTGGCTGTATAATGCTGACTCTTCTTTAGCGGCGGAGCTTGTGAAGCAAATGCGTGGCCGACACAAATAACCGCTTCAAGCTCAGTGTGCCAGTCACGTAGGAAGCCCGGTCGAGCTTGAACGCAAAGCTCAGTTTCAGGATTAGTTTGATGGATGAGCTGCATGCCGTCGCAGGTGGGTTCATACCATTCGACAGTGCAATCGGTGGATGCAACTAACATTGTCATGCGTGCTTTCAGCGAATCACGAAAGCGCTCGATCGGAGATTGTAGAGGCTGGAGTCGAAAGAGTGCCTGATACCGCTTTTCCGGAATCTTGCGAACAATTCCCATTTGTTCCAAGGTGGCTAATAGGCGGAGTGTAGACGCTTTTGGGGTCTCTAATTGTCGACTAATCTGGTCCAGACTCATTGATGAATGGCCTTCGAGTAGCTGTAGCAAGCGTAAGCCACGCTCCAATGCAGGCGCACTTGCTTCTACGCGATCAGACGAGCATTTAATTTCCATATTTAAAATTCATTTCAAATATGAAATAACACTGCAAGTTTATTCTAAAACTTGTAGCTCAGGGATTGCCCAAAGACGTAGGCAGTCTTCCAGCTAGAGCCGCCGACTGCGCGTTTGGATTGTGTCATTAGATACAATGACAGTTTACTGCGCGCGCTAATTTTGAAGGTGGTCTTGATGGGGATGAAGCGATTTTCAAATATTTCGTCTGTATCATAGCGAACGAATACTTCAGTGCTGGCACCGATCCCCACAAGCCGACCATAATCTTCCAATTTGTAATCCAGCCCGAAACGATGCCGCGAGATCCAGTAGTCGTCGCTGCCTTCAATTTCACGCAGGCCCAGCACGTGACGCATGCTGAACTTGAGATTGTCACTAAGCTGCCAGTGTGGACTGGCGTGAAGCCAGAAAATATGCAGCCGCCCATAATCATCCCCACAATCACTACGAATGTCCTCCAACAAATAAGTGGCGCCTAAATCCAGATTGGGGTCTACTACTGCCTCACCTTCACCCTCACAGCATCGCTAAGTGCCAACCAAGTTCGTGAGTTTTGGTTCAACGGCGCAGAGATCAACCGCTACGAACTAACTCAAACACGCTACGGAGAGTCTCACCCAGGGCACGTCGAATTCATCTACGTCACCGAACCCTTCCTAACCGATGTCCAGGTTAAGAACGAATCCGGGGGGCAGCCATCGACTGACGTGCTCAAGCTCAACGCTCTGCGCACTTTTAACACCGGGATCTACAGCTACCGCACCATGAGCAGCACCTTTCAACCGATCGACTTGGAAAGATACCCCCGGGCGCTCAAAACAAACACCAGTGTACAGGACTGGTGTGGCCAATCTTTTTCACAATTGAATCGAACAACACAAGGATGGCGTGGCGAACTGCGCTCCTACTTTCAAAGTGAAGCCGATCAAAACTTTGAACTTAGCGATGCCCTACTCGAAGATGCCGTATGGCTCAAGCTACGCCTCTCGCCTCAAAGCCTTCCCACGGGGCCCATCCAAATCATACCGAGCGGTGTGCATACCCGATTCGCCCATAGCCCGGTCCACATAGAACGCGCCACTGCAGAACGTATCACTCAAGGGGCAATGAGTCGCTATATCATCCGCTACGAAAACATCGATCGAGAACTACACATCAACTATGAAACAAAATTTCCCCATATCATCCAAAGTTGGAAGGAGATCGAAGACGGCAAGCGCATCACACAAGCAGTGCTCACTCACCGTTTAATGAAGAGCAATTACTGGTCTGAACACGCTCCTCAAGACGCTTCCAAACGCAAAACGCTGGGACTAAACCCCATCGCCAATTAAGCCCGCCTACTGCCCGAAGAGCTGCTTCAACAAATCTGTCGAGCGCGCTAAAGGATTTTCACGTATCGCTTTCTCTTCCTCAGCCATCGCGGTAAAGAGGCCATCCAGTGCTTGATCATTTACATATTGGTCCAGATCAAAATCACTGGCAGCGATTCCGGTAAAAGACTGAATTTTAGAGAAGAGGCCAGTCCCTGAACTTGGCACAGCCGACTGCATCTCCTTATATGCTCGCGTAGCACCTGTCGCATCCGTTGCTTGCGAAATCAGTGGCAGCATACGCTCACTCAACTGAGCGCGGGATTTCTTTTCGAGGAAACGGGTAATGGCATCGTCCTCTCCCTTCCAAAGTGTATTAAGGTCCTCTAGTGCCAGGCTATTGATCGCCTCCTTCACAATCGCAGGCGCAGCAGCGACGCCTGCTTCCGCAGCACGATTGATCGTAGCTTGAACATCATCTAAACGATAGTCTTGATTGATCAAAGCTAAAGGCTTGCGCAATTTCTCAACCGCGCGGGGCAATGGAATTTGATACAATTCAGAGTTAGCAAACCCGCCCTGCTGCCCCAGTGCAGTCAATGCACGTTCGGCAGAAACGGCCAATGCTTCACGTAGCGCTTTGGCCAATTCATCGGCATTTGCAAACGCACTCCCGAGCTCCGTATCAGCCGCAGGACTACTTTTAAAAATAGACAAAGCCCGACTCGCCCAGGAGGACTCGGCGCGCAGCGCCCCAGTCGATAGTAGAACAGTCAGAGCAACTAGAAGTGTATTTTGAATAGAACGAATGTAGAGAAAGCTAGCGCTTCAGCCACAAAAGGCGAGCGAAAGGACTCAACCGACAGGCAAGTCGAACAGCATCACTTGAGCGACCTCTGTCCCTTGCTGCACAAAGTCCAGATCAGCAACATCTGTCAGCGCCAGCGAATCCCCCCGCAAGAGCTGTTCTCCCCCCACTTGAACGGCACCCTGCAGGACGAATATCCAATAGCCGCGCCGCTCACTATCGCTGACATAGGACACCGACTTCCCCTCACTTAAGCGAAGAGTGCGCAGATCTGCGTCTTGGCGAATCGCCATCGAGTCCTCCCGCCCATCCGGGGACAGAATGAGTTTCCATTCGTTATCCACGGCACCGAGCATCGGCTGATCGGCATAGCGTGGTTCAAGCCCTGTTTCGCTCGGCTGAATCCATATCTGCATGATATGCACGGGCTGATCCGCCGAAGGGTTGAACTCACTGTGCACCACTCCGCTGCCCGCACTCATGTATTGAATATCCCCTGTTTGAATCACACGACCATTCCCCAGACTATCCTTATGCTGCAACTGACCATCGAGCACGAGAGTGATGATCTCCATGTCCCGATGCGGGTGCGAAGGAAAGCCGCCACTGGGCGCAATGATATCATCGTTCACCACGCGCAAGGGGCCGAAGCCCATGCGCTCGGGGTCATAGTGTCCGCCGAATGAAAAACTGTGCCGACTATTCAGCCAGTCGAAATCACTGTGCATACGCTCTTCTGAGCGTGTGAGTTGTTTTGTAAGTGTCATGATAGAATGTGCCTTTTTCTAATGAATTATTTTGCAGCGAGCTTATGATCGACCGAGAAGGCTCCCCCACCACCGATGGCGAGAGTGAGACTGGCGAGCAGCAGCGTGAGCGGATATTCCATGCCGTTATTCGAGGCAAAGAAAGCGCTGGAGTGCGCGGTGAGAATGGCAACCGCCATGGTGCCCGCGAGGCTAAGGCCTGCCAATCGAGTCATTAAGCCCACAATCAACAGCAAACCGCCGACAAATTCTGTGCCGCCCGCCATCGCCGCCATCAATAAACCCGGTTTCAGGCCGAGGTTCTCAGAGAAAAATTGCCCCGTTGCTTCGAGGCCATAGCCCCCAAACCAACCGAATAACTTTTGTGAACCGTGCGCAGCCATCACGACACCGACGCCTAAACGGATCGGTAAGAGCGCGATGCTGTTGGAAGTATTGAGGAGGATTTCTTTGATTTTCATATTTATTGTTCTTTCTATTTGTATTTCAGCCCACACAAAACCTTGACATCAAGATACATGGGTAAATTTTTCTATTCTGTCAGCGCTTGACTACGGCGACCGAGCTTACGCATCAAATCAGCAAACTGAGTGCGTTCCTTCTCGGAGAATTCGCTGAACAGCGTGTCTAAATTGGCCGCGTGTGCGGCGAAGGCGTCGACAATCACCTCGTGGCCAAGCTCGGTAAGATGCACGAGCACAACGCGAGCATCGCCCTCACTTCGCTCACGACGCACATAGCCCTTCTTTTCCATTCGTTGCACCGCAGTCGTAATCGAACCGCTAGTCAGCAGCACTTTCTCGCCGATGGTGTTCACTGGCAGCGCGCCCTTATGCAGCAAAACTTCCAGCACCGCAAAGTCCGACAAAGAAGCAAAGCCTTGCTTTGCAATGCTCTTATGATCGTAGCGCATCACCCCGTGCGATGCCTTCCAAAAGAGAAGAAAGAGGTGCGAACCAGAATGTTGATAAATCTTGGGCATGACACTCAAGCTAGCAACAACTATCTTGATATCAAGCTAAAAATCAATCCCGCATCCGAAACGACAGCGAGAACTCGTGCGCTTGCCCGGTCGGCGTTGGCCCCGCGGAACTTGCCATGCGAAACGCAGCGAGGACAGATTGATCAAAGGCCGCATTGCCCGATCCGGGGCGCAGGCGCGCATTGGTAATCTGTCCCGATGCAGACACATTAAAAACCACCTCAGCCACCAATTGAACACCAGCTAGCTGAGCGGGCTTGGTCCACGCGGCGTCAATGCGTGAGCGCAGGCGTGAACTATAACTAGCCAAGGCCGACAATTGCTGCGATGAAAGCTGCTGGTTTGATTGACTCTCAATCGGATTGCGGGGGAGCACTAATTTAGGCACATCGATTTGCCGCACTTGAATATTTGGACGAGGCGTCACAACTTGCCGCGGCTTAGGCGCCTCCTTAGGGTGCTCTTTAAAAAAATCATCTGCCGACATCAACTGAGGCGCCGGCTTGGGCGTCGGTTTCGGGTTGGGCTTAGGCGTCGGTTTAGGCTGGGGCGTCGGCTTAGGCGGTGTAGGCGTCGGCGCAACTGGCTGCGGTTCCGGAATTTCGACTTGTGGCACGGGCGGCAGCTCAACCTGAGGGAGGTCGACGGGCAACTGTGGCTCTGGCGAGGACGCTTGCGCATGGCTCAGTTCGCTGGGCGGTTCCACCATTTCGAAGACGTGTGGTTTTTCCTTCGGTTTAAAAGCCTGCACGATCGTCGCCAAGAACATGCCCAGCAGAACCACCAGGTGTAAAATCACCGCGGTCCAGAGAGGAGGGTTCTTAGAAAATTTCATCATTCGACTTTGGTATCTAGACTAATCTTGGAGAGCTTACGCTGCTTAATCATATCGACCACGGTGATGACTTTTTGATAAGGCAGCTGCGCATCCGCGCGCAAACTCAGCACCGGCGGGGCGGGGTCCATCGCCATGGTATCCAGTAAATCGCCCAATTGCAGCTCAGAGACTTGTTGCGCGCCCCAATAATAGACTCCCGCTTGATCGATGGAAATGGTCTGAAAATCCTCCCGCTCTTCCGGCTGACTCTTGGCGGTCTCGACTGGCAGGTTAAGCTCCACGGTTTGCTCTAGCAAGGGAGTGGTGACCATGAAAATAATCAGTAATGCAAACGCGAGATCGATCAAAGGAGTGACATTGATCTCGGTCAGAGCAGAAAGCCGGTCTTTGCGATGGAATTTACGGGCCACAGTAAGAATGAGGAATCAAGAATTAAGAATGAGGAACTAGATAAGCCAAAACTATGCATTGGCAGCCGCCTGTGCTTCGAGCTCGATACGATCCGCAGCAGTACTGGCGAAATTCTCCAACTCAACGACCGCAATTTTGGTTTGTTGCAACAGATAATTATACCCAAATACCGACGGAATGGCCACGATCAGTCCGGCCACTGTGGTGAGCAAGGCACCCGAGACACCAGGGGCCAAGCCTTGCAGACTCGCTGAACCCGCGCCCGCCATACTTCCAAAAGCATCCATCACACCCCAGACCGTGCCCAGCAGCCCTAAAAATGGAGCCCCCGTGATAATCGAGCCCAGCACCACCATCTTCGCTTCGTAACGAATAATTTGCTCCGCTACGCTGCGTTGCAGCGCATTTTCCACATGCCCCATGCGTAAAGTCGCTCGATGCGGATCCGCATTAGTCAAGTCACCTCCGTAGCGACGAAAGGCCTCTAAGGCTTCACGAACAATATTATAATAGGGTCCGGCGCCCTTCCCCGGACGCTCAGGGTCAAGCGCAATTAAGTGTGACTCTTTGCTAAGCAGACGCTCATAGCGCTGATTTTGTGAACGTAGCTTCGAAAGGTCGAGGTATTTGCCCAACATCACCGTCCACGCAACAATGCTTAATAAAACAAGAATAAAAATGACCACCTGCCCCGCGAGATTCGACTGCGCGAAATAGGTAAATACATTCGGCCCCGAGGCCGCCTGAATAAAAAGAGAATCGAGTACAAAAATGAGGCTCATGAAAAAATATTAGTATGTCGTTACTGGAACAGACATCAATTAATCACAGGCGTTCAAAAAGCTTCCAGCTTAAAAGAAAAATGCAGACAATAAATACATACTATTGACAGTATATACCAAACCAAGAATACAAAAAGCATCATGGAAGCCAGTGGACTCTACAAATGCATCGCGGACCCACAGCGCTTACGTATCCTCAACTTACTAGAGGCAGGCGCGCTCTGCGTATGCCACATGCAAGAGCTGCTCAAGGTGCCACAAGTCAAGATGTCGAAGCAATTGGCAGCGATGAAGCAACTCGGCCTAGTCGAATCCAAGCGCGAAGGCACTTGGATGATCTACTCACTGATTGCACCTATCAATGGCCTCCTGCGAGCAAACCTGCAATATCTTCGCCAAGCCGAGTGTTCCGAGTGCAATCAACTGCATCGCGACCTAGTCAACCGCAACCAACTCATCGCACGCATCGCCGGAGCCAACGACGACTGCCCCGTCAGCGTCTGTGAAAAGATCGGCTGCAGCTAACAGCTGCTAAGAACTAAAATTTACGACAACGGTATTAATTATAAAAACGAACAGAACAGCCCACCAACGAGCAACTGCCACAAAGCCCGGCTTCTTCACTCGCATCCTGCATAAAATGGACAGCTCTATGAAGGCGAAAGCGCACTCAACATTATGAAAAAAGTACTCATTCTTTGCACAGGCAATTCCTGCCGCAGCCACATGGCTGAAGGCATCTTACGCGCCGCAGCTGGCGACCTCTTCGAGGTCTTTAGCGCGGGCTCCAAACCCAAGGGTGCGGTGCATCCCCTGGCAATCGAAGCACTCAAGGAAATCGGCATCGACGCCAGTGGCCACACATCCGATCACTTGGATCAATATCTAAACGCGGGCATCGACACCGTGATCACTGTCTGTGGCAACGCCGACCAAGCCTGCCCGACTTTTCCTGGCAAAGTGAGCCGCTACCACTGGGGCTTTGAAGATCCCCCCCATGCGCAGCGTCCCGAGGAGTCCGAGCTCGACGCCTTTCGCCGCATCCGCGACGAGATCAAACTCGTATTCGAGGCCTATGCTGCGGGCTACCGCGAGGCCTTGAACGCTGCTGAACAGGAGTGATCAAAGCCCAAGGACCCCATCTCACACGATGATCGCACTGATCAACGCGGCCAGTTGGATACGGCGTCGCTGTGATCAGCAAGATCCGTCGACCGCTTGATATTTCTCCGGCATGCGCTAAGCTGACGTATGCCGGAGAAAAAACACATTGTAGTTCTAGGAGCTGGATTTGGTGGCCTGACTTTCACTCAAAAGTTCCGCCATCCCAATGCACGAATCACGATCATTGATCGCCAAAACCACCACCTATTCCAACCTCTACTATATCAAGTAGCGACCGGAGGTTTGGCGATGCCAGACATTGCTGAGCCCGTGCGCACCATCCTTTCCAGACGTGAAGACGTTCAAGTCTTAATGGATAGCGCACAGTCGATTGACACGGAAAAGAAGACTGTCGAGCTCTCCCATCAAACACTGCACTATGACTACTTGGTGGTGGCACTTGGCATGGTCAACAGCTACTTCGGCAATGACGCCTGGGCTCAACACACGATCGGGCTGAAGTCACTCAATGAGGCGCGGCGCATCCGACAACGCGTGCTGAACGCTTTCGAACAGGCCGAGGCACTACACGATCCGTCCGAACGACAACGATTGATGACAGTCGTTGTCGTAGGCGCAGGCCCCACAGGCGTGGAAATGGCTGGTGCGTTAAGCGAGCTAACTAAGCGTGTTTTCAAAAAAGACTTTCGCTCCATAAAACCCGAGCAGTCACGCATCATCCTCGTTGAAGCGGCGGATCGCGTGCTCACCATGTATTCAGAGGCCTCTTCTGCCAAAGCGCAAGAGAGCCTAGAACGAATGGGGGTGGAACTCAAGTTGAACCAAGCAGTCGAGGACATTTCAGAAGCTTGCATCACAGTAGGTGGCGAGCGTATCGAGGCCGAATCGATCATTTGGACCGCGGGCGTGCAAGCAAACCCCTTGGTAGATCAGCTTCCGGGCGATCACAACAGGAAAGGGCAAATCGCCACAGAACCAGACTGCTCACTCCGTGGTCACCCCGAGGTCTTTGCGATCGGAGACATCGCTGACCTAGTCGATTGCAAGGGCGTACGCGTGCCTGGCGTTTCGCCTGCCGCCATGCAAATGGGCAAGCATGTCGCTCGCATTCTGGAAAATGAGCTCAACGAAAAGTCGAAAGCTCGCCCCCCATTCGCTTACCTCGACAAAGGCTCGATGGCTACGATCGGTCGTTCCTCAGCGGTCGCTGAATTCGGCAAATTTCAATTTTCGGGCTTTCCCGCGTGGTTACTGTGGTTGGCGGTACACCTCGTGTTTCTGATCGGCTTCCGCAATCGCCTCGCAGTGCTGATCCAGTGGATGTACGCTTATACTAAATACCGACCCGGTGCACGCGTCTTCGAAAAGCCCACGCAGAATTGACAAAACCAGACTACAACCAAGCTGCAACCAGACCAGAACTAGGCTGCATCGGCAGACGAATCCTTAGACTCATCTTTAGACGCTTCCTCGGTGGCTTGATCTGCCTTGCCGTAATGCAGCTTAGGCTTAGCTCGTCCTTCGACAACACCGCGATTGATGACCACTTTCTCCACATTTTCAGTCTGAGGCAAATCATACATCACATCCAGCATGATACGCTCCATGATGGAACGCAGAGCGCGAGCGCCCGTCTTAAGCTCAATCGCTTTGTCCGCAATTGCAGCCACTCCGTCGCGGGTAAAGTGTAGATCCACACCTTCCATCGAGAAGAGCTTGCTGTATTGCTTGACCAAAGAATTCTTGGTATTTTGCAAAATATGCTCCAAATCGGAACGAGAGAGCTCATCAAGCACGGCGACCATTGGTAGGCGTCCGATAAATTCGGGAATCATACCGAAATGAACCAGATCTTCTGGCTGTGTTTCGCGCAGTAGTTCGCTGACTGGCACTTCGTTTTGGTGGCGGTTACGCTCCGTATCAAAGCCCATTGCCTTAGAACCCACGCGGCTCTGAACAATTTTATCCAGCCCAACAAAGGCTCCCCCGCAGATAAACAAGATATTAGACGTATCAAGCTGAATGTATTCTTGGTTCGGGTGCTTACGCCCACCTTGGGGTGGCACATTGCAAACCGTGCCTTCAAGGATCTTAAGCAGCGCCTGCTGCACACCTTCACCGGAAACGTCGCGCGTGATGGAAACGTTATCCGTTTTACGGCCTATTTTATCAATTTCATCGACGTAAATAATGCCACACTCGGCCTTCTTCACATCGTAATCTGCCGATTGCAATAGACGTAGCACGATATTTTCAACATCCTCGCCGACATAGCCCGCCTCGGTTAAGGTAGTGGCATCAGCAATGGCAAAGGGCACATCGAGCATCTTGGCCATCGTGCGAGCGAGTAATGTTTTACCACTCCCCGTTGGCCCGAGCAAAAGGATATTACTCTTCTCGATTTGCACATCGTCGTATTTGCTATCGAGATCAGCGAAATCGGGCGATTGATCAATGCGAGACTCCGAACGCAAGCGTTTATAGTGATTATAAACCGCGACAGCGAGGGCACGCTTGGCATAGTCTTGGCTGATGATATGCTCATCCAAGGCAGCCGTAATTTGAGCCGGCTTGAGCAGGTTAAAACGTCCGCTGGAAGTTTCAGGAGCTTTCGGCTTAGCTTCTTCGCCCGCCTCCGACAATTCACGGTCGATGATGGTTTTGCACACAGAGACACAAGAGTCGCAGATGTGCACACCGGCCGGACCAGCGATCATTTTGCGAACTTCGTTTTGTGCTTTTCCGCAAAAGGAGCAGAAAGTCATTCGTGTGGACTTAGCCATAATCTAAAAAATGTTGAGCGTGTGTTTTTGAGGACTGACCGGATTAACCGATCGGCTTCGCCTCGATGACTTTATCGACGATGCCATAAGCGAGGGCATCTTCCGCGGTCAGGTAAAAATCGCGATCGGAGTCGTTGGCAATCTCTTCGGCAGTCTTATTCGTGTGGCTGGCAATGAGATCATTCATACGTGAGCGCCAACGAAGGATTTCGCGCGCGGCGATCGAGATGTCGGAAGTTTGGCCAGTGGCACCACCGGTGGGTTGGTGCATCATGACGCGGCTATTAGGCAATGCATAGCGTTTACCTTTCGTGCCTGCAGCCAACAAAAGAGTGGCCATACTAGCAGCCTGCCCGACGCAATAAGTGACGGTATCACACTGAAGGAAGTTCATGGTGTCGTAAATCGCCATGCCATCCGTCACACTGCCACCGGGGGAGTTAATGTAGAGGCTGATATCTTTTTTCGGATCTTCCATTTGCAGGAAAAGCATCTGTGCGATAACTGCATTCGCGACAAAATCGTTAATCGGAGTGCCGATAAAGATGATACGGTCGCGCAAGAGGCGGCTGTAGATATCCCAAGCGCGCTCAGAGCGGCCTTCGCGTTCATAAACAGTAGGAAGTGGTACGTAGCTCACAGTGTATAAGTTGGTTTCTAAATAAAATTAAGATGAAGTCGACTAGACTATAGACCAAGCCCCGAATATCAAATGCTTTTGGCGATTCTACAGTTTGCCAGATAAATAAAGGAACGAATCAGATCATTCAAAGTAGTGCAGTGTCGACCCGACACTGCACTACTTTGAATGATTCGCTCCTGTAAGCGTTGGGTTCACACGATCTACGCAAACCCGATACACAAAGCTGATTACAATTACTCGCCTGCGGCTTCTGTCGCCTCGACAGTTTCACGCTCAGCCTTGTCAGCCAAGAGATCCATCGCCTTACCGAGAATGATCTCGCTGCGCATTTTATTGATGCGGTTTTGATCCTTCTGAAGCTCTTTAACCAGCTTTTCAGGGTTTTGTCCTGTTTGCTGTGCTTCCATCATGATCATGCGGCTGAAATCTTCATTCTCAACCTTGATCTTTTCCTTTTCAGCGATCTTGGAAAGGATGAGGCGAGACTTCAGGCGGTCATGAGCAGCCTTGCTAGCACCCTCGTGCAGTGAGTCTTTGTGCTTTTCAAATTCTTCAGCCGAGACGCCTTGTTGCATATTGCGCTGCATAAAGTCACGCAAAACAGCTTCAGTTTCGCTCTCAACACCGCTTTCCGGGATGGGGAAATCAACCGCTTTAAGCAAGGCTTCGGTGATTTGCTGACGCTCCGAGTTTGCGTTTTGCTGCTTCTTCTGGTTTTCGATGTTTTCGGCGATCTTAGTGCGCAACTCAGCTTCGTCCTTAACTTGTAGGCTAGTGAAGAAAGCTTCGTCCATTTCGGGCATAACCTTCTCACGCACTTCCTTAGCTTCGATCGTGTAGACCGCAGTCTTACCAGCGAGTGCTTCAGGCTGGAAATCTTCAGGAAACTCCATGGTGACTTCCTTGCTGTCGCCCGCTTTCATACCGACGAGGCCATCCACCACAGCGCGGACGCCAGGTGCGTCTTCGTTGCCAGCTTCCTCCCAAGTAGTCTTTTGCGTGCCAAACATAGGTGTCTCAGGCACCAGATCAGCAACCAACTCGTCGCCGATCTTACCTTCGTAGCCACATTGCACGTAGTCGCCCTTTTCAGCAGCCTTTTCAGCTACATTGTATTCGGCACGCTGGCTAAGAATTTGATCCAGCATCTTAGTGACATCTTCGTCAGTAGCTTCGGTTGGCGTGTTGGTCACCTTAAGGCCTTCGTAAGCAGGCACATCGAACTCAGGCACAACGTCCACGGTGAAAGTAACCACTGCGTCTTGGCCGCCAGCAATTTCGCCCTCGTCAAGTTCGACAATGGTAAATACTTCAAAATCAGCGCCCGCAACACCCTCTTGGTGTGCTTGAGAGACGACACGCTGATTCAGCTCTTGCTTGATATCCTTAGCAAAGCGTGTGCGCACCATGTTCTCAGGTGCTTTACCAGGACGGAAGCCTGGGATCTTGGCTTGACGCTGAAAATCCTTAATAAGTTTCGCCTCGAGCTCAGTTACTTCTTCGGAAGTGACTGTCACGGCGATAGTTTTGCGAGTTGCGTTGATGTCTTGAACGTCGGTTTTCACGGTGTGTATGTGTGTTGAATGAGGTGGGCGATAAAACACGCCGCACTGGAAAAAGCGGGCGATTAGAGGGCAAAGGCATTTTACGGTCAATGCCTATATTGCAGTCGAAGTGCCCCGAAACGCATTTAATTGAGCCCAGCGAGTCTAATTAGACTAGTGGACACCACTGGCTGGGCTACTGGACGAGACTACTTGGACTGCGAGGGAGCGGTGGCCACATAGAGCAGCACCAGCAGATTCAGTCCTGGTACCAGCATGAGCAAGGTCCAATAAGCAGGCTTGTCCATATCACGCAGGCGCTTCAGCATCTGCATGAGCCCCGCGAACAAGCAGAACATCGCGATGACGATGCCCACAAATGGTCCCAAAGGGCTATAATTGCCATGATGCCAATGATCAAAATAATCAACAGCGACCTTAGTCACCCCCAGAGTTAAGAGGACAAGCAGCACGACGCGCACAATAAATACGAAGCGGCCGATCCGGCCTTCGGAGCTAATAAAAGTATCTTTCATAGTAGAGAGTAGCAGTGGTAATTACGCGATGTTTACGATTCGCACAAGGAGCGCAATAAAAACCCACCACGTATTGCACAGAGGAGTATTTTGACCTTATAAGAGTGAATTCAACCGGTAATTAGGTAAATTCCGGTAAATTGGCATAACGCCAACCAGCAGTTAACACCACAGCACCGATGTCTTGGATCGCCCTCAGTATCTGCTCCGCTCTTCTACTTGGTCTCTATGACCTAGCCAAAAAACACGCACTGCGCGATAACGCGGTCCTGCCGGTGCTCTTCTTTGGGATCGTCACCAGCGCGCTGGTGTGGAGTCCCTTCGTGCTATGGTCTCACCTATCCCCGCTCAATTTCCCTTCGGCCCAATTCCTAGTGACACCACTGGCAGCGCACGAGCACCTGCTCTTATTTTTAAAGTCAACACTCGTCGCGGGCTCTTGGATATTTGGCTATTTCGCACTCAAGAACCTGCCGCTGTCTATTGCAGGGCCGATCCGAGCGACCAGCCCGCTCTGGACGATCCTACTGGCCGTCTTTTTAATGAAAGAAAGCCCCAGCGCTTGGCAATGGGGCGGCATCGCCATCGTACTGGGCGCTTTTTACGCCTTCTCCTTTGTCGGTAAACTAGAGGGCATCCACTTCACCCGCGACAAATGGGTCGCCTTCATGATCGCCGCGACGCTGATCGGCGCATGCAGCGCGATCTACGATAAATTCCTACTGCAAAGCGCGTGGATCGAGCCCGCCACCGTGCAAGCGTGGTTTTCGCTCTACTTAGTAGTCGTCATGGCACCGTTCTATCTACTCTGGCTGCGCGGTGCGTGGCCACGCGGGCACTTCGAATGGCGCTGGTCGATCCCTTTGATAGGACTACTGCTACTCTCTGCAGATTTCCTCTATTTCACTGCCATCGCGCAAGAAGACGCACTGATCGCCGTCATTTCCCCGATCCGCCGCTGCGCCGTGGTCGTCACCTTTCTCGGTGGCATCTTCATTCATAAAGAACTCAACTTTAAGCCTAAGGCGATCTGCATCCTCTTTCTACTACTCGGCATCGTATTGATCAAACTCGGTAGTTAGAGATGGGATCGCCTGCTGCTGCCGAATAGATCAAATCGATTCGAGCCGACGCGCCCGAAACGCCCAGAGACGACTCAGCTGAAAAGTGATCGCAGCCACTAGGATCAACACAAACAACAAAGAGCACTGAGGACTGAGTTCCGTCCAACGCAGCAAACAATAATAGAGGCTCTCATTAATACAAAATCCGATCACCGCGACACAGAAAAAACGCACTGCCTTCCTCAATCGGAAGGCCTCCGCATCGGCGAAGGTCCAATAAAAGTGTCCTAAGAAGCTGAAATGAAACGCAATCACAAATGCGAAGACATTCGCCCAGAGCGGCCAAACATCAAAACCGATCATCGTGACCGCAATTAAGTAGTGCAAGCCGCTGGCAATGATACCCACTGCACCGAATCGAATCATTTGAAACATTAAGCTCAAAGACACAGTCACATCTCCTTCAAATAGCTATACTCTTCGGATACGATATGCCCAGGACGCGCTTTGACCTCAGAGAACACGCGACTCATATATTCGCCGAGCACCCCGATGGACAAGATCTGAACGCCACCAAGGAAACAAACGGCTACTGTCAGAGTCGCCCACCCCGGCACATCCGATCCGAAAAAGAGCGTGCGCCCTGCAATAATCAATGCGTAGCAAATCGAGAGCATGGAAATAACCACTCCCACCCCCGTCCAAACACGCAATGGCCAATCTGAAAACGAGGTCAAGCCAGTCAAGGCAAGGTCGAACAAACGCTTATAGTTAAACTTCGACTTCCCGTTCTGACGTTGATCGATTACAATTGGCACCGCCTGCGACTTAAACCCGACCCAACTGTACAAGCCCTTCATAAAGCGGTTGCGCTCAGGAAGCGACAGAATGGCATCAACCACCTGACGGTCCATCAGCCTGAAATCCCGCGAGTCTGCAGGAATCGAAACCGAGGTCATTTTCCCTAACAACCAATAAAAGGCATTCGCCCCCTTGCGCTTAAAATATGATTCGTCCTCGCGATGTGCGCGCACACCATAAACCATTTCCACGCCAGCATCCCAATATTCGAGAAAATCCTGCAAGTAAGAAATCGGCTCCTGCAGGTCGGCATCAATTACAATACAAGCCTTCCCGCGCGCGGCTCGCATGCCGGCAGTAATCGCGTTCTCTTTACCAAAATTCCGCGACAGGCAAATCACACGCACCGGATATCGAGTGATGGCATTCCTTGCTTCGACAACTGTCGCATCGGAACTACCGTCATCAACAACGATAATTTCAAAGTCTCGACGTAGTTGAATCATCTCCTCCGCAATCGAGGTTATGGTCGCATCGATATTTTCTGCTTCGTTATAGGCGGGCACCACGCAAGACACCTGCGGGCACTCACTAAGAAACTGACGCGCAAGAAACGAAGCATCGAGCTCACGCAGACCGCGATTGCCTAATGAATGCACCGTGGAATTTAATGATTCACAGTTCATAATAAAGAGCGTCTCTTGCATATAGGCGTTCCAGCTTAAACTTCGTTAAAAAATCAGCAGGCAACTTAGCCATGCGATTTTTGCGCAAAACTAGAAAATCCCGCTCCCCGTTGTTCAAAATCTCATCCAGCTGGTCGAGACCTTTAACCGTATGCACCTTACCGGCTGAATAGAATTCAGCTGAATAATAGCGCTTGTCTAAATAGTAAATATCACCGCCATCCGTGCCGCGAATTTGATTAGCGTCTTCAATCAAATACTTCTGCGATTTTTGAACAACAGAAGAACCGCCCAGCACAGCCGCCCCATAGACCAATGTAAAAAGAAGCATGGCAACACTAACAGTTGCGACATAAAACCTGACAACTCCACGTTTAGGTGTCGGTGCCCCCTCCCCCGCATACTGCCACATATCAATCACCAAGAAGCAGACCGCGGGAAGCCCGGTGATCACATACGTGGCGATGATATTCGTCGCCATGGTAAAAAACAACATGGGTGAAAGCGCCCAACAAAGCAGATAGAGTGACCAGCCATTTTCCTCGGACTTAATCCCCCGATAAATTCGCCCGCCCCAACGCAATGGAGCAAGAAAGAAAAAGCTCCACGGCAATACGGCGGCAAACCAAAAGAGCCAAACAGTGCCTCTCGTCTCGGCATGTCCATGCCCGTAAAGATCCCCCTTCCATCCGCTATCCAGAAAACGATGCCAATGCTCGCCGAGAATGAAATACTCGAGAAAGCCCGGAGTTTTCATTTCTGCAGCGACATACCATGGTAAAAAGA
Source organism: Puniceicoccaceae bacterium (assembly GCA_002729725.1). Lineage (GTDB taxonomy): Bacteria > Verrucomicrobiota > Verrucomicrobiia > Opitutales > Coraliomargaritaceae > Thalassobacterium > Thalassobacterium maritimum. The sequence continues at coordinate 51,370 of PBYS01000078.1, forward strand.
TGCAGGCGGCCAGCAAACTCCCTTCCACCCAAGGCATGTTGCGCCAAGTATCAACCCAGCGCTTTTTCAGCAACACCCACATCCCGACTGGAATCGCAGTAAGAACCACTGCAACAGGCCCCTTTGCCAACATCCCGAGGCCCAACCCAACAAAGAACATATAACCCCAAATGCGGGCATGCTTTCGCCCAGAGACGGCAACATAAAAACCAACCATACTGAGAAAGACCCCCGACGCCATGACTAGATCTGTCATCACGGTGCCGCTAGCTAAATAAAAAAGTGCGGAGCTCGATAGCATCACAATACCAGCGAGTGCGTAGTCACGTCCTTTAAAAGATTTCGCCCAAGCGTAGAGCATCCAGACCGTCGCGACTGCGATGAGAAATATAAAGATACGCGCACCCAAATGCCCAACACCGAACAACTTCATTCCGGCGGCGGAAACCCAAGTATGCAATGGAGGTTTCCCCCAGAAAGGAACACCATAATCAAACTGTGGCGTAATCCAATCGCCGGTCTCTACCATCTTGCGAGCGATTTCGGCGTAGCGAGCTTCTGTCGTGTCAGTGAACGGAATTTCGAAGATCATCAAAACCCTCAAAATACCAGCCAGAACCAAGAAGCCCCAAAGACACCTGCGTTGCATTTGTGTCAATGTCATACGCGTTGAGACCTCTCTGGGAGAAGTGATTGTTGTATTTCCTGATTCATCTATGATTGCCAAAAACTTCCAACGGGAAGTCATTTAAGGCCGTATCATAGCGTTTCCTACATGATAGGATTATGAGAATTGATCGTTATTTTCAGAAAACCGTATTTCCACTGTAAAAATCGAGTCTTCACTAAAATGGATCTTAAGCTCGATACCCAATAGATTTGCGATCTCTTGCGAGAGCGCTAAACCAATCCCCGTATGCCCCTCGTCCAAACTCCGCGCAGTATCACTTCGATAAAAAGGCTCAAAAATATGTTCTAGCTCCGTCTGCTCGAATGTGCGGCACGCATTCGAAATTTGAATAGAAATAACGCCGTCCACTGAACGCAAAGCAACCCGCACCTCAGTTCCACGATCGGCATGCGCCACGGCATTGCCGATCAAATTATTCATCAATACACTGATCAAAGTCTCGTCCGTTGCCACGAGGCATGACTGCGACGGAATTTTAGTTTCAACTCGCAAATCTCGCTCCGCAATACGCCCTCGCAAGATCGCTAAGCGTGTATCGAGGATCAAAGCTAGATCGATGGGCGTCATCGCAACGGTTTCGGACTTATTATATAAACGCGAGAACCACATCAGCCGATTGACCAAGTCACCCATTTTTCGGACAATATCCTGCGCACACTCAATACGCTGCTTATAATCCCTAGCGTCTCGTTCTGTCACCAAGGCTTGCTCTAAAGTGGCCTCGACGCCCGCCAGCGGCGTCCGCAACTCATGCGCTACGTTGGCAGAAAACTTTCTCTCACGCTCACGCACCAGACTGATTCGAGCAAAAAGCTCTTGATAGCACGACACTAAGCCCCGCAGTTCTGACGGCAAATCATGCGGCACTTCGAGCACTGCCTTCGGATCATTCACATTCGTCTCCACAATGACTCGCCCAAGACGTTCGAGCGGACGAAATGAAAACGAAATAATCAGACGAATCGTAACAAAACTGACCAGCAGAGAGAAGACCAAGCCTAGCATCAAAGTCCCAACCAACCGCCTCATCGCATTTTCTGCTGCCTCCACATCAAGCGCGATTGCCATATAGTGAGCAGGCACATCAAAGTGCTCTACACTGCTAGTTGCCACATGCTGCTCGTGCCATTCCACCACAGGAAAAACCTGCTTACCGATCACTCGGCCATGATGCCCTCCCGGCAATAACACATCCGCATAGCGAGCGATTTCGGAGCCAAATAGGTGAGGCAAGTCCATCCCCTCCAATGCAGGCGAACGAGTCACCGCCCCGGTCACCTCATTCCAAACCTGGATGTAAGTCGTCTTTGCCCGTGCATCATCATTCTCAATATCATGCAACCACTCATGATAAATGCCCCCATCAACAAATTCCAACTCCAACTGCTGCAGAACCAGAATCGACTCTAGGTTCTGGTCAATCTCCTGATACAAAGTTGAACGCGCCGTCACATAGATCACATACGACCCCAGCGCGAGGATCAGCGTCACCATCAGGCCAATCCAAACTACGAGTCGACTCCGTATGGATACAAAGTTCATTCCTGTTGATATTCCAATAAATAGCCCTGTCCACGACGTGTCTGGATATAAGTTGCCCCATCTTTGGAGCCGAGCTTCTTCCTCAAATAGCCGATGTAGACGTCGACCGCATTACTCGAAGCATCTTCGTAATAATTATAAACATGATCCCAAATCTCTTGCCGTGAAACGACCTCGCCCTCCCTCAGCGCCAGATATTCGAGCAGACTGTATTCTCGGGCAGTCAGTTTCACCTCTTCATCACCGCGCCCCACCCGCTTCGCAGGTAAATCAATTTCTAAATCCCCCACCACCAAACGAGTCGCAGTTTTACCGTAAGCCTTACGCATCTGAGTCCGAACACGAGCCAGCAACTCCTTTAATGCAAATGGCTTAATTAAATAATCATCCGCTCCCGCATCTAAGCCCTCAATGCGATGTTCCACCGAGTCACGTGCGCTAATGATAATCATAGGCACGCCTTTGCCCTCACTACGAATCGCTTCCAAAACCTTCAATCCGTTCATCTTCGGCAGCATAATATCCAAAACGATCGTATCGTAATCGTGATTTTGCGCATACCACAGCCCCTCCTCACCATCCGCAGCGGCATCCACCGCATAGCCAGCAGTTTCCAAGGACTCTACCATCGCTTTACGCAAGGGGCTGTAATCTTCGACAACGAGAATTCGCATATAATATGGCTAGTAAACAAACGCCTCCGATCCACAGCATGCAACATTCAATTGATACACGTCATCGCAGACAATCCACCCGATACATAATCTGAGCAATCGCCCATTCCGCGTGCTCGGCCACCATGGCGTCGGCATCAGCGGCAACAAGCTTGAGTGCCGCCAAATCCTGCTCCGTGCCAACATTCCCTAGAACCACGCAGATGTTACGCTTAAAACGATGCACTTTTAAGCGTCGTAGCGGCGAGCCTTGCATACGCTCGGAAAAGGTCACCTCATCCCAGAGCAACATCTCACTGAGACTGGGCAACTCACGCGTGGCAAACTTTGGCTCAACGGTCGGCACCGCCCACTTATTCCATGGGCACACGTCGAGGCACTCATCGCAGCCATACATACGGTCGCCGATGGCCTTACGATACGCTAGTGGTATCGCCCCATCGTGCTCGATGGTAAGATAGGAAATACACTTGGACGCATCGAGCTGATAAGGCGCGGTGATCGCCCTCGTTGGGCAGGCATCGAGGCAACGTGTGCAAGTACCGCAGCGATCTTTCTGCGGCACGCCAGCAGGCAACTCAAGTGTCGTGACGATATTGGCCAGGAAGTTCCAAGTGCCCCGCTTCGGCTCGATCAGTATCGTGCTTTTCCCCTGCCAGCCAAGTCCGGCGGACGCTGCGATGGGCTTTTCTAGCAGTGGTCCGGTATCGACGTAAGGCCGTTGCTCGCCTCCGTATTCTTCGCGTAAAATCCGACAGAGCCGCTTCAGTCGACGCAGCATGAAATTATGATAATCATCGCCTAGCGCATATTTAGCCACGCGGTAACCACGCTTGGGATTCGGCTGATAGTAATTAAGTGCTAGCGAAATAATCGACTTTGCTTCGCGCTCGGGAATCAAACGCTCGGGATGCATGCGGCGATCATTGTTCCGCGCCATCCAAGCCATTGAGCCGTGCTTTCCGTCGGCGATCCACTGCGTGTAATACTTCCGCCGCAGCTCCAAAGGTACGGTAGTCACCCCCAAGGAATGAAATCCCAAGGCTTCGGACTCCCGCTTTAAATGAGCTAAAATAGTATGGTTAGATGGGAACACGCGCTGCAATATGCGAGGCCACTAGCCAGAGTCCAGCCCACGGATACAGATAATTCTACCCGGATGCTGTCACCAAGCCCAGAAACCAACCAACTAAGATCAATTGATCGCTTTTTGACCTCGGAAGATTCAATTATACCGCAATAATACTACTTGGTAACTATCAACTCACCTTCTAGAACACATAGCACCGTGATTGGACGCATCCCCACTTCTCCGCCACTAGCCGAGAAAGTACAGACTCACCCACTTCTTTTCAACCTATTGATGATGTTCATCGGATGGGCATCCTCCAGCGTAGGCTTTCAACTAGCGGCGATTGAGGGCAATATATCCCCCGTATGGCCCCCGAGTGGCTTCGCTGCAGCAGCGATTTTCCTAGGCGGCTACCGTCTTATCCCAGGCATTCTAGCTGGAGCATTTGCCGCGAACTCTGGCAATGATATCACACTATTGAGTGCCTTTGTCATCGCAATTGGAAGTACAGGCGAAGCCGCCGTTGCCTGCTGGTTCCTCGGACGGATTCGCTCACTAGGAGCGCAATTAGGCCCATACTCGATTCCAATTTGGATCCTAGGCACATCCCTTTTTGCACCCATGGTCGCAGCCACAATTGGCAGCCTGAGCATCATGCATTTGAATACATATGCTGAGCCGCTAAAATTTTGGCATCTAGCACTAACTTGGCTCGCTGGTGATGCCATCGGGATATTGATCATCGTTCCAGCTATATTGTCATTCACAATACCGAAATTATCGATCAAGTGGTTCATAAAATTAGCATGCCTCAGTACTCTAACTCTCTTAGTTTATTTTTTCTTATTTTTTGCTCAACCAAGCTCTGCATATTATTTCCTCGCCTTTGCACTACTCATACCCGCATGCAGTTTATTCGGCAAAGAGGGCTGCGCCCTAAGCACACTCAGCTTTGCAAGCTTTGTTGTGATCACAATCATTACAAAGCCGGCAACCAACCCCTTCGCCTCATCCAACAATGAGCTACTCTCTCTAGTTGCCTTTTTAGTCGCCTTATCGGTCACCTCATTAACGGTAGCATCGTTATATAAAAGAGGTCGCTTCACGGTCTCCTCTACATTATTAATCGCCGGCTGGGCGACCAGCGGGATCGTATACGTAATATTGCAAAATGCCTCCACGAAGGTTGACGAAGAAAACTTCACTAGACTCATCCACGATATCGAAACTGCAGTCACCGATAGACTCGATACCTACGTGAATACTTTAATCGCAGGTGCAGGCATCTATATCAACTCAGAGGAACTTCGACCAGAGGAATGGCGCTCCTTCGTCAAGCATTTGAAAATCGTCGAACGCTATCCAGGCATCAATGGAATTGGCTTCATCCAGCCCTTCAATGATACTGAGATTGAGAACTTCGTAGCTCGTAAGCGAGCCAGTGGATTCTCTGATTTCAAGATCAAAGAAGTGCCCAAGGTAGAGCGTCCGCCTGTAGGTGTATTGGGTTACGAGCACTACATCATCACCTACATTGAGCCACTCAAAATAAATCACCAAGCTCTCGGACTCGATGTCGCTTCCGAAATTAACCGACAAACAGCGGGCCAACAAGCTAGAGACAGCGGAGAAGCTGCCATGACGGATCGTATTATCCTAGTGCAAGACGGCAAGTCGCGCCCTGGTTTTCTGGTCTTTTACCCCATGTATCGTCCAGGAGCAGAGACAAACACAATTGAAGAACGCCGCCAATCCTTCATCGGCTGGAGCTATGCCCCTTTTATCACAGAAGTCTTTTTAGAGGGCGTCCTAGGCAATCGTGAAGATCAAATCCGCTTCAGCATTTACGATAGCTCAATTATTAGCTCCAGCAGCTTCATTTATAGTACCACTGGAGCCAAGGCAAGCCATACAAGCACTGAATACTCTCACATAAGCAGCTTAAAATTAGCCAACCAAACCTTCAGCTTTGGTTGGAACCGAGGCACCAGTTTCCAGCAACAAGAAACCGCACCTGCTACAATCGCAGCTGCAAGCCTAGCCCTCGGAACCTGTCTATTAGTCGTTATCGTTGCAAACCTACAATCAACCAACCTTAGAGCTCAAAAGATAGTTGAAGAACGCACACAGGAATTAAACGCAGCCAATGATCAACTACAAAACGAAGTTAAAGAACGTCAAAAAGCTGAGTCCGAGGCAAAACATGCACACTATATCGCAGATGCGGCAAACCAGGCTAAAAGCGAATTTCTCGCCACAATGAGTCACGAAATACGCACTCCGATGAATAGCGTAGTCGGCTTTGCAGAGCTACTCTGCGCGAGTCAACTCAATGCCGACCAGCGCCTTTGGGCGACCTACATTCAATCCTCAGGAAACTCCTTACTCAGCCTAATCAATGACATTCTCGATTTTTCAAAGATTGAGGCTGGTAAATTTGAATTGGAAAGCATTCCTTTCTCGATTCACAAAGCACTCGAAGAAGTCGCCACCGGTTTGGAGCCGATCGCCGCTCAAAAAGGACTACTTCTAGACCTAAAGACCGACGATACACTCCCCGCAAAAGTCATCGGCGATCCAACTCGACTCAAACAGGTCATCACAAATCTCGTCGGCAACTCGCTCAAATTTACCAAAACAGGCAGTGTCATCATCTCCGCAGACTGGCGAGGCACCCCGAACGACGGAGTCGCCACCATCACGGTCACAGACAGCGGCATTGGCATTCCACAAGACAAAGTCAAAAAACTATTTCAACGATTCTCGCAAGTGGACAGCTCTACCACACGTCAATATGGTGGCAGCGGCCTAGGACTTGCGATCTGTAAACGTATCATCAATTTAATGAACGGCGAAATCAAGGTCGAGAGCGTCGTCGGCAAAGGCACAATCATGCACTGCAACATTCCCTGCACAGCATCTCTACAGACAAAAAGTGGAACTACCAAACCACCCTTCGCGAGCAATCCAATCAAAGGTAAAGACGAGAACGCACTGAAGCGACGCGTCCTGGTGGTCGACGACAACGCAGTCAACCGCAGGCTAGCTCAAACAGTCTTACGCCGCTTGGGTAACGAAGTTACTACCGCAAACAATGGGGTCGAAGCGATCGAGCAGGTCACTCAGCATTATTACGATATCGTATTTCTCGATTGCCAGATGCCGATCATGGATGGATACGTGGCCACCCAGAACATTCGCAAATTAGAAGCTGAAGGTAAAATTCCAGGCAGCGAACGCGAGACCCCACTCCCCATCATCGCATTGACAGCCAACGCCTCAGAGAAAGATCGCCTTGCCTGCCTCGCCAGCGGCATGGATGACTACATCAGTAAGCCAGCCAAAATAGATGATTACCGCGCCGCTTTTCAAAAACTGAAATCCAGCAAACGCCGTGCACCCGAGCGCAGTTAACAAATTATTATATGAATAGAAACACCCCTCCTCCGATGCAAAGAAACCCTCTAGATGATATAGACTGGGATGCCTTGCGGCGTTATAGAAAGCTCTTTTTGATCGTTCCACTCCTGTTCATCGTTGCCCTGGGTGCCTTGTCGAGCTACTACATAGTGCAGCCCGAAGAAGAGGCGGTCGTCAAACGCTTTGGTCGAGTGGTCGCGCTCAAACAACCAGGTCTCCATTTCAAACTCCCCTTCGGCATCGACAGCGCGCAAATGGTGCCCACCGCCCGCGTACTCAAACAAGAGTTCGGTTTTCGCACTCAAGGCATCGACGGGCGCACTAGCTACCGTAAAGATCAAGCACACCGCGACGAATCGCTAATGTTGACCGGCGACTTAAAAGTCATCGATGTAGAATGGGTGGTCCAATACCGAGTCAGTGATCCGGATAAATTTCTACACCGCGTGCGCGCGCCAGAAGTCACCCTGCGGGATGTCTCCGAATCGGTCATGCGCCGTATTGTGGGGAACAGCCTCGGTAGCGACGTGCTCACAGAGAAGCGGGTCCATGTGGCCAACACCTCCCGCATCGAACTCCAAAAAGCAATGGATTACTTCGATCTGGGCATACAAATCAGCACCATTGAGTTGCAAGATGTCACACCTCCTGGCCCGGTAAAACCGGCTTTCAATGAAGTGAATCAAGCAGAGCAAGAACGCGAACGCTTCATTAACGAAGCCGAAAAACGCCGCAACCAAGTGGTGCCACGCGCGGAAGGCGAAGCACGCAAAGTCATCGCCGAAGCGCAAGGCTATGCTGCTAAACGCGTGAATGACGCGAAGGGTGAAGCCGAACGCTTCACCGCCGTGTATCAGGCCTATCGCGACGCACCCGACGTCACCCGACAACGCATGTATCTTGAAATGATTGATGATGTGCTGCCCCAAGCCGGCAAAATTTTCATCATGGACGAAAATCAAACCGCCCCTCTGCCACTGTTAAACTTAGGTGATGCCCGGATGTCACTGCCCGCCAATCGCTAGTCATGAATAATAAACAAATACCATTTATCGCCGGGCTCATTTTGCTAATCGCAATAGTCATCGGCCTACGCGCTTCGATCTATATTTTAGACGAAGCCGAACAAGCCGTCATCGTGCAACTCGGCGCTCCCGTCGGCGAGCCTGTGACCACACCAGGTCTGCACTTCAAAACACCTTTTATTCAAGAAGTGCGTCGCTTCGACAAACGAGTGCTCTCATGGGATGGCGATCCCAACCAAATCCCAACGCGTGGCGAGCAATTCATCTCAGTGGACACCACCGCTCGATGGCGCATTGCCGATCCACTAATCTTCATGCAGCGCGTGCAAAACGAACGCGGTGCCACCATGCGCCTCAATGATATTTTGGACTCGGTCGTTCGAGATAAAATCTCTTCCACCGACCTCGTTGAAATTGTGCGCTCCAAAGATTGGAAAATCAGTGAAGCTGACCTCGCACGCGTGCAACTCAGCGGCGAAGACGATGAAGAAATCCTACTCCAAGAGGTCCAAACCGGCCGGCAGGAATTAGTCAAATCCATCTTCGATCAAGCCGCCAGCCAAATGCCGGAATTGGGCATCGAACTGGTCGACATACGCATCAAACGCATCGACTATGTCGAAGCAGTCGAACAGCGTGTCTTCGACCGTATGATCGCCGAACGGCAACGCATCGCAGAGCAATTCCGCTCTGAAGGACAAGGCCGGGCGGCCGAAATCGACGGCGACACCAAACGCTCGCTGGCGGAAATACAATCTGAAGCGAACCGCAAAGCCGAGGTCATACGTGGCCAAGCCGATGCCGAAGCCTCACGCATCTATAGTGAAGCCTTCGGAGCCGACCCAGAGTTTTACGCCTTCCTACGTACCTTGGAAAGTTATCCCAAGACAGTTGGCCCCAGCTCTACCTTGATTCTTGGAACTGACTCCGAATACTTCCGCTATCTGCGTGATGTAAGCGTGCAGAAGAGTCAGGCAGAGTAACAGTCACTTCGAGAACAGGCTCATGCGGTACCCGCGTGGAGTCAGTCCGGTATAGCGCTTAAAAACACGGATAAAATACGATGGTTCATTAAAACCGGAAGCCCACCCGACCTCGGCGACATTATGCCGCGTCTCCTTTAATAGGTTCTTCGCCAGTGCGATCCGCTCTTGCGCGATCCATGCCATCAATTTGAGACCGACAACTTGATGAAACTGCCGCGACAAATGATCGGGCGTGCAAGCCAGCGCATCCGCAATCTCACGCACGCTCAAACTTGTCTCATTTAAATGAATACGTACATACTTGCGAGCCTCCACCACAAGTGGCGGCTCAATCACTCGCCCTGCGTCTGGCGCTCGTCCGAGCTCATATAGCACACCCAGTAAAAAAGCATCCACCAGAGAACGAACAAAATCCACTCGGTCAGGTTCAGGTAAACTATGATGTTCCGCAAGGTCATCTAAATAGCGCATCCACTCAAAAGCTCGCACACGTTTCTCCCACAGCAAAGAGGGCTCACTTAAAATACGTCGCTGTGGGTCCGCACGCCCCTCTAGGATAAAGCTCTGCCCCACCACCAAGACACGGTACGGTCTTTTTAAGTCAATCGGTGTTTCCGCATGGGGTAACCCGCGCGGTATCACGCACATATCGCCATTGTTTAAACGAAAACTCGCCCCAGGACATACAAAATCAGTCGCTCCGCCAGTCTGTATAAAGAACTCTGGCTCGGGATGAAAAAACGCATTCTCTTGCCGCGTATGTAACTGACAGCGCTCCGGTAAATGGACACGAACCCGGCCAGCTCGCAATCGTTTCAAATGCAAGCGAATCAGCTGCGAAAAGTCTTCCTTAACTCTATCTTCCGAGAATACGGCCATGCGGGTTTTGTACTATAATTCACAGATCTGTGCGATTCTTTAATCTCGGTTTATCCAATTTCATAACTGTAATTCCATAGATTAATCACAACCGATCTCTTACAAAATAATCACACGCCTCCCCACATACAAGCAAGTCCTATGAACACAAAAATCCAAGTCACGGTCTGGAATGAATTTCGCCATGAGAAGTCGAATCCCAAAGTCGCGAGCATCTACCCCGAAGGCATGCATACGACGATCGCAAACTTTCTCGGGAAAGAGACCGACTATGAGCTGCGCACCGCTACGCTTGATGAGCCGGAACACGGACTCGGCGGAGAGGTATTAAGCCACACTGACGTACTGATCTGGTGGGGCCACATGGCACATGGCGAAGTATCGGATGCAATTGTGGAAAAGGTTAAAACCCGCGTATTGGAAGGCATGGGCTTAATCGTACTCCACTCGGGTCACTACGCTAAAATATTCAAAGCACTCCTCGGCACCACCTGCTCCCTGAAATGGCGTGAGTCCACCGATAAAGAACGCTTGTGGAACACCATGCCCTCACATCCGATCTTACAGGGCATCGGCGATTACTTCGAAATACCACAAGAAGAAATGTATGGTGAACCCTTCGGAATTCCCCAGCCCGATGAGCAACTCTTGATTTCATGGTTTACCGGCGGCGAAGTCTTTCGCAGTGGTGCCACTTGGACACGTGGCCACGGTAAGATCTTCTACTTCCGACCGGGACACGAAACCTACCCCACCTACCATCAAGCGGAGGTGCAAAAAATCATCACTAACGCCGTGCGCTGGGCCAGACCAAGTGTTTGTATTCCCGACAATTGCCCCAACAGCCCAGCACTGGAAGCCCTACCAGAGGACCCCGAAGCGGACAATCGTCCCACCATCGGACACAAATAACATTCTCAACGCTCCACTCTAATGCCCAAGAAAAAGACTTCCCCCATCCGCGTCGCCATCATCGGCACTGGCGGTATGGCACTCTTCCACGCGCGCAACTTCGCTCAAGTAGCTGACTGTAAACTAGTCGCAGGCGTTGATACGGATCCGGAACGCCTCGCAGCCTTCGCTGCTGAGCACAGCATCACCGAGACCTACACAACCACTGCAGAACTACTCGCTAAATCTGAAATCGACGCCGTCTCCATCGTCACCCCCGACCCATTCCACAAAGCCATTGCGCTGGAATGCCTGGCCGCCGGCAAGCATGTGCTCTGCGAAAAACCACTCGCGCTGAACTATCCCGACGCCAAAGCCATGGCCGACGCCGCTGACAAAGCAGGAGTGATCAATATGGTCCACTTCACTTATCGCAATTGGGCCCCGCTACAAAAAATTGCCCACATCGTACAAACGGGCAAAATCGGAGAAATTCGCCATATCGAAGCTAGCTATCACCAATCCTGGCTGGTCAGTAAACAATGGGGCGACTGGCGCACCAGCCCCAACTGGCTCTGGCGCCTCGATAGTGCGCATGGAAGCAAGGGCGTATTGGGCGATGTCGGCGTCCACATATTAGATTTTGCCACCTACCCTGCCGGCAAAATTAAGGAAATCTATTGCCAGCTCAAAACTTTCAAGAAAGCCCCTCGCAACCGTATCGGTAAATACAAACTCGATGCAAACGACACTGCCGTCATCACAGTAGAATTTGCCAACGGCGCGCTCGGCAGCATCCAGACTACTCGCTGGATGACCGGCCACCTCAATCGACTTTTTCTGAAAATTTCCGGCACAGCAGGCAGTGTGTCTTTCGACTCAGCACTCAGCAAAACGGCCTATACCATTTGCAAGGGCGCCGACATCGAAACCGACACCTGGAAAAGCGTTCAAGTCAAAGACACGCCGCACCTCCAACAACGTTTTATCAAGAGCATCCGCACGGGCGTGCAAGACCAGCCTGATTTCCGCCGTGGAGCCGAAATCCAAAAACTGCTCGATGCCAGCTTCAAGTCAGACGAATTAAGGAGCCCCATCCGCGTGCGCTAGCAGACACATGCGCCCGAGATACTCGGCCCCCGCCCAAGGATCCGCCCCGCTGGTATTAATCAATCTCGGCGGATTTCGGGGCGGCCCACATGCCAGTCTCGGTATTGCCCCGGAGGCCCCACCTCGCCTGCGACGGCGGCGCGCGCAATGTTACTTAATTCCCGTGCACTCACAAAATGCACAATAAAGTCACGCCCGTCGTTGTAGCGCTGCAGCAGATGCCGATACATCGCTCGCATGCGCTCCCCCAATAAAACTTCTGCATTGCGCTCCACGCATCCATGAGTGTGCATTTTAATAAAAATCCAATTTTCTCGCCCAAGCACATGCACTTGTTGCCGAATCCAAAGGTCAACACGCTCAGGCGTGGGTATATTGCCGCCAGAAATATCTGCATTTTCGATCCGTGGAATTAAGCCAAACTTGCGGCTATGCCAGTTCAGACCAACCGGCCCTTGAACCAACAGGAGCTCGTTATCGTCAGGAGCAAGGCCCACTTCTAAGCGACGACCGAAATCATGCGATCGCGGCGCTCCTCCTCGATCTTTGGCCCAATATAAATCATTACAAAAGTTACGAGGCTGAGTGGACGAAGGCACCGACGGAAAAGTAAAATCCGCGTAACAGCCCGTCTCACGCAAAATATTTAGCTCATTGTTCACCCCACACCAATCCCCATCGGGACGCGAATTACATAAGGCCCAATTACCATGGATGAAGCCATACTTCGGTAGCCCATTACGATCCTTTCCCAAGATTCCAAACTCGCGATGCAAATAATCCCGAAACTCGATCAGTTGAGCTCGCAGGCCCGCCTCCGTATCGTCACGATGGTGCAGGTGCACTTCCATTTCCGCGCTGCCCTGCTCTAATAATGGCAATAATTGTGGCACGTAACGCGTCGCCCCTTCCGGCGCTTCGGCTGGATAAAAGATCGAGTGACAGGGCTGGCGACCATCCGCATCGCGAAACTCGGCTGCAAGTCGAGGCCACTCCTGCAACCAACGTGCCACCCGCTGATCACCGATAGCTTGCGTCTGCGAAGCAGCCGGAGACAGTGGTTCATAATGATCACAGAGCGCGAACATTATATGCACAGGCTGCGAACTCAGTCCCCGCCGGCGCCTAAAAACTGAGCGCACATAAGGGATGAGCCACTTATCAATTGCTTTCATATCTATTTAAATTCCTCCATAGTCAGCTTCGATGCATCTTGCGTCATCACATCGGCCAAAACCTGAGCGGCTGCCTCCCAAGTGAATCCAGACATTTTTGCAGCAATCTCCGCGCGGTCAAATCTAGTCTGCTTTAACTGCCGTAATGAATGAGCAAGTCCTGCCACGATCTCCGTCTCTTCAGTGGAATGAACATCCACCACAAAACCATTGCTACCCAACTCAACTAGATGCGGCACTTCCCCCACCGCAGTGGCCACCACAGGGCAACCACATGCCAAAGCCTCAATCACCACGTTGGGCATGCCCTCAGAACGACTACACAAGCAGAGCGCCGTAGCTAGACGCATGCGCTCGGCTACAAAACTGGGAGCTTGACGCCCCCACCAATCGATTCGGTCCGCGATGCCCAGTTGCCCCGCTAGTCGCTCCAGCTCCCCAGCTAAAGGTCCCGCACCGATCATGCTTAAGCGCCAGCCCGCGCCGAGTTCAGGCGCAGCGGCTGCAAAAGACTGCAACAAACGAGCGGGCGCTTTTACATCGACTAAGTTGCCCACAAACAAAATTTCAATTGCCGAGCCCTCCGAAGCAGGCGCTTTATAAGCAAATAGTTCGCGCTCCACACCATTATTAAATGCATGTACGCGCTCCGCGGGAAGCCCCGCATCCAGCATATCGCGCCGCAATTGGCTTCCAGGGCAAAATACATGTGGCGCAGCCAGTAAGCAGCGCTCAACCAGCGGCTTAAATTTACTTTGTCGCATTCTCACACGGAAGTCCGAGCCTAAGACCAGCACCGAATACGGCACTCCCAGTGCTTCACAGACAGGGGCCATCGCCACCGCATCTGGATACACAAAGCCTAGCACTACATGCACTGGCTCCTCCGAAGCGGCAATACGCTGCCGCAGCAGTCCTGCAACTGCAGCCTGATAAAAGCGCCAATGCTGGTGAATCGCAAAACCAGGCGTATACAAATGCCGCGGGTGCCAAACCGTGATGCCATCCATCGTTTCCACACGCGAAGGCATGGCCCGCTTGCCAGGAAACCAAGGCAGCGGCGCGATCACTTCCACATCATGTCCCAAGCTTCGCAAAGCCTGAAAATGCCGCTGATTGTAAAGAGCTCGCATGGGCTCTTTGCTATGTGGATACAGATTACTGACTAATAGGACACGCATCTCAGCCCATCGAGTTCATGACTCGAATACTTAAATAAATAAAAACCATCGAGGTGACGCTCAAGCACGGCCAGATCCACCACTTACGCTCCCCAATCCAACAGTAATCATTCAGTGCCCGCACACCAGTCTGCCGCGCGACCAAAGTGTAACAAGCCGCACACATGGCAAAGATTACGAAAAAGGGTAATTGGTAAGTGCGAGAAAGGAAATAACCTGACAGGTACATCCCAGCCAAGCCTGGCACCAAACACTTCAACCACAAGCTGAGATGCCGATCCTCTGTGCTTTCAGTTTTGAGCTCCGCCATTTGCCACAAAGAGATAAAGGCAAAGGCAAGGCAGCTAAACCAAAAGATATACCCAAAAGTCCCAAGCTCGGCATAGGCATGTACAAACGAGTTATGCACCGAGCGATTCTTGGGAATATAATCCGTAATCATGCCATAGCCCACACCAAATAAAGGCTTTTGAATGAAGGCGTAATTCGCCTCTCCCCAAAAGTTCACGCGCTCCCGCATCGAGTCGTCCATCAAACCACCCGAAAAACGAGACGGCAAAAATATCGTGATCAGGAAAACACCACAAAAACAACAAAAGGCAAACTGCTTGACCGACATCATCTTCCGGAAAGCAACACCAGCCGTCACCACCAAAGATAAAAAGCCACCGCGCGACTCAGTTGTAAAGATCGCCCACACAATCGTAATCAAAACAATCATGGCTGCGATCCGCAGCAGAAAATTACTGTAGCGAATCAACACGAATACTGTGAGCGGCAGAGCTAAGGTCAGCAATTGTGCCGTATCATTGGGATCACTGAATATACCAAAATAGTGAGCCTGATACACAAATTCATCTGAACCAGGAATGGGGCGAATCAATGGTTCCGACCCTCCAAATCCAGTGCCGGTTTGAATTTGAAGGATACAATTCACAGAGATAAAACAGCACATCAAAACCAAAAATAGGGTGAAAAGCTCCAATCGTTTCACAGTATTTAAGTTAATCCACAAGACCACAAAGGTAATAAATATCTTACCAAAATCAGTGACAGACGATACCAAGCCAGACAGGTAGGTATTGGCCAAGTGCGACATCGCCACCGAAAAAAACAAGCCCCCCATCAAGATCCACCAAGGGTTCCGTTTGTCCGGCATCTTCAGAGTCTTGCCCATTACCTCCAAAGCACAAAATCCAATCGCGAGCGCCTGTGTCAGCAAGACTGGTCGAAAGACCTCCAGTATCGGCAATGCCCAATCCTGAGGCCGAATGATCAGGAAGAACAGGTAAATACAGATGAAGAAAAAAGACATGCTAAACGGAGCTAGAGTACCTCGGCGCAAATAAACAGCCCTTCAAGAAACCGCTGCCCCAAGCTAAATGCATACAGACAATCGCCCGCAGCACACCCAGCTGCAGCTCAACTGGCACCCGCGGACCGCGCAATTGCATCCCCACGCATAGAGCCGCTGCATAGCCAAGTAAGATGCATGCCAACAGTAAGAAGCCCAATGGATGCAAAAACACGCCTGCCATCAAGGAGGCGTAGAGCGACAAGGCGAAAACCAGCACCAAGACGGGCGGCATCAGCTGACGCACGCGTAAGGTCGACGGATAGCGCCGCGCCATGCGCGCCTTCCAATAACCGTAATTATTGTATTGCTGCCACAATCTAGCATAGGTCGGACGTGAGAAGTAAACACAACGAATCTCCGGGTCAAAATACACGACGCCCCCACTCTGGCGAATCCTTACGTTGAGCTCGTAGTCTTCGTTCGCCAGCAAGCTCTCGTCATAGGCTCCCACACGGCGGAGTGTCTCCGCTCGAAAGCATCCGTAAGGCACTGTATCCACTTCGGCCGCCTCGCCACCGGAGCGATAACTCGCACCGCCCGAGCCGAGTGGGTGCCCCGCCGCAATCGCAATCGCTCGTCCAGCAACAGTCTCCACCGAGGATTGCACCTCCCACTGCCCGCCCACATTATCCGCACGCCCCGCTTGGATATGTGCCACACAACGCGCCACATAATCCTTCGCGGGGATCGCATGCGCATCCATACGTAAAATAATGGGCGCCGTGGCAGCCGCAATGCCCAGGTTCAAAGCATGTGGGATCTGACGCGCTGGATTATCCAAGACCTGTAAGCGCAATTCGGGATGCCGCTGCGACCACGCCGCAATGACTGCTCGCGTCGTATCGGTCGATTGACCATCAATGATGAAGACCTCCATCAAAGACGCCGCAAAAGTCTGCTGCAGCAAGGCGTTCAGCGTGCGCTCGATCGTCGCCTCTTCGTTGAAGCAAGGAATGATCACGCTCACCTGCCTCGTTTCTTCTGTCCGTTCGACTTCCATACAATACTTGAATACGCCCTTTATTCTGCGACCGCTTCGCCGTAGATCTTAATGACTTTTGCGGGAACCCCAACTGCAGTCGCGCCATCGGGCAAATCTTTAGTCACCACCGCGTTCGCGCCGATCTTCACGTCGTCCCCGATCTTCACGGCACCGATAATTTTGGCCCCTGCCCCGATAAAGACACGACTCCCGAGTTGGGGTGCTTGGCGCCCTTCGGCTCCAATCGTCACTTGATGCTCAATCATGATGTCATCACCGCCACGCACTTCGCCATTGATCACAATCCCCTGACTATGAATCAAAACCAACCGCTCTCCAAACTCCGCCCCACGCCCGATGATGCATTGACCAAACCAAACATTCAGTTTGTTAAACATCATCGTCAGCGGCGTCATGTTGGCCTGTTGCGACCACTGCATCAAACGATAGCAAAGCATCGCAAAGCTGCCATCCGTCAGGCACACTTTAATCAGTGCTCCCGTCGTATCACTTTGATACAACCAGCGCGCCTTTGCTTTTAGATCTGCTTTAATAGACATCAGTAATGGTATTTGCACTGTAAGAAATCGACCTTATTTTCGTAAACTCGATACACTAGTCGATCTTCTTGAGTCAACCGCCTCGACCACACATTACCTGGCAAATGCTTGAGAGGCTCTGGCTTGCCGCGTCCCGTAAAAGGATCACGCACGACATCTTCCATAAAATCTAAGACTTTAACAGCAAGCTTACGATCATACCGAACCCACTCTTGTAAGTCCTCCCTAAACTGCTTTTGCACGATACAAACCCGAGCGACCTGCTCAGAGGCTTTACCTTTCACAAGCGAGCTCCTCGCGTAAGGCTTTTGGTTCCACCGCTTCGCCTGCTTGATCCATCGACGAAGATAGTGCAGCTAATAAACGCTGCGCATTACGAGGAGAGCGTAACAGGTAAGCTGTCTCCTGTAAACTCGACAGTTCTGCAGCAGGCAAGACGGCAATATCTTCCGCTCCCCGACGATGAACAATCAAGGGCTCACGACAATCGATCACCTGATCCCATAGCGTAGCAAAATTCGTTCGCGTTTCCGTGTAAGTGGCTTCCATAGTACAGACATCCTGTACGACGATTATATTTTGTCAATGAGGATGTATCACCCCATTTCAGAGATACGTGAATCAGCTTCCATTACTTGGCATATAGTCTGTGCATGCTTCTGATAAGTATATTGCTGCTGACACAGCGCCCGATTCTCCCGCCCAACCACTTCAGCATCGCAGGCATCCACCGCTTGCAAAGCCCGCACCAGGTCGGCGATCTCTGTTTGATCAAAAAGAAAGGCTGATTGCATATCCGGCAAAACAGACTGCACGGCTTCGACACGACTCGCCACAATCGGCAGGCCTGCCCCCATGTATTCAAAGAGTTTGATCGGCGAGCGAAAGGCGTTCACTGCCGGCACAATCCCCACATCCAAAGCTGACAAAAATGACGGAATATCGGCATAATCAATCGCGCCTGGTAGCAACAATTGCTGCTGGATCCCCAGTGCCTGCGCCTGCTCCAGCAAGGCCTCGCGCAAGGGGCCATCGCCCGCCAGCACCAACTTCCTATCCAACTGGCCCGCAAAGGACTGTGCGAAAGCACTTAACAATCGATCCAGCTCGTGCCAAGGCACAAACCAGCCGACAAAGCCATAGGCCCGATCACCTGCTTGCAATCCGTAGCGCGCACGCAAGTGCTCGCGTGGCTCCAGCTCGCGCCCGAAAAACTGCTGCGCATCCACACCATTGGGCACCACGTGTATCCGCTCAGGCATGACACCGATCTCAGCAATCCGATCGGCCAAATACTGACTGACTGGAAAGACGGCTTTCGCCCCCAGTAAAATACGACGTTCATTCTCGCGGCAGCGCTTTGTCAGCACTTGCTTGCGCACACGCTCATCGCCCGCCAATTCGTTCACCTCCAACGCGTAGGGCTTCTTAAATCGCTCCGCAACGCTTTGCGCAGCATGGCAAAAGAACGCATAGCGCTCATAAATCCAATCACAGCCCTGCATGGCCGCCTGCATCTGTTGAATCGCCGAACGATTATAGGCGATCTCACCGCACTCGAAAACGACTTGCGGCGCATAGCGACTCAGGCGCTGCACTAGGCTCTCTCGACTTTGCTTAAAAGGATTACTGCCACGGAACTGACGCGGATCGCGCCCCGTCGGGCTCGCAAACGACACCTCGTAACCCGCCTCCTCAAAACCTTCCGCAATGCCTGCAATATGCACGCCCTCAGGACCGGTGCCTCTGGTTCGGAAATGATAGATTACTTTTTTCAATTGCGTGGATTCGTTTAAAGTTGAGCCGACAAGGATAGATACAAGTCTTCATAGGTCTGAAGACAATGACTTTGCGAATAAATACGAGCTCCTGCACTGGATGAAAGCACCTTGACGCGGCGTTCAGGAGCTTCTTGGTAGATTGCCAACAATTGATCTGCCCACGCTCCGTCATCAGGACATAACACAGTTCCATGCCCGACTTCACGCACGACGTCGCCGCAATCCCCCACATCGGTCACACAGGCATAGAGCCCACTTTCAAGGGCTTCCAAGAGCGCAACCGACAGGCCTTCACTCAAAGACGGCAAGACAAAAACATCCATCAGCGCCAACCAAGGCTGTGGATCTGTTTGAAAACCGGCAAAGACTACAAATTCGCCGATTCCCAAACTTTGTGCCTGTTGCTCAATTGCGGCCCGCTCCGGGCCATCCCCAACCAATAATAAGCGCGGAGGCAGCGCATCCCCATCCCCCACCTGTTCCAGGAATCGCGCAAACACTGGTAAAAATCGCTCCCAGCCCTTAACCACTGCCAAGCGCCCGACCGAACCGAATACAAAACAATCCGCGAGCCCGCACTCAGCACGCGCCGCCGCAACCGCCTCCGAGTCCACAGGCTGATAGTCCGCCACCCCATTTGGAATTAAACGTATTTTTTGCTGCGAAATGAACTGCTGCGCCACCATCGAATCGCGCGTGCCTCCAGACACAGCGACCACTGCATCCGTCAGACGCGACAAAGCAGCGCTGCGCAAGCGATTCCCCATGCCTAAGACGTGCGTATTGGCTCCATGCTGTGTCTGGACATGAGCGACAGCAGATCGCACAGTGCCCAAGACGCCGTATTGTTGCGCCGCCAGGTTGTGCGAGTGCACGACATCGATCTGCTTTGCCTGCAAAAATTGACGTAAGTCGCGAACCGCGACTCGATCCCAAGGCTTACGATGGCGCTTAGCATCCAAACAAAAGAGATTCGCCTCGGGCAACCGCTGTGCCAAGTCTCCCAGCTCATCGAGTGTGATCACATAGGTAGAATCATTTCCAAGAGCAGCCAATCGCGCCCGCACCCAGCGCACCACAAGTTGCTCCGCACCACCGTGATGGAGGTTGATCACCAAATGCGCAACGCGCTTCATCCAGCCCCCTCCGCTGAACGTGGTAATTCACGCACCACGCGTGCGGGATTGCCCGCAACAATCGTATCCGCCGCCACATCTTTAGTCACCACCGCGCAGGATGCAACAATCGCGCGATCACCGATGCTCACGCCTTTCAAGATCATGGCGCGATTCCCAACCCAAACATCATCACCAATTGTCACCGCTTTAACTTCATCGGGATTCAGGAGATGGTTTTCACGTCGGCGCACCGCATCCAGTGGATGCCCATCGTTGTCACGAATCACCGTTTCGGCCGCGAGCAAACAATTCTCCCCCACCACGATTGATTCAGCCGTGCTGAACGCACAATTCACTCCTACAAAAGTATTCGCACCGATACACAGCTTGGGCTCATTTCCCTCAACCGGCATGAAGGCGATTCCAATTTTACCCGAAATGCGCACCCCTTCACCCAAAACAATCTCACCCCGCCCCGAAATAAAGGGCGAGTTCTCCATCCACAAAGATTTGCCCGCCTGATAACGAGAGCGAAAGCGCGGCTCGACCCAAAAAGTTTTAACAAACCACTCCCAAACAAAACGAAAAGCCTCAATTCCTCGATCTAAGACAGCAAAAACAGTACGCACCAAGGCATTATTTGGCAGACTGTAAAAATAGACCTTCTTCAATAGAGCTTTGAGTTTCATAATATTAAATTCAGATCGAACTTACTTAACTATCATCCATAACGCACGCCGTAAACGCGAAGCAACGAAGCAAATAAAGACACGCAGCCGCTTTAAGGCACCAAAACCAGAAGCGCCTCGCCCATCCACACAGCGCAACCACTGCTCCGCCAACACCGTGGGCTCAAAGTTCGAATAAATAGAAGTCGCCACTTTCGAACGTGCCGCATATACCTGCTTATCTTCAAAACACGCTAAAATACGAGCGGGTAAATCAAGCACACGCTCGGCAATAATTGAATTCTTAGCATTCAAGAAAGACACCTGCCCGCCCGAATTGATCGTGACAGGCACCACCCCGCAAGCGGCCGCCTCCAACAAAGAAAGGCAAAAGGTTTCGGATCCAGAAAGACCAGATACGGCGAAATCACAGGTGCTCAAAAGTGGGTACAACTGCTTACGCGAAACACTGCCATGCAAAACCACAGGATGATAAACTGGTATATCTAACTGAGAATTATCCTCGTCATCATAGAGCCTCGCATCACCAAAGACATGCAATACACAAGGCCTTGGAGTGAGTCGACTCAATGCCTCCATCATTTCAACAACACGATCAAAGCCTTTCCCCCGCGAGGGATAACCAATAAAGGCGACGTGAATTTCCTCCGCTTCGGTCGATTCAACGGCGTCCCGCAAACAAAAGAAGCGCGCATCCACTGGGTTATTCACATAAGCGAGGCGTCGCCACAAAATAGGATGACGCAAGCTATGCACCAGATAATAGCCTAAATGATAAGGGCTCACGCAAAAGACTTGCTGAAAGCCAAAACGAGTCACCTGCTCTAACAAGTCAGGAAAAGCAGTCCAATTATGCAGCCAATAGTCACAACGCTCAATTCCTTGGGCAGCCTCCGACAAGGCATTCACAGCATGCCCAACCACAATAACACGATCGTAATACCGAGCCCTCGCCAACTCGATCAAACGAGCCTCACTGTCACAGGGCTCATAAAACACCCCATCCGCTTCCATACGCTCCGGCAGACCACAGGCGATACTTACCTGCCCCCCCCGTTGCGCTAAGGCCGCAGCAAGGACGACTAAACTGTAAACAGTGCCTGATGTCGGCGCATCGCCCAAATCCGAAAAGGGCACCATATTTTTCTCATTCGTAAAGAAGAGTAAGGCTGTCGATGAGTCTGCCATCAGTCGTATTTAATCGATCGCATCCATGCTATAGCCTAGGCGTTCAAAATCTTCACGCCAGAGCTCTTGGATGCGTTGACAAGCAGCTGGAGTCAGCGCGTCCTTAGCCGAGCTACGTTTGCTCACATTGATATGTGGAATGTTCAGTTCGATCCCCAGCCTCTTTTGAATCTCAGCGATACTCTCATCAAAAGACTCAAAACGCCCGATATAATCGACTATATACTCACGAATCGTATCACGCCATCGACCTGGCACCCAATAAAACTTCTTTAAATAAAAAAGAGGTGGCGGAAAATTCCATTTATATTGTGACACCACCCAATCATAAGGATGGCGCACAAACACAAACTTAAATGCAGCATCCCACTCAGCCTGGGTAAAAAATGCTCTAGCGATCGTCGGCGGGATATGCCGCTCGGGAAAGAGACAGGGCATGCTGTAATGATCGAGCTGCCCATCATCCAACTGCTTCAAAGCCGCCTCGATACTGGTCGTCCCAATTTTGGGGTTACAGAAAAAGATAAAATGATGTTTCTTTGAAAATAGCATATTTCTTGCAAGTCCTGCAGTTAAAGCTCTAACAAGCTTCGTACCATCGCGTCTGATCTAACGAAATGCCGATAATAATCCCAATTGGCCAGCGCCATTTGATCGGCAAGCTCAGTATCACTCAACAAGCGATCTGCGCACTGTAACAATGCTTCAACCGATTCAAAATAAAGACAGTTCTTAGATTCCTCAAGCGCCGTAGGGATCGCGTGCGCTGGCGGCTCTGTAATGATCGGCTTAGAAAAAGCCAAATACTCGGGTAGTTTCCAACCGTTGGATTGATGCAAGCCCCCCGTACTCACGGCAATCGATGGCTCACGTAGCAAGTTAAAGTAGCCTGCTTTCTGTGCAGATCGGGCATCACACAGCAAGTCTCGGGCGCAATACGATTGAGCAAATTCAGAAGGCGCAATGCCACCTCGAAAGAGCTGAGGAAACTGCGACTTTAAGGCAGTGACGCAATCCACTCGAAACTCATTGATTTGCTGCCACTCTGCCGCCTTCTCTGCCGATGGCGCATCTGCGGGATCCCACAAGCGTGTCTGAAAAAGAATCGTTTGATAAGCACCCAGCCTTGGCGCTTGCTCACATTGAGAAACTCGCGGCAGAATAAAGCGCCCCCCCAGCACCCGATCCAGTCCAAACAAGCCACACAGATGACGCTGCCAATTTTCAGCTTCAAAATGGAACTGCCGCTTTAAAGAGTGCCAATCCAGCTGATCATCATAGACCAAATAATTGAGTCCATACGGACGCACTTTATTTGAAATGGAAGCGAGCTCCGCAACGAAGCCGCGTTTATAATAAACATCACACCACGCCAAGCCTCCCAAATGAATCTCATGGCTGTCGTGCATATCAAAATACAACTTGCGGCCATTCTCCATGACTATGCGACAATGCGCCATATGCGCATCTGCTAAATGCGCCGCCGATTCGGCATATTCAATGGGAGGCTGAGGCACAAACACCTGCTTTAGATGCAGCACCTTTTGACAATGCAGTTGATGCAAGCCTGTCAGCAATTGCTGTAGGTGCGGACGATTTGACCAAAGCTCTAAGCGTACATACATCTTAAAACAGTCCTTTCAAGGCTTTAACTAAAAGTGCCGTACGTAAGTGCCGACGCTTCCCCGGTATCTGCAAAGGGCGAGGCCATGCCAAATAGGAACGCAGCAAAAGCGACACACCCGCGCACGCCTTCCCGGACTGACTCGCCATCCAGGACGCGCCCATGTATTGCACCGCAAGCGCTCTGCGTTTGGAGCCATGCCCATGCAATATGCCCGTAGGTGCATAGGCTTTATCTAGCACACGTAGCACTTCAGGCAAAAATGTTTTAAAATTGCGACTCAAGCTACCGACTTCATCCCTGTATCGACTGACTGGATACAATATTTTTCCAATTTTCGTATAACCCGCAATTCGCATCCACAGCTCATAGTCTTCTGGCCCACGAAAGCTGGTATCAAAACCATTGCAGGCAGCAAAGATATGGCGGCGCACCAAGACCGCGGTCGTGGCGACTGGATTCGAAAATGCGAAATCCGCAAGGGACAAGAACTGCACAAAATCATCTGCGATTTGTTGCATTTCCGAGGGTGCTTTGATCGGAGTGACTAAGTCCGTCGTGCGTCCACAAAACATTCCAAGCTCGGGATGCTTATTTGCCAGCTCAAGCTGAAGCTGCAATCGCCAAGGCAACCATGCGTCATCCGCATCCAAGAAGGCCAACCACTCACCGCGCGATTGACTAACGCCATAATTCCGAGCCGCTGCCGGCCCCGCATTCTGCTGTGAAAACACATTTACGCCTGGATGCCTCTGTCGAACATACTCAGCTGTCCCATCACTCGAACCATCATCGACCACGATCACCTCAAAGTCTCGAAAGGTCTGTGAGTCCAAAGATGTCAGTGTCTCGTCAATCGTGGTCTTGGCATTGTAGGCGGGAATGATTACAGAAACTCTCATACGTCCACCACCTCTCGATAATAGTTTAAATATCTTTCAATCACGGCATCCGTAGAATAAAGGCTCAAGGCATGCGCCCGAGCAAGCGCACCTTTAGCCCGCATCCACTCAGTATCAATCGATGCTAGCGCCGCAGACAAAGAACCAGCTTGCTCAATCTCAACACAACGCCCTCCAGGCCCCACCATCCACTCTAGCACGGGATGTGTATTTGCAATGACCGGCAAGCCAGCAGACAATGCTTCAAGAATCGCAATCGGCATCATTTCGAACAGCGATGCTAAGACAAAACAATCTGCGGTATTCAATAAAACTGGCATATCCGCTCGATCCTGATTTAGCAAAATGTGAATGCGCCCCTGCCCGAGGGATTCGCTCAGCTCAAGTAAGGCATCCGTTTCTCGGTCGCGTGCACCGGCAATGATCAAGTGTGCGCTCGCCTCGTTCGCAGCATAATTGGCAAACTCTTTAATTAGAAAATCAATTCGCTTATGAAAGACCTTCACGGCCGCTACGCACAAGAATACAGGACTCTCCGATGGGATCCCTAGCTGAGCGCGTAAGTCTTCTCGTTGTTGTAGCCGTCCCGTATTCGCTGCCACAGGGCAGAAGGTATCGACATCGACAAAGTTAGGTAAAGCACACCAGCCCCGGGGCTTCTCAGAGAAGCCCAAGCGCTTCACCGTCTCCTCCAAATGCCAAGGCGCCAGATGCTGTAAATACTCAAAGGGTTTCAAGAACTCTGCGCTCTCTTCAGTGCCGTGCGCCAAGATCTCTTTCGTTTTAACCAGCCCTAATTTACGAAAACGACGGCACCACATCGCCAAGGCCGGATCTTGCACATGAAGAATGGTGTATTTCTCGGCCCTCAACAATGGCCACAAACGCCACCAAAAGGTGAATTGCTCGAGTCCATAGGAACCTGTAATCCCCAAGCGCCAAATAAATCGGGGCAAGCGTTTCAACCAAACTACATTCGCTTCATCTCCACGCCGTAAACAGTCGACAGAGACACAAGGTACACCCTCGCCCTCCAAGGGAAGCGTCTGACCGAATGCTCCAAATAAAGTCACATTCACTCCCCGATGATATAGAGCCTGCGCCGTATCAAGCGCCCATGTTTCAATGCCACGTGAGACGTGCCCGAGCCCTGTCGATGCAATTGCAATCCGTTCCATACTACACGAGCTTTGCGTAAGCCTCCATCGTCGCAGCGGCCATCTGATCAGCGGTCAAATGTTCCAAGGCATAGCACTGAGCCTTTTGACCGTCCGCCGTCATCTGCGTGGGATTAGAAAGATAGCACGCGAGGGCATCAGCCAAGCCCTCCGCATCGAAGGCTTTAACAACTTTGCCCCCTCCTGAATTCTGAATTAACTCTTTCATACCTCCTACATCACTGACCACAGAGGGACGCGCGGCAAACATTGCTTCGATCAAACTATACCCCAAGGTTTCCGAGTGAATGGAAGGGAGCACATTGATATCAATCGCGGCAGCAAACTCAATCGCATCGGTTCGGTGCCCCAAGAAATAAACCGAATCCTCGATCTCTAAGTCTTTTGCCAATTGTTGCAGCTCTTGATCCAAGTCACCGCTACCTGCAATCACTAAAGCGACCTCAGAATGTTCTCCGCCTTGCAGCAAACGTGCAAAAGCTTGTAGTAATACGGCATGCCCTTTCATCGGATGTAAGCGTGCGCAGATACCGATCCATACCGCATTAGTCACCGTGGGTAACAGTTCGGAACGATACTGATCGCGATCGAACTGACTATAATCAGGAGGCGTCATACCGTTATAGATAATTTCCACTTTATCCCGGCGTAAACCCACACGCTGGTGCCAGGCATCAAAGGTCGCATGCGAGACACAAATATGCCGATCACCACAAGCAAAAGAAAGCCACTCGATACAACGACGAAACCAATGCTGCGCCTTGGGTTCTTCTCCGGGTAAATTATGTACGGTGGTCATCACCCGCTCAACACCGGCAATCTTCGCGGCAATGGTTTGTAACTCACAGCCAACTCGGTTGACGTGAATCATACTTTGCTCTGGAACGCCACGCCGCATTTCAAGTGCTAAAGCTACAGTTTCTTGAATATAGCCATAGATCAGAAAACAGACCGAGGGGATGCACTTGCGTAACAGCGATTTCTTGGAATTCGAATTCGGTATTGAATCAAGCTCTTCTTCATTTGCAGTTGCCACCGCTCCTTCTGCTTGCTGCGCAGCTGCATCATGCTTATTCACGAGCTTCAACTCACAGCTAAGGCTTTGCTGCAAAGCATATAAATAGCGATCCACCCCCGATTGTACCTCATCTGCATGGCGAGGTGGCTGTGGGTATATATAGATCTCTGTGCCCGGCTTAAACATCTAATCAAGTGTCGGCTCCGCAGGTTCAAAGGGGCACAGCTTTGCATTTATATGATACGGACACACGATCTCCAAATTAAATTCTTTGAATAATTGCTGCACCTCACTTTCAACGCTCGTCTCCCAAGCAAAGCCACTGCGAAGTCTACGCAAAGCGTATTCAGGTTCCTGACACAAGGCACGGACACAGCCATTCAAAAAAGAGAGTGGCTTTTTTCGTAGTGCCATACGATCAAGTGAGAACGTTTCCTCATAATAGCGCCGCATGCCATCCAACAATTTCGATTCCAATTGCGGCGACTCACCGAATATTTGGGTAATGCGGGACCAGTGATTACGCAAAGTCGTACGTGTTAACGCAAGATTGCGAAAGCGCCAATCCTTGGCTTCAGTAGAGGAGCTCTGGCTACCATGAATACGCCAAGTTGCCAGTTGCTCAGGGCAATGTATAAGGTCTGAATACAGCGCAACAGTCATGGCCCAAAAGCGATCTGAATAAGAATCTCCATCAATCCGGAATAAACCGACGTCAGTCAATAGACTTGAGTCAAACAAGGCCGAGGTAATCGTCGTCCAAGAAGTGCCCAACATCGTATGCACTAAAAAGTCCATTGCACCTGGACGACGATGCCAAACTTGCATGTGATCCCCATAAATATTGGAAGGAATCCCTTGCGTAGGCGCGATCACCTCATCCCGCTCATTGATAAATGAAAAGTTACAGGTCGCGACACGCACATCTGGATCAAGCGACAGGAGTGGCACCATCGTCTGCAAAAAATTTGGGTGCATGGTATCATCACTTGTGGCAATATAGAAATAGCGCCCTGTCACGCGTGATAGCGTCTGATTCCAGCCAGCAAACAAACCATCCTTTGGAATTTGATATAAACGAACCCTAGGGTCCTTTCGATATTGCTGAAAATACTCCCAAGTGCCATCGTCAGAAAAACTATCACACACAATCAATTCCCAGTTAGTATAAGTCTGCTGCAGAATCGAATCAACCCGCTGCTCCAAGAAGGCGCGACTATTCCATGTCGGAAGGCAAATTGAAACAAGAGGAGAGGTTGGCATTGATTAAATGAGAGAGAACAAGGTGTAGAATTTAGTATGATAGTTCGCAAGTAACCGAAACAATCACTGACTGCCTTTCATGATTAACGGAATCGTCCGTATCAAAATTTGTAAGTCCAGTGTAATACAAAAGTTTTTGATATAAAAGAGGTCGTATTGCAGTTTGCGACGAGCATCTGCAACACTTTCACCATATTTAAATAAAATTTGAGCCCAACCAGTGAGTCCAGGCTTCACTAAGTGACGCCATTCATAGAGAGGAATTTCCTTTTTTAGCATTTCGACAAACTCAGGTCTTTCTGGTCGCGGTCCGACGAGTGACATGTCCCCCTTTAGAACATTCCATAGCTGGGGCAATTCATCTAAGCGAGTTTTTCGCAGCAGAGCCCCCACTCGCGTAATCCTCGTGTCGCCTTTAGTCGCCCACTGAACACCGTTTTTTTCAGCTTCAATCGTCATAGTACGAAATTTGTGTATTTTAAAAGGACGCCCCAATAAGCCCACGCGTGTCTGCGAATAAAACGCAGAACCCGCGCTATCCAATTTCACGATGAGTATGACAACAAGCCATAGAGGCAAAGTGAATAGCAGAGCTGGAAAGCTAACGCATATATCAATAACTCGCTTCAGCGAGGTCACCGCGCCTCTTGCTGGCTTGAAAAAATTAGCGCCTTGCCAATGCAAATTGCGATATGACACAGATACTTCCCGGAAAAAAATCTCCAGAAAGGCTCCTTTATTGAGTAAGTCGATATGCGAAGAAGGCAATATCTCCATCAAATCATACATCTTAGATGGAATTGAGCGATTGTAACATGATACCACCATTTCCACATCACTCTTTCTCAGATAACTAGCAAAATCACTGACATTATCGATAATCTTAAACTCGAACTGTTTTTCGATTAAAGCATCCTCACATTCCACAGCACACGCGACAGAAACAATTTTGAAGTGCGAATCTGCAGATACGCGCTCTGCGAATTCCCGGGTCAACTCATTGCAGCCTAAAAGTACAATTCGTAATGGATTCTTCTCTAAATACAATTTAGCTAACACACGCACAAGAGACAGGCTTAGGGCACTGACAATAATCACGATTCCAGACACATAGCGCCCGAAAACATGCACATGAGTAAAATTAACAACTAAGCCAATTGCAACAAATGCAAATACAGATGCTTGAACAGAACCAAGCAAGATGTCGTATCTCGAGAATAAATGCTGCATGCGATGCGCATATAAACCGCATAATCGAACACACAAAACTAAGGCACCGCCGTAGCAAACGCAGACAATGACACGATTATAAACTTCGTAGACATCAATGTAAGGCGTTAAAGTCAGACCCAAAAACATCGCCAGCACTCCGATCAGGAAATCGAGCAGCACCCAACGCGCTCCATTGTGAGATTGTAATAGTAATCCGAAGTTCAATTTAGTCATAAAAACCCAGCTAGATACCGAGCAAACACCCTAATGTCTATCAATAAAATGTAAATCAACAAGGAATGGCCTGTGATCGCTACCAAGATCATCCCCTACTGAAGCCCTCAAAGACTCACATAGACTCGTATGTAGTACATGATCAATACGTAATGAGTGCCAACGAGTATATTTAGTCGCACCAAGACCATTTCCGGCCTGAGTAAAAGCATTTACGTATTCATCGAAATACAACTGATATAAAGGGCTCTCGTAGGGCATATTTAAATCACCTAAAATAATTGAAACCTCTAAATCTCTCGCATGATTCGCGGTAATACTTGCTTCATGGTAACGACGCCGAAAATTATTGCGTAGTTTTTGAAGATCAAAATCTCGCTTTAAAAATGGCTCCAAACCGCTTCGGGGCGTCTCGAGATGCACATTCATACAGCGTATGCTTCGATGAGGAAGCTTCACGTCAAAAATCATGTAGACCAAGCCATAAACCTCCCCCTCAGTAATATCTGATCGCCTCAAAGCTGTCTCAAATCCCAATGGGTAGCGACTCGCCACTGCCAGCTTACCACGCCTTAAAATAAACCATTCTGACTGCCCGAAAATCTGTTTGAGGTCAGCGTCCTGCGCAAGCTCTTGAAAAGCAATTAAATCGACCGCATTCTGATTCACAAACGCGCTCAACTGCGCTAAATCAATAAGCCTCTCGCCTGCATTCAAAGTCACAATTCTTAATGTATCCACATCCCTCTCGTGCCTCTCAAAGTGAACGCGCCAACCTGTATATAGCAGCCACTGCGACGAGCCGCAAAGAAGAAGCGCCAGCAACGCACGTTTAGGCCAAAAATAGAGCGCTGGTGTAGAAATCACACAAAGGGCAGCTGCCCACCACTTTGGTAAAAATAACAACAAATACCAAATCGGCGCCCACTGTGCTGTAGCAGGCCAGAACTGGATCGTGCTTGTAAAAAGAGCAGAACTGCAGTAGAGGACTAAAAATATAAGGGATAGCTGCCGAAAGCAGAGGTATAGGTCCATCCGCCTCATCATCTGAACTTCCAACGCTTATTTTTGGGAGTCTCGGATTCCATACCATAGAGAAACGCACTTTCAATGTGGCGTGTACCATAACTGCCATAGGCATCGTATCCATTGCTTCGCAAGTAAGACTCATTCACTCCATTCACACAAAAGCCAAGTGTGCGTATGCCTCTTAATTCGTTTAAGCAATTTTGCACACTTGCTTGCGAAGTTAATGAATCCATCATGACAAGCACACCTCCGGTTGCTTGGCAGAACGCGAGGGATTCTGAGAAAATACTAACTGGCGCTGTATCTATAATAATCACGTCATAATCTTGCTGAAGTGAATGCACCAATCCACGCAAACGCGCAGCATTCACTTTTTCAGGCAGCGAATCATCAAAAACACCCGCAGGAAGAATGGAGATCGGCTCATGCTTCAACTTCACAATATGAATATTGGCATCGCATGAATCATCCGCGAGCCAATCGGCAAGTCCATGACGCAACTCTCGACCGAGCAAGCGGCGCGTCAAATTCCCAAGACGCAAATCAGCATCGATCAATAAAACACGTTTACCCACCCAAGCAAAAGGTAGTGCAATATTCGCGACATTAAATGTTTTACCATCTCCAGACTGGCTCGAAGTCACAGTAAACGAAATGTTCTCATCCTGACCAAATTGTTTCAATAAATTGAGTCGAATGCGACGGTATGTTTCCGTAGCGATCTGATTCGTGCCCTTGGCGGCAACGAAGATGTCCGACTCGGGATTGAATTTATCGATTGGTAAATACAAGTCCCAGCGACGAATTTGCCCCAACAAATCAATGTGATACTCACGCTCTAAATGAGTTACATTAATTGGATTCGGCTTCAAATACTCGAGCCCTAGAATCGCTCCCGCTCCGAAGGCAGCTCCTAGAAACAGCGACGCAGCGATGATTTTAATTACCTGCGGCTTGATGGGCTTCTCACTAGCCTGCGGAGCTTGTATTTTACGCAAAAAGAAAGGCTCTGTAGTCCCCGTATTCTCGAGTAAGCGGCCATAAACAAGATTGTATTTTCTCTCAAAATGAGCGACCTTTGAAGACAGCTGTTTATATTCGCTCTGATTGGCCACGCTCAGAAATTGCTCCGAACGCCAATTGTTTAATACCGACTCAATACCGGCCTCTTGCAGCTTCAATGCCTCATAGTGCGCCTCGAATCGTTTCAATGCCAACTCGTTTTGATGGGCTAGAGAGCTTTGAGCTTTAGTAATCTCACCTTTCAAATCTATCATACGAGGATGCGTATCTTTAAACACCGCAGCCAATTGTTTATATTCATTTTGCAACTCATCCAAACGCACCTGAGTTTCTTGCCACTGTATTCCAGTATTTAAGTGATCATAAGCGCCATAATTTTTAGCTGCTTCAGGTGGAGTCTCTGCGCCCGGATCAACCGCCGGTGCCCCCTCGGGCGTGACTTGGCTACGTCCTTCGGTTTCGCGAGTTGCCGCTAATGCCTCATTCACAGTCAAAATATCTGCATCCGAAAGTTGCTCGTATTGATTTTCGAGTAAGACACGTTCCAAACGCACTGATTTCAAACGCGCAAGTAATTGATTTACAAAAGCAATGTCCATATCGGCACGCTCTTTTTCAAATAAGATCTGATTTTCGCGCTCAAAAGTCTCCAAGTCTTGTTTCGCTTGCTCTAGATCTTCCAGCACTCGTGTTTCTTCATTCTTCAGCCCCAATAAAGCACTCTGATTCACCTCCATCAACTCTTCCATACGTAAGGATCGATAGCCCTGAATCATCTCCACCAAATAAGCTTTCGAATATTCAGCAGCAACCGAATCGACCAAACAGTCAATCATGGTCCCATTAGAACCTGGCACGCTTGTCACCAAGAATTCAACATAGCGCTCTGGCTCCGTCAGCTTCTTCTTCCATTCTTCCGCTAAGTTCGCTCTCACCTGCTGATGGAGACGATTGCTATTAAGCAATAACATCTGACGCGAAAGCGAACGCTCCTGTCGGTCGTATTGAGTCGTCGCACGTGTTTCCACACGACTGTCATTCAGTATCTCAATGCGTGCAGTCGCACGATAAATCGGAGTGGCCAGATAGGCATACAGTCCACCTAACAAGGTGCATAGAACCACACTACACACGAGCCAGCTCCAATGCCGGAAGATGAGTTGAACCAAGGCCCAGGGATTTGAAAAAGCAGTAGTCGTCTCACGATCATTATCAGCAGGTGTCGGCGGCTTACTCTCTGAAATAGTGCTGTTGGGAATTTGCATGGGACGGCTAGAGGTTAATAAATTTCTGAGGAACAATCACCATATCTCCTGGTAACAACTGACGATCCTGATCAAGAAAGCCTTTTTCGATGACGACCTCCAAGTCTACAATTTCAACGGTGCGCTCATTACCAGCATAACGTATTAATTTAAGCTCCGTAGCTTTAGCAAAGCGCGTCAAGCCACCAGCCTTAAAAACGGCTCGCATGAGAGTTGCCACTTCGCCAGGTGCAAACTTAATCACTCCTGGAGCATTCACTTGCCCGACCACAATCACTTCCAGCGGCTCGCTACTCAACAAAATCCCTTCTCCTGCCCCGCTTTGCCCGGGCACAAAAAGCTCATCCCCACTCCGCAGCTGAAGTCCCGTCGATTTAGCAGGACCTAGCAGTTGTTCACGTATATTCGCCGGCACTCGCTCCTCTCGATCGTCCTCCAAGCGCCTGATTATATATGCTTGATCAATATCTGCCCAAGAAGTCAGCCCCTTCACCGCAGCCAAGAGCTGAGTGACCGAGAGCTCTCCCGAAGGTGGTAATTCGATCAGACCTGGCTCTTTGACGGCGCCAAAAACGTAAACTGAAGCAGGCGCATGCGATAAAATACGCAGTTCCACTGTCGCTTTCCAGTAGTGCTCTTCTTCCAATAAGTTGCCGAGTGCACGCTCGATAGACTCAATCTCCTTGCCTGCAACTGCCTGTTCTCCGAGATAGGGGACATCGATTGTCCCGCTCTCACTCACAAGCGCTTCAAAATCGAAGGATGCATCTTCTTTTAAAACGACTTGAACTCGATCTCCGATGTGGACGATTTCTTGCTTGCTGACAGACACACTCGGCGAAGCAGGCACTGCAGCTTGCAAAACGAGCGAAAAGCTGAGAAAGAAGCAAGAGAGCAGCCAGTAAGGACTACGGAATTGCTGAATTCGCTTATATATAATGTTCACTAAAGGGTTCATAAATTTTGTCTAATCAAAGCCTAAGACGAGCTCACTATAATTTATAGCTCAAACTCGTAAAAATAATATGACGAGAGAAGGAATAGCCTCTAGCTCCGCCATCAAATTGGTTCAAATAATCATAACTTAACTCTAAAACACACTGAGAATTCAATCGATACCGACCTCTCAAATTCAAGTTATACCGCTTGGAACTAGCGCGCGAACTCACATCACTCACAAAGCTCAGCCCTTGACGCAAAAGAAGCCCCCAATCAGCTGACAGGTCTAGGCTCAATTCATGGCTCAAAGCTAGGATATGACTAAATTCAGCGAGTTCCGAGTCCTCTTGTTCCGAAATTAAATTAGCAAACTCTCGTCGATAGCTGAGCGTATACGAATGCTCCCAAACGCTACGTTTCAAAGCACGCGCTGAGAGTTGAAGCTCAGGCGCCCATTGCGCTCCTGAATCGGTCCCGCGAGAAGGTTCTTCTTGATAATCTGCACCCAAGCGAAAGTCCCAAAGAATCGCATACGAACTCAAATAACTTCCCTCAAAACCTAAGTGATGCGATGAAAGCCACTCGCTTCTCCTCTGCGTGACAGCAGTCCCCGCATAAAGCCCTGCTCGAAGGCTCTGATTCGCGCTCAGACTAAACTGAGTATCCACGCTATGGGTTTTCGTATCAAGATCTGATGAGTCGGCATCACTACGTTCTCCGCCAGTCGACTGACTCGAGGCGTAAGTATAACCTAAGCGAGCATTTAATGTCGGAGACAAAGCCCGTGAATAGTGGATGCCCAGACTGTAGGCAAATTGCTGAAAATCATCCTCCTCTTGCGCACCACTGGCGTTCTCAACCCGCAAACCTTCAAGCGATGAAGCAAGCTCCGAGCTCAAAGTCAAAACTCGATCATCAATCCGGATCTCCAGCTCACTCGATGCCGCAGTCTGATCGAAACCACCACTCACTAGCAATTGATCTTCTCGAGAAGCGCTCGCCGACTCGACATACTCTACATCAAAATCAGTCTGAAAACTTACTCGAGGCGAAGGGAGCCATGAAAGATTCGTGAACATGCCGATTGAATAATAAGCCGAAGCTTCAGCCTCTTCATCCTGATCATAATTACTATCCCAGCCGATTCCCGAGCGCAGATTGGTGGCAAAGTAAACTTCACCTAATTTGAAATTATAATCAGGCTGCTTTGATGACTGAAAGTCGTTCAACTTTATATCGGCTCCGCACAGCTCATCAGTCTGGATACAGAAAATCACCGCAGACAGCATGACTGCGGACTTCAATTTCCTGTAATTAAGTAGTGTAAATCCCCCCATCAAACAAACAATCTTGAGCCTAAGCGTTGAATAAAAATCCAGCGCAGTCGAAATTTCTAGCTATTGGGCAAGCAGAATGCCAAAAGTTGGGCCATACAAAGACAACAAACTAAGGAGTCAACCCCAGCCAAGAAGAAGACACAGCTAAATGATAATACATAAAGAAGCCAGCTATTTGATTCCCCGCCCCTCAGGCAAATCATGCATTAAGGAAGCCCACTAAACACGTCGCTTTAACTATGAACCGTATTTCAATCTCAATAGTCACACCGTCCTACAACCAAGGTGATTTCCTAGAAGACTGCATGACATCTGTGCTGAACCAAGGATACCCAAATCTTGAATACATAGTCATTGACGGCGGCAGTCACGATCGTAGCCCACAGATCATAAATCGATATAAAGAGCAGCTCAGTTATTCAGTCAGCGAAAGCGACAAGGGACATGCCGATGCGATCAATAAAGGCTTTAAGCAATCCAGCGGCGAAGTCATGGCTTGGCTCAATAGTGACGACATGTATCTACCTTGGACGCTCAAGGTCGTCGCCGACATTTTTGAGCAATTCCCTGAAGTCGAGTGGATTACGGGATTAAATGGAACCTGGAACCAATACGGCGCGATCACTGAAGTCATTAAATCACGTAAAAACATCTACGATTACTTACTCGGAGACTATGTATGGATTCAGCAAGAATCTGTATTCTGGCGCCGTTCGCTGTGGGAAAAAGCAGGCGGACAAATCAACGAGTCGATTCGATACATGGTCGACGGAGAACTTTGGACACGTTTTTTCCAGCATGCGGAGCTCTATCACGTGGACTGTCTATTCGGCGGATACCGAAAACATGGCAGCAATCGTGGAGTTGAATTTGTCAACGAATGCCACAAAGAAATGGTCAACTCCATTAGTCGCATGAAAGAAAACGTGTCCAGCGACGTGCTAATGAATGCAGACAAACTAGCATTTAGCAAGCAATGCTTAGCAGCTCCCATCCCTGGTAGATGGGGTTACCTCTATCCCCTGCTAAAGAAGATGGGCCGCACTGCATTCGCAGAGGCACACTATAAAGACATCAGCTTCCAAGACGGCCAATGGCAGTTAAAACAGGTCCCCTACGAGATTAAACTTTCGTAGAGTTTCAAGTATTGCCGTGCCTGTAATTTCGAGTCAAACTCGGCAACAGCCAAGGCGCGACTGCCCTCCGACAAAGAAGCAAGCTCTTCAGGACGCTCCAAAACTTCCATCACCGTTCGTCCAAGTGCCTCAAAGTCTCCGCTAGTAACTAGGCAGCCCGACACTCCAGGCCTTACCATATCAGGAATGCCGCCCGACTTAAAGGCGACCACTGGAGTCGCACAGGCGAGCGCCTCTAAACAGGTCTGCCCAAAAGATTCCTGCAGTGAAGGCATCACAAAAACATCTAATGCAGAATAAAAAAGGCGGAGTTCGTATTCCGTTTTAAGAAAGCCCAAATTGACATTGTTGGAGCGAGCGGAGCCGGACGACTCACCCGAGCCCGAGCCTGCGCTCAGTAAAATGACGTCGTCTTCAATTTCATTTTGAAGACTCTTCATGGCTGCAGCCACCCCCTTGCGAGGATCCATCAGATCTTCACAAATAAAGCCAACCACAGCGGCATCAGCCTCCAAACCAAGAGCCACGCGCGCCTCGCGCTTATCGATGGGCGCAAAGAAGTCAGTGTTCAGTGCATTGGAAATCACCTGAGTTTGAAAACGCCCCAGAATATCACTACGACGAGAGCGCTCGGCGGTCCAATTTGAAGGCCCGACCACCACTAAGCGATCTGAGTCAATGGAAGCCAGTGCCCTTAATTTAATTTTACGTACCCGCTGGTCCCAAGACTTTAGAGTTGAGTTTAGCACATTCTCGTCAGGCTGGTAATGAAAGATGCCCGAGCAAGCGTACAAATCTGGTAATCTCCAAACAATGGGGGCTCGCTCAGCGAGCCAAGGCAAGGTCGTCGGCCAATCTAGAAAATTTGCAACCCAATGTAATTGATAAATATCCGCTTGCGCTAAATCCAAAAAATGCCGCGGCCTAAAATCACAGCGACAATCACTAATCAATACTCGCGCTGCGACTGCCGCAGCACTCTTCTTTTTACGGTGCCAGCGAATTTGATTCTGTAGATATTTCGACAATCTGTTTTGCCGAGCCGGTGTACCTGGCTGAATCTCAGTCACACCTGGAATCTCTGAACTTCGATGTTTGACTACAAAACGAGATTCAACCCCAGACTCGATGAGCCCCTGGTGTAGCCTCAGGCTTGCACGTGCGGCACCTCCCCGATCCGTCGTATTCAAATGAACAACTTTCATAATAGGACAAAAAAAAGACCGCCATCAAATGGCGGTCTTTAAAATATTTGGCAGTTTAAACTTCTACTTGCTGCGACGGCGCATCGCTACTGTAGCAATCATGCCCAAGCCGAGCAATAGGCCATACGAAGAAGCTTCAGGAACGATCACGAAGTCAGGAGTCATATCGATATCAACGTGACGAGTTCCAAACTCAGTACCAGTAACACCAACAACGATGGTGAATTCACCAAGTGCGGCTGCGGAATCTGCGATTGTGAAACCAGCTGTCACAGGTGATTGGATTAAAGGATCTGTTCCAGTAACATTACCAGCAGAGTCGTATGGCAAGCCAGCACCATCAGACTGCAATACACCAACAGTGGCACCGGACACCAGCGTAGTGTTCGATTCGAGAATTGTGTTGGATGAGAATTCACCAGCACCAATGTCCGAAGTAAGAACACCCGCATAGTCAGCGAGATTTACGTCTGAGTGGCTATCCAAGTCATCAAACTGAACTTGAAGTTCGCCGGAATTGAAAGAAACAGCGGCATTACCGTTATCTGGATCTACAAAGGAGATTTTAATCTCTACGTGGTAGTTGTATTCCGAAGTGATACCAGTGATGTTATCGAAACGGACACGAGCATCATCGCCGCGTGAAGCTTCACCAGGTACAAATGCAAACTGGTTGTCATTCAAGTTTGAGCTCACTACAGTAAATAGCGCATTCACACTACCAACTGAACCGCCGAGGTCTACAACATTGGTCGCAGTCCAAACATCACCGACATCGGTGCTAGCATTGTCTACGGTTTGAGTCAAATTGGTGAAATCCATAGAAATCACGGCATGTGAAACGCACGGGATCGTGGCGACGGCGAGGACTGGTATTAAGCTTTTGTATTTCATTTGGTAGTTACGAGTTAATGTATAATTTAAAAATTGATTCTGCAAGTTGTTCCCTTAAATGCTAATAAAACATTAAAGTCAAGCAATTAAGTGAAAGCCCCTAGGTGAAAATTGGGATTTGCTCGATATTTGATATTTTGAGTCACAAGCCGAAAGTAGCATTTGGACTGCCAAAATCATAAATTTTGGCAATTTATACAATTTCTCTCAGAGTGACGACTCAAGAATCTAACCTAACGGAGCCCAGCTCTCTGTTTAAATCTTTGAAGCGCTAGTAGGTAACGATCTATACGACCGTGTCAACCCAGAAATCTCAGGGCGGACCGTGAAACTCGACTCGGCCACAAATTATACGCGCCACATCAACTCGATCCTCCCTCCAGCAAAAAGCCTCCGCACCAGCCTATACCTAAACCTGAATTCGTGAGATAAATTCTATTAAAAGAGTGGAACCTGTTGGGGTTCAGTGGCTAAAGTAGCCTTAAACAAATAAAACCGAAACACCCAACAGG
>PBYS01000079.1 GCA_002729725.1 Puniceicoccaceae bacterium
AACTTAAAGTGTTGTAGGCTGGAAGCTCCGCTTTCTGCTTACAACCTGTTGAACTAAGCCGTGCGGGTGTCTTTTACGGGGTAAGGGGATTGTTTGGGCTGCCATGCTTTTTGTTTAGCACTTTGAGGTGCTTGAGCAATGTCAAATTACCCATTTCTTTACAGTGAGGGGTGGGCTGGCATGATTTTCCCTGGGGGGTACTTCGTTTTTGAGTGGATTCGTGGGGCTGGGCGCAAGTGGGTCTGTCCGCAGGGGCGGGATTGCTCTGCGGCTGTCTCTTTGAGGGATGATTGATAGTGTCATAGTTGTGTTCATGGGGCGCCGGCCCAGTGTCCGAGGGGCTCGGGCGTGGGCATGACTTCTGTGGCGATTAGGTTTTGGCTGCGGCATCGGGGGCACTGCAGTGGCGGGGCTGGCATGGTGGTTTTGGCGAGCAATGCGAGGATGGCGCGGGTAGCATGGGCAATTTTGGTTCCTTGTTGCTTGAGGCTGGTTCGCAGCGTGGCGAGTGCTTTGGCTTTGGTGGCGTGGGCGAAAAGGCCGTAGTGTCTGACTTTGACGAAGCCGGTGGGCAGGATGTGTTGGAGGAATCGCCTTAGGAACTCTTGGCCGTTCAGTGTCATTGACTTGGTTCGCGCTCGGTCTGCATAGTCTTTGTATCGGAAGGTGACGCAGTCGTTATCGATGGACTGGATGCGTGACTGGTCGAGGGCGACGCGGTAAACGTAGCGCGCAAGGTAGAGCAGTATACTGCCGGGCTCGGCTTGTGGGGCACGGGCGTGGACAACCCATTCTTTGGGAAGCTTCTTCTCGGGTAGGCTTTGACCCTGTCGCTCCAGCGCTGCGAAGCACTTGGCTCGGAAGATGGCTGAGAGTGCGCGCACGGGCAGGAAGTAGCCTTCGGGCGTGGGCTTCCATGTGCCCTGGCTGGTCATGCCCCCGGCGGTGACGATGAGGTGGATATGGGGATGGAAGTGTAGATTTTGTCCCCACGTGTGGAGCACGGCGATCATGCCGGGCTTGATGCCGTAGCGCTCTTTGGCGAGTCGTCGCACGCTCTGCGAGGCGGCCTCGAAGAGTGCCCGGTAAAGTGCTTCCGGCTGGGCGCGGCAATGCTCGGCCAGTGCCCCTGGCACGGTGAAGACGAGATGGGCATAGGGCACTGGTGGGAGCTCTCGCAGGCGTGCGGCGATCCACTCTTGCTGTTTGCCTTGCTGGCAACGGGGACAATGACGGTTGCGACAGGAATGCCAGCGCACATGCGCATGACCGCAGTGCTGGCAGGCACGACGGATCCCGCCCAGCCGCCGGGTGCGGCAGGACTCGATGGCGTGCAGCGCTTTGCGCTGGTGCGCGGGCACGCGCCCGCCGCGTCGCTTCAGGTAAGCGGGGCCGAAACGGCGCACGACTTGCGCCAACCGGGGCACGGGTCGCTTACTCCGGCGCGCCTTCCATGCCGGGCGGGATGTGCAGCTCAATCAGATCGAGCGGACTACACCAGTTCTCCAGTCCCTTATTGCTCACATGCAGGTAGCGTGCGGTGGTGTGCAAGTCGGCGTGCCCGAGCAAGCGCTGGATCACCGCCAAGTTCATGCCGCCTTCGAGCAAATGTGTGGCAAAGCTGTGGCGCAGTAGGTGGATGCCACCCTTTTTCGTGATCCCGGCACGCTTGGCGGCTGTTTTGTAGGCGTATTGTCCGGTCGCGGTGCAGGCAGGGCCATAGCCGTTCTTCGAGGGAAACAGCCAGTCGCTACAGCCGTGGCGCTTCCAGTGCGCGCGCAGCTCTGTGAGTAATGCCGGCGAAAGCACGGTGTAGCGATCTTTGTTACCTTTGCCCGCTTCAACCCGGATCTGCATTCGGTCGCTGTCAATGTGACGGGCACGCAGGTTCGTCGCTTCCGCCAGTCGCATTCCAGTGCCGTAAACCAACATCAGAAAGGTTCGATGGTGCGGTTGGGGTGCATTCGCAATCAGGCGCTCCACCTCTTGCGTGCTCAGCACCTCGGGCAAGAGCCAGCCACTGCGAGGGCGCGGCAATAGCAGCATCAATTGATCGCGAGGGATGCCTTCGATGAGTTGGTAATACAAACGCAGTGCGTTGATCGCCACATTGCAAGTGCTGGCCGAGAGATTGCGCTCATAAGCCAAATGATACAGGTAGGCCTGCAGCTCATCACGCGAAAGCTCTGAGGGAGCTCGCATGTAATAACGCGCCAGATCATACATCCGGTCGACGTAGCTTTTGATGGTGCGCTTCGAATAACGGCGCAGCTTTAATGCACGCACATAGCGTGCCCGACTATTGGTATTTTTTTTGTGTAGACATAGGTCGTCAGAATAACCCAATGCCTACCGATTGACAACTGTTGAATCGATCCCCCCGCGCGGTAGCGCGGCTTAGTTCAACAACCTTTTTGAATCCTTCCATTAGATCCTTTTGGTTCTTTTGCGAACTTTTGATAATGTCCGCCATCAAGATTATTTGTCGTTTTGGCATAATACTCATACTGATCAATAGATAAAGGACGAATTATGTCAATAAAACTGACATAGCGACATACATGTCAATAAAACTGACACAGCAGCATCCATATCAATAAAACTGACACAGCGACATCCATGTCAATAAAACTGACACAGCGGCATCCATGGTTCGGCACAAGGACATCAGCTCCTCCGGTCACCTACCTCGGTCGGGGGATCGTCGGCATGGGTTGACCGAATGGCAGTGCACCGGCGTCCGGTCGCTCTCGATCATAGGCCGCGCCGTCCAGCCCCGGAAGAACCCGTCCGAACACCGTCTCCAGATTCGTTCCCGCAGCCCGCGCCGGGCTCTGCTCGATCAACGACAGGTCCAGCGGATCCAAGGACGCGAACGGTAAGCCGCCGTCCTCGATCCACCGGCTGTGTTCATCCTGAGGCAGCCGCTCGGCCATCGCCTTGGTGGTCTCCCAGGCCGGATGGTCATCCCGGCGAACAAAGACATTGTAGTCCCCGTTCCAGTTCGGCTCGACCGACCCACCCGTGTTTCCCCACCACTGCCGGGCGTAGAACAGGTTGTTATAGACATGATAATTCGGCGTGCCGATTCCCCGGACCTTGTTGCTCGTGATCGCCACCCGCGCCGTGCTCGTGTTATGGTAGACGAATACCTCTGCCGGGTTCAGCTCGAGTTCCCCGTAAAAGCGAATATCCTCGCGGTTGTCGTCAAACAGGTTCCGGTAGAGGTAGAGGGGGCCGACATCTACCACCTTGACCCGCAGGGCGCAACGCGAACGGAGGATCAGGTTGTCGTGCCACCGGCAGTTGACCTCTGCGCTGTTGGGCTCCAGCGCATCATCGTTCATGTCCTCGATCCGGTTGTGGTGAATGTTCAGATCCTGATTGAACTCGGCCCATCCCAAACGCTCCTCGGCCGTGGATTTCCAGCGTGTCCAGCCCATGCTGCTGATTCCGTCCCAATGGTGGTGGATGTGATTATCGTGGATCTCGTGGCCACCGCGCGTCCGCTCGATCTTGACACCGCGCATATCCCACCAGCCGCCGCGCTTGTGGGCGGTCCACAAGCAGAAGGCAACGGAGAAGAATAGGTTTAGGCATAACAATTATCGGGGTTGAACGGTGAGTGTGGGAAAAAGAAAGCAAGCCCCGACGTTAAGGTGCGAGCCTAAACCGGACGGAGGACAGAACAGGGGTGTTTCAATCCAATGACACAGGTAAAAGACCGTAAAGGGAACATAAAGGGTTCCCCCTAAAGCGCACAAGGGCGGGGCAAAAGTGCCCTTCAAGTGTTTGTGGATCGCAGTGATACTCTAAGTTTCACGCAGCGCTAGCCGTAGTGTGCCCGCTAAATGACGACGAACCTTTTTTCTTAGCTTTTCTTGCCAATGCACTGAAATCTCAGTCGAATCTCAGCTATGAATCTATCGAAGCGCACCTCCAAGAACAGCACATTGACCCTGGTTCTCTTGATAAGCGTTGGTCTTCATGTACTGGCGCTCGTCATATTCGGGGCGTTCAAAATAGTGGAGACAGTGACCCGAGAGGACCAGACTTTCGAGGCGCCAGAGATCGTCGAAGCGCCCCAGGAGCAGCCCGAATATCAAGTCAACCTGGAGCAGCGCAACCAGAGCAGCGCCCCTCCGCGGCCCAACCCCATCGTGGTCGATGCGCCGGAGGTGACCATCCCCGCCCTCGACATCGATGTGGATATCGCAAACACATCGAGCTACGGCCGCGGCAGCGGTGGCTTTGGCACCGGCAGCGGCAGCGGCAGCGGGATCAGCACTATGCGCGAGATGGCTTTGGAGATCTCCAATTTCGGCTACAGCAGCTTCGTCGATAATACGCTTGAAGGCACCCTCTTCGATTTCAAAACAGACGACAGAGGTAAACCTACCGGTTTTGAGCCCTACGAGAACATACCCGAAATCTCTAAAGACTTCACACGCTCATTCAACATTCCCGCCCTCAAGCGAAAGTTCTTTAGCGCGGATAAGAACCTTTATGCGTCCTATTTCATCATCCCCTTCCAGGATGCATCCAACGCGCCCCGCGCTTTCGACGCCGAGGGCATCATCGAGCCCCGCATGATCGGCGCGGCTTACCAGGGGGTCTACACACCGAGCAAAACGGGGCGCTTCCGATTCTACGGCCGTGGCGATGACATTCTGA
This sequence comes from Puniceicoccaceae bacterium, assembly GCA_002729725.1. GTDB lineage: Bacteria > Verrucomicrobiota > Verrucomicrobiia > Opitutales > Coraliomargaritaceae > Thalassobacterium > Thalassobacterium maritimum. Next base: position 4,675 of record PBYS01000079.1, read on the forward strand.
TCGTCCGAGTCAATAACCGCATCGTGTTGGATGCATCATGGACACTCAACCTTTACAGTCGCGAATCCGTCGATGAAAAAGATCCGAGTCATTATGGCGAGAATCTGTTCGGCTTCCCCAAGCCCGGTGTCTATGGCGACTGGTTTAACCTAAAGGAGGGGCAGGAAACAGAAATCGAAATTTTCATTTGCGAAGTGCCCGGCGGCAAGTTCGGAGCTTGGCTGATGATCGAGAAAGCTGGCAGCAATTCCGGTCCGAAAATCTTCCACACGCGGCCCCTGAGCCAAGACGATCGTGACTTCCTAAAGCAAGTCCACTCTGACGCAGAAAAGTTCCTCCCTTAGGGAGCGTCTGGAAATAAAGTTCTAAAAACTACTTGTACTCAGACAATTGTCCCTTAAGTTATTGTCGTGCAAAGTATTAAATTCGAACTCAACGACAAGGACTGGGAAGTCCTAAAAAAATTAACGACTGGCGTGCGGTACATTTAGATGGCCGAGGACGTAAGCCGAAAAACCTCCGTCTGAGCGTCGAGGGCATCTTCTGGATCCTGCGAACGGGAGCACCTTGGAGGTATCTGCCCGTTGACTATGGCCCCTGGCAAAGTGTTTATGATCGCTTCCGTTCGTGGGCGTCCAGCGGTCTCTGGGAGTATCTAATGAATCATTTCCAAGAGGCTTTCGCAGACTTGGAATACGTGATGGTCGATTCCAGTTCAATCCGAGTGCACCAAGATGCTGCGCGAACCCACCGAGGCCAGACGCGTGATGCGATGGGGCGTTCACGCGGAGGGTTGACTACAAAGTTGCATATGGCCTGCGATGCGCTCGGTTACCCGCTTTCCTTCGTACTTACCTGCGGCGAAAGGGGCGATGCCCCGCAGGCGATTGGAGTGCTTCGCAAATGGCTCAACCAGCCCAGTGCCTGCTTGCTCGATGGCGGATATGACAGCGATGCTATTCGTGAGTTTATTGTGCAAAGCTCGGGCACCGCCGTCATACCGCCAAACCCGACAAGAGCATCCAAGACTGGAGCACTCTCTGTAATCACTTTGCTTCGTAGGCGTTGTAGCTAAGTATTACGCCCTCGGGGCGTCCGCCTTGTCTTTTCAGTAGTCGAACTTGCGGGTTGAACGCTACCCAAACTAACGCCAAAAAACTAAGACAAGAAAGTTTCATTTGAGTAAATCATGTCTACAGTCCGCCTATTAGCTCTATTTCTTGTTCTTGGTAGTGCTTCGCTTTGGTCCGCAGATGCGGATCTTCGATTTTATTCATATGAGATCGTGATTGAAGATCGTGGCCACGAAGAGACGCTCTCAGCGTGTCCAGTTTATGACAATAAAGAGACGGATCCTTACACTGGCTTCGGGGTGCACGCGTGGATGTCAAACGACAAGCATTGGGAGGCACTTGAAGCGATTTACAATAAATATGCGGGACGTGAAGACTGGTGGTATTGCTCGCAGACAGAATATGCGGCTTATCGGAAAATGCTGCAATTACATCAGCTGTCAGCACCCGTTCGAGATGGGAATTCTGTTCGCTATGTGCTTCGCTTACCATATGCAGCAGATATCGGCGTAGATTTGCTCAAGGTCGAACATGCACAATAGAGTGAGCGACGCCACCGCAAGCGCAATGGGAAAAGCGACCTCCTCTCATACGCGATGCTGAATAGACGAGACTATGGGCGCAATGAAACCATTGAACCCATAGCTACAAATACGAGGCCTGCAATCGGCCATTTGGCGCTAATCTTTAAACCCCTTGTCTCCGACTTCCCCTAGCTGATCAGCAATTCACTACTATTTAGAACGGCAAAAGACTCACTTAATTTGTCCGAGCTATGCTATTATATCCAGCTTGCCAAGATCGTCTCGCATACTCTGACAGCTTCACTTAGAAGCGTACATAATATAAAAAATGAAATACCCCACTATCAATCAATTTAAAGGCATGCTGCTAGCGTGTTTTATCGGATGGATCTGCTCGCCCTTAGCCGCGAAGGACCTTACACTTGAGGTCGCCAAAGAGATGCGCGGCGATATCGATGTCGTGAGTGAAGCGCTTGATCACTTGCTTGCTAGCTCAGATGCATCACTCGTCAAAGAAGGGCAAAGCGCAGATACCGCCTTGGAGCGAGTCGCGGAGCACTTAGACCACTACATCACAGAAACGGAGGCACTGCAGGCCTCGGTCGGGGCCTATGACGGCGGCAAGCAGTATCCAGCGGCCTCAACCGTTTCGATCGAGGACTTTGATGTGCCTGTTGGCGCCACGCAAGTGCACGTGCCAGTGAGCTTGGACAAGCCCAGCGTGAATTCGGTGGTGGCCCATATTCGCGTTTACAACGGCAAGGGCGGTCGTGCAAATCCAGATAAGACTCAAGCAATCATATTCCGCCCCGGCGATCCCTTAACGAAGTATGTAAGTTTTGATGTCAGCGGCATGAAGGAGGGCCATAATGTGAAGGCCCTGCAGCCATCCGTTCCAGACGGAGCAAAACGTGGAAAGAGCGGCGTTTTGATCACCGCGCGCACGGGCGCGATCAATAAAGCATCCGCAGATACAAGTCGCGATGCCCAAACATTTCAGCCATTGGGCGAACTGTCCTATTCCGTGACGGGGCAGACAGTTCAATTCGACGACAAGGGCGGCTCGAATATGCTCACCACAGCGCTGGCTCACGGACGCACGCAGCCAGGAAATGGAGAGACCGGGTATTATGGCACCGTCGAGTTTGGTGGCTTCAAGCGGACAGAAGAAGGCTTGGCCATTTCCACGCGACGCTTAGAGACACCGGTATCCGTAGGCACACCTGCGACCGCATATCCATTCCTAGCGTCGATGCTTTCCGGTTATCGCACGCCAGAAACTCAATTCAAGTATGGCTCCGTGGAATGGGTGGTAAAAATGCCCAACCGTCGAGGGTCTTGGCCGGCGCTGTGGTTGCTCCCCATCGATGGTTGGCCGCCAGAGATCGATGTATATGAAGGGTTCGGATACAATGGATCCTGGAAGTTCAACTCTGACCTATCGACCAATTTACATGGTGGCGATAAAGGAGTCCGCACCTTTACCCGAGCCGCCATGCGAATGAAAATGAGTGACTTCGGCTTAGCCAACACGCTTGATAGCGAATTTCACACTTTCTCCGTAACCGTCACTCCCAAGTGGATCACGATGTTTGTTGATGGCGTGGAAACCATGTGCTACGCGAATCCATTTGCTGGTGAAGTCTGGTATCCCCTGACCAATGTTGCAGTGAAAGCGGGCATTGACTCCGCATACGAGGATGGATCCGGCGATATGATCTTGCGCTCGCTCAAGGTCTGGCGTGCGGAATAAGTTCGGCGTGCATCCGCAGCAATGGCGTCACACGCAGAGGGCGAAATTGTGTGGATTGATTTTGGAACTACTAGTTATACGACAGGCGGGAATTGGAATAACAATGATGTTGCCACCATTAGCGGCATAACCGGCGTAGAGTCATTCGACCTAAGCCGAGTAAGTAACTCAGCTGCGAATTTCTTAGGTGGCAATGAATATGGCTACATCAATGCATTGCAAATTGAGATCGTCCCCGAGCCCTCCTCCGCTGCTGCGCTGCTAGGTCTGTGTTCGATCACCGTGGCCTGCCTGCGTCGCCGCAGAGACTAGGACCCATTCGAAAAAAGTTTGGCCCTCATGGATCTATCTTTTGTAAGCTTAGATGCGAGGAACCGGGGCGATGCCGATCGCTCCATGAAAAAGCTTCCACTAATCCAATCTATTATTTAATTAAATAGTTCATCTTATCGCGAGGAATTTAATTAAATGAAAAAAAAGACATTCACAATCGCCTTACTGTCCTGCAGTTTCATACATGCCCACGCAGCAATTTTACTGTTTGAAGGACTGCGCCCCAGCACAGTTGACAGCCTCGGCGACTGGCGGATTGACGGAGGTAGCGCGATAGGCAACAGCAATTCAGGAGGAAATTTCTCCGGCTATACGCCCGACGAAGGTTATACAGGAGGGCTCGAAACTGGAACCTACACACTCACGGCTGATACACTTGAACTTTTAGGAGATGGCAGTCTCTACGATGTCGTAATGACCATCGAATTCAATGGCACGAACACGTTGTTTGAGAACTACCGCTTTCGTCAAAGTTATAACAACAGCACGGGCAACACCAGCACACTCACATATGCAACGCCGACATTAACAGTCTACGACGCAGGAACCAGCGATCTGGCAGATATCTCAGTAACGTTCAATGGCTACAAATCCGCTCATTTTGCCGCATTTTCAACAGGCGAAGCAAATGCGATCTCAGGCACGGGAATCTCCCCCATTAGCGGCAACACATCGGAAAATGTAGATATTACCGGCGCTCAGGACGTAACAATCACTGCCTCCAGCGGTGGCATTTATAATCATATTGGCATTTCTGGCGAATTCTTAGTCACCGTCCCTGAACCTCTAAGCACTTCTCTGCTCTCAGGATTGATGGCCTTATTTTTAGTACAGCTCAGGCATCGCAAAAGCTAGCGCAGTCGAAAATTAACGAGCAGATGGCAGCTTGTCCCCGGAGCTACTCTGAAGGACGCATGGGATCACTTCTAAGAAAATATGATCTATAAGCTTGGCCTTAATCTAGCCTCGAAACTTTGTTTCCATGCGTCACCTTCGGCTATGCAGGACACAGTCGGGGGACGATCGGCATCGCCCCGGTTCCGAGAACCGAGCTTACAAAAGACATACCTATTAGGACCAAACTTTTTCGAATGGGTATGAGGCGCTCCCCGACTCTGGCGGGAGGTTTGTCTGTTCCAGACGTGGAAATGCCCAGCCTGAGCTGTGTCTGAGCGAGGCCGACACAAACAAGCCGCAGCGCCCAAAAACGGCGATGCGGCTTGTGAAAAGTCCTGACTCCCAGCAGCGGAGCCGAAAACACTTAAAGTGGACGTGCGAGGAAGTTGACGCGACGAACGAAGACTTCACCATTCGCAGCAATGTATTCCTTCCAAGAACTAAAGCCCGTTTGAGTTAATTTATCGGCCTGAATAACTTGCAGCACTGAATCCGAAACCACAGTCAGAGTGATGTCTGCATAAGCCAGAGGTCTCGCAAAGACAGTACCGCCAGATGCTGCCCCTACTGTTGCATCGGTGCCACCGAACTTAACATCTCCTGAAACCAACAAAGCAGTACCCGCTGGATCCTCGCTATCGCCCTCTACATAGAAATCGATTCGAAAATCAACAATGTTAGAAACTAAATAATTGTCTCCATCTGCTTTAGTCGCGGGTTCCAACCATTGAGTATTATCGAACTCTTCTTGATTCCCTGAGCCCATTAACTCGTTGAATGTCTCCTCAGGATCAATCAAATGACGATACAAGATAAATGTCTGATCACCAGTAGATCCACCATCGATAGGGCTTCCATAATCTAACAAATAGGAGACTCCACAAATATCGCCAGCGACTCCCTCAGGCCGATCTAAAGCAGGTGAAAACAACTTAAGCTTTGTAGTCACAAACCCCGTTCCAGAAAATGGATTATCGACAGCCTGTTTACTCGCTTCCAACCAACGTAGTCCGTTGTTACGAAAAACAGCTGTTTCCAAGTCCTGTGTCAACAAATCCATCGCGATGCGAGCTTCAGCATTTGCCGATAGCTTACCAGACGAACGATTCCACACTTTTAAGACTTCACTAGTGATCTGAATAACGAGTCCAACAAGAACAATCATGATGACCGTCGCCACCATAATTTCGATAAGTGTAAAAGCACTGCGACGCTTCTTTCGCGGGGTAGTCAGTAAAGTATTCATGATGATAAGATGCTATCGCACAACTGCGGTGTTATATTCAAAGATTGGTTCGACGCCAGCAAGCTCTCCGAGATTAGTCGTGCGTGTAAAAGAGGGACCAGGTGCCTCAGCAAAGATACGAACTTCCATAGCAAAATATCCTTCAAGATAATCGCTCAAGTCTGCTTTCAAAGTATACACTAAAGTATCTTCATCTCGTTCAGCAGAACGATATTTCTCAGGATCATCAGTTGGCGTAGGAAGAACTGATGACGCCGATAGCACCACGCGATAAATCGGTCCTGCCGCATCAGCGATCTCCGCATCGGTGATGATGGCATCTGTCCCGATTGGAGTATCTGTGGCTTCATTATTAAATCCCACTTTCAATCCAATTAAACTAGGATCATTCGAGTCTAAGTAAGCTCTAAAAACAAGGATAGTTGCAAAATTCTCTCCCTTAACAGCATCGTAAATAGCATCGAATTTCGATCCATTGGGCGCAATGTCAGGAGAACTCTGCAGGAAAGCATTTACGGTATTCACAACCGAAGAGACTTCATCTGTTTTCTCAACTTCATCAACCGACTGAAGTGTGGGACCAAGCAATCCGACCAGAGCAAGCACTGTGATCAGGAAGATGCCGATCGCAAGAACGACCTCGATCAAACTAAAGCCGCAACTCTCGCGTTTAATTAAAATCGGTGATGGCTCAAATGTTGTAGATTTCATAAATATTATTTTCGTGATAATGATTCTAAGACCGCACTAGAAAGTCATGCATAAATGTTAATACAGTTGGTATGATAAAGCAGACCTTTATGGCGCAGGCGCTGCAGCTGGCTCTTTAATATCTCCAGGATCATCGACACGAGTGGTCGTGCCCATCCTTCGTAAAATCAAAGCAGACCTAAGCCCGATTTTATCTTCTTCAGTAAATACGACTTCATATTTACCACTTGCATCAGGCTTTAGAGTCCCCGCTTGAAGAACGAGCCAATTGTTATCAAAGCCAGAAGCCATTGTTCCATTACTATTAAATTCATAATAATAATACTCTTCACCACCTCCGCCCCCGGCTTTATCAGTATTACTACCAGCTCGAAGCCTAGGATAATCCAAGTTCATAGTGTTTTTATTCCAGAGATTACTCCCGGAGCTGGGGCTACCATCTGGATTAAAATAAATCCCTTCAGGAAGAGACGTACCTTGAGTTGCAGCCAACCACCCTTCTTTACCATCCTGATCAGTCCCCCAGTAAACGATACCGAAAAAGCGTAGCATTTTATCAATATTTGCCTCCGCGGATGTATTATTCTCAGAGTATATAATTAGTCGCGTCTTAGCATTTTTGAGAATAGCCTGCCCTCGTGCGCCTTGCGCAATGCCAGCAACAATTCTTTGCGAAGAAGTGAGTTTGGCACCGTCACCACCATTTCCACCGATAAATATAAAAGAGGAAGCTATCAATATAATACTGATAACAACCAATAATTCAACTAGGGTGAAACCGTGTTTTTTATTCGAACAATACATAATTAAGCCTTAATCAACGTCATAGAGGTAGTAATCAGGCTCTTCTTCTGCTGTAGTGCTATCATCTAGTACATAAGCTGTTACAGTCGCTCGTACATCACCAGTCTTATTCGGCAAACCAGTAAGCTTACCGTTACCATCTCCATCGATTGCGATATAAATGTTCTGATTATCGAATCGATCTGCAATGAGCCCACTTGTAGAGTCTCCTCCTAAGAATTCAGATTCAGAGAACGAATGAAATGAAATCAATCGGCGATTGCCATCAAGATTAGCGTCCGAAGAAGAAGTGATTTTATCTCCATTTACTTTTCGAGCGGAAAGCGCTCCAATAAACTTAGCAGGCGTAATACTGGCGATAGTAGCACCACCATCAGCATGTGCCGCAGTGAAAGGGAAATAGCTATATTCAGTCTTAAACATACTAATAGCAGAGACATAGCCCGACAACTGTGATTTTGAAGCCGCGATGTTAGCCTGTTTTTTGACAGCTCCTACAGTTGGAATCAAAATTCCGGCAAGAATGCCAATAATTGCAATTACCATCAAGAGCTCGATCAGCGTAAAGCCTTTTTTATAATGCTTTTTCATAATTTTATTCACCTAAATAAATGTTATCAATATTTGCGTCGTCGTTACGAATGGCGGGCGTCAAAATACCACCATCTGTAATTTGAACAGCCGTAGATTCACCATCGGGACCTTCCGAATATAACAAATAGCCTGCATTATCCCAGCCTGCCTGCTCTCGGCTATAGTCGTAAACATAAGGATTTCCCCATGGATCAATTATGACCTCAGTGTCGCCTGTCGATGTAGTGGTTGCAGTTTGAAAACGATCCACTTCAATGTACCTTAAGACTCCAGATCGAGTCGTATTAGTCATGCCATCGACTTTATCACTAGAATCATACTTCCAGTCCAAATCGCCACGCAAAGCTTGGACCAACCTCTGAGCGTTTAAATTAATTTGCCCATCCGTTGCCACATTAGGCGTCCACGGATAATCCCCCATTTTAGATTTAAACTGCTCTAATCCTTGAGAAATCGCCGCCAATTCAGCCTTCGCCTTTGCCCGAGCCTGAGCATTTTGCACACCGCGTGAAATGCCGAAGGTGATACCTGCAAGGATCAAAATAATAGCGATGACGACTAGCAACTCGATCAGGGTAAAGCCCTGTTGCTTCGAGCGCTGTCGAACGGAAATGGGGGGATGCAATAACATGGGGAGAATGTCTAATCTCTGTATTTAACAGAATAAGTTGAAAATATCGTATGTGCACGAAGCACTGTCAACACTCTGTGTCGATGCGAATGGGGCTTTTCAACAATTTTATCAAGCATAGTGGGCAAGAGAACGCGATTTCAGCCATCGTATACCGGCGCAATAGCAGGTCTACTGGTATTTCCGTTTTCCGAAGCGCAGGCGGTAGAGCACAAAGACCATCAACATAGTGAAGACGAAATACCAGGCGAAATACTGCAGGGAGTCAACAAAGACGGCGTCCTGCGCGGCCTCCCCCTGGGCCTGCGATTGGATCCAAAGGATCAAGCCGGAATATAAGAGGGAGACGGCCCCGTAGCTGGAGTTGGTAGAGAGCCCACGAAAGCTGAGCACGGTGGCTCGTTGCTCGGAGGGCGCGGCTTCGTTGAGATAGCGGCTCACAAAGAATCCCGTCAATTGAATGGAGGCGTAGAGCAAGATGGCGGGCAGAATGCCCCAAATTGGCACCGCGAGGCCCAGCCCGAGCAAGCCGACAAAGACAGCGGCGCCGGTGAGCAGAAAGTTTTTAAGGGGCGTGCCCTTCTCTGTCAGCAGGCGTGCCAAGCGCGGCACAAATAGGCCCATCAGCGACATGCCGGCGCCGATCAAGCCATAGCTGGCGATGGGCAGTTCGATCACGTTCCAGTATTCGCTGGCCAGAGTTAGAAATTGACGCACCGAGCTATCGATCACCATGGCAGCGAGAATGATCGCAAAGGGCAGCGGTGTGGCCCAAATCCAGCGTGCCGCGGCACCGGTCTGCTGCCAGCTTTGAGCCAGGGTGGCGCGGACGCTCAGGGCGCTGCCTGTTGGCGCCTCACGCATGCGCAGGGCCATCCAAAAGACGATACCTCCGGAAAAGAAGGTCAGCGCAATTGGCAATTTGACCAGTTGAGCCTGCTCGACTAGGAAGGGCGCGCCCACGAACTGCAGCACCGCGTTGACCATGGCGGGATCGTAGACCGCGGCCCCGATCATCATGGCAAAAAAGAAAGCCAGCGAAGTATCGCGCTGCACGCGCTCCAGCACGTGGCCCCAGCGGTCTTCCAGCCCGGCGGCCTTGAGCGAATCGTAGACCAGTGCCTCGTCGGCCCCGCTGGCGGCGGCCTCGGCCGCACCACTCAGCACGCGGTTGAGCGCGAAGAAGCCAAACAGCCAGCCGCTCGCCCCCACGGGCACCAGCAAGAGAACGAACATTTCCAGCAGCATGCAAATGCCTGCCAAGATTAAGAGATTGCGGCGGCCGACAGTATCGGCCAGCGCGCCCGAGGGCACCTCCAGCAGGACAATCGTGACAGCCCACAGGCCATTGAGCAGGCCGAACTGCGCCAGCGTCAGCCCATAGTCTAAAAAGAGTAAGGCGTAGACGGGGTAATAAAACCGCGCCGAGAAAAACATGCGGAAGAGCGTAAAGCTGCGCACGTTGCGCCAGGCGATGGTTTCTAGGTTTGCGGTGTCCATAAGTCAGTAAACTAGAAGTCAGAAAGCAGAAGACAGCATTTAGCAACCCCCATCCCTTGCCCGGAGTTTATCTACGTGCATTCGCAGCTAAAATACCTCACACATACTCTCTTTACCACATGTCGCATAAGCCGAAACACATCCTACCGTTGCTCCTAATTTGCTTACTACTCTGCGCCTGCTCAAAATCCCGCGAACTAAGCGACTTCAGCAGCGACGGCTGTTCCCTCTTTCCCGATCGCTCATTAATCGATGCCAAGGACTGGTGCGATTGTTGTTTCGAGCACGACATCGCGTATTGGCAGGGCGGCACGCGGGCCCAGCGGCTCGCGGCCGACGAGCGGCTGCGCGATTGCGTCTTAGCCAAGACGGACGATCGCCTACTGGCGGAAGCCATGTTTCAGGGCGTCCGCATGGGAGGGAGCCCCTATTTCAAGAATTGGTATCGCTGGGGCTATGGCTGGGGCGATGGTCGCAGCTACCAAGCGCTCACATTCGAAGAGCAAGGCATGGTGACAGAAAAATTGGTGCAGTATTATAAGAGCGAAGCGCCCTCGCCTTGCAGTATTGTCGAATAGAGCGAAAAAGAGAAAATCTTCAGAAAAGAAGACGCTCTAATGTTAACTAACACCGTCTGGTTTAATCCGCGGCATCTACTTGCTTTCAGGTTTGCAAGCCGCTGCGAAAGCGTCACAAGCTTCGTACTTCATATTAATTTCACCTGAAAATCATTATGTCCGATCCAAAACCTGTTAAAAAAGTTGCTCTTCTCACTGCGGGTGGCCTCGCGCCTTGCCTCTCGTCCGCTGTCGGCGGTCTGATTGAACGCTACACTGAGCTGTATCCTGACATCGAAATCATTTGCTACCGCGGCGGCTATAAGGGTCTGCTGCAGGGTGACAGTATTACTGTGACGGAAGCCATCCGCGCGACTGCGGGCACCTTGCACGCGCACGGCGGCAGCCCGATCGGCAACAGCCGGGTGAAATTGACCAATGTGAAGGACTGCATTAAGCGCGGCCTGGTCCAAGAGGGCGAAGACCCGCTGAAAGTGGCGGCCGACCAGTTGACCAAAGACAATGTCGATGTGCTCCACACCATTGGAGGCGACGACACCAACACCACGGCGGCGGACCTGGCTGCGTTCTTGGCTGAAAACGACTACGCGCTGACCGTGGTCGGCCTGCCCAAGACCATCGATAACGATGTCTTCCCGATCGCTCAAAGCTTGGGTGCATGGACCGCGGCTGAAGAAGGTGCGAAGTATTTTGAAAATGTGGTAGCCGAGCACAATGCCAACCCACGCATGCTCATCATCCACGAAGTGATGGGCCGCAACTGTGGCTGGCTGACTGCGGCCACTGCGGATGCTTACCGCAAGCGCTTGGACAATTTGGAATGGGCGGAAGAAATCGGCCTCAGTGAAACACGCAAGGAAGTGCACGCCATCTTCATCCCCGAAATGGAGATCGACATTCAGGCGGAGGCCAAGCGTTTGAAGGCAATCATGGATGAGCATGACAACGTCAACATCTTCATCTCCGAAGGCGCAGGCGTAGAGACCATCATTAAAGAGATGGAAGCCGCGGGCGAAGAAGTGCCACGCGACGCCTTTGGACACGTCAAGCTGGATGCCGTCAACCCAGGCAAGTGGTTTGGTGAGCAGTTTGCCAAGATGCTAGATGCGGAAAAAGTGTTGGTGCAAAAGAGCGGCTATTTCGCCCGCGCGGCACCAGCCAATGTAGAAGACATTCGCCTGATCAAGAGCTGCACCGACCTGGCAGTCGACTGTGCCGTGGTGCGTGAAAGCGGCGTGATCGGCCACGACGAGGACGACCGTAACATTTTGCGCGCGATCGAGTTTCCACGCATCGCGGGTGGTAAGCCTTTCAACATCGACACGCCATGGTTCGAAGAACTCCTGGATGCGATCGGCCAAGCCAAGGGCGCCAACATCGCTCAAGCGGGGCATTAATTAAGAGAGCACTCACTGCGTGTCCGAATCTCCGCATCCATCCATGCGCGCTTGGTATCCGCTCATCGCGCCTGCGATGGCTGCGTTTTCGACCTATTGGCCCGCGATCTTGCTCATCCAAGTCGTGGCGCTGGCAGTGGTGCTGGCCTACTATTTCATCGATAGTACGGCGGAGCTCTTCGCCAGCGTCACGGCTTGGAAACAAGCTGGCGACCTGTATTTCGCAGCCGGCTCGACAATCGTGAGCGGGGGGATCTTGCCCGAGCTGATCAAGCGACGCTTTCGGCCCGCGGGCGCATCCGCGCCGGGGCTGGGCGAGCTTTGTCATCAATTTATCATGTGGGCCACACTGGGCGTGGTGGTGGACTTAATGTATCGCCTGCAGAGTCACTTGTTCGGCAATGGCACCGACCCCGCGACACTTTTAAAAAAGGTGCTGGTGGACCAGTTCGTATTTACACCACTTATCAGCCTGCCCGGCATCGCACTTTGGTTTGCGCTACGAGAGGTAAATTATTCACCGAAGGCATTCTTGTGCTGCTGGCACTGGAGGGAAATACGCGACCGCGTGCTCCCCCTTTGGACCACCTCGCTCTGCTTTTGGCCAGTCATGCTATGCATTGTATTTTCGCTACCGACCCCCTTGCAATTCCCCCTCTTTCTATTAGGCAACGCAGCCTACAGTATATTGATGATTTTCATCGTGCGCCATCAAGCGCCACAGCAGACTGCGTAGCCGAGTCCTTTAGGCTCGGTTCTGGCGGGACGGGCTCCAGGCCGACGCGCATGGTAAACCGCAGAGTTCGCGGAGAAGGCAGAGGCGTTGGGGAGCGGGCCGCCACTCACACGATGCAAAACGGGGTCTAAAGTCCCCCGCTACTGGATTGCGCGGACTCATTCGATGTTCGATGTTAGACGTTCAATGTTCAATGTTCCCACCTTCTCTTCTCCCGCTCATGCGAGGCTCGGCTCAAAAATCGAGCTTAGTGCTCGCCCCTACTGAAGAAGTCATATTTCACGGGGCAGTGAACACGCCTTTAATCACTCCACCTCTACCGATTCCAGTTAATGAGACTGCGCCCAATTGGCGACAGATCGTTAAAAAATACCAGCAACCTTGCCTGAAGAAGAGCTCGTGGCAGATCGTCAATTCAATGGGTCCTTACATCGCCTTGTGGGGGGTGATGTACTTTACAGTCTCGTTTTCGTGGCCGCTCACACTGGCACTGGCCACACTGGCGGGGCTCTTTTTGGTGCGGGTTTTTATCATTTTTCATGACTGCGGACACGGCTCGTTTTTTCGAAATAAAAAAGCAAACAAGACGGTGGGCTTCATCTCGGGGCTGATGACGCTCACGCCCTTCCGCCACTGGACCTGGCAACACGCGGTGCATCATGGCACTTCCGGCAATCTGGATCACCGGGGGGTGGGCGATGTCTGGACTATGACGGTGAAGGAATACCAGGCGGCTCCCTTGTGGCTGCGGGTTCAATACCGTCTGACGCGTAATCCTTTTATCCTGTTCGTGCTCGGCCCGCTGGGGCTGTTTATCGTATATCAACGCTTCGCCTACAAAATCGCCAGCCGCCGCGACCGTATGGACGTGTATAAGATGAATGCATGCATCGCGCTCTACGCAGTGGCGATGAGCTTGATATTTGGTTTTTGGAATTTCCTATGGATTCAACTGCTGATCACGACGGTTTCCGGAGGGGCGGGCATTTGGCTATTTTATGTGCAGCACCAGTTTGAAGACACCTATTGGCGCACGGGGGATGAGTGGGACTATACCGACTCGGCCATGCAGGGCAGCTCCTTTTATCGCTTACCTGCGATTTTAAACTGGTTCTCTGGCAACATCGGCTACCACCACATCCACCACTTGAGCTCGCGCATTCCGAATTATAATTTAAAGGCCTGCCACGAGTCGGAGCCCTTCTTTCAGCAAGTGCCGGAGTTGACACTGCGTAGCAGTATTCGATCGATCCAGCTGCGGCTGTGGGATGAGGAAGCGGGCAAACTCGTCGGCTACGATGTGCTGAAGAAATCCGCCCACTAGTTGCGTGGCTATAAATATTCAGCGATCACCGCTTGTAGGGCTAGGCGCATCGCATCGGCAAGCTCCGGATTGGCATAGGCGGCCCAACTCACTGGCGTAGTGGTATCCAGTGGGCAATCCAAGGGCTGGCCATCGGGCTTTTCGACCACACAGCCCGCCTCTTGCAGAATGAGCGCGGTCGCGACATCGTAGGGGTGGCAAGCAAGATTGGACAAAATGCCGAGCTTGGCAAAGGCCTCCGGACGCAGGTCCGCGACAAAGCGATCATGCCCGGCCAGGATCTCGTAAAACTGACCACCACTGGAGATATATTGATCATTAAAAACCAATGGTGACGGCGAATCCGGCTGTCCATAGAGTCGATCCCACAACGCTTCTTCGACTCGACTCAGGAGCGCCAAGCCTGCGGGCTTGGCAAGGCTATCCAGCCCCATTATCTGGTTGTCGCCGCGCGGTGAACCCGTTCCTACTGTGTGCGCCTCCCTTCTTCTTAATTCAGAGGTCAGAGGTCGACTCTTTCTAGGCTCATGGACTTACTCTCACATACCATTACTTTTCGTCATGCCCTCGCTCAGTGGTATGCCACCGCGCAGCGGCCCTTGCCCTGGCGCACACAACCGAGCCTCTATCGAACCGTGGTGTCCGAGCTGATGGCGCAGCAGACACAAATCAAGACCATGCTGCCCTACTTTGAGCGCTGGATGCGGCGCTTCCCTGACTTTGCCGCCCTGGCCGAGGCGCCCGCCGAGGATGTGCTCAAGCACTGGGAGGGACTGGGCTACTACAGCCGCGCGCGCAACCTCCACAAGTTGGCCAAGGAATATGTCGCGCTGGAGCCCAAACCACGCAGCCGTGAAGATTGGCAACAACTGCCCGGCATCGGCCCCTACACCTCGGCCGCGATCAGCTCGATCGCGCTGGGCGAGCCCGCGGCAGTGGTCGATGGCAATGTGGTGCGCATTCTCGCGCGGCTAACGGACGATGCCCGCGTGTTTAAAAACAACGGCGAAGCGGTCAAGGCTTTCACTCCCACCGCGGAAGCCGTGCTGGACCAGGGCAATGCCGGCGAGCACAATCAAGCGATGATGGAGCTCGGCGCCACAGTGTGCCTCAAGCATAAGCCACTCTGCACGGTCTGCCCCGTGCTGGCCTATTGTGCAGCCAGCCGCAAGGGCAGCCAAGAGGCGCTCCCCAAGATCGAGCGCAAAGCCACGGTAAAAGTCGAAGTCGAGCGGGCCTGGGTATTGCAAGCGGGCAAGCTACTGCTCCACCGTATCGCGGAAGACTCCGGCCAACTGGCGGGGCAGTACGAGCTGCCCCGATTAGAGACAGTGGCCAGCCCGCGCAGTGCCAAGCAGCTGCTGGCCAGCAAATCGCGCTCGATCACGCACCGCCGCATCAAAGAACACATTTACCAGGTCAAAGCCAAGCCCAGGATCGACGCCTCACTGGAGTGGGTGCGCCTCGAAGACATCGAGCGCATCACACTATCAGGCCCCCATCGCCGCTGGATCGGCGAACTGTTGGCCCGCGAGTCGGAGGGCGGAGGACTGAGGTGAATCTCGCTCTGCGGCGCCCCAAATTCGAGAGCACACAATTTGCCGCAACCTTTTACATAAATGCTCGATTCTAAGTTGGACCTTTCCCCCGTGACGCCACTACTTTGCTCCACAACATGCCAAAGCCCCAAAAATGGACTGCTGACGACTTCGCGATCCGCACCTCTACTATCGAGGGCGCGGGCATGGGCCTTTTTGCCAAGCACCGGATCGCGGCGGAAGATACGATCGGCTACTACACTGGTGAGGTGATCAGCGAAAAAGAGTTCTACGATCCGGAGCGGCCTTTTTCCGCCTACGTGATGTGGGTCTGCCGCACACATATCATCGTGGGCGAAGGCCCGAAGGCCAATTACACCCGCTACATCAATCACAGTGATGAGCCGAACGCCTTTCTAATCGTCTCCAGCCGTTGGAAAACGGCTCGCTTTGAAGCGCTGCGCGAGATCGAAGCAGGCGAAGAGATTTTCTTTAATTACGGCGATGATTACTGGGAGACAGCGTCCGAGGAACCAAAGCACACGATTTAGATCTAAGAGTATAGTTATGAATATCGACCCCATCTACACAGGCCTCGACGAGGAACAACGCAGCACTGTTTCAGGCCTGCCACGCGGCGATCGTTTGATCGAGCTATCCACCCTGCGCAACCGACCGACACGCGAAATGGTGACTGAACTGGCCGAGCTGGCCGAGCTGCCGGTGGTGCAAAATTTCGAACTGATCGAAAACCCCACCGCCACCCTGCCCCTGCGCATGATCCACGAGTATCAGTGCATCCCGATCAAGACGGAAGCTGACGAGGATCGAGCATTTAGCGACGACCTGGCCGCCGAAACAGACCAGAGCGCTCCCATCGCCCTAGCCACCCTTTGGCCGCCCGACGAAGCAATGAACCGCTGGATCTACGCCGTCAGTGGGCGCAATGCCCAATGGTTCATGGGCGATCCGGAACAGATCACCGAAACCATCACCCAAAACTTCGGCGTCGGCTCCGGGAGCTTGGATGAGTCGGACCTGGTGACCGATGTCGCCGATGCCGATGAGGCGGAGGACGAAGATGCGGCCGTGATCCGCTTCGTGAATGAAGTGGTGCAGAAGGCTGTCAGCGATCGCGCGACCGATATCCACTTCGAGCCGCACCGCGACGAACTACAGATCCGCTACCGCATCGACGGCGAACTGGTGCCCGTCCGTGTGCCCGACAATTTGATCCGCTTCCAGGGGGCCATTATTTCGCGCCTCAAGATTATGGCCAAGCTCAACATTTCGGAGAAGCGCCGCCCACAGGACGGCCGTATCTCCTTCGGCGCCGGCAACTCGGAACTCGACATCCGTATTTCCACCTTCCCGACGATGTATGCCGAAAGCGTCTCGCTGCGTCTGCTGAATCAAAAGTCGAAGCCACTCTCGATGCGCGAGCTGGGCCTTGCAGACGATGAGGAAAAAAAGCTGACTCAGTCGCTGGCCACGCCGCACGGCATCATTCTAGTGACGGGTCCCACCGGCTCGGGTAAATCCACCTCCTTGACCGCCTTCATTCGCCTGATCAACAAGCCCGAGCGGCGCATCATTACCGTAGAGGACCCGATCGAGTATGAAGTGCCCGGGGTCAACCAGACACAGGTGCACCCCGAGATTGGCCTGACTTTTGCCCAATCACTCCGTGCCATGCTGCGGCAAGACCCCGACGTGATCATGGTGGGTGAGATTCGCGACCGCGAGACCGCCGACATCGCGATCCGCGCCTCGCTGACTGGGCACTTGGTGCTCAGCACGCTCCACACCAACGATGCCCCCGGTGCCCTCACCCGCTTGGTCGACATGGACATCGAGCCCTTCTTGATCGCCTCTTCGGTGGAAATGATCATCGCGCAACGCCTGGTGCGCCGCCTCTGCCCCAACTGCGCGCAGCCGGCCAATTACGATCCACGTCAAGTCGCCAGCTTTTTACACACCATGCGCATCGACCCCAGCGAAGTGCAATACGCGCCGCTGGCCAAAGCCCCCTGTGGTTGCGAGCGCTGTCGCAAGCTCGGCTTCCGTGGCCGTGTGGGCATGTTTGAAATCCTACGAGTGACCGAAGAGATCCACGAACACATCGTCAAGCGCGACTCCGCCCGCATGATTCGCCAGACAGCGGTCTCGCAAGACATGCGCACACTGATGCAAAGCGGCTGGGCCCACGTCAAAGAAGGCACCACCACCTTAGAAGAAGTCATGCGCTTCGCCGAGATCGAGAGTGACGAAGAGTAAGTATGCTCCGCCCTTCGGTTTCCGAAATGCGCACCTGCAAACCATCTACCCGACTCTATTTAGGCGGGTGCCGGTGCTCACTCGTCAGCGTGAGCGCATAAGCACTCCAGATCACGACTTTATCGACCTAGACTGGGCCCGGCGCCCGGGCAGTTCGCGACTCGTCGTGATCACGCACGGACTCGAGGGCCACTCGCGCAGCCACTACTGCCAAGGCATGGCCCGCGCACTGCAAGCCGACGGCTGGGATGCGCTGGCATGGAACTTCCGTGGTTGCAGCGGCGAGCCCAATCAGCAGCTACGCAGCTATCACAGCGGCGCCACCGAAGAATTACAGATCGTGCTAGAGCACATATTCGCTCACAGCGCGTATCGCGAGATCGCCCTCGTCGGCTTCAGCCTGGGCGGCAATTTGACGCTCAAATACATCGGCGAGCGCGGCAGCACGATCGATCCGCGCATTTGTGGCGCGGTCGCCTTCAGCGTGCCCTGCGATCTAGCCAGCAGCGCGCAGCGGCTCGAGCACTGGCAAAACCGCATCTACATGGCGCGCTTCATGCGCAGCCTGCGAGAAAAAGTGCGCGAAAAGGCGCAACGCTTCCCCCAGCAACTCAGCCTCGAAGGCTTAGAGCGCATGCGCACCTTCGCCGAATTTGACGATCGCTACACCGCGCCCATCCACGGCTTTTCCGGCGCCGAAGAATACTGGTCGCAGAGCAGCTGCCTCCACCGGCTGATGGACATCGCAGTGCCCACGCTGCTAGTCAACGCCCTCGACGATCCCTTTCTCACGCCGGAGTGCTACCCGCACGAGGCCGCCCGGGAAAATGCAAATTTCCGTCTAGAGACCCCTAGCCACGGTGGCCACATCGGCTTCGTCAGCTTCAACGATCAAAACATCTACTGGTCCGAGCGCCGCGCAGTTGACTACCTACACAACATTGCCTCAAGGCAGAAACAAAAACCGCGAAACAGTTTTCGCTAATAAAAATTCGCGAAAACTAACCCGCATACCATAGCCAGTTTTTAGGTTTTAGTCTTGTCATCTATCGGGGCTGTGCGAGTTTGATCTGTCTACGCTTATGGCTACTACGAAAAAGAAATCCACATCGAAAACCACATCGGTGGCCAAGAAACCTGCCAAGTCTACAAACTTCGCAACGGCACCGATCAACAAATCACTTTCTAAAGAGGAAAAGATCGCGCTTTACAGCACGATCGTTGGCATTCGCCGCTTTGAAGAGCGCTCATTGCGCGCTTATAACCAAGGCAAGATTGGCGGATTCCTACACCTTTACATCGGTCAGGAAGCGGTGGCCACTGGCATCGTATCGCTGATGGAAGAGAACGACCACATCATCACTGCCTACCGGGACCATGGTCACGCCTTGGCTGTGGGCATGTCAATGAATGAGTGTATGGCCGAAATGTATGGCAAGCACACAGGTTGCTCCAAGGGCAAGGGAGGCTCGATGCACTTTTTCGCTCCGGACAAGAACTACTGGGGTGGTCACGGGATCGTGGCGGGCCAAACACCGCTAGGCGCCGGACTGGCTTTTGCTCTCAAATATAAGGGCCTCAAGGGCTGTGCGCTCGCTTTCCTAGGAGACGGCGCGGTCAATCAAGGCTCCTTCATGGAAACGCTCAACTTGGTATCGCTCTGGAATATTCCGGTTGTGTTCGTGATTGAGAACAACGGCTACTCGATGGGCACCAGCCTCAAGCGCTCCTCTGCCGAAGAGAACCTCGCGCACCGCGCGGACGGCTTCGACATGGAATGGGAAGTCTGCAACGGGCACGACGTATTTGAAGTGCGTGAAGTCGCCAATCGCGCGATGACTCGTGCACGCGAAGAGATGAAGCCCTTCTTACTGGAAATCCGCACCTATCGCTATCGCGGACACTCCGTAGCGGACGCCAACCACGAGAAGTACCGCACCAAGGAAGAGATCGAAGAGTATAAGCGCACCAAAGATCCGGTCAACGTGATCAAGCAGCAACTGATCGCGGACGGCACCTTGACAGACGCCGAGGCCAAACGCATCGACCAAGAAAAGAAGGACGAAGCCGAAGCCTCCGCAAAGTTCGCCGACGAAAGTCCAGTCGCACCACGCAGCGAGATCCAAACCGATGTTTACTGGGAAGTGGACAACGACACAGAGGGCAAGCTCAAGGGCACCCACTTCTTTAATGACTAGAAAACAATTACGATTTAGGAATTAAGAATTACGAAAATGCACACTGCTCCTTGCTGTCGTTTCTAATTTCTCACTCCTAATTCCTAATTCCTAATTCTTAATTCTTAATTTAAAT
Organism: Puniceicoccaceae bacterium; assembly: GCA_002729725.1. GTDB lineage: Bacteria > Verrucomicrobiota > Verrucomicrobiia > Opitutales > Coraliomargaritaceae > Thalassobacterium > Thalassobacterium maritimum. Next base: position 24,904 of record PBYS01000079.1, read on the forward strand.
ACACCATGCCACTTATCACTTACCGCGAAGCTATCAAGCAAGCACTCGACGAGGAAATCCAACGCGACGAGAACGTCTGCATCATGGGCGAAGAAGTCGCTCAATACAACGGTGCCTACAAGGTCACTGAAGGTCTCTGGGAAAAACATGGCGACAAGCGTCTGATTGACACTCCGATTTCGGAAGCGGCCTTCTCGGGCTTGGCGATCGGAGCCTCCATGTTGGGCATTCGCCCGGTCGTTGAAATGATGTTCATGTCATTCAGCTACGTAGCGATCGACCAACTCTTCAATAATGCCTCCTTTTGCCGCTACATGTCCGGCGGGCTCATGAATGTGCCCATCGTCGTACGTGGTCCTGCCAATGGTGGCACTAGCGTGGGCGCGACTCACTCACACACGCCGGAAAACATGGTGGCCAACCACCCGGGCCTGAAAGTTGTCTGCCCCTCCAACGCGTATGATGCGAAGGGCCTGATGAAAGCTGCGATCCGTGACAACGACCCGGTCTTCGTGATGGAGAACACCCTACTCTACGGAGAAAAATGGGAAGTTCCGGAAGAGGAGTACATCGTCGAGCTAGGCGTGGCCAATGTGTTGAAAGAAGGCACGGACCTGACCATCGTATCTCACGGCCGCTGCGCTATGATTTCGCTGCAAGCCGCGAAGACTCTCGAAGAGGAACACGACATCAGTGTGGAAGTTGTGGACCTGCGCTCAATTCGCCCGCTGGACGAAGAAACGATTTTGAAGTCGGTTCGCAAGACACACCGCGTGATGCTGGTGGAAGAGAACAAACCTTTCTGTGGCGTGGATGCACAAATCTCGCACATGATTCAACTCAAGGCTTTTGACGATTTGGATGCACCCATCCACCGCGTCTCTGCAATTGATGCGCCGAACTTCTACTCCAAAGAGCTGGAAGACTGGCAAATCCCCAACGAAGAACGCATTATCGAATGCGCGCTCAAAGTTGCAGAATAGCTTTTCAACGCACATTCCTAATTCTTAATTCTTAATTTCTAATTCTCATCTTATGGCTACACTTATCGACATGCCCAAACTCAGCGACACCATGACGGTGGGCACGCTGGTCAAATGGTTAAAAAACGAAGGCGACGCAATTTCCAGCGGCGACATGATTGCTGAAGTCGAGACCGACAAAGCAACCATGGAAGTCGAATGCTTCGACGACGGCGTGCTGATTAAGCAATACGCAGCCGAAGGCAGCGAAGTCGCCGTAGGTGATGCGATCGCAGCCATCGGCGAAGAAGGTGAAGAAGCACCCGCCGCAGAAAGCAGCGCCTCCGCAGCTTCCGAATCTGAATCCGAGCCCGAAGCCGAAGCTGAAGCGGAACCTGCCGCGAAAGCTCCCAAGGAGGCATCCAAAGCGGAGCCGGCTCCAGCAGCAGCGCCGGCTCCAGCAGCTGCACCCGCAACAAGCAGCGCTTCCGGCAACGGACGCATCAAAGCCTCCCCGCTCGCAAAGAAGATTGCAGCTGATAAGGGCATCGATCTGGCCAGCATCCAGGGCTCTGGCCCCGGTGGACGCATTGTCAAAGCCGATGTCGAGAACGCAAAACCCGGCAGTGCCGCAAGCGCGGGCGCTCCGGCCACAGCCAGTGCCCCCGCCGCAGCGCCCGCTGCTACACTAGAAGCGCTCGACCTGCCCGTGTCCAATATGCGTAAGAGCATCGCGAAGGCACTGGTCGGCTCCAAGACTCAAGCACCGCACTTCTACCTACAAATCGAAGTCGACGGCGGCCCATTGGCCAAGCTCCGCGCAGAGCTCAACGCCAAGCTTGCGGATCTGCCCAAGGAGCACGGTGGCACCAAGTTTACCGTGAATGACCTTACACTCAAGGCAGCGGCCGAAGCCGTGCGCCGCGTGCCTGCGATCAATCGCTCATGGGAAGGTGAAAGCATCAAGCAACACCCGAACGTGCACCTCGCCTTCGGGGTCGCGATCGACGACGGCTTGGTCACACCCGTCATTCGCGCAGCCGAGACCAAGGGACTACGTGAAATCGGCGCAGAAGCGAAGGTCTTGATCAAAAAGGCACGTGAGAAAAAGCTCACTCCCAACGAGATGAGCGGCTCCACACTGACCGTCACCAACCTCGGCATGTTCGGGATTTCCGACTTCTACGGCATCATCAATCCCAACAACGCAGCGATCCTCAGTATCGGTGCAACGATCAAGAAGCCTGTAGTGAACGACAAGGACGAAGTCGTCGTGGGCCAAGTGATGAAGATCGGTCTCTCCGGCGACCACCGCACCATCGACGGAGCCGTCGGCGCACAGTATTTGCAGGCGCTCAAAGAGATCATCGAGACCCCATCGGTCATGTTGGTCTAATTCAAAGCATCAGAATTTTCAAAAGCCCGCGAGCCATCGCGGGCTTTTTTGTGTGCCTCCCCCAAGGACCGACTCGGTAAGGACCGGCTGCTTTAGCTGCCGCGGGAGGATATGCACGCTCGTGTGGGCGGACAGATCATACGCCGGTAGCTAAAGCAACCGCTCCAAATAATATTCCGCCGTGACAAGCGGGGGATGCGTGCCTAAACCTCTTTATTATGGAAAAAACTGATCCTATCATTTCCGTTCAAGTATCTGTCTACGCACTGGATGGCCAGGTGCGCGAGGCGGTGTACTGCTATTTGGATGCGCTGGATGCGACAGGCATTGGCCGCGACAGTGGTAGTATGTCCACAGTCGTATGGGGCGAAGCGGCTGAAGTCTGGCCCGCACTGCAGTCTGCCTACGAAACTGTCGCCGCACAATACAAGGTGATCGTGAATACCAGCATGTCCAACGCTGCGCCCCTGCCTGCCCGCGCCTCGGGCCAACGCTAATTTCCATTCCTGTCCCGAATTCCCTAATTCTTAATTCTTAATTCCTAATTTCTAAGTCTCCTCAATGATTTTACGAGTCACACAATACGGCGAACCGATCCTGCGCAAAGTCGGCAAATCCATCACAGATTTCAACCAAGCGCTGGCGACCTTGGCCGACGACATGGTCGACACCATGTATGACGAGGAAGGCATCGGCCTAGCCGCGCAGCAAGTCGACCAAGCACTGCAAATTTGCGTCGTCGATGTGCGCCCGCCGGAAGGGGTGGAAGTGCCCTTCAACTATAGTTTCGACGGCAAAAAGCCTCCCTTGGACTTGATCATGCCGATGGCAATCGTGAACCCTAAAATCACCATTTTGGACGACACGGAAGAAGTCTACGAAGAGGGCTGCCTCTCCTTCCCCGGCGTCAACGGTCGGGTCGACCGTCCCATCGGCGTGCGCTGCGAATACCAAGACACGGAGGGCAACCCGCACGTGATCGAAGCTGATGGACTCCTAGGCCGTTGCATTTTACATGAAGTGGATCACCTGCAGGGCAAACTCTTCATCGATCGTATGTATAAACGCGATCTCAAGAAAAACGAAACGAAGATCAAAAAACTAAAGCGTGAAAGCCGCGATTTTTTGAAGGGAAAGAAGTAAGCTGTAGATTCAAGTCTGAATACAACACTGATGTAACAGGTCGCCTAAAGCACGGACGCTCCACCCAGTTGGCTCTGAAAAGGCAATTTTAATCATTCAATAGAATGCAGATTACATTGGGCACTGAGATCACGCGTTTGCCGGGGTATTGTAAACTGCCGGAATCGGGATCGATGGCGAGCACCGTTACGGTATTGGAATGCGCGCCGGCGGCGAGTAGCCAGCGGCCGCTGGAATCGATATTTATATTGCGAGGCCAGGCGCCGCGGATGGCTTCGACATCGATACGCTCGAGACTCCCATCAGGAGCAATTTGAAAGGCGCTGACACTGTCATGGCCACGATTGGCGGCATAGACAAATTGGCCGTTCGGATGCACGAGGATCTCGGAACCAGAGTTGGAAGCTTGCTGGGCTTTGACGGCTTCGCTGAGCGTGGGTGCGGACGCGAGCAGCTGCGCGCTGCCAGAGTCGGCATCGTAAGCCAGTGTTGAGACGGAGAGGTTCAACTCATTAAGTAGGAAGATAAAACGCCCGTCCAAGGAGAACTTCATATGGCGCGGGCCGCCGCCGGGCACGGAGTCGGCATGGCCGATGCGCTCAATCGAAACGGGCTCAAATTGCACTTGATAGATCACAATTTGGTCGAGTCCGAGGTCGGGCACCAAGGCAAAACGCCCGTCGGGCGAGAAGCCGGTCCAATGCGGATGCGGTGAATTTTGACGATGCGCGACGACTCTGGAGCCTCCCTGATGCTGGATCACTTGCTGGCAAGGCAGCAAAGCACCGTCTTCTGTGAGCGGGAAGAGCGCGACCGAACCGGCGCCGTATTGCGCCGTCAGCAGAAACTGGCCAGAGGGGTGCACGCTGATATGCGCGGCGCCGCCTCCAGGGATCGGCTCCGCATGCAGCTGCTCGAGAGCGCCGTCGGCGGCCACTTGGTAGGCGACCACGGAGGGCTTCGAGTCCACCTTAGCGATCGCATAGAGTTTTGTGCGATCCGGATGAAAGGCCAGAAACTCGGGGGCATCCAGCTCCGCAGCGAGGGAGGCTGGCGATAGCTTGCCTTGTTCGCTGTCCAAGCTGGCGCGATAAATGCCTTGGGCCTGCCCGCCACCAGTGCCGAAATAGACATCAACTGTTGCAGCGTGGAGGGTGGATGTCAGCAAAAGCGGAATCAGGATGCGTACGATTTTCATAAAGGGGCGTGGGAGCGGCATGCGCTCGGGCGGATAGATGACAGAAATGATGACGAAAATGTACACTGTCCGCCACAGATGCTAGAAGGTACTGATACGCCCGCTGACAAACTGCACGGCAGCCGAGCCTGGCAGCGAGAGGTCGATGCGTTTGATGGCAGGATTGCCGCGGCTTTGAACGTATTTCAGAATGACTGACAAGCGATCCAGCTGCTGCTCGAAGCTGGTATTAAAGCCGAAAATAAGGCGTGGGACCATGGGCGAGCGCACTTCGATCACTTCACCGGGCAATTCAGGATCGCCGGAGTAATGCTCTAAGGAAACGAGTTGCCAAGTTCTGTAAAATTTAGGCTGTGTGCGTCTCGCGACTTCCAGAAGCTCGGCGACTTTATCAATACCAAGCAGAGGCTTGAAACCGCCCTCTGGATGCCGATAAGGCACCAGGTAGGGCAACTGACTCAAAGTAGCCTGCGGGTAACCCACCCCTTGATAGATCGTGCCTTCTCGGGAAACAATGCGCAGCTCGGGCTTGCCATCGCGACCGACCACTCGCATGCGCATGACAGGCTCTTCCTCTTTGATCTCGATCTTGAGCGCATTGGGGAATTCTCGTTGCACCGAAGCCGACACCACCTGGCCGTGTGCTTCCAGCTGTTGCTTCATTTTGTAGATATCAATCTCCATCATGGTGGTATCACGCCGCAATTCAATCACGGTGCCCAACCAAGAGGAGGGTAACACACCATTGGTATCGAAGAGCACTTTTTCCACTGGCTTAGAGGGGGTCGTGATCTGGATGGGCTCTTTGCGGTTCTTAAAGGCGATGACGCCCCAAACGACACAGCCGATCAACATCATGCTAACAAAGAAAATAGCGAACAACTTAAAGAGCTGATTTTGCCGTCTTTTACGCGCTTGCGGCGACTTTACACGTGTGCTCTTAGGGGCACCGGCAAGTGCGCGCCAGCTCTGCTGCCCACTCGCCGAGGTGCTGCCTTTCTGCTTGCCATTGCCAATCACTCCGCACCTCCGGTTTGAAAGCGTGCGATTGCGGGCGCCACCAATTCGGCTGCAAGTTGTTCAAAATCGAATCCGACGCAAGAAGCGCTCTTGGGCAATAGACTGGTCGCGGTGAGCCCAGGCAAGGTGTTGATCTCTAGGAAATAAGAGCGCGTGCCCTCCAATAGAAAGTCGACACGGGCAAAGTCGCGACAGCCACAGGCATCGAATAGCTGCTCCGCGTGGTCTTTAATCTTCGCCTCCACCGCGGGCTCGAGACTTGCTGGATATTGATACTCGGTGGAGCCGGGTGTATATTTGGCTTGATAATCATAGACACCACTCTGACTGACAATTTCGACAATTCCCATGGCGGCGCCTTTGAGTACTCCCACGGTGAGCTCGCGTCCACGGATGCGCTGCTCGATCAACCAGTTCCCCGAGCGTATACCGGAAAGCGTGACACCGAGTGCTGAGCGGTGCTCGGTAAAGTGTAAACCAACGCTGCTACCTTGGTCCGCGGGCTTAATCACCAGTGAGGCCCCGAGTTGCTCGATCACCGCGTCCGCCAGCGGGGCTTGCGCACCGTCGAAGCTCAGGGCAGCAGGCACCGCAATCCGCAAGTCGCTGGCAATGGCTTTGGTGGCGGCTTTGTCCATACAAAGACGACTGGCCACGGCATCGCTGCCGCAATAGTGAATGCCGGCCGCTTCCAGCAGAGCTTGGAGCTGCCCATCCTCACCGAAACTCCCGTGTAGGGCGGGAAATACAATGTGGGCGCCGGCATCTAAGGCTGCTGGCAAAGCCTCTTGCTGCAACAGCCATGCCTCCACTGAAAAGCGGGCACGCAGTGCCTGCGCGACTGCTTCGCCACTGCGTAGCGAGACTTCGCGCTCCGAACCGACGCCGCCATAGAGGACAATAACTGTGGGAGAAGAAATCATTCGCTCAAAACTTCATCCCAAGACTGGCCAACTAGCAAGACCTCGGGTTCTAAAATATAGCCTGACTGTGCTTTTACCTGAGCGCGAATTTGCCGCACCAGCTCGATGACATCGGTGGCGGAAGCCCCCCCCTGGTTGACAATAAAATTACCGTGCACCTCCGAGACCTCCGCCGCACCGACGCGCATGCCCTTGATACCATGCTGATCGATGAGTTTGCCCGCAAAGTTACCCTCCGGGTTTTTAAAGATACAGCCCGCACTCGCTCCCCGCGGCTGACTTTCTTTGCGCGAGCCCGAGTAGCGGTCCATCCGCGCACGGATCGAGCGCTCACTCTCGGAGTCGACACAGCGCAGAATCGCGCCTAACGCGATGCCGCGGCTAATCTCCTCCACTTTGCGATAGCCAAAGTGAAAGGCTTCTTTAGGCAAATCCTGATAGCGCCCTTCCTCGTCGATAAACTGAACACGTTCGACGACATCAAACATCCAACTGCCCATGGCACCGGCATTCATGCGCAGTGCCCCTCCAAGCGCACCGGGGATGCCCTCCAGAAACTCGAAACCAGCCAGCTCTTGCTTGGCAGCATACCCGCAGATCTCTTTTAGTCGACCACCGGCGGCCGCCCAGATGCGTCCCTGCCCGAGTGATTCGACACGACGCCAGGCAGCAGCTGAAAATCGTATCACCAGCCCATCGAAGCCAGTATCAGCGACCAAGAGATTCGAGCCACGACCGATGCAAAATGTTTTAATTTGAAAGAGTTCCGCCGCGCGCAACAAAACTCGTAGATCACTCAAGTTTGCAGGTTCTGCGTAAAAGCGAGCCGCGCCGCCGATGCGAATGGTGGTCTTATTGGCCAATGGCTCGTCACGCTTTAGAGTGCAATCCGGCGATAGGCGCTGGCGAAGGTATTGTAGCAGGGCAAGGTCTAAGAGCGAGGCCGGCGAAGCTGCCAGCTCTGCCGGCACAGTCATCCAAGCAGTCAATACGCCCGCAAATTCCTCAATATCACCCGCCCCGACAAAGGCCAATTGTGTGGGCTCCGTTTGAATGGCGCGCGCTAGCTGCCGCACGCCCGTGAGGGACATCTCCAATTCGACGGGCGGGATACCAGAAAATGCTTGAGCCAGAGCGCGACTATCTCCTCCCGCCAGGACTGGCTCATGTGCGGCATAAACGGGGAGTAAATACACCGCATCCGCCGCCTGTAGGGAGGCTGCGAAGGCCGCCTTAAACTGACGCGTGCGTGAATAACGATGCGGCTGAAAGACGACAATCAACCGTTTATCTGGCTCATTGTCGCGTAAACACTCGATCAGTGCGTCGACCTCTGTCGGGTGGTGCGCATAATCTTCGAGTATAGTTAATTGAGCATCTTGATGCAGAACCGATTGGCGGCGCGCCATGCCCGGAAAAGAGGATAGCGTCTCACGCGGCAAGGCTTGCCCGAACAAGGCGAGCACCGCCGCGGCGGCATCTCCATTGGTCTGATTAAAACGCCCGCGCGGCGCGGCGTCCAATCCCATACTTTGGGCGGCCCCGTCGAAACGTTGCACCGGCGTGTCGCCCTTAGGCTGCAAGTGCAAGGCCTGTGGCAGCAAGATCCTTTCCTGAGTGCGATCCAGTAAACCGGTAAAAGCCGCATCGAGCTTGGCAGCATCGCCGTAGCGGTCGGCATGATCCCAGTCGACATTGAGCACCACGGTGGCCGCAGGAGCAAAACCATCGATGGTGCCATCGCTCTCGTCCACCTCAGCGACCAACCAATCGCTGCCGGTATAGTGAGCCGGGGGCATGTCAGGATCGGCGGAAAGACCGCCCAAAATGTAGTCCACCGACAAGCCCGCAAGGCGTAGCCCGTGCGCGACCATGCCAGAGGTCGTGGTCTTCCCATGACTGCCGACCACCGCGACGAAGCGTTTATGTCGCGCAATTTCGGCCAATAACTCTCCCCGGCGTAAGCACCTGAGCCCCGCGGCGCGGGCGGCCGCCAATATCGGGTGCGACTGCTTCACTGCACTGGAGTACACCAGCGTGCTGAAGCGAGTGACTTGTTCGGGAAATACAAAATCTTCGAGCTGCACCCCGGAGCTGACAAGCCAGCGACGCACGCGCTCTTGCAAGTGAGCATCGTAGCCACACACAGAATAGCCCGCCTGTGACATCCAGCATGCCAGCGGCGCCATGCCCATGCCACCGGCCCCGAGAAATAAATATTGATCGGTCGAGTCCATCAGGTCACGCGCTCCAGCTTTTCGGCATTCGCAATGCTGCGCGCATCGCACAGGGCAATCAGATCGTCGGCAATACGCTCACTGGACTCGAAGCGATCCAAGCGCTCCAGATTCGACTTAAACTTTGCCAACAACCAGTCGTTAAACATCAAATCAATCACTTCTGAGGTCAAATCACCCAGCTGATCCTGAGCTAAGAGAACACCCGCTCCATGTTGCTCATGAGCCAATGCGTTCGCATACTGGTGATCATCTGCAGCATAGGGATAGGGAACCAAAATCGCAGGGGCGCGACAACGAATGATCTCCGCAATCGAGCCAGCTCCCGCGCGCGACACCACCAAATCTGCCGCCGAAATCACATCCCCCATCTGGCCGGAAAAGGGCACCAAGGTGGCTGTAACATCCACGCCACCCTTACCGATTTCGTGTATGGTGCTGGCGGAGCTATTGCCCAAGCCGGTGACGCAATAGATCGATATGCCTGCTTTGGCCAAAAGCCCGAAATTATGCGTCACCCAATGATTCAGCGCGGACGCGCCCTGGCTACCACCGATAATGACCAGCAATTTATTAGGCACCTGAATATTCAAGCGCTTCCAGGCGTCCACCTTAAGCGCATGTTTGATTTCCTTACGCACCGGATAGCCGTAATAACGGATACACTCCGGAGGCACGCCTTTAAGCCGCACACCATCGGGCAAATAAACGCGCGTCGACAGGTGCTTAATCAAGCGCACTGCCTTGCCAGGCTGGCAATTGGCCTCGTGTAAAGCGACCGGAACGCCTCCGATTTGTGCCGCCAGTCCCAGGCCCAAAGATAGAAAGCCTCCAAACAGCAGCACCAGATCCGGCTCTTGCTCCCGCAACATGCGACGTGAAGCAAAGAAGCTGGAAAACAGGCTCGCTAAAAAAGCGAGCCGTTGCAGCACCCCACCAGAAAAGGCGCGGCCGGGGCTTTTGATAAAGTCAAGGTGGCTGTATTTTTCGACCAGTGCCGAATCTACCTGCTTATTGCTGATCAACAAGAGGCACTTATGCCCACGTTCTTGCAGCACTTCCGCCACCGCGATACCTGGCGCGAGATGCCCGCCCGTGCCGCCACATGCTATTATAATCCTACTCATAGATCACGCTGCTTACGCAGTGCCGGCAGCTCCCAGGAGCGGAAGCCATTGAGAATAATACCTGTGAGGACGAACATAAATACCAAATTGGAGCCACCGTAAGAGATAAATGGGAGCGACATACCCTTAGTCGGCAAGCAACCAGTGACAACCCCGATATTGATTAAGGCTTGAAAAGTAATGAACAGCAAGGCCCCCATCACCAAGAGATATTGATAAAGATTGGGAGCCCGCTTGAGCTGTAAGATACCGATAAAGAAGAGCGTCATAAAGAGCACCACCACCCCGGCGGTGAACACAAAGCCGAGCTCCTCACCCACGATTGCAAAAATAAAGTCAGTATGCGCCTCGGGCAGGAAGGACATTTGCTGGCGGCCGGCCCCGAGTCCAACCCCCTGAATGCCGCCCGCACCGAATGCCAAAATGCCCTGCCAGAGTTGATAGGCGCTATCGCTGCGATTGCCCTCCACATCGAGGAAGGAGGTAATGCGCTGCAATCGCACCGGGTCCAAATAGACCGCAACCGAAAATCCAGTCAGTGCCACCAGCGCGGTGGGAATCAAATATTTGAGATGCACCCCGGCCAGGAAGAGCATGCAACCACCGACTGCGCCGCAAAGAAAAGCGGTGCCAAAGTCAGGCTCTAAAATGATGAGTCCGCAGAACATCCCGAGCAAACAACAGGGGTACAGGTAGCCCTTGAGCAAGTGCCCCAGGTCGCGCCGGTGACTCGCCAGATAGTGTGACATCGCAAACAGTAGCCCCAGCTTGCCTATCTCGGAGACCTGCAAACGCATAAAGCCGAAGTCCATCCAACGCCGTGCACCGTTAACCTCTACCCCGATGCCGGGGATCAATACCAGCCCCAGCAGTAGCATCGACCCGAGGGCCAGCAGGTAAGCATAGTCGCGCAGGGCCTCTAAATTGACCAGCATCGCGATCCCCCCTGCCACCGTGGCCAAGCCCAACCAAATCAGCTGCTTGCGCAACAAGACGGTCGGGTCATCGTGCATCGATTGCGAGGCACTAAACAGGATGACTAAGCCCAAAAAGGTGAGCCCAACGACAATAAAGACAATAAAGAGCCCAATCGGCGGGATACGCCACGAAGAATTAGGCGAAGCCGTACGGGCGCTCATTATGAATGCAGAAGTCTCTACGCTTTTGTTGAAGCTAGAAGACTATTCCTCCAGACGAATCACAGGAATCTCGACAGCGCCATCGAAGACATCGTCGGACTCGATCTCGCTGACACCTCCCTCAACAAGAGGGTCCGCCTCGATCACAGTGATCTCGACCGGGCCGCTGCTGACATTACTCGCGCCAGCGGCGCTAGCCGAGGAACGGAAGGAAGAGCTCGTAACTGGCGACGCGGGGATCGTCTTAGGCGCAGCCGTCTGACCTGTCGACTGGGCCGCTGGAGGTGCGACCACAGTTTCGGTGCGTGAATCCACATTGCTCGCAGAACCTGACGCGCTGACCTGTAGCACTTGGCCAACCTGCAACTTACGTGGGTCGGTAATGCCATTCAATGCGAGCAGCTCGCCGGAAGTCATGCCATATTTGCGAGCAATTGTAGCCGGATACTCACCAGCTTTAACAGTATGCGTGCGAGCACCCGAGCTGACGCTGTTGGTGGTGGGCACATAGGTGACCGGCGCACTAGAGCGGCTAGATGCCGAAGAAGAAGAAGAGGAGGAGGAAGGCGCTGAGCCACTGCCGGCAACCGGTAGGATCAGCGTATCTCCGACACGAATGAGGTCTGAGCTCATATTGTTGGCCGCCTTGATCGCACGCACCGAAGTGTTGTGGCGACTTGCAATCTTAGAGAGGGAATCGCCGCGCTGGACAGTGTAGCTGGTGCTCGCCTGATTGAACGAAGAGGGCTGGTAAGTATCGGCACTCACAGTATTGACCGTGGCCGTGCCACCTTCGACTGGAATCTGGATTTGCTGCCCGATCTTCAACACCGAATTTTTATTCAAGCCATTGGCTGCATACAGTTCGTTGAGCGACACCTTGTAGCGCTTTGCAATAGTCCACAAATTGTCGCCCTTTTTCACGGTGTAGGTTTCAAAGGAGTCACCGGCAATTTGCACGGTTTGTCCGCCCGCAGATCCCGAAGAGAGCGGCGCGATCGGAGCAATATCGTCGAACTCACCAAATTCGCCGCCAGTGTTATCAGCCGCATAGCGGCCATCATCAAAACCAGCGTTAAAGGCGGCATCCAAACCTCCAGAACTACCATCCACGCGTTTCGCTTCGATAAAGCCTTCTGATAGACGGGAAGCTCCTTCGACAGAACTTTTAATAGTGCGTCCAGAGCTATAGGCCATGGTGCGCTCGCCCCCCGTGTTGCCCGAACTGCCCGTGTTGCCCATGCTGCTAGTGGAGCTGCCGGAACGCGTTGCAGTATACGTCCCGGTATTGGCTAAAGTGCGCGTCGACGCTGCAGTTTGGGTTGAGGTTTGGGTGTAGGTTTGCGTAGGCGGTTGCTGACTACGGCAACCGGGCTGAACCAATAATACTGTGATCACACCGAAATGAAGACCGAGAACACAACCGAAAACTTTAGATACTTTCATGATAAAATGGAGATATTGCCTGCAATCCAGCACACTAGCTGGCATTACTAGTATTCTTCAAACTTAAAACCAAATCTGTGAAGCTTTTTCCACGCTCCGCATAAGAGCCAAATTGGTCGAAACTAGAGAAGCCAGGGCTCAACAAAACATTCGCATCTGTCATGCTTTTGGCCAGTTCGGCAGCGGCGTAAACGGCATCTGCAAAGCAGGAAAATACCTGCACCGAATCCAACAAGCCCTCTAATGCGGCCGCCAGGCGCGGCGCAACCTCTCCGTATAAGACCGCGGCATTGACATAATCCGAAACCTCACGTGCAAAAGCTTCGATATCGCCCCCCTTGGCACGCCCACCACCGATCCAGACCACGGGTGGCCCCACCGATTCAAGCGCCGCGAGAGTGGCGTGAAAATTGGTCGCCTTGGAATCATCCCAATAGCAGACACCCTCCGAATCCGCAACTCGCGCAAGCCGATGCGGCTCCAGCTCAAATGTATTGGCCGCCTCGATCAGATGCGCGGAGGAGAGCCCCAGCAGCCACCACAATTCAGCAGCCAGCGTAAAATTCTCCGAATTGGGATAGCGGTGGAAGGAGCAACTACGGTCGATTTCAAAGAGCAAAGCACTGTCTTCTTGCGCAACAAAATACGCATTAAACTCTTGGTGCATGGCTTCCATCCAATCGGCCACCTGCGCCCCCAGCACACAGACTCCGCTAGGCTTGAGACAGGCAAAGAGACGTGCCTTGGCGTTAAAATAGTCTATCATAGAGCCGTAACGGTCCAAGTGATCTTCGGCAAAATTTGTCCACAGCAACGCATCCAAGCTCAAACCGTCTGCAAGCTCTGCTTGGAAGGAGCTCACCTCCAGCACGACATAGGCCTCCGGATGATTCGCTGCTGTCAAAACAGCATCGGCAAAGGGAAAACCAATATTGCCCGCACACACACTGCGATGCCCGGCCTGCTTGAGTGCCGCATCGATCAGGCCCGTCAAAGTGGTCTTTCCATTAGTGCCAGTGACCGCGATCACCTTGCCCTGCCAATAGCGAGCTGCAAAAGCGAGCTCACTCATACAAGGACGCCCCGAGGCCTCCGCCAAGACGCGCCAAGGGTGCTCTTGCGCAAAGCCTGGGCTGAAGATGAATGCATCAAAATCCGCCAAGTCATGCGCCTCAAAAACCGCTCGGTCCCCCTGCCCGGCCTCATCAATGAGTACGACCTCGAGATCATGGTGTCTTGCGAGGCGCCGCGCCGCTTGAGCACTCTGCCCCGCACCAAATATAGCATAGCGCTCTAGCATCCAGCGTACTCAAACGGCTCACATACTCGTTGGCAACGGCACGTTTTGTCAAAAAAACGTAAGATCAAGACTGCGCGGCTGGCTGCGCCAAACGCAAGGCTGGCTCGATACTAAAATCCCCCTGAGCGAGCCCGGCCTGATCGGCAAATGCGGCAAATGCAATCATGGCGGCGTTGTCCCCGGTATGCTGCGGCTGCGCGATGTGGCACGATAGTCGAAAACGCTTCGCCAGGCGCACCATCGCGGCACGCAGCGCTCGATTATTGGATACGCCCCCAGACAGGCCGAGACTACGATACTCAGCAGCCTGAATCAAATGCTTCGTTTTGCCGACCAGTTGGTCGATCACCGCGCCCTGGTAGCCGGCGCAGATATCGGGCATCGCAGCCTCCAGCTCGGAATCGCTCATTTTCTCGAGTCGATAGCGCAGACTGGTCTTCAAACCCGAAAAACTAAAGCGGCGCTCATTGCGCGGTGCAATTGCTTTGGGAAAGTCGTAAACGCTGGCATCGCCCCCTGCCGCCAATCGCTCGACTTGCGGTCCGCCCGGATAGGGCAACCCCAGCAGCTTAGCGCCCTTATCCAGGGCTTCGCCCGCGGCGTCGTCGACCGTCTCCGCGAGCACAGTCAGCTGTTGATCCATATCGATTTGAAAGAGTATGGTATTGCCCCCCGAAACAATCAGCCCCAAGTGCGGCAACAGCCCCTCGAAGGCCTGGGCAAAATCCTGCGGCGACTGCTGATGCAAAGCGATAAAGGGCGAATAGGCATGCCCGCGCAAGTGATTGACCCCGACCACCGGCAGATTCCAGGCGACTGCCAAACTTCGGGCAAATGCCATGCCCAGCGCCAGGCAACCAGCCAGGCCGGGCCCATGCGTGACCGCGATCTGAGTAATTTCACCACGATCCGCAGACAGCCCCGCAGCTGAAAGCAGCGGAAAGAAATTCTTTAAATGCTCACGGCTAGCAAGGTCAGGAACCACGCCACCATACTCTTTGTGCAAATCGATCTGAGTGTGAACCCACTCGCCCACCAGCCCGCTGGCGGGATCAAACCGTGCCAGTGCCGACTCGTCACAAGAACTTTCAATCGCCAAAATCATCTCACTCTAAGTATGCGCGTCGGGCGACGCCTCAAGCATTTAAGCACGCGAGGAAGAATTCAGCGCGATCGTATTTAGTGGTTTCATAGTCGTCCGCATTCCGCATAGAGTGCACGGCCAGCCATGAAAGAAGCTCAGACTACAGTTGAAGACATCGTTCGCGCTCGCTGCCAATCGGCGCCCATCAGCTACCGCGATTACATAGAGCTTGCACTCTATAGTGAGGATTGCGGCTACTACACCCAACTCGCGCAACGCGTAGGCCGCAGCCCGGAGCACGACTTCTACACCGCCGAGAGCTTGGGGCGCGTCTTTGCCAAACTCGTCAGCACCGCCGCGGCGGAGCTACTGCCCCCCGGCGAAGCCGCAGCCAGCACCTTCTTCGAAATCGCCGCGGAACCCGGCAGCTCACTCCTCAGCCACTTAAAAAAACATCCCTTTCGCGCGGAACAGGTCATTCGCCAGGGCGACCAACTTCAAATCGTAGGCAAAGTCGTCATTTTCGCCAACGAATGGCTGGACGCCCTGCCCTTCCACCGCCTCATCTTTCGCGAGGGCGCTTGGCGCGAGCGCGGCGTAGGACTCAACACAGCTGGCGAGCTGACAGAAGTGCTGCTCGCACAACTCAGCCCTGAAGTCGCAGCAGTGGCCGATCGCCTGCCGGCGCACATTGAAGACGGCTACGAACTAGACCTCCCACTTGCCGCCGAAGCTGCACTGGCTGAGCTACTGTCACAAGATTGGCAGGGTTTACTACTCTTTTTCGACTATGGCCGCACCTGGACTTCGCTACTACAGGACCACCCCTCCGGCACTGCACGCACCTACAAGCAGCACGCGCAGGGCAACGATCTGCTCGCCAGCCCGGGCGACTGCGACATCACTTGCGACGTCAACTGGACCCCACTCATGGCACAAATGGAAGCTGCGGGCTTGCAATCGGTCGTGCTGGAGAGTCAAGAATCTTTCCTGGTCAAGCGGGCCCAACGGGCCGCCGAAGCCATCGTTTCGGACAGCGCAGGCAGCTTTAGCCACGACCGGCAAACCCTGCTGGAACTGATCCATCCCGCCAACATGGGACAACGATTCCAGGTTCTATGGGGCCTGCGGGACGATGCAGGCTAAAAATCGGCCTCTAAAAATTTTCAAAGAAAACGCTTGCTTGGAGCTCGATCCCCCCTACCTTCCAGCCTTTAAATTTTTCAACGAAGGAACTCCTATGTCACGAATTTGCGCAATCACAGGTAAACGCCCCATGAAAGGCGGCCGTATCATCCGTAAAGGTCTCACCAAGAAAAGCGGTGGTATCGGTACATCTCTAGTCAAGAACACACGTCGGAAATTCCGTCCAAATGTTCAACGCATTCGCGTCAAGCTACCTAGCGGCGAAGTCAAGCGCATGTGGGTCTCCGTAAAGGCGATCAAAGCAGGCTTGGTGACTAAGGCGTAAAGCTTCATTCATATTTATTTAAAGGCCCCGGTTCGCTGGGGCCTTTTTTTTTGTGCGCCCAGGCGCGACGGCGAGGTATTAAGCGCTGTTAGAATGCTTGGACTGAGCGCCACACACACGCGCGAGCGCAGCTGTCGCGGGTCAAAGCAGCGCCGCCGCAGCCCTAGTCGATTCCCATCGCCTCGAGCTCAGTTTCCAACTCGGTAGCCGCATCGCGCAAGGCTTGACGCAGCGCATCGTAGTAGCGCTCAGTCAAATAGAAGAGGCGTGCCACTTCACCATCCACGAGGTCAACCTTGCTGAGATCGCGGGTGGGCAAAAGCAGGAATCGACCAACAGAGAAGTTCTCCAGCGTGAGTGTGCGGTCCACGGCGTTAAGTGTGACAGTGTCGCGCAATACGATGGCGCGCTTGAGACGGCGCAAATCTGCAGCATCGTGCAAGACGATGCTATGACGCGCACGCCCTTGCTCGTCTGGTTGATTCAAGGCCCAAAAAAGATGCTCATAAGCGGAACGGTCTGGCACCTCAACGATCTCAATACTAGGCACAGGCGACTCTAGCGCCTGACTGAGATCCTCGGTCTTGCCATAATCACGGTAGCTGATGGTGAGCGCTTTGTCGTCGAAGTAATCCCAGACATCTTCGATGCTGCGGATTTGCTTGGCCTGCACCTCGCCTGCATGAGCTTGAGCTCGCTCGAGCAGGAGCTTTTCTAAGAAGCTCACCTCAAAACCTTCGTCGGCATCAGGCTTAGGCTCGAATATCAGCGAGCGCGAAGCGTCCACCCGCTCATCCATCCGAATGCGCTTGATCACTTCATACATCTGACGATAGACGAGGATGTTCTCGCCGGGCACACGCCCATTCGCAAAACTCGAGAATGGGTACTGCGCACGCAAGGAGTAGTCCTGATCGACGGCTAATTCTGCCTTGGCTTGCAATTCGTTAAGATGCTCATTCTCAATCAGGAAGTTAAGCTCAAAGACATCCTCGTCGCGGATACGGTAGGCGTCGCGGAAGAGCTCATTGCCAAAAGAGTCGAAGGTGTCCTCGCCCTTGGGCAAGAAGCGGCCGACAATCTTATCCAGGGCTTCAGTCTGATTATTGACCTCTTCCGGCAACACGAAGGGCGTGATCACGATGATCACCTCGCGCTTAAGCTGATCGACTTCTTCGCTGCCAAAGGCGCGCCCCAAATATGGGATCGAACCTAGCAACGGCACCGTTTTTTTAATGCGTAAATCGTCCTTTGCGATCAGACCACCAATAATAAAGGGCGTATTATTGGCAATGCGGGCGTAAGTTTTGACTTCGCGAATGGAAATGGTCGGCGCGCGCGCCACCACTGTATCGGTATTGGCATTGCGAACGATTACATCCTCATTGGGCACTTCGGCGGAGACGGTCGCATTGACCTGCATACTGACCTCCTGCCCTTCATCGTTGATACGCGGGCGTACTGCGAGCTGAATGCCCACCGTTTCGCTGCGAAAGCTGACTGTGGAGACATTATTATTACCCTGAAACTTTGTTTCTGCGATCGGGATTTTACGCGCAACATTAATGTAGGCCATGCGATTATCCAAAGTCAGCACACTGGGGCGCGAAAGCACCTCGGCCTCCCCATCAGCCATGAGTGCGCGGATACCGACATCGAATTCTCCAAAGATCTTGGGCGTGCCCATCACTAACTGATCATTAATACTATCGAGGTCCGGAACGACATCGCCCAATTGTAACGCGGAAAAATTCGAGCTGGGGCCAGCCAGCGTCCACTCCACTCCGAGCCGATCCAAGCCAGACTCGGAAATCTCCAGTACCATGGCTTCGATCATGATTTGCCGGGAAGGAATATCGATCTCCTCACGAATCATGCGCACCACACGACTCAACTGCGATGGCTGAGAGCGATCGTAGAAAATAAGGAGTTCATTCAGCGGGTCGGCATCGGTGAGCGGAAAACTCTTATCGGTGTTAGGAATCGTATTGTGCTGCACAGTCGATGGAATCGCCACCACCACAGGCAATTGAGCCTTTTTAATCGCATCGCCAGTGATACCAGTATTGATCCCGTAGATTTTAAGCACATCCAAACAGCGCTTGGGATCTGTATAGCTAAGACGCATGCGTTGGGTCTCGATCTCATCCAGGACAGAGCCAGTTTGCGCCGCCACTGGCGTGGGCATGGTAAACAAGGCTCCAAGCGTGAGCCCGAGCAAAAGCAACCAAGTCGAGAGCGCCCCCGCCGCGAAGGATTGTGCGGCCGATGCGATACGATTGCGCTGCGAGACAAGGCGCCCTTGGTTGAGTTCAATTTCCATATCGGCGTGTTTCAAAAGTTTCGGGTTGTGGGTAATCATGAGAGTCGTGCGCCCGCGCATGAGCTTTAAAATGGTAGGAATGACCGCATCCTCAAGCTCTGTGTCGAGTGAGGCAGTGGCTTCGTCTAGAATTAAAATTTTCGGGTCTTTGATCATCGCGCGCGTGATCGTGATCAACTGTTTCTGCCCGCGCGAAAGCGCCAATCCTCCATCGCCCACAATCGTGTGGTAGCCATTCGGAAGCCGCTGTATAAACTCGTCCGCACCCGTTAAGGCACAGATGCGGCGTATCTCTTTCTCGCTAGCCCGGGCTTTGGCATAGCGCAAATTTTCCTGAATCGAGGCATTAAACAGGAAACACTCCTGAAAGACGACACCGATATTTCGGCGAAGATCGCGAGTCGAAATTTCACGCGTGTCGACCCCATCGATGACAATGCTACCAGCGGTCGGTCGCAGCAGCATCGGCACTAGGCTGACCAAGGTTGACTTACCAGCTACGGAGTGTCCAGTGATCGCGCAGACCTGCCCCGCTTTCACCGCAAAAGATACGTCCTGCAAAGTATCACTCAGACCGTCGAAGGAAAACTTAAGCTGATCAAAACGTAGGTCGCCACGCATTTCGGGCATCGCAACGCCTGCCCCTTCAGTGGCAGCCTCATCGACATCAAGTAACTCATAGACCCGGTCCACACTCGCCCCCACCTTCGAGAGCTTAGCACCACTACTCATCAGGTCGATCACGGTAGGATAGAGCAATCGAATGTACCAGAAGAAGGCGATAAAGTCGCCCGCACCCATGGCATGCTCCACCGGACGACCAATCACTTGATAGGCGCCGAGCCCAATCAAGGCCAACATGCCAAAGCCGACCAGGAGGTCCGCACAAACTTTTTGTAAGACTACGTAACGATAACTACTGAGATGGCTGGCCCGCGAGTCCTCCATCGCTTCGTTAAAGGCGCGATTGCCTCGCTCCTCGCCTGTAAAGCCCTTTACCACTTCAACGCCTAAGAGGGTTTCGATAATGCTCCCCGTGGCAAAATCGATGCGCTCCTGCGACTCGCGACTACTACGCTTGATGCGGCGCCCAAAAAATGTAAATACGTAGAGATGCACAGGCAAAATAAAAGTCGAGGCCAATGCCAACTGCCAGTTGATCGTATACGTGATCACTAAAATCCCTAAGAAGAGCAAGGCTGCCTGCAAAGTCTTAGGTAGCACATCGGCAATGAATTGCTGAATTTGCATACTATCGTTCATCACTTTACTCGTAATTTGCCCCGGGCTCTGCGAACGGGTATAACTCAGTTGCAACTGCTGAATACGCTCGAATAAACGCTTGCGCAGCGAAAAGCAGACGTTTTCACCCACCTGCACTGCTGTGAATTTGCTCTGATAAAAAAATAGATTACGCAGGAGAAAGCAGACAAGCAGTCCTCCGAGAATCCACCACAGCAACAACCAGTCACGCTCGGGGAAGACCTCATTAAACACCATGCCGATCAGCATCGGCGTAGCCAAGTTCACCGCAGTGAGTAAAAACATTCCCGCCAAAGCGAGCGCAACCGGCTTCCAATGCGGCCACAGTAATCCCAGTAATCGTTTATTGGGCGAAGGATTTTCTACGGCCGAAGCCATGATATGCAATGCGGATCGGGGTTATAGTCTGTTGGCGAATAAAGTAGTTAGTCATGGGGAACGAGGGGGACTTTCGCCTCACATGCTCCAAGCTCCAAACACTACGGCAAGCGTAAAGCAGATTTATCTGCTCGCAAGATGACAAAAAACCTGCGGGCGTAATACTCTCAATAGGCTGATATCGACCGCCGCAGACTCATCGCATTCCGGAATCATCAGGCCCCCAACTCCCAGACAGCTACAGCTCCGGTGCTAATACCACGCGAAACCCGAGCGCATCGCTCTTCACATTCGGGTTAATTTCTTCACGCACAGCTGAGCGCACACGAGCGGCGGAATCCTCCCAACCGCCACCACGCACGACGATACGCTCGCCTTCACTTCGCGGACGTGGATCTACCACGGAGTCACCGGATAACCTGCCATTGTAGCGATCAAGCGTCCACTCTCGCACATTACCATGCACATCATAAAGCCCATATTCATTTGCCTGATAGCGCCCCACGATTGAGGTGCCGGTACCATCGGGCGCACGCAAGCCGTCTTTACGGTCACGCGGGTAAACCCCTCGAAAGTGGCCCTTCGTGGCATCTGCCACGCGGCCAAAGTGAAAAGGTGTCCGACTACCTCCACGCGCGGCATACTCCCACTCTGCCTCGCTAGGCAAACGATAGACATAGCCCTCAGGTAGACGTTGCGCTTCCCGCTCAAAATTTGTTAACAACTCACAGAAAACCTTCGCTTCCTGCCAACTCACACTCTCAACCGGCCGAGCGCCACTCTTAAACTTAGAAGGATTGTGCCCAGTGATTTCGTAATACTGCGCCTGCGTGACTTCGTAGATACCAGCCCAAAAACCATGCGTGAAGACAACCTGAGTTTGAGGCCCCTCGTTCGGCAAACGTGCGTGTTCTGGTAAAGGACTCCCCATCGTGAACTCCCCTGCGGGCACCCACCCGAATGAAATACTAAAATAAGGCAGGGTCCAGCTCTGGCCTTCGGTCGGCCCGGGAATGGAGACAGGTTTGACCTGCCACACATAAGTCTCATTCGGAGATAATTTGAACACTCGCGACATAGTTAAATGATTCCTGACACGTAGCTCAAACTCCACCTCCTTATTGGCCGGAATCTGAATCGAATTACCGATTAACTGAGTCACAACACCATCCACCCGCACAGCGGCTTCAAGATTACCAAGAATTTCAAGCTGCACAATACTTGGACGCGGTTCCAACACAAAGTCCAAAATATATTCCCCACGGTCATCGACCTGCAATGTCTTCTCCTTAGAGATGTAGAGCGGATGCTCCAGTCGAATACGGTGCTCGCCCACTGGCACAAAAGCAAGATCGCGCTCTCCCCATGAATAGGCCTCATCGTCGATAACAACTTTGAGTGCATGATATAGATCCTCCGGCTCAGGCACGTTTTGGCCCAGCACGCTGACTCTAAAACGTAAGGCCCCAGAGAGCGGCACTAGATCACCAAAATCAATCATTATATCCTGACCTGGCTCCACAACAACGCGACGACCAACCGGACGATATCCGGGCAGACGAGCAATCACCAAATATTGATCACTAGGGATCACATCCTCTAAGGACAAGGGGGTCTTACCCAGTTCGATATCGTTAATAACAATCGACGCCCCAGCAGGCTGACTGCGAACATCAACCTTAGCGGGCAATGGTAATAGTGGCGCATCAATCTCCGCCACAGTGCCAAACTCAATCGCCTGATTCTCTAATACACTGGGCTGATACCCTGCTTTCTTCACGAGCACTTGATAAGTTCCAGCAAAGATCCCTTTCTTGAGAGAAAAAGTGCCCGAATCATCCGCCACGCCGAGTTCAATCTCAAGACCACGCAGATCCACAACAGAGATCGAAGCACCAGGCTCAGTATGAATCGTCATATCCGTCCACGCAGGCTTCAAGTTCACTTGCACACGCTCAGCGATACTAGCGCCAGAAACAATGTTCACTCGCAGTGTTTCCTCAATGTGGTGCGGTGCAGAAATACGCAATTTGTAGTAGCCGGGCTGCACATTTAGACGCAAGGCACCTTCATTGGCGAAAAAACGCTGTTTAAAACCGACAAATTCAACCCTAGCAACAGGAGGCTCTACCTTCAGCTCCAAGGATGGACTTTGCCCGGCCTCCGCAACTTGAGCCACCGAACGGCTATAATCAGCCTCCTCAGTATAACTCACACTCAAAAATGACGCACAGACCGCAGTCAAAGTCAGCCCAATCAATCCGATAATAAAAAGCCGGTAAATGCGGGTTGCCAACTCACCCCGCTCGACAATTTTCTTCGGCACCGGAATCCGGTCGATTTGCCGTTGCACAAAGCCAGCCCCTTCCGACTGCGGCTCCACCTCGGTGCTCTTGAGCCCCAGCAACGCAACTTTACAGGATTGATAACGCTTATCCTGAGTGCGCTCAAGCGACTTATCAAAAAACTCGTTCCAATTGGGCGAAAGATCATCGACCAGCTTAGTCGGTGGCTCGTATTTCGACAGAACGGCCTTACGCCCGGTCAACAACCAATAACCAACAAAGCCAACCCCGTAGACATCGACACGAGCATCCTCCGCCACGCCCGAACGGTACTCGGGACTCATCACATCAAATGAATTCAGACGCCCAAGCGTTTTACTCGAGACGAGCGGCGAGACCGATGCGGAGACAATAGATTCAAACAGATCTACACCTAGGGCGGCCTTCACTCCGAGACCTATAATCCGGATACTACCATCTTCTTGAACATAAATTAAATCCGAATCCAGATCGCGATGATCGACGCCTTGCGAATGTGCATAGCCTAAAACCCCGAGCAATTGCGCAATCATCACGACCGATGCTTTGACCCCGATGCCCTCTTTACCAGGCTCTCCATGAGTTTCAAAATATTGGCTCAGTGTTTGCCCTTTAACAGGATCCAGAAAAAGGCAAATACGCCCGTCGATCTTATTACAGTCACGTATCTTCGGAATCGCCTCATGGTCGAAGGTGGAAACCGTCTTCTTCAACAGTTCTAGACGCTTAAAAAAGCGATCATTACCTTCAGTGCGATAGTGAAAAATGCCCACTGTCACATCGTGCAAGTCACGAATGTGCTGCATATGATAGTAATGCGCCAGCAAGCCCGCACACATGCACTTCACCACCCGATAATTACCGAAACTCTCGCCCGTTTTAAGCACGCGATTTTTTAACTGCTCCTTCTTTTGAGCAGCAGCGATGCTATCAGGGGGGCTCTCTTCGTTCTCCATTCAACAACTCTAAGCTCGATCAAAAAAAGCCATGACTGCATCCACAATCGCCTCGACCGAGGCTAATTTACCCTGTCCTTCGTAGCCACAAGCAAGCATGCCACTCTGAGGTTCGATAAAGTGGCAACCTCGCTCTCGCAAAATATTAATATTCGACTGAGTCGCTGGATGCGCTAGCATCTTGCCATTCATTGCAGGCGCGATCATGACGGGCGCTGGCGTAGCCAAATGAATTGAAGTCAACAAGTCAGGAGCGAGTCCATGTGCAAACTGGGCGATGCAATGGGCGGTCGCTGGAGCGACCAGTAAGAGGTCGGCGCGATCCGCAAGGTCGATATGCCCAGGCTGCCAACTAGCACCTTCGTTCCATAGATCTTCTGCGACTGGATTGCGCGAAAGCGTCTGCAATGTGAGTGGCTGTATAAAATTACTCGCCCCCGCAGTCAAAATGGGAAACACGTCCGCACCCGCTTCCGTTAACCGACTGGTGATGTCGGCCGCCTTAAAGGCTGCGATCGAGCCTGTGATGCCGAGTAAAATGGTCCGGCCCTTTAAGTTGGTAGTCATGTCTGTCACTCAGAGTAAAATGAAGGCTAATGCCCAGACAAACAAGACTCAAGTCTGCGCTTCGTTTTCCCAAGCGCAGAAAAGCCCTCCCAGCACGCGAGAATCCCTCCCACTATGAACGACGTGCAGGCGCTGAATCACGCATAACTAGCCGCCCCTTGAGCGTAGTGCGATGAGTCGGGCCCTCTGGATGCTGTATGCGTGCGATCATCGTATTCACAGCTATTTTACCAATATCCAGACAGGGCTGCTGATAACTCGTCAATGGCACCGCCAATAATGAGGCATATTTTACATCATCAAAGCCGCAAACTTGCATCTCCTCAGGAATGCGAACTCCACCATCCACCATAATGCGCAAAAGCCGCGCTGCAGTGACATCGTTGGCACAAACCACTCCCGTCACTTGCTCCCGCCGCAGCGTTTCCACCACCGCCTCCGGATGCTCGGACTCAAAATTGACAGTGCGTAAATCTCGCGTGCTAAAACCATTTTGTATAAGCGCCTCACGCACGCCGATCTGCCGCAACTGAATGGTCATGGCCGGATTGGGCTCCGAAACGAAGGCGATGCGACGACATCCATTCGAAATCATATGCCCGGCCACCACAAAGCCGGCCTCGATATTATCAATCCCAATTAAATCATAGGGCGTCTGACGCGGCCAAGGGTAGATATCACGGTCCAACAGCACCACCGAGATGCCTGCCTGACTCAAGCGCTCTAAAATCGCCAAATTGAACGCCTCATGATTCGGGATATACTCGATCGGCGTAAAAAAGACACCGTTCACCTTCATACTAATAAACTGCGCAGCCAAGGACTCCGCCATTTTCCGAAAATCTGCCGAGCGTCCAAGCTCTGGTGGTCGTATCACATGCAACCCCGCCTCATGCGCACACTCCGTAATGCTGGCACAGATGGGCTCAAAGATCTCCGTCTGCGCAAGCTGTGGAATCAATAAACCAATCTTCAACGCTTCCACCTGAGGCGGCAGCACCTGCGTGCCAAAGCCTGCCTTACGATGCACTACGCCCTCCTGACTTAATAAATTGAGCGCTTTCGCAATCGTCGGACGCGAGGAATTAAACTGCTCACAAAGCTCCGCCTCAGCTGGCAAGAGCTCCCCGACCCGATAGGCCTGGCTGCGTATCTGATACTTAATCGCGTCATACACTTGTAAATACTTGGGCTTTTCTACACTCATAATTTAAATGTAAGTGAAATGTAATAACAAAGAAGGTCAAATGCTATTAAAATATTTTACAAAAGTACACAATTCTACAAGCTTACTGAATCGACGGCACTGAGGCCGCATCTGCACCCCCCAATAAAATAATTATACCCATGAATAAGATTTTCACCGTAGCTGGCATAGGAGAGGTACTCTGGGACGTCTTCCCTCATCGCGCTCGCATAGGAGGCGCGCCTGCAAATTTCGCCTGGCATTGCAGTCAAATCGGCGCCAAGGCCTACCCTGTAAGCTGCATCGGCGACGACGATTTCGGCCGTCGCATGCTGGATGAACTTCAAGTGGCAGGCGTCCACACAAACTACTTATCCACCACAGCGGACTATCCCACCGGGCAAGCCAAGGTCACCTTCGACCCCGTCGGCAAGCCCAGCTATGAAATTGTGCTAAATTCCGCATGGGATCACCTGGAGTTGACCACAGAACTCCAGCAGTTAGCTTCTCAGCTGGACGCCGTATGTTTCGGCTCGCTCTCACAACGCTCCGAGCAAAGCCGCCAGACGATTCAAAGTTTCTTGCGCGCGATGCCGCCTCACTCACTCAAGATTTTTGATGTCAACCTGCGCCAATCCTTCCACTCCAAAGAATTGCTCGAAGGCTCCCTACAAGCCGCCAACATTCTCAAACTGAGTGACGAGGAGCTGCCGGTATTGGCCAAGTATTTTGCGCTCAAAGGCAGCACCAGCGAACAACTACAACAGCTGCAAGCGCAATTCGAGCTGCGCTTACTGATCTACACGCGCGGAGAACATGGCAGTTTACTCGTTAGCGCCGACGCGGTGGATGACGCTCCCTGCCAGCCCACCGACATGGTCGACTCCGTCGGCGCGGGCGATTCCTTTACCGCTGCGATCTGCATGAGCCTGCTGGACGGCATGCCGCTCGATCAGGTCAACATTTTCGCCAATAAAGTTGCCTCCTTCGTCTGCTCTCAGGTTGGCGCCACTCCCGAATTACCCAGTCAATTCAAACTAAATCAGTAAGCTAAACATACCCCGATGAGTGATAACAATTCAACCCACGCGCTCGACAACGTCAGCGCGGAACAACTCCCGATCCCGGACAACAAACTACACGGCTGGAAGCACTTCCTCGGTCTTTACGCCGGCGAGCACGTAGCAGCGACTGAATTTGTGATTGGCGCCACCTTTGTGGCATTAGGTGCCAAAACGATGGACATCCTGATTGGCCTGCTGATCGGCAACATATTGGCCATCCTTAGTTGGACGCTGATCACTACGCCGATGGCGGTCCAGACGCGCCTAAGCCTCTACACCTACTTACACAAAATCGCGGGTGACTCGATGACGAAGCTGTATAACTGGGCCAACGTAATCATATTTACCGTCATATCCGCGGCCATGATAACGGTATCCTCAACGGCGGTAAGATTCTTATTTAACATACCCGCCCAATTAAGTTGGTATCCCAACAGTGCGGCCTACGACATCAATCGAGAGCTCTTTTACCGCTTCGCATTCATCTGCACCCTCGTTTACTTCGGCGCCGCCTATTGGGCACTTCGCCGCAAAAAAGCTCTACTTAAATAGAACCTCAACCCACATATCCCATGAAAGAAGCCATCGCACTCAATCAAAAGAACTTGCCTCTATTCGCCGAAAAGTTGGCCTGCCCACAGTATGATCGCAGCCGGGTAAAAGCCGGCATCGTCCATATCGGCGTGGGGGGATTCCATCGCTCGCACCAGGCCTATTATACGGATCGTTTAATGAACGAAAGCGACGCCTCCGACTGGGGCATCTGCGGCGTCGGCCTACGCGACGCGGACCGCAAGATCGGTGACATCCTCGAGAAACAAGATTACTTATACACCCTGATCGTAAAACACCCCGACGGACGCATCGAAAATCGCGTGATCGGCTCCATTGTCGACTTTCTGCTAGGCTGCGACGCCCCTAGCGCAGTCATCGATCGCATGGCACATGCCGATACAAAAATCGTATCGCTCACCATCACCGAGGGCGGCTATAATTTCAACGCTGCCACGGGGGAGTTCGACTGCATGAATCCCGCCGTCAAGCACGACATCGCCAACCCAGGGCACCCACAAACCGTCTTCGGCTTCTTAACTGCTGCGCTGAAACAACGTCGCGCGGCTGGCCTGCCCGCATTCACAATTCAGTCCTGCGACAATATCCAGCACAATGGTAACATGGCCCGCAAGGTGATGCTCGCATTTGCACAGGAACAAGATGCCGACTTAGCCGAATGGATCGCCACTGAAGTAAAATTCCCTAACGCCATGGTCGACCGCATCACTCCTGTCACCACGGCAGACGAAATCCGATACCTAGAAAGCGAACTTGAGCTAAAAGACGAATGGCCCGTCACCTGCGAGCCCTTCATCCAGTGGGTAATCGAAGATAGCTTCAGCAATGGTCGTCCCTCTTGGGAAAGCGTGGGCGCACAATTCGCGCCCGACGTGACCCCTTACGAGACCATGAAGATCCGCCTACTCAACGCAGGGCACTCAGTACTCGGCTTACTAGGCTCACTTCACGGCCACCCGACCATCGATGTATGCGTCGCGGACACACTCTTTGCTACCTACCTGCGCCGCTTTATGGACTTCGAAGTCACGCCCGTGCTCGAGCCTGTCGAAGGCATTGAGCTCGACGATTACAAAGACTGCCTGATCGAACGCTTCGGCAACCCCAACATTAAGGATAATCTCGCTCGCATCTGTCTCGAAAGCTCCTCCAAGTTGCCCAAGTTCCTGATTGCCACCATCCGCGAAAACCTCGCTAACGGTGGCAGTATCGAATACGCCACCCTAGTCATCGCTGCATGGTGCTACTACAGTGACAAGGGCGTCAACCAACACGGAGAGCAACTCGACATCGTCGATGCAATGAAGGCCGAGCTACACCAAGCTGCCGCCGCCACCGCGCGCGACCCACTCGCCTTTTTAAAGGTCGAACCGGTCTTCGGCGATCTAGTGTACAACAAAACATTTACCCATACTTATACCACGATGATTCAAGCGATCTATGAAAATCCAAAGATCGGCCAACACATGCAAGCCGTCCTATTCGGACGGGAATAAGGGCTCATAACAGGCCCGCGAAGGCAGGGATCTTCAGCGGGGGCAAGCGCCTCCGCTGAAGTGACCTGCCTTCGCAAAACTTGTATGAGATCGCGTAATTGCTAAAAGTACAGCCCACTCTTGACAGCCTCAGGCTAGCGATAGACGATGTGAATCGAATGCAAATGACGACCCACAGAAATAGTCTCCTCATGGGAGCACTTCTAATTCTACTCCCACTACTCCCCTAGGGGGATTAGATTGACTCGTCTGCGGGCAGAAAGCCCGTATTTAAAATTCTTAGGAACTTCGCGTTCCACTCTGGTAAGCGTTCGACATAAACGCTTCCGTTTTATTTAAAACTGCATTCTATTTCGTATTTATTTAGCAAGGAGCCTCATGCAAACTGGCAAGATCACAAAATATACTCCCTTTCAACAAATTGATTTACCGGACCGTCAATGGCCGAGTAAAACAATTACGCACGCCCCCATATGGGCCAGTGTGGACCTGCGCGACGGCAATCAAGCACTCGCCACACCAATGAATGTGGATGAGAAACTCGAGATGTTTGAGCTCTTGGTGAGGATCGGCTTTAAAGAGATCGAAGTCGGCTTCCCCTCTGCGAGCGACACGGAGTTTAACTTCATCCGCCGCTTGGTGGACGAAAAGCGCATCCCCGAAGATGTAACTTTGCAGGTGTTGGTACAAGCGCGTGAGCACTTAATCCGCCGCACTTTCGAAAGCTTGCAGGGCGTCTCCAAGGCAATCGTCCATTTGTATAATTCAACTTCGCCCGTGCAGCGCCGCGTAACCTTTAATAAATCAAAGGAAGAGATTAAAGCGATTGCGATTGAAGGTACTCGCTTGGTAAAGAGCTTGGTCGAAACGATTCCAGGCACACAGATCCGCTTTCAGTATTCCCCCGAGAGCTTCTCTGACACCGAGGTCGACTACGCTTTAGAAGTCTGCGAAGCCGTCATGGCGGAATGGCAACCAACGGAGGACGATAAGATCATTCTTAATTTGCCCGCCACAGTCGAAGTGGCGACACCCAACATGCATGCGGACCAAATTGAATGGTTCTGTCGGCACTTGAAGGAGCGCAATAAGGCGATAATCAGCTTACACACCCATAACGATCGTGGTACCGGCGTCGCTGCGACGGAGCTCGGCTTATTGGCTGGAGCTGATCGGGTCGAAGGCACCCTCTTCGGCAACGGCGAGCGCACAGGCAACTTGGATATCGTAACGGTGGCCTTAAACCTCTACACACAAGGTGTCGATCCATTGCTCGACTTCTCTCAATTGGAGCACATTCGCTCGGTCTATGAACGCATCACTCGCATGACCGTACACGACCGCCATCCTTACGCAGGTGACTTAGTCTTTACCGCATTTTCTGGCTCACACCAAGATGCGATCAAGAAGGGCATGGACTTGCGCGCCACCACAGATACGGACGGCATTCGCTGGGAGGTGCCCTACTTGGCGATCGACCCCGCAGACATCGGACGCGATTACGAAGCGATCATTCGCATCAATAGCCAAAGCGGTAAAGGAGGTGTCGCCTACATTTTGGAGCGCGACTTTGGACTCGAATTGCCAAAAGCAATGCACCCCGACGTGGGCTTGACCATCAACAATCAAGCTGACCAAGGCAGCCGCGAACTCGCGCCACAAGAAGTGCACGAGGTCTTTATGCAGCAGTATGTGAATCTTAGCACCCCCTTGCAATTACTCTCCATCGAACGCGAAGACTTCACCAAAACGGGCGAGGTCAAAGTCGAAGCCGACATCTGCATCGATGGCGAAAAAATGTTAGTCACGGGCACCGGCAACGGACCGATTAGCGCATTCGTAAATGCACTCCACTTGAAGGGGCGCAAAGACTTCAAACTCATCGACTATCGTCAGCACTCGATTGGTGGGGGCTCCAAGACCAAGGCGGCCGCCTACATACAGATCAAAAATGACGATGGCTCCATCAGCTTCGGCTGTGGTATCAATGCAAACATCGAGTTGGCCGGGCTTCACGCCTTAGTCAGCGCCTTCAATCGCGCACACCCAGCGCGCTCAGAATAACATCACTGATCACCTGCGGCCTCAGTTTGCACTGCACCACATCGTGCATGCCGCTGAGGCGGCAGCGATCTTTGGAAATCTTTTGCTCCACAGGTCCACAGCCGATAATGAAATCCGGCTTTATACTATTAGGAGCAGCAGATACTTTCCTAGCAAGCTCCAGCGCTTCTAGTTCATCTTCCATCCAGATGAACATGATGTTGTAATGTCTACGGCGATACGAATGACCACTCAAATCATAATCTTCAGCGGCATGGGGCGTATAGCCTAATTGACGGCAAGATGCGGTGATCGCCCGTGTAGCCTCTTCTGGGCCGACCACTAGGATATCACAAGGGTGCATCCCGGCAATACGCTCCACAGGTTCGAAGGGCGACCGAGTCACCCCCTCAAGTGGAGGATGATCGGAGATTAACTTCGTGCGTACAACAAAGGCAAAAGTGGCCCCGGCTCCAGCTTCGCTCTCAACCCAGATACACCCACCCATTGCATTAACCAGTCGCTTGCAGATCACTAAGCCTAAGCCAGTACCGCCGTATTTACGAGTGGTCGATGCATCCACTTGGCTAAATGCTTCAAACAAAACATGCTGTCTGTCTTCAGGGATACCGATCCCAGTATCTTGGACTCGAACTTCAAGGTAACCGTGCTCTGGGTGATCCAAATAACCAATCGGCTCCAACGGATCGGGACGGTGCGCGGCATCAATGTCTTCCAGTCTAACTGAGCGAACCGTGACATGGACTTCTCCCTCATCTGTGAACTTAAGAGCATTCGACAATAAGTTTTGTACCACCTGTCGTAAACGCTCCATGTCCCCCGCCGCAAACTCAGATAACTGCTCCGAGAGCTGCAGCGAAATTTCGACATTCTTCTCAGCAGCACGCGCTTTAAACAATTTAACGCAATCTTCAAAACAAAGCAGCAAAGGAAACTCCTGCACCTCCAATTCCAGTCGCCCCGCTTCGATTTTGGAAAAATCTAGAATATCATTTACCAACAATAACAGCCCTCTCCCACTGGAATGTATCGTCTGAGCCAGATCTAATGATTCCGCCTCTAGTTCACTTTCCGTTAACAAACTAGACAAGCCGATGATAGCATTTAGAGGAGTTCGAATCTCATGCGAAATCGTAGCAATAAATTGACTCTTAATGCGATTCCCCAACTCAGCGCGCTCCTTCGCTTGCTGCAGCTCAAGCTCTGCTTGCTTTTGATCGGTGATATCCTGCATCGTGCCCATTACCCGACCTGGAGAGCCATCCACCTCAAATTCGGTGATACGTACACTATCCTGCATCCACACATACTGCTGCTGTGCATTGCGAATCCGATAATCTACACGTAAGGAGCCGTCACCTTTCTTGTAGAAATCTTGATACAACTCGCACACACGAGAGCGATCATCTGGATGCAAGCGCTTCTCCCAAATTTCGAGCGGAGAATCTCCGGCGACATGTTCGACCCCGAGCAGGTGATACCAGTTCTCATCACAATTAACCTGCTTTGTTTTCAAATTCTCATCCCAGAACCCCATCCGTGCATTATTCAGAGCGAGATGAAGATTTTGTTCACTCTGCTGCATCTTCTTCTCATACAAGCGCAAGGCAGTTTCATCGATTAATAGTGATAGCGTGCCAAAGTCATCCTCTTGATCCACCAACATACGCAAAGTGAGCAAAGTCATACTCAGCTCCTTTCCACGCGCGTCCGTCAACTCAATGGACTG
This sequence comes from Puniceicoccaceae bacterium, assembly GCA_002729725.1. Classification (GTDB taxonomy): domain Bacteria; phylum Verrucomicrobiota; class Verrucomicrobiia; order Opitutales; family Coraliomargaritaceae; genus Thalassobacterium; species Thalassobacterium maritimum. The sequence goes on from PBYS01000079.1 coordinate 57,273, forward strand.
ATAACGCACAGCCGAATCCTCTGCATCCAAGACCTCGGAAACTAACTGATTCCATTCATCCCCCAGATCCACGGGTGGTTCAGTGCTACCTGAGCTAAAGATTTCTTGGGCACTCAAAGGTGAGAATTCCGCCCACCGTTCGTTCACAAACAAACTACGTCCATCTCGAGCGCGCACCCAAATGCCAATCGGCAGAGCATCAAATATCTTATAAAGTAAATTTTGTCGCTGTGCCGAATGATCAACCGTGCGCTGTCGTACTCCCACGGCAAATGCGGCGACACATGCAAATGCAGCCAGTAATAAGCTAAAACCCACCATGAGAAAAATGCCGTCAAACTTAGAGAGCGACGCAAACACGCCTAACTCCATGAAAAAAGCTATGCCCCCGATCAAAAGAAGTAAGGCCAAAGATGTAATAGCACCTACTAACTGAAATAATAAACCAGCCACAACAGCCAAACCAAGCACGAGCGGAAAGAGTAATAAGCCCCCAACAGCCCCTCCCTGAGGAAACGCCAAAGCACTCATTAATGCCAATACCAGTAGCGTGTAAATTCCCAGCTCCATACGCCGCCCGAACAGGTTCAGGTATCCTGCCTTACGATTAGCCTTTGACTGCTTCAACTGAGAATTCATGCGCAGCGCACACATTGCAAAGCTTATTGCCACACAGCAAGCCTTATAGGCGCTAGGCAAATCACGCATTGTTTACTGCCTAAACAGACTGAACTAAACGGTCATACAGGCGATACGCCCACAACAAGACTACGAATTCGCCAACACATCCAGTAAAGCGCGTAACTTCATCTCCGTCTCGCGCATTTCCTTATCCGGGTCCGAGCCTTTCACGATGCCTGCGCCCGCGTAAAGGCGAGCCAACTTGCCATCAATCAATGCCGAACGAATACCAACAATCATCTCTCCCTCATTGAGATGATTAAACCAGCCGACCACGCCCGCATAAAGCCCGCGCTGCATCTGCTCCAGCTCCGCAATGCAGGGAACCGCTTGCTCACGCGGCGACCCGCCGACCGCAGGCGTGGGATGCATCTCTGGCAAAATATCCAGCAAATGCACCGACTCGCCGACTTCCGCCTGAATACGGGTGCGCAGGTGCTGCACATTGGCCAGCAGCAACAATTGCGGTTGCGGCTCCGCGATACCAGTCACGCCCACCCGCTCCAAACGCCGCAAGATCGAATCTCGCACACAGATGTGCTCGTGCAAATCTTTCTCACTCTCCAGTAAGTCGCGCGCATGCTTGGCATCTTCGCCCGCGCTCTGCCCACGCGGCGCAGAGCCAGCAATCGCCTCCGTCAGCAAATGCCCATTGCGAATCTGTAGTAAACGCTCCGGCGTAGCTCCGATAAAGCTGCGCGCATCCCCGCCGGCAAAAGAAAAAGTGAAACAGCCCGCAAAGCGCTCCCGCAGTCGATTCAAAGTGTCCAGCGGCTGCCACGGCCGATCCGCTTCCAATTCAATGCCGCGTGCCAAAACAATTTTCTCATAGCTGCCCTGCTCGATCTCCGAAAGTGCGCGCGCCACTGCCTGCGGATACACCCCCGGTGCCAGCTCACGGCGAGACTCCACCTGTGGCAAAGAACTGCCCGCCTGCAAAGCCGACTCGGGCAAATAATCAAAGGCCCCAAACTTGCGATAGGCCCCCCAAACACGCATGACCAAACTATCAATGTCGGTGTCGGCCTCGACCTTCAGATTGGCCACCGCACCGTATTTCCCCTTCGAGCGCGACACTTGCCAGCGCGGCAAAAACACCGTCGCCGCCGGAAAAGACGCGCCTTCGCTGACCGAATCATCAAAGGTAAACGCGGTAAAGAAGTGCGGCCCGGTGAAGGCCTCGCTCAGGTCACCGACTGCAATGGTATTTTCCAGGACCTCCTGGGCAAAGGCCTTGACCGAGGCAAATCGCTGACTGCCATCGAAGCGCGCTTGCACCACCGCCTCCGCCGCAGCCACTGCTTCATCGTCGCTGGCTCGCTCGATATAGCAGTGCAACTCGTCTGGCTCATAGATCGACTGCAAGACCGCCAACGGCGCAATGTGCTTCACCGCCAAAGAGATACTGGCTATCTGGTAGTGTCCCTTAGCGCGTGCCGCCTCACGACAGCCCTCTAGGAATTGACGCAGTGCACCCTCATCACGTTCAGGCAACATACTGGAGGGAATAATCTGCATTCGAGCGAGAAAAACCAAGATGCCCGAAACCGCAACCAACAAAGCGGAGGCTTTTACTTCGGAACCGATCCCTTAAATTTGAATGCCAATAAATGTGGAGCCACACCCACCAGTATTGCAAAATGAAGCGATCATTAGCCTTCAAACATTGCCAATTGCAAATCGAATGTGGCTGCTGCATGCCGCACTAAAAGCAGTAAAAGCCCATACAACTGGACATAAAGCAGTTACGAAGCACCTCTGCATTTAACTCATGCGCTTGGCATAGCCCGTGCACATTCTGTGCGGTCCGCTCACGCCACGCCGCGTGATTATATAACCTCAAAGAGTCAGCCACTATGAAGTTAAACCAAAAACCAAATCGCCCCAACCCGCTGTATATCGGAGCACGTCCGCCTTTTGATGGTAAATCAGCTGCTGGAGCAGGCGACGCAAGCGACGAACTAAATCCTCCAGCAGATCATGGAGAACAAAGCTATAAAGGCCACCAGCAATTATCAGGCTGCGTCGCACTAGTCATAGGAGGTGACAGTGGAATCGGCAGAGCCATCGCACTTGCCTATGCACGCGAAGGAGCGGATGTCGCATTCACATACCACAAAAACCAAAGCGATGCAGAGAGCACGCAACAACTCTTACAACAAGAGGCTGGCGTGCGAACCTGCGCCTATCAACTCGACCAAAGTAAAGCCGAACACTGCAAGCAACTGCTACAACAAGTAAACAGTGAATTCGGAAGACTGGACATTCTAGTCAACAACGCAGCGACGCAAACAACCTATCAAACTGCTGATGCAATCGATATAGAAGAATTCGAGAATACCTTTAAAATCAATGCATTCGGAACATTCTATCTGTGTAAATATGCCTTAGATATAATTCAGGAAAGTGGCTGTATTATTAACACAGCATCCATACAAAGCTTTGATCCCTCAGCCTATTTGCTCCCTTACGCAGCGACTAAGGCGGCAATCGCGAGTATGACAAAATCGTTCGCATCATTTGCGATCCATAAAGGGATACGTGTCAACGCCGTGGCACCTGGCCCGGTATGGACACCCCTCATTCCAAATACCATGCCGGAGGATAAAATAGAAAACTTTGGCTCGAACACCCTGCTTGGAAGACCCGCGCAGCCTTCAGAACTAGCGCACGCCTATGTATTTCTAGCGTCGCCGCAGGCCAGTTATATCACAGGGGAAATTTATCCCGTAACCGGGGGCCGCCAACAAATCTAGCGCAGCTGCACTCGCGTTGAATTCCCTATATTCTGCCCGGTTGGCGAGCTGCCAACCCGAAAATACAACCCAAACAAACAGAAAGAAAAACGATGATAACGACCATGAAAGACCTACTCGTGGAACAAATCCGCGATCTCTATGACGCCGAAAATCGGATCACCGCCGCGCTGCCTAAGATGGAAGCCGCCGCACACAACAATGATTTAAAACAAGCATTCCAATCGCATCTGAGCGAAACCAGAAATCAGGTCGATCGCTTAGTTGAAATAAGTAACATTCTAGGAATTTCACCTGATGGTGAAACCTGTGAAGCCACCAAAGGACTCATTCGCGAAGGTGAAGAACTCATCCCCAAGCTATCGGATCCGGATGTGGGCGATGCCGCGCTCATCGCGGCAGCTCAGCGCATCGAGCATTATGAAATCGCAAGCTATGGTTCCGCAGCCACCTTCGCCACTTGCATCGGTGAAAGTCGCATAGCGGAATTGCTGGGGCAAACTCTAGCAGAAGAAAAGGAAGCCGACAGCAAGTTGCAAAAAATCGCCAAAGGAGGCATTTTCTCATCTGGAATCAATAAAGAAGCGACTCAATAAGCAGCTGCAACTTGTGCACCTAAATGAGCCCGTCGGCCATTGCCGACGGGCTCATTTTCTGTACATTATTTTCCATTTGCGCTGGGCGGGCCCCACTTCACACTTGCCGCTCACACTTCACACTTTCCATGCAAGCACCACTCCCTCCCATCGATTTCAAAGCTGAACTAAACGACGAACAATATGCCGCCGTTACCTCTGAGCCAGGCCCGGCCTTGGTGCTCGCTGGCGCAGGCTCAGGAAAGACCCGCACCCTCACCTATCGAGTGGCTTACTTGCTGCACCAAGGCGTGCAACCCCACGAAATCCTACTGCTCACATTTACCAACAAAGCCTCACGCGAAATGCTGGAACGGGTGGAAGAGCTCACGGGCATCAATGGGCGCCAGCTCTGGGGCGGCACCTTCCACAGCATCGCTCAACGCATCCTGCGCGTACACGGCGATCTGGTCGGCCTCCAGCGTAACTATACGATACTCGATCAAGGCGAAGCGGAAGCGATTCTAAAAAACGTCATTCAGACACTGGATTCCAAATTCATCAAAACCAAGAACAACCCCAAGCCCAAAGTGGTCGCGGACATGATCAGTTACGCGCGCAACACCTGCCGCGAACCACGCGAAGAGGCTGATGAGCGCTACCCCTTCCTCGACGGCATGGCCGACAAGGTCGATAAATTCTACAAGGCCTATAAGCAGGCCAAACTGGATCAACAAGTGGTCGATTACGATGACCTCTTGGAATACTTCCTCAAACTACTGCGCGAGCAAACCGAGATTCGCGAACAGTATCAAGCGCGCTTTAAACACATCCTGGTCGACGAATTCCAAGACACCAATCGCCTGCAGTCTGACATCGTGGATCAACTCGCTGGCCATCACCAAGTGATGGCCGTCGGCGACGACGCACAGTGCATCTACACCTGGCGCGGCGCCGACTTCGATAACATCATGCAATTCGAAGAGCGCCACCCCGGTGCCGAAATCCACAAAATCGAAACCAACTACCGCAGCTCGCCCGAGATCTTGGGCTTTGCCAATGCCGTACTGGCATCACAACCGAGCGGCCTTGGATTCTCCAAAGAGCTGCGCGCCATCAAACCCTCACGCGAACGCCCCTACTTTGTGCCCGTCATGGACACACGCGGTCAGGCTAAATTTATTATCGAGCGCATCGAGGGGCTGGTCGACGAGGGACGCAACCTCTCCGATATCGCCATCCTTTACCGCGCCCACTTTCAGGCAATGGACCTGCAAATGGAGCTCACACGTCTCAATATCGATTACCAGATCACAAGTGGCGTGCGCTTCTTCGAACAAGCCCACATCAAAGACTTCACTGCGCAGCTGCGCTTCGCCTCCAACCCGGCCGACGTATCCGCCTTTGCTCGCTTCACCTGCCTACTGCCCAAGGTCGGCCCCAAGACCGCGGAGCGTATCCATAAATTCACCCGCGAGCGGGCCGCTAAACTAGAGAAGAACTTCTGCGATGTACTGGTCTCGCCTGAAGTGCTCAAAAAAGTGCCCGCCGACGCTAAAGAAGAATGGCCCTCGCTCGCCGAAACCATCCGCGAAGTATCCGCGGCCCTCACCGAGCGGGCTCCAGATGAAATCATTCAACTGGCCCTTGACGGTTGGTATAGCAGCTACATCCGTGAGATCTATCCCAACTGGACTGACCGCGCCGATGACTTACAGAGCTTGGTTAGTTTCGCCAACCGCTTTGAAACGATGGAGGAACTGCTGGCACAACTGGTTCTGCTCGCCTCCGAGAGCAACGAGCGCAGCCCCGAAGAACAACAAAACTGCTTGCGATTGACCACGATCCACCAAGCCAAAGGCCTCGAATTTCCCGTCGTCTTTGTCATCGGACTCGCCGACGGCACCTTCCCACTCAAGCGCACCATCGACGCAGGCGACCTGGAAGAAGAGCGCCGACTCTTTTACGTAGCCGTCACTCGCGCGGAAGAAGAACTCTATATGAGCTACCCGATGCTCAACAACCAAGGCAATCAAGTCATGCGTCTTAACCCCAGTCGCTTCATTCAGGAAATCGATCCCAGCCGCTACGAGACACTTAGAGTCGCTCCCACGCGGCGCTATTAATCCGCCACGCCACGATTATTCGCGCTCTGGTGCTCGCCCCATCACGCTATAAAAAAAAGTAGCTGACCATGTTAATAGGATAATTCCAGTCAGTGCCTCTAAGGCTGTCACAAATTTAAGCGCTCCCGTAGGCACTTCACTGATACCGAGCGTCGAGTATGTCACGGCTGAATGATAGAAAAAGTCCATAAATCCTGCACCAAGATCGCCTGCCAGCTGACCTGCATCGCAGAATACAGAGACAAAATTCAAGCCGCAGGCAAACCCGACAATTACCGTTAAGTGCACACACACTAACAGTAAGAGCACCAGCACGGAACGTAAAAAATGATTACGTTGCTGTCCACGCTGCGGGAGGCAATGTAACAGCCGGCCTAAACTCCAATAATGAAAAACAACCGCTAGAATCATCAGACTGATCGCAACTATAAAAGCCTGAATCATAGTAGCGCCTCTCCAACTTTCCAATTATGAATCAGCAGAGCTGAAAAAGCTCTAGCATTCATGTTTGCGTCTGAACTGAAAAGGAATTGAATGCGCCTCCAATCACAACGGTTAGCGATGACTCGATGTTTCATAGTAGATATCTATTGCAGCCGCCGTGCCAATCAGGCTCTAAGCCTCGCTAAATGATGAATGGTATATAAGCTGCCAAACACATACTTGCAAGCTGCAATAGATATCTCAAATACAGCTGCGTTTTGCATGAGACAGAAGGCCTGCATTCTTGTGCCAGATCTTTGTAAATAAAAATCCTCCCCCAAAAGGAGAGAAGGCAGTCACCACATAGATAGCTCACAAACAATAAGTTATGTAGCAAACAACATCCTCACAGAGACGAAACCGTGCTCAGGCATCCAGGTAATTCAAGCATGTTGGCATGCTGCCTGTTTAAATACTATTGATCGCGACGCCCTCTGGTTCGCGGCCTAAATATAAAAACAAAGGAAATAGACTACTATGAAAAAGACAGTAATCACATACGCTTCCATTATTGCAATCAGTGCAACCGGCTTCGCCAAATCTCCAAATCTCGGCGAGAATTACAAACTTATCCAAAATGATCGCATCGAAACTAAGGTAACCGTTGAAGATCTCACCGGCACTCCAGTATACGACAAATATGGCGTCGAGATTGGGAATGTTAGCGACATCCAAGTAAATGCTAAAGACGGCAAACTCACCACTGCTTATCTCTCAGTCGGTGGCACATGGGGCTTAGGCGAGAGTCACGTATCTTTGCCCTACGATCAACTCACACATAATGAAGCCGAAAATCGCTTCACTGTGGACACCACAGAAAGCGAAATTAAGGCCTACATTGATCACCAACGCCAGACAATGCATCGCGACAGCACCCACAAACAATATGGTGCGCACGATACAAACAAGCTAAGTCAGATGTGGCACGATGTAAAATCCAGCCTCAGTGTCGAAGACAATGACCTCGCTGAGGTCGAAGCAGAAATCGAAGACAACACAGTCTACTTAGAAGGCGAAGTTGAGAGCCAGGCACTCAAACACCAAATCGAAAAAGCCTTTGCCGCGACGACGGATCTACGAATCGTCAACAAAATCGAAGTTGAAATGTAAATCATCTACTTAAATTACATTTTATAAAGAAGGCCGGGTGTAGAGCACCCGGCCTTTTCTTAGCAAGCACACGACAAGTCAGCCACAAAAACTCAGGTCACTTACCGTATCATGTGCAAATCTTCGAGCGCACAGGCATCACGCAGCGAGCGGCAGAAAAACTCAACCCAACGAAACAATGCCAAGTCTCAGAAAGAAAATAAATAAGCAGCGCACTCAGAAAAGATCTCGCAAATACATTCTATTTTGGAGTGCGCTCGTTGGCTTCCATATTATTGGTTTCTTTATGTCGCTCAATGCGCTCATGAGTGCCCGTACGCCACAGGGCACCACTGCTTGGGTCTTGGCGCTAAACACCGTACCTTTCATATCCGTGCCGACATACTTGGTTTTCGGAGAAGTCGACTTCGAGGAGTACATTGAAGAAAAGCAAATTTACGCATCACAGATCGAGCCGACAATTCAACGACTGCATGAGACCTTAGAGCAACAAAACTTAATTGCAGAGACGTTCAAAGGCTCCGCAGCGCTCAGAGACACTTTACTCCCATTACCAGCCACTCGAAGCAATGCCGCAGAATTGCTCCCCGATGGCCCCAAAGCCTTTGAATCTATATTTGAGGGAATCTCACAAGCTCAAGATTATGTGCTGATTCAATTTTTCACGATTGCAGATGATGAAGTAGGCTCCGAATTGGCCAGGCGACTCATCGAGCGTTCCCAAGCCGGTGTTGCCTGCTACGTGATCTATGACGACATTGGCACAAAAGTGAGTGACGACTACTTAGCACCCATGCATCAAGCGGGCGTGCAGTCAGTCAGTTTCAATGTCGTGCCTCAGTGGAACAAACTCTTCCGTCTAAATTTCAGAAACCATCGTAAACTAATCGTCGTGGATGGACACTCGGCGTGGATTGGAGGAATGAATGTAAAGGCCGACTACATGAACTGGCGAGATACAATGGCTCGCTTTGATGGCCCGGTCGTACAAACATTGCAAGTGAGCTTTCTACAGGATTGGGCCTGGTCACGTGATGAAGTGCTCGAAGATTTAAACTGGCAGCCAAAATCGCACAGTGAACAAGGGCAAGATGTAGCGGTGGCCAGCCTGCCCTCTAGCCCAACCGATGGCTTCGAGCGCTATACCCTCTTTTTACTCGATGTCATTCACCACGCGGAAGAGCGACTTTGGATCGCGAGTCCTTACTTCGTCCCCGACGACGTGATCGTGCGCGCTCTACAAGCTGCTGCATTAAGAGGGGTTGAAGTCAAAATACTGATCCCCGATGAGACCGACACCCTCATCGCACGATTAGCCCAATTCGCGGCATGGAGCTATATACGTGAGCTCGAAGCTGCCGGGGCAGAAATGTTTCAATATACCAGCCCCTTCATGCATCAAAAAATCATTCTGTCTGATAATGATTATTGCATCATCGGATCGGCAAATTTCGATAATCGCTCATTTAGACTCAACTTCGAATTGAGTGCAGTCGTGAGTGATAGAGCATTCAATCGGCAGGTCACTGAAATGCTGCAGCAAGACTTCAATAATGCGACAGCAATTAAACAAAGTGATCTCGATGGACAAGGCTTCTGGGAACGAGTAAGGGTGCGCGCTTCGCGTCTAGCAGCGCCCGTATTATAAGCAATCCAGCAAAGATACCGATCGAACACACGAACTATAAAAAAGCCGCTGCGCAATACATGCGCAGCGGCTCGAATGAACTTATCGGTAATTAATTAATCCATCATATGCTGTTAGAAACGAGCAACAGCGACCGCGCGTCGCCCTGCAGGAATTTGATCTTGTGGCAGAGCGATCACCGAACCGCCGTGGCGATATGTCTCAGAGGCGATGAAGTCCAACAAATCCTGCGCGCAGAGCGTCTGCCCCTGCTCGTCAAAATCGACGCGCATACGATCAATATCACATTTACCATAGACCGCTTCATCCTCGGCGACAACGGCACTCTCCACACGCCCCATGGCGGCTGCGATCGCACATTCTGCAATACCTGCGATTTCCTCACCATGCCCCACAGCTTCCTCAATATGGTTTAGTTTAGCAGTGGTTGCCTGCTCTAACTCAGGCTGCAGAAGCTCCAATGATTCACTTCCAAGCCGGGTGACATCCCAATGACTGGTATCTCGATCTGCATAGAGTCTCCGATTGCCTGAGGCATCGCCTCCACCTCGACAGCTTGCAGCTCGCTGCCGATTCCACGATAGACCCGCACCTCGCCCTGATTCAAAGACAATACTGTATAGACAGGATTTGATTGCAGGATTGGGAGCAGGGGCTTCACAGCAAAACGATCACTCACACAGCACATCGGTGAAACCTCATAGTTCAAATGAATGCGGCGCAAAGAGCAGGCATCCAATAATAGTGCCACTCCCGGTGACGCTTGGCGCAATTGCTCTGGATGCTCGATCAAATCCATGAGCGGTGCTAAGAAACGATCCACCTGACTATCTTCCATGCCTGCGTGCTGAAGGCCCGAACGAGCCTCATCGACTAAGTCCTTTAAGCGGATCGCGTTCTGGCGAATTTCGACGCCCTGATTGTAAATAGGGAGGAAAACCGATAGCCGAACACCACCGGATTCCTTAATAATGGGATCGATCAATTCAAGCTTCGATTCGATGTCTAGGATGGGTATTTTTTTATCTATCATAATATTTTTGGTTTTAGGTTAACGGTTGCAGTTAAGAGTTTTTGAGTGCGAAAGACCACAAAAGCCTAACCAAATGATCAGTAGCGTCGACTAGCCCATCAAACTTGACTCAATCCAACGCCCGAGTCCGTATACGCTGGCTAGCAAAACCAAGGCGACAGCCGAAGCCTTCAGCTTATTTTCGTCCCACATGTTCAATGCGCGCTCTCCATATATTTGCACTAACAAGGCGAGGCCGAAATAGCGAATACCACGAGCCAGTGCAGCGGCCAAAATGAAAGGAAGAAAGGGGTATTCCACAGCGCCCGCTCCCAACATCGCAATTTGAAAAGGTATCGGCGAGATGCCCGCGGCTAGTATCAACCAAAAGCCATGTTCATTTAGAGCCTGCTTCAAAGATTCGAAGCCTTCAGAACTAGAGAAGGTTTCGATCACAGAACGTCCCCAGCCATCCATAGCGAGCCCCCCGACTGCATAAAAAGCACTGGCCCCTAACAGGCAGGCAAGGGTCACTACAGTTGCGGTGCGCCAAAGGCTTTCGCGATGTTTGTGATAATAAGGTATCAGAATCGCTTCCAAGGGAATGGGCACCACTGTAGACTCCAAGAAGGATGCCAAGCCCATAAAAGATAACTGGCTGCCTGATGCATTGGCACGCGACTTGACGGTATCTACAATTTTTTGAAACATGGAACTGCGGTGAGCCAATAACGCAAAAGCTTATAGCCGCCCTGCATTTGAAAAAACGTCTCAAATGAAGAGCGGCTCAATCTACAAATTTAAGCAGCATCTTCGGTGCAACTTGCGACCATCTCATATTTGCGTTCACTCTCGTCTGCAATCTCACACAGAATCAGTGCAGATTCTGTTGTAGCCTTGGCGCGCATGGTGATGACCACCAAAGGGCGATCTTCTGACTTTTGAAGCATAATGAGCACCGTATTTGTTTTGAGGAATACACCAATCGTGTTGGCAAACTCTTGAGCTGCTTCGTCATCTTTAAAGCTATAGTATTTCTCCAGATTCAACGAGTTGGCGTCTTGCTCCAAGCTCCAGCCCTGAAGTGAGGCTAACTTTTTTAAGAGCTCCGGAGCTAGCCAATGCTCTGAATGCGCTGCTAGGTCCAAATCATCTGCAATTTGGTGGTTCACGTGGTCAGTTGATGTAGGTGCTGTTATTGTATCCATAACGCACACTAACCCATTTTCCGTGCCAAAAAATAATACCACAACGCAAGGCACGATATACCAACAGGATATACCTCACTGTTAGAAAAGCATCAATATCAAGAATGCAATTAGCCCGTTAAAAGCATGTTTAATAACGCATTTTGCAATAATGTCTCATACGGGAAAGGTCGCCAATAGAACATCAAACTTATAAACAATCACTTACGGATACGCCCGCCGCATTGGCATGCCATTTTCTAATTAGACAACGGTGCCTCTTGCACTAGGTCGCATGATCCCATGCAACTGAATAACATCCACAACACTCAAAGAAAGCTTACCATGTACGGATATATACTCACTGCAGTCGCAATGATCTTAGCGATGACTCTCATAATTCTGTTCTTCCTCAAACCAGGGGGATTGGCTCCACACAAGAAAGAGCGAGCTGATGAGAAGAAAGGTCGCACTCGCACAAAACCAAGCGCTGAGCAGGTCCAACCTGCAAGTGAACTCAATAAGTAACCACTGGCGCGCGGGAGGCAAGCAGCGTAGCTAGCATGCCAGAGTCCTCATACTAGAGCGCTCCCCCGCTTGCCAAAAATAAAACCTGCTGATGAAATTTTTTCATCAGCAGGTTTTTTATTACTTAAATGTCGATAAGCTGCGCAAAGCATAGCTGCAGCTAATTTAAACTCAGCACCCCCAGCTTAATCACGAGTCAGTATGATGTAGAGCGCGTGGATGATACCAGGAATGTACCCCAGCAGCGTTAAGACAATGTTGATCCAAAACTGGAGGCCAATCCCAACTTGAAGAAAGACCCCAACAGGTGGTAAGAGAATCGAGAGAAGAATGCGTATTATATCCATGCCGTCCAATTACGCAAACTCCATGCCGAAACACCGCAGCCTCATACGACTTCGTCAAAAAAAAGTTAGTAAAAAACTCTCTAAGCCTGTCTACACGCGTAAAGACCAGCTATAGGTCGCGATCAAGAATCAATCAGGGAAAATAATCTTTCTTCTATAGGCCACATACAAAGGCGCAGCTTGCTTGCGTTTTGCACGGCCCACAACTGCAGTCATCTTGCGAGCTGCAATTTGGATAAAAAAATCAATTAAAGCTTACCCTCAAACATCTTAAGCAAAGGTTCTTTTTCGCTGGCTTCGATCTCGGCATCGAGGACGGCTTCATAAGCCATCTCAATATCGGTCTTGATCCATTCCTGCACACTGCGATTCAGCGTGTTCTTACGCTTATTATCATCTCCCACCGTGACTGCCCAAATGAACCCCGCTTCCGGATCAGTTTGAGAAATGTTATTCACCAGCGTCTCGACCGATTGATCCCGTGCCGGGCCCTCCTCCAGAGTTGCAATCCACTCCGATGCAGCCATCGGATCATGATTAATGAAGCTGCTCGCCACACCTCGATAGATGTCGGCTTTACGCGCTTCGGCACTTTCAGGCAATTGATCGAGCCAAGATACCGCCGCCTGTGGATCATTACGTGCCCAACTGGTGTAGGCATCACGTAGTACAGAGCCCGAATCGCTATCCTCTAGCGTGCTCACATAAGCTAAAGTTGCCGCGGGGTCAGATTCGATCCAATTACTTAGCACAGAGCGCATCGCGGATTTTCGCGCCTGTTCATCCGATAGTGATTCCGACCAAGCCAATGCTCCGGCTTGATCATACTTCGACCACTCACCCGAGATGCGCGAGGCTAATTGACGCTGCACGATTGGGTCCGTATGCGCCCCCACCAATACACTAGCCGACTCGACTCCCTGCTGCGAAAGGCGCCAGCCCATACTTCCAAGCGCGCGTCGCTTTTCGTCCTCATAGGGCAGACTATCCACAAAATCGAAGGCCAACTGTGGATCGATTTCAACTAGTTTACTTCCGATCGCATTCAAGCCGTTCATACGTGCATTGCCAGGGCCCATATTAAGCACAAAATCAATCGCACGGTCCGGATCGTTTTGCGTCATCGCCTGTATAATACTACTCACGCGATTATCATAAGTTTGCCCAGTCGCGACTGTGCCGAGCCAATCAAAAACTTCTTGGATCTCCTCATAGCTTTTTTGCCATGCAAAGTTATGAAACTGTAAATTTTCGAGCACTTGGCGTCGCTCCAGAGGATTCTCCACCGAATCAATATACTCTTTAGCCACCTCAATATCCTGATTGAGCAAATTCTGAAAGACTTGTTTGCGCGAACCATAAATCGCGCTGTCCATAGGCAACGAGTCTAACCAAGCCAGCGCCTCCATCGGATCGCTCGACATCCAATCGGACATGGCCCCCGCCAGCGCGGCTGACTTTGCGGCGCCCTCCTCTAACTGCAAGGCACTCTGCCGAGCGGCGGCCCCATCTTGTTGCGCCCAATTACGATATATGGATTGATACAACCAACGTCCTTGCCCGCTGACCTGATTACCATAATATTCTTGAGCCATATGAATGGCTCGCTGCGGGTCTGTCTCCGCCACGGTATTGACGACCGATTGAATCGCCGCTTGTTGCCAACGCTGAGAATCCAGATTGAGTGCCGCGCTGTAAGCTGCCTGCGGGTCTTGCTTCGACCACGCGGAAAAAACAGTGCTATAAAGACTCCACGAAACAGTGCCTTTTTCTTGCTTCGCATAGTCTAGCATGCCCTGTGGATCGACTTGAGCCCAGCGAGTCGCAATCATGCTGCGCACCTGCCAGTTGACCGCAGAACCGGCATAGCTCCCTAACTTCTTCATCAGCTCAGGAAATTTGGAGACGTCCAGATCCTTTAAACGAGCATGCAAGGCACCAATCTGATCAAATGTGTCGAGCTCGTCCAAAGACTCCAGCCAAGCCTCCGTAATAGACTCGGCGCCGCCCGCGCCCGATGCCCCTACGCCGCCTGCCGCGGCAGGAGCGCTCCCCTGCCTATCAGCAGCCCGAGCAGCCGCAGCCGCCGCCGAGGCGGCCCCTCCCGTTGGAGCATTGCTGGCGGATGAACCTGTATCCCAGGATGTCTCAGCAGAACGAGGTGCCAACAGAAAGCCACCCAACAAACCCGATAATAATGCGACCACAGCCAAAACCCATTTCATAACGGAAAGCTAAACATTCAAATATGAAGTGCAAGCCTTCGATTTTGAAATGGACCGGCGATGCGGCGCCCTTATCTGTTGGTAGGCAGCTAAGAGCGCACGCACTACAGGATTTCGGCGCGGTCGAGCGACTCCATGGTCAGCACGCCGTCTTCCAATTTAAACAAGACGGTGCTTTGCTCTGCGACGTCGCCGCTAAGCAAGCCACGTGCGAGCTTAGTTTCGATTTGCTTTTGTAAAAAGCGCTTTAGAGGGCGTGCCCCATAAACCGGATCGTAGCCTTTTTCACCAATCCATTTGCGAGCGGTGTCATCGAACTCGATGGTGATACCACGCTCCGCTAAGCGCTTATTCAGATCCGCCAAGAGTAAGTCTACAATCTGCGTAATCTCATCCAGTGTCAGCGGTTTGAACAAAACAGTGTCATCGATCCGATTCAGGAACTCAGGCCGGAAACCTTGACGCAGCTCTGCCATGACCGACTCACGCACCGTGTCTGGAATCTCTGTTCCGACCACGCCTTCGATGAGAAAGCGACTACCGACATTGGAGGTCATAATGATCACGGTATTCTTAAAATCTACCGTGTGCCCCTGCGCGTCGGTAATGCGCCCGTCGTCCATGACTTGTAAGAGCACATTGAATACATCGGGGTGCGCCTTCTCAATCTCATCGAAGAGCACCACGCTATAAGGCTTGCGACGCACGGCTTCGGTCAGCTGACCACCTTCATCATAGCCCACGTATCCGGGAGGCGCGCCGATCAGGCGAGCTACGGCATGCTTTTCCATGTATTCGGACATATCAATACGCACGATATTATCCTCAGTATCGAAGAGTGTTTGCGCAAGGGTGCGCGCCAGCTCGGTCTTACCCACGCCGGTGGGCCCCAAGAAGAGGAAACTACCGATCGGCCGACGGGGATCTTTAATGCCGGCGCGGGCTCGTAGAATCGCCTCGGTGACTAATGTGACCGACTCATCTTGCCCCACCACGCGTTCATGCAGCACTTCTTCCAGTCGCAAGAGTTTCTCTTTCTCGCCTTCGACGATACGTGTAACAGGCACGCCCGTCCACTTAGCAACGATGTCTGCAATCTCTTCCTGTGAGACCTCTTCTTTCAAGAGAGCCCCCTCTTTAGCCTCAACTGCTTCAAGTTGCTTGAGCTTAGCTTCGAGCTCGGGCATCTTGCCGTGGCGTAGCTGAGCCACTGTATTCAAATCATAATTACGCTCTGCTTTTTCCATCTCGATGCGTGTCGTATCGAGCTCTTCGCGCACTTGACGGATCTGGTCGATCGCGCCCTTTTCGCTCTCCCATTGCGAGCGAAGGGCGGACTCTTTTTCACGAATGTCGGCCAACTCACGGGAGAGTGTCTTGAGACGTTCTTTGGACGCTTCATCTTTCTCGTTTTTCAGTGCAGCTTCTTCAATTTCGAGTCGGAGCGCACGACGCGTCAGCTCATCGAGTTCCTGTGGCATCGAGTCCATTTCGGTGCGTATCATCGCGCAGGCTTCGTCCACGAGATCGATCGCCTTATCGGGCAGGAAGCGCTCACTGATATAGCGATGCGAGAGCACCGCAGCTTGCACCAACGCGTTATCCTGAATGCGCACCCCGTGGTGTAACTCGAAGCGCTCGCGGATACCACGCAGAATCGAGATGGTGTCCTCAACATTGGGTTGATCGACTTGCACCGTTTGGAAACGGCGCTCGAGCGCGGCGTCTTTTTCGATGTATTTGCGATATTCATCGAGTGTCGTCGCGCCCACACAGTGCAACTCACCTCGTGCCAGCATGGGCTTGAGCATGTTACCTGCGTCCATCGCACCTTCGGTTTTGCCGGCGCCAACAATCGTGTGCAACTCATCGATAAAGAGGAGAATGCGACCTTCGCTGTTTTTAACCTCGGCCAGCACGGCTTTGAGGCGTTCTTCAAACTCGCCACGGTATTTCGCACCCGCGACTAAGGAGCTCATATCCAGCGCAAAGATTGTCTTGTCCTGCAAGCCTTCGGGCACGTCGCCGCGCACGATGCGCTGCGCCAAGCCCTCGACGATCGCAGTCTTCCCCACACCCGGCTCACCGATCAGCACAGGATTGTTCTTCGTCTTACGCGACAGAATGCGAATCACACGACGGATCTCAGAGTCGCGCCCGATGACGGGGTCCATTTTCCCTTTGCGCGCCTGTTCCACCAGATCGATTCCATATTTTTCGAGTGCTTCAAAGGTCGTCTCGGGATTACGAGAGGTTACTTTTTGGCCAGCGCGCGCAGTTTCAATCACCTTGAGAACTTTGCTGTAATCAAGCTCGAAGGAGTCCAGAAGCTTGCCAAGTTTGCCCCCGGAATCGGCGTTGAGCAGCCCCAGCAGTAAGTGCTCGGTGCTCACAAACTCGTCGCCTAGCTTGCCTTTGGCTTTGTCCGCCTCGGCGATCGCCTTTTGCAAGGCCGAGGAGACATACACTTGGCTGGCGTTGACACTACCCGATGCTTTGGGCAGGGCTTCCAGCTCACGTTGCACTGCCAACTCGACAGCGGCGGGTGACACTTGCATGCGCTCCAAGAGGCCAGGTACGATGCCGTCCTGCTGTTGCACCAACGCCAACAGCAGGTGCCAAGTGTCGATCTCTTGCTGTCCATGTTGACGGGCTAAATTCTGCGCCTCCTGCACTGCGAAGGCGGACTTTTCGGTAAATGTGTTAAAATCAATATTCATGGCTCTACAGTCGCATAAATCATTCCAGCCCGACAGAGAATCTAAAAGACAGCATTCAATTGACAATAAGCTAGTTACGAAACAAACATAATAAAGCAAACTGGGCAAATAAAGCGAATAACCGAGACAGGAACACCAACGCTGCGACATTTTGACACAGCCACAAAACAAGATTCCTAGGACAGGAGTCTCGACAGAGGACCCGATATACCTATCTAGAAGCTCATGCGCGCCCGCCCCAACATTTATCGACTCATCGCCACACTTACACTAGCACTTGCCTGCGCAAGCTTGGCGCAGGCCTACGAACAAAGTAGCTACTTCATTTTTGACATCGTCGCCACCCAATCCTCGTCGCCGGTCAACGGGCGTCTAGCCGTGCCAGCAGCGGCCATGGCTGCGGTCCCGACAGAGGAACAACCTCGCTCGGAATCGCAAGCAAAGCGCAGCGAATTCGAGATCGACTTCCATCAATCGATCCAGCCCAAAGGCAACGAAGCGGCTAATTTCACCTTTGACCAAGCCATCGAAACGCCTGCAGCAAGTGACAGTAGCTTCAGCAACGGTTCATTCGACTTAGGCACTCAGCAATCCATATTCGGCGAATAACGGAGCCCCTCAAGCCAACAATGCTGAGCAATCTAGGCCTTTAAAATTTTCTTAGCACGCTTTCTAGCCGGATAGACTGTTCGGCAGATCTCACAGACAGTGCCGTCGCAGCCACGTGCAGTGCAATATTCGCGTCCGTAAAAGATAATTTGCAGGTGCAAGTCATTCCAGCTCGACTCAGGGAACAGGCGCTTCAAGTCACGCTCGGTCTGTACCACGTTTTTACCACTAGTCAGCCCCCAACGCTGGGCGAGACGATGAATGTGGGTATCCACCGGAAAAGCGGGCACCCCAAAAGCCTGTGACATCACAACCGAAGCCGTCTTATGCCCCACCGCTGGCAGCGCTTCCAGCGCCGCCATATCCGCGGGCACCTCGCCGCCATGTTGATCCAGTAAAATGCGAGAAAGCCCGGCGATCCCCTTCGCCTTCATGGGAGAGAGCCCACAGGGGCGAATGATCGCTCGAATTTCCTCCTCCGGAATTTTGACCATTTCCTGAGGTGTATCCGCTCGTGCAAAAAGTAACGGAGTGATCTGATTGACCCGCACATCGGTGCACTGTGCAGACAACAATACCGCAATCAACAAAGTGTAGGGATCTTTATGATCCAAAGGCACCGGTGGATCGGGATAAAGCTCCTGCAAGCGATTTTGGATGTAAGCGACGCGTTCTTTTTTAATCATGGCTAAAGGTTGGCTATGTTTACCTCGACTCGCTGGAGGTAATTGCCATGTGAGTCGGATTGGTCTAGCCATAGAGCATAAAATTACCAACCTAAACGGCCAATCTGAAATATGTCATTCAAACTCGAAGATCTCCCCTACCAACGCCAAGCGATCGATGCCGCCATTCGCTTATTCGAAGGGCAGCAGCGCAACTACTTCGACTTTGACCTTCAAGGTGACTGCTTTCCCAACCGTCTAAACCTCACTCGTAAGGACATCGTCGCCAATGTTGAGAAAATATCAGCCGAGAACGGCATTTCACACGGCGAAGCGAAAGTCTGCATTGAACCAGATTATAGCATCGAAATGGAGACTGGCACGGGCAAAACCCTCGTTTACCTGCGCACCATTTATGAACTCTCACGTGAATATGGATTCACAAAGTTCATCATTCTAGTGCCTTCGGTCCCGATCCGTGAAGGGGTGCTCGATACCATCGAGTCTTTCCGCCCACAATTAGAGCGCCTCTACCATATTCCGCTGCACGCGTTCGAATACGACAGTAAGAAGCTCCCGAAGGTTAAGCACTTCATCGAAGGCAGCGATCTGCAGGTCATGATCATGACTACGCACTCATTCAATGCCGACGATAACATTATCAACCGTCCGGATCGCGACGACTCCCCCGATGGCTATTCCTACTGGCAGGCACTTTCAAAAGTGCGCCCCGTCATCATTATGGATGAGCCTCAGGAGGGCATGGACACCGACAACCTCCGCCCACGGCTCAACGCCCTCGACCCCATCGCACGGCTCCGCTACTCAGCGACTCATAAAGTTCTCCGTAACCTAATCTACCGCCTCACGCCTTTCGAGGCCTACAATCAGCGTTTGGTTAAAAAAATTGAAGTGCTCTCCGTCGCAGAAATCAACGACGAGGCAACCCTCAAAATCGAACTCGTCGACATTCAGACGGGCAAAGGTCGGCCTAAAGCCAAACTCAAAGCCTGGCGACAAATGGCGAGTGGCTTCAAATATACCGAAACGAAATGGCTGAAAGATGGCGACTCCCTCGAAGACGCAACCAAGAACATCTCCTACCGCCATTTTAAAATCTCCCAAATCCGCGCCAAAGGTCTGCGTGGAGGCGGCGCACTGGTCAAGTTTCACAATGGCGTCGAACTCACTCCCAACACCGCGACCGGCGACATCAAGGGCATCTTCCGCCAACAGCTCTACTGGCTCTGCTACCGTCATTTCGAAAAAGTCGAAAAGCTCAAGCCACTAGGCATCAAGCCGCTTTCACTCATTTTCATCGATCGCGTTGCCAACTACATGGATCCCGATGGCATGATTAAGGTGCTCTTCGTCGAAGAGTTCCCTAAAGCCTACCGCGACTTTTACAAAGAAGACCCGCCTGCCAGCTTCGTTCACGAGGTGCAGACCTATTACTTTGCCAAAACCAATGCCGGCGAGTTCACCGACAACGAGAACTCCATGGCCAAACAGCGGGAAATCTACGACGAGATTCTGCGCGATAAGGAGGCCCTGCTTGCCTTCGACAACCCTCGCCAATTCATTTTCTCGCACTCCGCATTAGGCGTCGGTTGGGACAATCCAAATGTCTTCAACATCGCCACGCTCAACCAAACCTACTCGGACGTTAAAAAACGCCAAGAGATTGGGCGTGGTCTGCGCATTTGCCGCAACCAATCTGGCCATCGCATCTACGATGGCGACGACACGCCTGAGGGCGAAGAAATCAACCTCCTCACGGTCATCCCGAATGAGAGCTACCAGACCTTCGTCACTCAGTATCAATCAGAGCTGCACCACCACGTCCCCACCCGTCATTCTCCGAAAGGCAAAAAACCTGCAAAAAAGAAAGTCAAACTCGACCGCGAACGCTTTGAGAGCGATCCCTTTCAGCGCTTCTGGAAACGCCTCTCACAGCGCACCGACTACTGCGTCAGCTTCGACGAAGTCTCACTCGCCAAAAAGTGCATCGAAAAACTCAACGAAATCGAGCTCCAGCAGTATCAAGCCGAAATCGAGCTGACCCGCATCGACGAACTCAATGCTGGCAAGGAAGCCCGAGCGACCAGCACGGGTAGTGAAACCGTGCGCCTCGCAGCTGATTTCTCAGCGATGGACTTAATTGAAGAACTCTCAGAGAACACCGCGCTCGCCTACCCGACCATCATCGAGATCGTAAAGAACCTGACCAACTTCGACCAGTTGGTGCGCAACCCGCCGCGCTACCTGCATCTCGCCACCGAACATATCAACCGGATCGCGATCGACGAAATGGTGCGCACCATCAACTATCAGCCAACCGGTGAAGCCTATGGCTTCGATCTCTTCAAAGACGTGATCGAGACCTACCGCTCAACGGTGCCCACCCCCAGAACCGGCATCTACGATCACGCCATCCTCGACGCCGACTCCCAGCCTGAATGGCGTTTTGCCAATGAAGCCGACCGCCACCCCCGCGTCCGCGCCCTGCTAAAACTGCCTGACTGGTACAAGATCCCGGTGCCTTCGCTCAAAGGCGGCACCACCACTTACACACCCGATTTTGGCGTTGCGATCTCCCACAAAGGCCTGCGCGACGATGAGGAAGTGGAGCTACACCTCGTCGTCGAAACCAAATCCACCGAGAACATCGACGATCTTTCCGCCGAAGAACGCATGAAAATTCTCTGCGCGATTCAGCACTTCGAAGCCCTAGGCATCTCCGCCAATACCACCCTACGATATCAAGCCCCCGTCAGCCGCTTCAACCCCAACAAAGTCAGCGAAGATCAAGCCGACTTCAACGCAGACGCCGCCGCAGACTCAGACGCAGGCTTCTTCGGCCCCGTCACAAATTTCGGCACCACTCTGCAGAGAGCCACCCCCCAGCCTCAGCCCGAAAAAACCTGAATGATTGACAAACCCACCATAAAGTGGGAAAATCCCACCATGAAAGTGCAAACAGTAGATTCGAAACGGCGACTCGTTCTAAGCGGGGCCCAACCCGGCGAAGCCTACGCGGTGCGCCAGACAGCCAGCGGCCACTACGAACTCGCCAAAGTGGTACCTACGAAAAAAAACAAGCCGACCGCACAAGAACTGGATGCCGTGCTTAACTCGGCTGCGCTCACACCCAAAATGAGCTGGGAGGAACTGCGCACCCAGACTAGAGAACCATGATCTTGCTCGATACCAACGTACTCATCTACGCTTTCGATGCGGACTCGTCCCTAAACGCGTGGGCGCGGGAAACGCTCCGTAGCGCAGTACTCGGCGAGGGTGCCGCCATCAACACGGTCATTCTGACTGAACTCTTGGTCGGCGATCAATCTCCCGATACAGTCCTTGAGCGGCTCGAAGCACTCGGTCTACATTTGCTGGATCTGCCCTTGATCACGGCCCCGCGCTGCGCAAAAGCCTACACCCAATACCTCGAAAACCGCCACCAACAGGCCCACTTGCCCCCGGCACCCAAATCGCCCCTCCCCGACTTCATGATCGGTGCTCATGCGTCCGCCCTGGAGCTCCCAATCGCGACCGCCGATACCGCACGCTATCAAAGCTATTTTCCCGAGGTAAGCCTGCTCACTCCGAAGTAAACTCACCAAGACGAATTTCAAAAAAATGCAAACAGCCAAAGACAACACCACGCTCAACGATCTCCTACCCACCACACCCGATGGACAGGCGGAGCGCCTCGCCGCGCTCAAGCAACTCTTCCCCGATCTCTTCACAAACGAAGGCCGGCTCAACCCCGACGAACTCAAGCAACTCGTCGAACCGAATGCAGTCCACGAAAGCGAGCGCTACGAATTCAAATGGTATGGAAAAGCCGCCTCCAAGCGCGAAGCCTTCACCCCCACCACCGCCACCCTCGTTTACGATCCAGCCCGCTCCGTCCATCCCGACCAGGCCGACGGCAACATGATCATCGAAGGCGAAAACCTCGAGACGCTAAAACTCCTGCTCAATGCCTACCGCGAACAGGTCAAATGCATCTATATCGACCCACCCTATAACACTGGCAAAGACTTCATCTACCGCGACAATTACAAAAAAGATAAAGCCAACTACTGGGAAGAGACAGGAGTTGCCGAAAATGGGATTCAGTTAGACAGCAATCCGGACACTTCCGGACGCTACCACTCGGCTTGGCTCTGCTTCATGCACGAAAGACTTCTTGTTGCGCGCCAGCTGCTCCAACGTGACGGAGTGATCATGATTTCCATTGATGATCACGAACTGGTCAACCTTCGACGTATCGCCGATGAGGTTTTTGGACAAGAAAACCACGTGGCCAATTTAATCTGGGAAAAAGGACGAAAGAACGATGCCAAGCTAGTCTCGGTCGGCCACGAATACATTTTAATTTACGCAAAAGAAAAAGCCTGGCTCAAAGAAAAGAAAATAATCTGGCGAGAAGAGAAACCAGGTGCCGCTGAAATCTGGGAAGAGTATTTAAAGCTGAAGGAAGAATACGGCGACGACCTTCAACAAATCGAGAATCGCTTAGGAGCATGGTTCGCTGACCTGCCCAAATCACATCCTTCCAAAAAACTACAGAGATATCGACGTGTCGACAAAAACGGTCCTTGGCGCGACAGAGACATCTCTTGGCCAGGTGGCGGCGGGCCGGACTATGATGTCATACATCCCGAGACTAAAAAACCATGTGCAGTTCCAGAACGTGGATGGATCTACTCTTCACCAGCTGAAATGCAGAAAAAAATTGATCTTGATTTGGTTGTATTCCGTGATGACCACACCGAACCACCCTTTCGAAAAGCCCATATTAAGCCTATCCCAGAAGAGTCCGAATTCGACGACGAAGACCAGCAAGAAACTGATGATGAAACCTCAAGCGATGAGGGGGAACTCGCACAACAAGTCCGTGGCACCTATTTCTACAAACAGTCTCAGCCTTCGGTAAAACTACTTCGGAAAATATTTGGAGGAAAAAAGGTTTTCCCAAACCCTAAAGATTCCGAGGAGCTTGCGAAGCTGATACACTACGTGGTTGGCGCAGATCAGAATGCTCTAATTGTAGATTTCTTCGGAGGCTCCGGATCGTTAGCACAAGCAGTCTTGGACGAGAACCATTCCAATAAAACAAATCATCGATTCATCACCGTTCAAATCCCCGAAGCGGTGAATGAGAAAAAGAAAGACGGCAAAGCAGCACTATCATTGGGCTTAAAAACTGTGTCCTCCATCACCATCGAACGCGTCAAACGGGTGATCGAAGGCTACGGAGACGAGCCACAGCCGATCCCCGACTCCGGCTTCAAAGTTTACAAGCTGCAAAAGTCGAACTTTCCTCGTTGCGAATTCAAGCCCGATCCCGAAGCCAGCGAGGCCGACAACGTCGCCGCCCTGCGTCAATATATCGACGACAAGGAAGGCGCCTTCTTCCTCACCCTCAACGAACAAGGCGAGCAAGCCGTCTTCGACGAAGTTTGCCTCAAAAATGGCTTCCAACTGCACTACACTCGCACTCTCCGCGAGGACTTTACCGAAAATACCATTTACGAAGTCCGCGATCCCCGCCGCAGCGCCCTCGTCTGCCTAACTTGGAACGAGAACATCCACGACGCCACGATCAAGCGCCTACGCGAACTCGCCGAAACCGAAGACAAGCCCTTCTTCATCTGCCTCGAACGCGCCCTAACAACCACCACCAAGTGGAATCTCAAGCACTTCCTCGGCAACCACTTCAACGCGTTTTAAAGAATATGCCTACTCCATTAGAAGTGCTCACAAAAAGGGCTCAAGACTGTATCTCCGCGACTCCTGTGACAATCCTTGGCAGTGGTGCATCAATTGCTGCGGGCATCCCTGGGATGGGAAAACTGCGCGAACATATTCTCAGATTATCAACACCTGCGGGCTTTACTACCGACGAATTGAAACCTTGGTATGAGTTTCAAGAAAAATTAAAACACACAGACCTAGAATCTGCACTGCAGGAAATCAACCTACCCGAGGCGTTGGATGATTTAGTTATTGAAGCTACTTGGCAATACTTACAGCCCTTCGACATTGAGGCTTTCGACCAACTTCTAACTTCGACTTCACAATACCCTTTAACTGAACTTTTCCAAACTCTACTGAGGTCAACTAATCGTGAAATCGACGTGGTCACACCTAACTATGACCGTATCGCCGAATATGCAGCTGAAAAGGGACGGCTCTATCATGAAACAGGCTTTACTTATGGTCACTTACGTCATCGACTGAGTGAATTTCGGCAAAGCGTTCGAATCGGTGACACTATTCAAGACCGCGTCAATATTTGGAAAGTTCATGGTTCATTCGATTGGTTTAGAGATGAGCAAGGCATCATCCAAGCACTTCCAATCACGCACCCAAAACCAACAAACTGGAAACCAGCAATTGTAACTCCAGGCCTTCGGAAATATCAAAGGACTTACGATGAACCTTTCGTGTCAATTAAAGCTGCATCTGACCGAGCATTCTCAAATGCAACCGCATTTTTCTGCTCTGGCTTTGGATTTAACGATAATCATATCCAAACAAAACTGAAAGAGCGATGCCGAAGTAAGCGAGTTCCTTTAGTTTTAATTACTAGGGAAATCACGCCATCTGCTAAAGCCTTCTTTGATGATGACTTCTGCAAAGAGTATCTCGCAATCGAATATGCAAGCGGAGGATGCAAAATATTTTGCCCCGAATATCAAGACGGCGAAATCATTACAGGCGAGGAATATTGGCAACTCGAAAATTTCCTAAAACTAATAAAACCATGAACACTCTATTTGAATTCACAGACTCCGATACCCTAGGCAATGTCCGTTCAGTCGACACGGCAACCGTAATTGTCCAAGTGCCAACTTCTGAAAAGTTAAGAAAGCTACAAGTCAATCGACTAGCCGTTTTACAAAGCAGTAAACCGGGTCAGCATTTGATCGGAATTATTCAAAAAATAAGTCGAACTTCAACTGGCGAGGAACCTGCGGAAGACACTGATGAATTAGAAACCACTTCAAAAGAGCTAAACTTAGTTCGCATTTCACTTATTGGAACCCATTTAGATCGCCGCGGATTGCAGTCGAACATCTTTGTCCGCACACTCGAAACAGTACCCGAGATCGATGCTAAATGTTTTGCGCTAGAAGGTGAACAACTCACGCGTTTCATGGAAATTATTGCCAGTATTAGCGAAGAAGATGAACAACGACTTTCTTTAGGCACATATACTCTGGATGACACCGCTTCGGCCTATCTAAATGGCAACAAATTCTTTCAACGTCATGCAGTAATTGTTGGTGGAACGGGTTCTGGAAAGTCTTGGACTACAGCTAAAATCCTTGAGCAAGTTGCTAGTCTACCGAATGCGAATGCGATCATCTTCGATCTACATGGAGAATACGGCCCCATGCGAGGAGACGGAATTTCTCATTACAAAATAGCTGGGCCTTCTGACCTAGACGACGAAAAGACCCTTGAAGATGGTGTAATCCATCTTCCATATTGGTTGTTAAGCTACGAGGCGATGGTCTCGATGTTCATAGATCGTAGCGATAATAATGCACCAAACCAAGCAATGGTAATTAGCCGAACGATCATTGAAGCTAAAAGGAAATACTTACGAGAGAATGGACAAGAAGCACTCCTAGAAAACTTCACAATCGACAGTCCTATACCGTTTGACTTGGCAGACGTTGTCACAGAGCTAGAGCGTCTTGATACAGAAGATGTGGAAGGCGCGAGAGCTGGAACCACAAAAGCTGGGGATTTCAAAGGGAAGCTCGGCAGGCTTATTCAACGGCTAACCAACAAGCAAACTGACAGACGTTTAGGCTTCCTTTTCCAAGGAGGTGATGCGACTTTAGACTATGATTGGCTGTCTACTTTATCCACCGCTTTAATTGCCGGAAGCCAAGATAAAACTGACACGCAAGGTGGAGTGAAGGTAGTCAACTTCTCAGAAGTGCCATCTGACATTCTACCTCTAATTGTAAGCCTTGTAGCAAAACTCGCATTTTCTATTCAGCAATGGACTTTAAATGCTAACCGCCATCCAATTGCACTGTTCTGCGACGAGGCCCATCTATATATCCCCGAAAGAGCAACAGCAGATAGCACTGGGCAAATATCCGTTCAGATATTCGAACGAATAGCTAAAGAAGGTAGAAAATATGGACTTGGCCTTGTCGTAATCAGTCAAAGGCCATCAGAAGTGAATCGCACTGTAATGAGTCAGTGTAACAATCTTATTGCGATGCGATTAACCAACGGAGACGACCAGAACGTAATTCGGCGACTTCTTCCCGACAGTCTAGGCGGTTTCGGAGATTTGCTGCCTATACTTGATACAGGAGAAGCATTAGTAGTAGGTGATGCAACTTTGCTGCCAACTAGAATCCGTATAACTGAACCAAACAACAAACCCGACAGCGCGACCATAGCATTCTGGGATCAATGGTCTACAACTGAGGGGAAAAACTCTATAGCAACAGCCGTTAACAATTGGCGCAAGCAGTCTGTGCAAGGGTAGAAAATTACCTATAGAATCTTTTTAGAATATGACATGACACACAAAATTAATGAATATGCCAAACGTGGAAAAGCATTTGAGCGAGAGTTAGAAAACAAGTGGTCAGCTAGTCAGGGTGATGTTATCCAAAGAGAAGTTAGCGTTAGCAATGAAGGACGAAAGGGACGTATTGACATTCTCATCGATGAAGACCCTGACATTGCATTAATATTAGAAGTTAAGTCTACAGATTGGGACAAAATAAAGCGGGGAAGACTACGCGAATATGCTCTACGCCATCTAAGACAACTTCATCGCTACGTGGACGCGGTAATGAAGACCTCAAGTAAGACTATTACCATAGCGATTACCTACCCGAGGCGTCCTCGCAAAGAAGACAGATATCGCGAGTTAATGGCCATTTTCGATGAAATAGGCGCATCAATTAGCTTTGAAGACGATTGAACTATAACAACGATGAAAGTGAGAAACTTATCTATGAGCGAGGCAATACCGGACGATGGAGACGAGCAAAGATGGCTTCACATGGCAGTCTTACTATGGATTATCGAAAATATGGCTAGATTTGAGGAAAAATCCCTCCGCCCTCATACACTTTTCCACGGTCGCTTCGCTCGCTGGCTTAGCGATTTGATGTGCTTGCAAGCAGATCTACCCCAGCCCGACTACGGCTTTACCGACGAAAACGCCAAAAATAATCGAAGCCGCTATCTGCAAGCGGTGATCCACGGCTACGAGTGTGATTATCGCGCCTTCGCGACTTTTTTCCGCGAAGGCGCGGACAGAGCCACTAATACGTGATCTTTCTTTAAATGCACACCTTCAAAAACCGAAGAATCGTAAACACGAACCTTGATTTGGTCGCTGATTTGTCCCGAACTTTTCGATACTAAATAGCGGTTGGATGTGCGTAAACTAGCCATATGATATAGAATATATCTAAGATTACACGACCGTTCAGTCAACTCAACAAATGAAACTATCCGAATCACTCCCTGAAGAACTACGTGAGACACGTGCCGTTGAAGTGCTGGAACGCTCCCTAGCCCAAAATCGCCTGGGCCACGGCATTTTACTACACGGCGAGAGCTTAGAAAGCCTCGAAACGATTGTGCGGGCGATCGCGGCGCACCTACTGGAAACAATGCGCAACCCCTTCGACCATCCAGATTGCTTCATCTTGCGCCCGAGTGGCAAAGCACGCCTGATCAAGGTGGGCAAGACGGAAGAAAACAATACCATGCGCAAGCTGGTGGTCGACATCGCCAAGAGCTCCAATCAGGGCGGGCGCAAGGTAGGCATCGTGATCGACGCCGACCGCATGAATCCAGCCTCAGCCAACGCCTTTCTCAAGACACTGGAAGAGCCGCCGGCCGGCACCACGCTATTCCTGCTGACCACGCGCCCCTACGACCTGCTCGACACCATTCGCAGCCGTTGCCTCAACTTCCGCATTCCGGCCACAATGGAAGGCATACAGCACCCCGACTGGCCCGCCTGGGTGGTCTCCTATCGCGAATGGCTCGGCCGCTTGATTAAAGGTCCCAACAAAAAGACCATTCCCCACATTATGATGGGCGCCTACGGCCTCAATGCGCGCTTTCAAGCAATTCTGAATGAAATGACAGCAACTGCCTGGAAAGCGCAAAAAGAAACACTGCCCGAGCATATCAGCTCGGACGAAAAAGATGCCATGGAGGTCGGCTTAAGCAAAGGCTATCGCAAACAACTTTTCGCGGAGATCGAAAAAGCCACTGCCGGCTTTGCGCGCGATATCGAAGCCCTCAACACAGGCGAGCTTCCTGCCAGCGCCCTGCACCGCGCCACCGAAGCCTTGGAAAAATCTGCCAGCCTGATGGAAATCAACTTCAACCAAGTCGCGGCCTTGGAACTCTTCTTCCTCAGTTCTCTAAGAATCTGGACAACGGCAAGGTAGAGCCGCCACGCTAAAATTAAAAGCGAAGGTTTTAATCACACAAGCGCTTGCCTTCTTCACTCAGCGCGAGCACCCTTAATCGCATGGACCCCTGCGATACCCCCGCCTGCCAATCCGCACGTGAAATCTTCCACGAATTGGACGATTACTACGATGATCATAATCTTTATTTCCAGACGATCAGTTCTGTACTCGAAGCGGCCAATTTGCTCAAAGTGGACCAGCGTCTGAAGCTGATCCTCTCGCAACCTAAGAATGAAATCATGGTGCACTGCCCCGTCAAAATGGACGATGGACGCTGGCAATTATTCAAAGGTTATCGCGTGCAACACAACAACGTGCTGGGCCCCTACAAAGGCGGCATCCGCTACCACGACGAAGTCAAGCTGGACGAGGTCAAGACGCTGGCACTGCTCATGACGATGAAATGTGCGCTGGCCCGTCTGCCCTTCGGCGGCGCCAAAGGAGCGCTTAAGATCGATCCACGCTCGATCAGCCGCAGCGAGCTCGAACGCGTCACCCGCCGCCTCACCGCCGCACTGGGTAACAACATCGGACCGGATTACGACATCCCTGCTCCTGACATGGGCACCAATGCACAAATCATGGCATGGATGGCGGACACCTATATCAATTTCGCCGAGTCCTCCACCAAGGTCACCGCACGCGGCGTCGTCACCGGCAAACCCCTCGAATTCGGCGGCTCCGCTGGGCGTGAAAAAGCCACAGGCCAGGGGCTGGTCTATGTGCTCGACGCCCTCCTCCCGGGCATGGACATGGAGATTTCAAAGCTCAGTTTCAGCCTGATCGGCTATGGCAATGTCGGCTCATGGACCGCTCGCTTACTCCAAGCACGCGGCAGTCAACTCAAAGCAGTGATGGACCACACCGGTGCCATCCGCAACGAAGCCGGCATCGACGCCGAAGCACTGGCGCAGCACGTGCAAGCCACTGGCGGCGTGAACGGTTTCGCCGGTGCCGACGCAATCGACGCGCCCAATTTCTACAGCACCCCGGTCGAGCTCTTCATACCTGCCGCACTGGAGCAGATGGTGGACCTCGAACACGCCGAACGCTTACAATGTAAAGTGGTGGTCGAAGCGGCCAACGCTCCCACTACCCCACGCGCAGAGCAGCATCTACTCCAAAAAGGCGTGGAAGTGCTGCCCGCGATTCTGTGCAACGCCGGCGGTGTGACGGTGAGTTATTTCGAATGGAAGCAAAACCGACAATCCGAGACCTGGGACGAAGAGCTGGTCGACGAGCGTCTGCGTAAAGTGATGACACGCTCTGCCGAGCGCGTGCTGGCCACCGCCAAGCGCCTCGACTGCAGCATGCGCCTGGCCTCCTACGCGGCCGCGATCGCACACATCGATAAAGTCTATGAGATGCGCGGCGTATTTCCGTAAAGGCTCCTGTGATTATCCAGTCTTCAAGCCCTGCTTATAGAAGTGCTTTGAACTGGCGCAAAATCTATCCTCCCGCTTAATGGGCGACTATGACTATAGATGAACGTCTCTCGAAATATCTTGATCAAACTCCGGCCATCGACGATTCGGCCTATGTAGCCGAAGGCGCTGTCGTCATTGGCGCCGTCTCCCTAGGGCTCCATTCCAGCGTCTGGCACAATGCAGTGCTGCGCGGCGACATCAATACCATCGAAATCGGCGAAGGCTCCAATGTGCAGGACGGCACCGTCGTGCACCTAGCCGACGACTACGGTGTAAAAGTCGGCAAATATGTAACCATCGGCCACTCGGCCATGATCCACGCCTGCGAAATTGGCGACGAATGCCTGGTCGGCATGCAGGCCACGATACTTGACGGCGCTGTCATCGGCGAACAATCGATTATCGGTGCAGGCGCACTGGTAACAAAAGGCACGCAAATCCCCGCAGGCTCGCTAGTGCTCGGGGCTCCAGCTAAAGTGGTGCGCGCACTCAGCGATAAGGAACGCGCGGGACTGAAGGGACTCGCCGAAAAATACGTGACCGTCTCGCGTGGCCACAAAAAGCGTTTCGGCTAGTACGCAGCAAGGCGAGCTTCAATCCAATCTCACTGCCTCTGTGCGGAGCCTTCACACACGATCCGACTGCCCCAAAGCGCCTCGGCCGGAAAACTCTCACGCCTAGGACAGCTGAGGCTTGCAATTCAGTCATAACTCCTTCTCATCAATGAGCGATTGAGACTTATTCTCAGCCGAGACCATTTTACCATGCGACTGAACGAAATCAAAAAAGGCGGACTTTTCCGCGTCAAAAACCTGGATTGCTGCAACGACTGCGTCTCGCGGCTGATGTCTATGGGCCTGTTGCCGGACCAAGAAATCCGCCTCGTGCACGAAGCACCACTGGGCGATCCAATCGCAGTGGAATTCAACGGTTGCCACATCAGCGTACGTCTGGAAGACGCTGCACACGTGGAGGTTGAAGCAATCTAATGAGCAGCGCAAAAGCCAACCGTCGCATTGCTCTGATCGGGAATCCGAACACGGGTAAGACTTCCCTCTTTAATGTACTGACTGGAATGCGTCAGCGAGTGGGCAACTACTCTGGCGTCACGGTTGAGAAAAAGACAGGCACTTGGACCATGCCCAGCGGAGAGTCGGTCGAGTTAATCGATTTGCCGGGCACGTATAGTCTCAGCGCGAGTTCACTTGATGAGCGGGTAGCCGTTGACGTGATCAGTGGACATGGCATGGGCGGCCAGGCACCCGACTTAGTCGTAGTGGTGGTGGACGTCGAAAACCTGCGGCGTAATTTATTTCTAGCTTCGCAGGCCTCAGAGCTGGGAGTGCCCATGGTCATCGCACTCAACTGCTGGGATGTCGCCGAGAAAAAAGGGCTTCAAATCGACAGTAAACTTCTAGAGCAACGGCTTGGAGTTCCCGTCGTGCCCACAGTCGCTAAGCGCAAGAGCGGAACCGATGAATTGGCCAAAACGATCGAGAAGGCACTCGTAACGCGCCCGATTTTGGTACGTCCGAAATGGCCAGAGCCTGTGCAAAAGGCGATTGGCTCATTGAGAGAACAGCTTGTTGAGCAACGCAGCGAATCTCTGAGTGAAGGCGAATTACAGCGCCTGCTCTTTGATCGTAAGAGCGCAGTCACAGAACGGCTAAAGACTCCGGCCGATGAACACCAAGCAATCATTGAGGCTGCCCGCGAGCAACTATATAAAGATGGCTTTCAACCCGATGCCGCCGAATCGACGCTGCGCTTCCGCTTTTTAAATCCTCTACTCAACGACGTGCTGGAGCGCCAATCAGCGATGAAAAAGCGCAGCAAGTCTGAAAGTATCGACCAATTACTCTTACACAAGTTCTGGGGACTGCTGGTCTTTGTGGCGATGATGTATGTGGTCTTCCAATCCGTCTACACCTGGGCCGGCCCGATCATGGATCTGATCGAAACAGTCGTCGGCTGGGTGCAAGGGATCGCCTCGGATGCACTCGTCGCCACGCCCATGCTACAGAGTTTGGTCGCCGATGGCATCATCGGAGGTGTCGGCGCATTTTTGGTCTTTCTGCCGCAAATCCTGGTGCTCTTCTTTTTCATCTCACTGCTAGAGGCCTCAGGTTATATGGCACGAGCGGCCTTCCTGATGGACAAACTCTTTCAATGGTGTGGGCTCAACGGTAAGAGTTTCGTGCCACTGCTCACGAGTTTCGCCTGCGCAATCCCAGGCATTATGGCCACCCGCACGATCAACGACAACAAGGCGCGCTTGATCACGATTCTAGTCGCTCCGCTGATGAGTTGTTCGGCGCGACTACCTGTCTATCTACTGCTAATCGGTGCTTTTATCGAACCCAAATACGGCCCAAACGTCGCAGGTGCCGCACTCTTTGGCATGCACTTCATCGGCGCACTGGTAGCCGCCCCCTTTGCCTGGGCGCTCAATAAAGCTCTAAATAAGGGGCGTAAGCCAATGCCATTTGTGATGGAGTTGCCTCACTACCGGGTGCCACAAGTGAAGTTAGTTTTCCACCGCATGTATGAAAGTGGTAAAGAATTTGTCGTGCGGGCGGGCACAGTTATCTTCGCGATGACGATCATCATTTGGGCACTGTTATATTTCCCACGCTCCACGGAACTGGAAGAAGAGGTGACTGCAGAATACATCGGCCAAATCACGCAAGGTGCGATGAGCGAGATTTCCGGCGAGATTCAACTCGACGAAGCGCAGAGCACTGAATTAGAAGAACAAATCTCTGCCCGTTACCTCGAACAAAGCTATATGGGCCGTTTTGGTAAGTTTGTGCAGCCCATCTTCGCTCCCGCAGGCTACGACTGGAAGATCACCGTTGGCGTATTAGCCAGTTTTCCGGCACGTGAAATCATCATTTCAACTCTCGGAATCACTTATGCGCTCGGCGGCGAGGTGGACGAAGAATCGGATGATTTGCGCAGCACCTTGAGCAATGCCAAATGGGAATCTGGCCCTCGCAAGGGGGAGCCCGTCTTTAATATTCCAGTCGCACTCTCGATCATGGTATTTTTTGCCCTGTGCATGCAGTGCGGAGCCACCTTGGCTGTGATCGCCAAGGAACTCAACTGGTGGTGGGCTGCAGGTAGCTTTGTCGCACTGACAAGCTTCGCCTGGATCGCCGCCGTGGCCGTCTACCAAGTCGGCATGCTCTTTGTGTCATAGTCAGTGGAGATGCACAGCTAATGAAAAGCATTGAAGTCATTATCGTCGCAGTAATCATTTTAGCGGCCCTACTCTATCTCTATCAGGCATTTAAGCCGAAGCAAAAGAGTAGCGCTCGCGGCTGCGGCTGTGGCAGCGTCGACTGTAAAGTGCCCAAACCGAAACTTCAAAAGCCTAAAAAGTAAGTAATACCTCGGAGCTTCGCCGCCCAAGCTCCGTGCACTCATCAGCACTGTTCCCATGCATGTTGCGAGCCTAGCCCACGCGCAGGCCCCAAGCGATGGCCACCAGAGCCATGGTCAAAAGCCCGACCCACACTCGCGCTCGCTCAAGCACAGCAAATGCCCGTTGAAAAATCGCTCCCAAAAAGCCCAGCAGCATGCCACACATAAAGCCGCTGATATGCGCCGCTACATCAACGATACCATGCAGCGATCCATCGCCGATGCCGGTCAAGCCCAGCAAGGTAATGCCCCCAAACACTGGTATAAACCAACGCGGCATAAGCCAGCTCTCTTGAGCCTCCGTCAACGCCACCCACAGCCCGACTCCGGTCAATAGACCCAGCGCTCCGAATACCGCGGTGGACGCACCGATCGAATAATGCGCTTCGGGAAAATAGACCCAAGCATTGAGCACATTACCAAGCACCCCACTCAGTAAAATCAACAACCACGCGGCCGCCGCGCCAAAAAATCGAGCGACAAAGAAAGCAAAGCCCATTCCAGCGACTAGATTCGAGACCAGATGCACAATATCACCGTGTAAACACAGCGAAGTCAGCGCCCGCGTCCACTCGCCCCCAGAGATCATAGCCAGCGAGTCCCCACGGCCCAGATCCAGCGGGTAACCAGCCTGTTGCCAGACGAAACAGCCGATCAATAACAAGGCATACAGCACAAAACTCAAGGAACTGAACGAAAATTCCAGAAATCGCGTGCCCATAAATCGATTGGGCACAGAGTCCAAGTCCAACATGGCTCGCAGCTCCGCTGCGACCACTGAAGCATCGGCTGCGGCCACACAAATTACATATTGCCCCGCATGAAATAAGGTCCAATACGCCTTGCCCATCGCGAGAATGGCGAGCCCGGCATCCCCGGCCGCAGAGAAATTCGCATACACGGCTACCGGAACCAAGCCCTCAGGAGCCTCGAAGCCTTCCAATAAAAACTCGCTCAAGACTGGATTATTTTTCAAACTCGCCATGCAGCGATTATGCTGTAGAGTCGACTTCACAATCAATCTATTTACATAGCCCAATTATGTTAAAAAAATTACTCCTAGGCCTCCTAATACTCGCTTTAATCGCTGGCGCAGCGGTCTACTTCGTGTTATCGGGGGGGCTTAATCAGCAGATTAAGAAGGGCGTTGAAAAGTACGGCCCGCAAGTCACACAAACGGCTGTCACACTAGAAGACGTCAATCTCTCGATTTTATCAGGAAATGGCTCTTTAACTGGACTCAATGTCGCCAACCCCGAGGGTTTCAAGAGCGCAAATATCTTCTCTCTCGGTGAAATTGACCTGCAAGTCGATACGGGCACCGTCCTCAGCGACAAGATCATAATCGACCACATCCTGATCAAGAAGCCAGAAATCAGTTACGAAAAGACTCTAACGTCTTCCAACCTCAAGCAATTGCTGCAAAACATCGAAGAGTTTACTGGCCCGGCCGACAGCTCTGATGACACGGCAGCTACCCCCGAGCCTGAAACGGGCGCCAAAAAGCAGGTCGTCATCAAACAGCTCGTCATCGAAGAAGGCACTGTCTACGTCGGCGTGATGGGCGTAGGACAAACAGTCACTCTACCTCGCATAGAAATGAACGACATCGGTGAGGATGGGAAACAAATGACCATGGCTGAAGTCATCGATCTCGTGCTGAGCAAGGTTTTACAATCCATCGGTCCTGCCATTGCCAATGCGGGCGAGCTAGGCGGAGCCGCAGTCGATGCACTTAAAACTCAAGGTCTTGAGAAAGTGGATCAAGCCAGTGAGAAAATTGGCGAAAGTATCAAAGGCCTGTTCGACAAGTAATTTTAACCAGCTTCACAAAGCATGAAAGCGATCATATGGGGCTCCTGTGGCTCACTTCCAGCTCCTAGCACATCGGAATCGATCCGTCAAAAGGTTCGAGATGCGATTTGGGGCGCTCGTGAACACAGCTTTGAGAACCTCGATGCAGTCGATGCCTACCTAGAAACCTTACCCCACTGCGAACGCGGCACTTACAAGGCCAATACCTCTTGCGTACAAATCCAAGCAAAGAGTGATGATTTCATCTTTTGCGATGCAGGCACTGGCTTGCGCGACTTCGCCCTCAGTCAGAGTAAAGACGCGCCCCCAGCCACCTACCACATCTTCATCTCACACTTGCACTGGGACCACATTCAAGGCTTCCCGTTTTTCACGCCTGCCTACAAAGCTGGAAATCGGATCATCTTTCACGGCTTCCATAAAGACACCGAACGTGCAATTCGCGCACAGATGGACGCCCCCTGCTTTCCTGTTCCCTTCGAAGCAATGCAAGCCGACATCGAATTCGACATACGAGAAAATGGTGCTAGTTTTCAAGTCGATGATGTTCAAGTAACAACTATCAAGCAACAACACCCTGGGGACTCATGGGGCTACTGCTTTGAAGAGCACGGCAAGCGCATCATTTTCTCATCGGATTCTGAACACGGTCCTGAGGCCCGCGATGAAGGCTATCGCTTCGTCGACTTCTTCAGGGACGCCGACGTACTCATCTTTGACGGGCAGTATACCTTTGAAGAAGCAACCAACGAAAAGCGCAATTGGGGGCATTCCGACCACATGACAGCTGTCGAGCTCTCAGCCCGATCCAAGGTGCGTCAACTCATAGTCTTCCACCACGAGCCCGCCTATTCCGACGCAGATATCGAAGAAATCCACAAAGACGCTCTACGCTATAACGAAGATTACAATCAACGCATTTCCAAAGACACAAACTGCAAGACTTACCCCCAGCGCATCGAACTGGCCTTCGACGGCCTCGAGATCGAAGCTTAAAATATAATTACATGTCCGAAACAACCGACACGCCCACCATAGAAAATCGCAAAATATCCAAAGCCGAAATTAACGAGCTACCTTTAATTGCTTGGGAGGGAGAAATACAAATATTAGAGAGCATCGAAACGATGGAAGCCGCCGTCGCTAAACTTGTGAATGAAGCGCATCTGGGCTTCGACACAGAGACACGGCCAACTTTCAAAAAGGGGCAATACTACCCACCTGCACTGATACAACTAGCCACGGAGCATTGCGTGTATCTGTTTCGTATCAACAAAACTGAGACCTTTGAACC
This sequence comes from Puniceicoccaceae bacterium, assembly GCA_002729725.1. GTDB lineage: Bacteria > Verrucomicrobiota > Verrucomicrobiia > Opitutales > Coraliomargaritaceae > Thalassobacterium > Thalassobacterium maritimum. Next base: position 94,403 of record PBYS01000079.1, read on the forward strand.
GCTACTCCCATTGCTCGAATCTCTCGATATTATAAAGACTGGCGTTGCGATTAAGGATGACGTTAAAGAGCTCCGCGCGATGGCAGAATTTTCCCCGGCTGGCTTTGTTGAAATTGCCGACATCACTCTCAAGCTCGGCTACGAAAATCGCGGCTTGCGCGCCCTAGCAGGCTTAATCATGAAAGGCCGTATTAGCAAAGCCGCACAAGTTTCCAATTGGGCACGTGCAGATCTCGATCAAAAACAAATTCGCTACGCAGCGACCGATGCTTGGATCAGCCGCGAGATCTACCGTAAAGCAATTGCCGAACGCGATGCTTAAAATTGCCTGATACAATATCAGGATTCAATAAACATATCGCGCAGTAACAAGAACCACGAAGCTGATAGCGTAAAAACCAAGAGCACTGAACCGATAACCACCATAGTCATCGCGAACTTTGGATAGGGGATCGCATTGCTCACGCCAAATACCTGGTTACAAATTGTATTCCGAAGTTCCCGTTTTTTCTCTTCAGAGCTAACAATCATAAAGATGCCAATCACCCCCGGCAGGATACAAATAGCCATTTTAATGATGAGAATTGCGAAACTGAGATTTAAAAGCTGCATAGGATTATAAATGGAGTAAGTCTCAATGATGAGATGTCCAGCAAATGCCAACCCAAAAATCAACGCCAATGTTAAGCTGATTTTTTAAACAATTAACAATTGATCTTTAAGATTTCTGAGTTTTGGCTAGCTGCATGATTCCAAGCAAAATCAAAAATCTTTCCTTACTAGCGTTTACTCCGATTCCGCTATTGGTTATCGCAGAAGGCACCCAAACGCTGCCAACGCTCTACATTGATGCGCAGCAAACGGCGAACACCCGCCCAGTCACCACCTACGAATCGCCAGTCTCAAACCTGGAGTTCGAACCGCGCGTCGACCTGCAATCACGTAATATGTCGGAGGCGCAAGGCGACGTCACCATTCGTGGTGGCATCTTCGAAAGCACCGGCTTCCGTGTGGGCAGTGCCACTCTAATCGATCCGCAAACCGGACACTACTTCGCCGAGCTACCCATCGCGCCGGAAATGCTCGAACGCGCCGAAGTGTTCACAGGCATCGACAATGCACTTTACGGCTTCAATAGCACAGTGGGCACCATCACTTACGGATGGAGTCAGATCGCCGACGGCGGCAGCTTAACAGTCAGCGGCGGTGACCACGACCTCAACTTTCAACGTATCCACCACGGCATGACAGGCACCCTCGGTGAAAGTGGCGAATGGAGTTGGGGCATCGAGGCGGAAGTCTCTCGCTCCGAAAGCGATGGCACCCTTGAGTTTGGCGACAGCGACTTCGACCGCACCACCGGACGCGTGCAAATACTCGGCCCCAATTCGCAGACCGACTTTTTTGCCGGTTATCAGTCGAAAAACTTCACTTGGCCCAATATGTACACGCCACCAGCAGGTGCCTTCCTTGGTGCCATCGAAACAGAAAAGCTAAAAACCCGGCTCTTCATGCTCAATCATCAGCAAACTTATGGAAATTCGAATTGGTTCGAGATTACAGCTTACCACAGAATCAATAAGGACAATTACCTCCTAGATGCGACAGGCTTTGACTACACAGCAGAGCACGAAACAAGCGTCAGTGCATTGGGAGTGAGCGGCCAACATGAGATCAACGAGCAGATCGCTCTTAACTATTCAGCTCAACTCACTGCCGATGAAATTGATTCGACGAGCCTCGTCTTCGGCGACTTCAATTCCAGAAGTTATCGCAGCATTTCATTCTTACCGCAATATCGCTTCAACATCGACGAACGCAGCACATTGACAGTACGAGCAGGCGCAACTTACGACGACTCAAACCGTAACGAATCCGAGCTATCTCCCATAGCAGATATCACCTGGAAACGCGTCAATTCAAGTGCTAGCAACGATACAATTTATCTATCTTATGCTGAAACCTCCCAATTAGCCGGCTACACAGCCATCAATGGCAGCGATAGTAGCGGCGTTTTTCAAAGCAACTACGAGCTCGACAGAGAAACCAGCAAAAACCTGGAATTAGGAAGCAAGCTACAACGTGCCGAATGGAGCCTCGAGGCTGCAATCTTTTACCGTTGGGATCAGGATCTGGTCGATTGGACCTACGAGAGCAACCCCTTCGCTCGCAGCGCGAACCCAGTCGACATCGAAACATTCGGCGTTGAGCTCATCGGCACCAAACGTTGGGGCGATTTCGAAGCTATCGCCAGCTATACCCACCTGCATAAAGATGAAGACTACAATAACGACGCCATAGTCGGAAGCTTCTACGCACTCAACTACGCAAAGCATCGCGTGACCCTAGGCGCGATCTGGAGCCCGAATGAGATTATTGAGATTCGTATCGACAACGAATGGCGCGAAAATGAAGCGAACGCGCTACGCAACGGCAGTGATTCCGCACTTTTCACCCACTTCGGCCTCAGCATTTACCCACCATCCATCAAGGACTTAGAGCTGTTCTTCGCGATCGACAACGCTTGGGATGACGGCTTCGAAGACGTGCCTGGCACACCGGGGCGCGGCGACCAATACAGCGCAGGTGCCACTTTCCGTTGGTAGTTCGCGTTAATACTGACCATTCTCTTGGCGCTCCAGTTCGGCCAATTCTTCCTGAGCCTTAGCAATGCGCGCTTGCGCTTCTTGAATGCGACGCGCGCGCGCTTGCGACTCTTCGTAGGATTTTTTCTTAGCGGCCAACTCAGCTTCCACTCGTGCGGCTTCACGCTCTGCAGCAGCCACATCGGCCGAAGTGGAATTGCGAGCAATCTCATCACGCACCCGCTTCGCTTCCAAAGCTTTAATGTCCTGTTCTAGCTTCTCCTGCTGCAAGACTTCCTGCTCATACTCATATTGACGCTGCGCCTCAGCTGCCTGCAGCTCTTCTTGACGCTGATCGATCTGATTACCAGCCATGCCACCTAAAGCACCTCCCAGCACCGCGCCGGCCACCACATTGATATCATCGCCATCGCCCATCTGGGCACCCGCGATGCCTCCCAGCACGGCACCCGCAAGTATACCGATATCGCGACCACGATTGGGATTATTCTGACAGCCCGTTGCAAAAATGAGAGCCAAGATTAAGATGGTAGAGGCAAAAAGTTTGTTCATAACGCTATCAATAAGTGCCCTTGCAGAAATTGCAATGCACAGAATAATAAGACCTCCTCTCAATCTAAAGTTCCGAGCTATCTATGAGTCTACGAAATCCTGAACGCGGCCTCTTCTCTGTCAAAGGCCTCATTTTCACCCTCGGTTTGATCGCCTCCTTCATTTTTGTCGGCACTCTCTACGGTCTCATCATACGCCCCGGCGCCAATAAGGCTGATCTGGCTAACAGCTACGGCGTCGATGTCGGCAGCTCTTTTTCCAGCCTATTCGTAATACTCAAAGACTATGAGCAGCAAATTTGTATCTCCCTCTTTCTCTGGGGGCTGATGATCCTGATCTATAAATTCATACTGCTTAACTACGAGGCCAAGACACTCGGCCGCTTCGCTCCCAAGAGCGAGGGGCTGGATACGGAGCCCGAAGTCGATCTACTGGCTGGCGCGCGCAGCATTACACGCGAGCGCGCTGGCGCACTCTCTGCCGAGATTGATAACAAGAGCCAACAGCAGGACTTGCATAATAAGATCCTCCCCTACGTTATGGCGCGTGGACTCGAACGCTATCACATGACAGGCAGCGTGCCCGAAGCCACCGAAACTATCATGGGGCGACTCGAAGTGGCCTCCGAGCAACAAGAAAGCGAGCTCTCCATGCTCCGCTACCTCGTCTGGGCGATCCCTTCCATCGGTTTCATAGGCACCGTGCGCGGGATCGGCGTCGCCCTGCAGCGCGCTGACGAAGCGCTACAAGGCGACATTTCCGGCGTCACCAGTGCGCTGGGCGTAGCCTTCAACTCCACTCTGGTGGCCCTCTTTATCAGCATCGTACTAATGCTGCTCATACATCTGCTACAAGGCGGCCAGGAAGGCCTGATTCTGCGTCTACAAACCTTCTGCCGCGAGCAACTCATCGATAAACTCTACGACCGCGAGGAAACCGCTATCCGTGAGCAGCAGACCGAAGATAAAGGGCAGAAGTCCGCCAGCCAAGACGAAGCAAGGAGCGAAGGTTAAACCTCAGCCCACCGCCCAAGCACTTAAACTAGAGATTATTTCCCGTGAAACGTCGCCGCGAAACACAGAGCTCCGCGCTCTCTTTTATGGACTGCATATGCTGCGGTTTCGGGGCCGTGCTCTTGCTCTTCATTCTCACGGCAAAGGCGCAAATCACCGATAGCCAAGAACAGGCCACTCAATCGCAAGCGGCCGCCGAAACACTGCAGGCCGCCATTCGCGAAACTGAAGCGAAGCAAAAGGCACTGGAAAAAGAGATCGAGGCTCTGGATCCGCAACCAGACAGCAACGCGACCAGCGTCGCTCAACTGGCCGCCGAACAAGAACGCCTCGCTAAAGCGATTGAAGCACAGGCCGAAGCCCTCGCAGCACTGGAATCCGAAGCCGAACCCAGCGAAGAGCCCGCGGCACTCGATCGCCCCTCTGCCGACAACAGCTACCTCTCAGGCCTACGCTTACGCGCCCCGCGTGCGGTCATTCTACTCGAAAGCTCCGGCAGCATGCTGGCAGAAGATGCCAACAGCGCCGTGCAAATCATCCAACAAGGCAGCGGCAGCAACGCCCCCAAATGGCTCCGCAGTAAAGCCGCCGTGCGCGCCGTGCTAGCAGCCATCCCCAAAGGCACCCAAGTGGCGATTTTTGCCATGGCTGAAAATACTCAAGCACTCTCCGGTAGCCCACAAAATCCTTATATCGATCCCTACGATAACAACGCCCTGCTCTCCTGCTTAGATCGCCTCGACAAACTCCAAGCCAGCGGGGGCGCCGACCTCGCCAAAGCCCTGCAAACCGTCAACCAACTCCAGCAACGCGCCAGCAGTTTACTACTGATCGGCGACGGACTGCCCAGCGCTCCGGCGCCCAGCAACGGAGCCCTCAGCGAAGCCGACCGGGTGCAACTCTTCAACCGCGCCATGGCTCAGCAATTTACCTATCCCTTCAACACCATCCTCTTCCCCTTCGAAGGCGATCCCTCCGCGGCGGGCCTCTTCTGGAAACTCAGCAGCCGCACCGGAGGCATCACCCTCATCCCAGACAACGACTGGCCCACACTCTGAATGAACGTCGAACGTCGAACATCGAACTTCCAATATCGAATAAGCATCCACTCATTCAACATTCAGCGTTGGACGTTGAATGTTCGACGTTCAATCGACTCTCTGCAGCCCCATGATTAAAAGACGCCCCATTGAGGTTTTCAGCCTCTCATTTCTCGACTGCCTCTGCTGTGGCTTCGGGGCGATCCTGCTATTGTTCATCCTCTCGATCGGCTCAGGACCGCACGACGTCGAAAGTGAAATCGACGTGCCCACCCTCAAGTCCATGCAAGCACAGCTCGCCATGCTGGAAGCCGATGTCGCTGAAAAGGCCGCCTTGCTGGAAGCCGCCATTCATAGCGAACAAACAAGCGCCGAGCGTGAACGCATCCTTTCCCTCATTCAAGAACTGGAGTCTCAACTCGCCGACTTACAACAAGAGTATGACAGCCGCAAGGCCAACCTCAGCACTGCCGCGCAGGCCGCCTCCGAGGCCAATCGCTTACTGCAAAGCTTTAAACACGAAGACCTCCCCCCCATTGGACTGCCAGCCGAAGCCACCCACGTCGCCTTCGTCATCGATACCTCCGGTAGTATGCGCAACCAAATGACCGCTCAATTGCACTACAGCGTGATTGACCAAATCCGAGAACTCTTGGACAGCCTGCCCGAGGTGCGCAGCATCCAGTTCCTCGATTCCAGCGGTAATTATATGATCGGCAACCGCACAGGCTTCTGGCTGCCCGACACCTCTGGCCTGCGACAACAAGCCTTGAAGCAAATCCTCAATTATCGAGTCGCCAGCGTCAGCGATCCCGAACCCGGCCTACGCCGTGCCATACGCGACCTCAAGCCCAGCCTCAAAGCCGACGATTCCATGAGCATTTATTTCATCGGCGACGACTTTCGAGGCTCGACCCAGAGCCTCCTCATCCAGCTCGACCGCCTCAACCCACGCAATCCCGCCACTGGCAAGCGCCCCGTATCCATCAGCGCCATAGGATTCCCCACTCTCATCAACCCCTTCCGACTCGGCGCCGCACAAGGCAACGAACGCTACGCCAACATCATGCGCGAAATCGCCGAAGCCCACGACGGCGTGCTGATCTTGAAGCCGAGCCTTTAGGAATCCACTTCGGTCAAATCCCCCGCCACGTAGCGGTGCAAGACGCTCGATACCAGCGTTTGATACGGCATACCGTAGCGATTCGCCTTTTTCTCAACATTCGGGTGATCTGAAAGTGCCAAGACATCACCTTGACTAATGTGATAAATAACATCCTGAAAACTCACGCCACGTTCTCGACGAAGTAGAGAATCTTTTTCATCAGACCAATCGAACATCATTACATTTTCGCGAGCGTGTGCCTTTTGTCAACACAAGCATCTCAATTGCCCTTAAAATCTAAAAGATCCAAGGCCCACACTTTACAGCATCCCAATTTCGGCCGAATCTGTTTAGGTGGACGTCCTAGAAACAGCTTTGACCATACCCGACCTGTGGCAACAACAGGCGGTCAACTTGCTGCGCGCGCAGCACGACGTCATTGTGGATGCCCCCACGGGTGCGGGCAAAACCTTCATTTTCGAACACTTAGTCGAACGCGCCTTTCCCGGCAAAGCGGTCTTCACCGTGCCCACCCGTGCACTGGCCAACGATAAATTCTGTGAGTGGCAAGCCAAGGGCTGGCGCGTCGGGATCGAGACTGGCGACGTCAGCTATCAAAGCGACGCTCCGATCGTCATCGCCACCCTGGAAACGCAAAAACGCGCCCTGATGACCGGGCGTGGTCCGCGCCTACTGGTAATCGACGAATACCAAATGGTGGGCGACCATGCCCGCGGCGTGAACTATGAGCTAGCACTCGCCATGGCCCCGCCTGACACCCAATTACTACTACTCAGCGGCAGCGTGGCCAATCCCCGAGACATCGAAGCCTGGCTGCAAGGCTGCGGCCGCACCGTCGCCACCGTGCGCCATCGTGAACGCCCGGTCCCATTGGACGAGATTCACCTCGACGCCCTGCCCGAGCAGTTGCCCAAGAACATCCATGGCCGCTGGCCACGCTATATCGCGCGCGCACTCGCGGCTGGCCTCGGCCCCATCTTGATCTTCGCTCCCCGTCGCAAGGCGGCCGAAAGCCTCGCCCGCAGCCTGGCCGCCGCCCTGCCCGAGCCCAACACCATCGTGCTCACACCCGAACAAAAGGCCCTCGCCGGCAACGAGCTGGCTCGCACTCTCAAGCAGCGTATCGCTTTTCACCACAGTGGCATGAGCTACGCACAACGCGCCGCGCTGGTCGAGCCACTCGCCAAGGCCAACCAGTTAAAAGTCATCGTCGCCACCACGGGGCTCGCCACCGGCATTAACTTTGCCATGCGCTCGGTGCTGGTGCTGGATCGCGAATACCGTGTCGCCGAAGCGCATCGACACCTGCGCCCCGATGAGCTACTACAAATGTTCGGCCGCGCCGGACGCCGCGGCCTCGACGATCGCGGCAGCGTGCTGTTCACCGGTAATGCGCCGCGACTCAACGAAGCCAAAGCCCTACGCCTGCAACGCGAAGGCAACGTCGATTGGCCCTCCCTACTCACAGTCATTCAAACCGCAGTCGAAGATGGCAAGCATCCCTTGCAAGCCACCCGCGAGTTAACCGCCCGCCTCTTCGCCCGCGAGCCCATCCAGCTGGGCTTGGACGACTTTCTACACCAGCGCAAAAGTACCCACCAAAGCGCCGCCAGCCCCCCCAGCGAGGAACAATCCTTATCTGGCGGAGTGATTACAGAATTCAAAAACAGCGAAGGCATTTGGGAGCGCAAACGGGCCCCCATCCTGTTCAAACTCAAAGACAGCTGGTACCTCGATCGCGACAGCTGGCGCCCGGGACTCAGCAGCCCCAAAATCGTCGCCAGCCTGCGCATCGGTACCATTTGTAAATTCGGAACCGGCAAAGACCGCCGCTACGGCCTGGAAGTGCCCCTCGCCACCTTCCCCCAAACCCGCGACGACAACCGGCTCACCCTGAGTAAGTGGCTGCGTAAGGCACTGCGCGAACAAGAGCGCCACCAGGGCAAAACACCCAACATCCCAAAGCTCTGGACACTGGAAAAAATCGAGCGCCGCATCGTGCCCAATCTCGCCTCACTCACTCGCGGCGGACGTTCCGTGCAGCTCGGCGAGCGTAACGGCAGCCTCTTCGCACAACTCGATTACAGCGAAGGTGAAATCTACGCGCTCAAAGACCTCAGCGGCAAAGGCCTGCTCAACCCCATCGAACGCAAACGCGAAATCACCGGCAGCCTCCCCAACAATCAACATGCTCCCCACTCCCCACCTTGTCACGGCGTAGCAAAGCGAAGACAGATCTCCACTCCCCACTCCGCGCAGCGGCCCCACTCCACCCCACGCAGCGTCGCCGAACAATGGCATGCACTCGGTCTCATCGACCATCGCGCCCACCCCACCCGACGCGGGATTATCTTTTCTTTCTTCAATCACGGCGAAGGCCTCGCGGTGGCCGCCGCCCTCGAAGCCAAGCACTACCCGATCGAAGAACTTGTTTACGATCTCGCCAATTTGCGGGCCGGGCACCGCTTCAACGCACTCGCCCTTGCCGGTCGCCCGCTGACCGCCTTCTGCCAAGAAGCCTACGGCTTGCGCAGCATCCCCGGCTACCTAAGGCGCGGCGTGCCCGAAGACTACGGCGAAGGCGCCAGCGAAATCCTGTATAACATCGAGCACAAAAGCAGCCATGCCGCCGCCTACATCGACGACGAGCTCAGCCAAGGCGACATCGAGCGCGCCCGCCTGGAATGGCGCAGCCTACGCTTGCACATCGCACACGCCCCCGACTACGAATGGGACCGCTGGCGCGCACTCAAAGCTAAATGTATCGAATCTTTAGGTACCGAGCGTTTTAGCCTCCCCTTTGAAAATTTCCCAGCGTTGACACGACAACAACGCTCTAGAACCTAGCCGCCCCATAGATCTAAGCTACCGAATTGTCGGCTGGATTAGGACTTTTGCACTTCCAATCAACTCGGCAGGTCGGCATATTATGTAGCATGCAAATGGAAACCATACAATGGGGCATTCTAGGATGTGGTAACGTAACCGAAGTGAAAAGCGGCCCCGCCTTACAGAAAGTGCCTGGCAGCTCGGTTGTTGCAGTCATGCGTCGAGATGGCCCCAAGGCTGCGGACTATGCGCAGCGCCATGGCATTGCTCGCTGGTATGACTCCGCGGAGGCCTTGATACATGATCCGGAAGTCAATGCAGTTTACATTGCCACTCCCCCAGGCTCTCATTGCGAATTGGCCCTTCAAGTTGCCGCAGCGGGTAAGCCATGTTATGTCGAAAAGCCAATGGCGCGTAATGCCACTGAGTGCCAAAAAATGATCGATGCTTTTACCGCAGCCGACCGGCCGCTCTTCGTCGCCTATTACCGCCGTGGCTTACCGCATTTTAATAAAGTAAAATCACTGATCGATAACCATCAATTTGGAGCCTTGCGCAGTCTACACTATCGCTACGCTTGCGGCCAGCAGCGAACGGGCACCCCCGACTCATGGCGCTTTCAACCCGAGCTTTCAGGCGGCGGACTTTTTTGGGACTTAGGCAGTCACGCCCTGGACCTGTTTGACTGGTGGTTGGGCCCACTAAAGTCCGTTCGTGGACACATGCTGCATGGCTCAAAAGGCTCCCCGGTGGAAGAACTGGTTGCCATGACAGCGACCACGGATGCCGGCGTTTCCGTATCAGGCGATTGGAATTTTATTAGTTCACAATACCGAGATCAAATAGAACTCCAATTCGAGCAAGCGCAGATCACGTGTTCGGTCTTTGGCTCAACGGAGCTTCGCATTGTAAGCGAAGACGGTGAAGAAGAAATTTTGGACTATCCGCACAGCGAAAACATTCAGTTCGGATTAATCTCCAATGTCGTGGAATGCTTACAAACAGGTTCAAGCGCATGGAGCACTGCGGACTCTGCCACACGAACCAATGCAGTCATCGATAAAATTGCGAAGTAATAAACTCTCTGCGCGTTCGCCCACTAAAATCGACACAAGCGTGATTGGACCTGCCCCTGGCGCCACTCAGAGAATGGCACCAAGGACTGTCAGTCACTTCTAAAAATCAAATCCTTAAACTCGCCTAAAAAACGACTTTGTTCAAAGGATACTCGATGATCCCCTCAGCGCCATGCGCTTTGAGTGCAGGAATAATTTCACGCACAGTCTTCTCATCGAGGATAGTATCAATCGCGACCCAAGACTCATCAGTCAGGCGGTTGACAGTCGGATTGCGCAGCGCGGGCAGATCAGCCAGCACACTTTCGAGCTTCGCTCTTTCAATATTCAACTTGAGCCCGACCTTGCTGTTGGCTTCAAGCGCTGCCTGGAGCAGCATTGCGATGTTTTCGATCTTCTTGCGCTTTTCAGGATTCTCCCAAGACGCCTTATTAGCGATCAAAACCGTATTAGTGTAAAGAAGTGTATCGACGATGCGCAGCTTGTTGGCACGAATCGAGTTACCTGTTTCAGTTAGATCCACAATCGCATCAACCAAATCCGGCACTTTAACTTCGGTCGCCCCCCAAGAGAACTCAACTTCGGCATTCACTCCGTTGTCCTTCAAATATTCGCGTGTAATGTTCACCACTTCAGTCGCGATACGCTTGCCCTCGAGATCCTTGACAGTCTGCACAGGCGAAGCTTCTGGCACAGCGATGATCCATTTGGAGCGCTTGTTTGATGCGCGACTATAAACGAGGCTGCACACTTCGACCACGTCAGAGTCATTCTCACGTACCCAGTCTTGTCCAGTCAGACCACAGTCGAAATATCCATGCTCCACATAACGGCTCACTTCTTGGGCGCGCACGAAGCGGCCATCCAACTCCTCGTCGTCAATCGACGGACGGTAAGAGCGGGAACTCACTGAGATATTGAAGCCCGCTTTACCAAAAAGTTTGATAGTTGAGTCTTGTAGGCTGCCTTTCGGCAGACCGAGCATGAGTAATGGCGTATTTTCCATAGCCGCAAAAGCTGAAGCAGCAGGAATCAGGCACAAGATTAAATTTTGTAAAAGCGCATGTCTTTTACGCTTGGACATTATAAATAAGTAATTGTAAAAGGCCTATAAGTGCTTAGTTTCTGCATTTAGAAGACACTTTCCACACAAATCATGGGCAAACCAACACCACTCGAAGCCGGAAAAAAGGCACCGAACTTCCAATTCACGGAAGACGGTCAACAATACACACTCGAAGGTCTACAGCAACCCTGCCTGCTCTATTTCTACCCGAAAGACGATACTCCAGGCTGCACTAAAGAGGCCTGTGCCATACGTGACGCCTGGGCCGAATTCGCAGAAGCCGGCCTCAAGGTTGTTGGCGTCAGTAAAGACGACGAGCGCTCACACGGTAAATTTCAGGAAAAATACCAACTCCCCTTTCCCCTCATTCCCGACACGGAACTAGAGCTGGCCCAAGCCTACGGCGTCTATGGAGAGAAAAAATTCATGGGGCGCACCTACGATGGCATCCATCGCATGTCTTTCCTCATTCACACAGACGGAACCATTGCAAAAGCATATCACAAAGTAAAACCAGAAGCCCACGCGAGCGAAGTCCTTGCGGACTTGGCTGACCTGACAGACCTCCCCCAAAAAACCGACACACAGGCAAACTCATAATCAGATGAACCAAACACCTAAGCCACTCATCATAATCGCTGAAGACGATAAAGATCTCGCCACCTTGATCGCGACACAACTGGAAGTCGCCGGCATGCAAAGCCAGATCTGCCACGAGGCCTGCCACGTGGAGCGCTTCTTAAAAAGCAATTTTGCGAATCTCATTTTGCTCGACGTGCATCTGCCCGACAACACGGGCTTCAACCTGATGAGTGACCTCCGCGGCACGGGTAACAGCACCCCCGTCATATTCCTAACAGGCGAAAACGACGAAGTTAAAAAAGTAAAAGCGCTCGAAATGGGCGGCGACGACTACATCACCAAGCCCTTTGGATTTCCAGAATTGATCGCACGTATCAACGCGGTGCTCCGCCGCGCCGAAACGACCAACGACAGCAATATCACTCAAAACGCGTCGATCACTGATGAACCATTTGAATTCTGCGGCGCCGAAGTCAACCCGCAGCGCTTAGAAGTCAATTTCCCCGATGGCGCCATCGAAAGCATCGGCCGCAAAGAGCTAGGCATCTTCGCCTACCTCGCGGATCATCCCAATGCAGTGCTCACTCGCAAGAATCTGATCCACTCCGTATGGGGCATCCACGCCGATGTCCGCAGCCGCTCTTTGGACCAATACATTGTAAAAATCCGCGAGCTCTACAAACGCCACGACTTGACACTCGACGCCTTCCGCACTGTGCACGGCGTCGGCTACATCTACGATGTAAAGGTGCCCGAGTAGGCTGGAGTCCCGCCTTCTCTGAGCGGAACTCCGACCCAAGCAAACCGCTACCTTCGATTCTTGCGAAAGCTCGATGGCGCCTCACCCGCGACTCGCTTAAATACCACCGCCATGCGCTCGGCGTCGTTGAAGCCACACAAGTCCGAAATTCTGCCGATCGGGTGGTTCGTTTGCGCCAGCAACTGCTTCGCCTGTGCCACACGCAAGCGGCAGAGCATTTCCCAAGGCGTGCAGCGGTAAAACTCCTTAAACTTGCGCTCTAAACTACGACGCGCCAGCCGCAACTCGTCGCACATCTGCCCCACACTGATCGAATCCTGCATGCGCTCCGAGAGATAAGACATCGCGCGCCGCAACTGCGGATCATCCACCAGCAAATGATTTGCTGAGTGCCGCAAGACCACACCACCTGGCGGCACCAAGACCGGCTCTGCCGGCGCCCGTTTCTGCACCAACAAATCCTGCATCGATTCGCCAACCAACGCCCCAATCGAATCCCAGGGAATCGCCACACTCGATAACATAGGATAACTCAAACCACAGACCAAGTCGTCGTTATTTGCTCCGATCACCGCCACTTGCTCCGGAACCGAGATCCCTAATTGCTGACAACTGCTGCACAGAAATCGCCCCAGCGGATCATGCACCGCAAAAATACCAACTGGCTTCGGCAAGGACTCCAGCCAACGACGCAGTCTCGCATTCGGTACAACGAAATGCTCACTATAGCGCGCATCCTCAAACGCGGTCTCCGTATGCACGGAAACAGGTAAATCCACCGCCTGTATAAAGCCATCGATTCGCTGTCCCGAATACGGCGTGCCATTGCCCAAACAAGCGAAACTACGGTAGCCCGCCTGCTGAAAGGCCTCGGCCGCCGCTGCGCCCACCGCATAATCATCCACGTCGATGCTCACCACCCCGGGATAACTAAAATCTGTATCCGCGATGACCGTCGGCATATCCAAGCTCAAAAGCGCCTCCGTCACCTCCGGCAACCATTCAGTGATTAAACCATCCGGCTGCAACTCACGCAATAAATCCAGCAACTCGTCGATCGGTCGATGAATACTGACAACCCGGAAGTCCTGCTGACGACGCACAAAGGGCATCAATGCCGGCGTCAAGCGACGCAAAAACACCTCCGTCATTACAATCGCGATCTGTTGGCTCATTGCCTATAAACCAAGCGCAGAATATGACGCAAATCAACAGAATATAATCGCAATTTGCGGTTTCGGATATCGCTCCACTTTGGTAATCTCTAGTCGTAATCAGGTTGCTTTAGCGCCTGATTCAATTTTCAGAAGCAAGCATCACTTTAAAACCTCACAAATCATCCACGCGTTCATACCACAACTCTGAGTTGGGCGCTAAAACAACCCAACTACGAAATCAGCATGCAATACTTCAACTGCGACAAAATACAATTCGAGGGCACGAGCTCTAAAAACCCGCTGGCCTTCAAGCACTATAACCCGAGCGAAATTATCGCGGGGAAGACCATGAAGGAACACCTCCGCTTCGCTGCACCTTACTGGCACGTCATGCGCAACGAGCTCGCCGACCCCTTCGGCGCAGGCACCGCCCAAATGCCTTGGGACGATGGCTCCAACTCCGTCGAAAACGCCGTCGCACGTGTCGACGTGTTCTTTGAATTCCTCGAAAAAATCGGCATCGACTTCTACTGCTGGCACGACCGCGACATCGCGCCCGAACTCGGCGATCTGGCGGCTTCCAACGCCGCACTCGACGCCGTCGTCGCCAAACTCAAAGCCAAGCAACAGGAAACCGGCGTGCAACTTCTATGGGGCACCGCTTGCCTATTTTCCCACCCGCGCTACTCGCAAGGCGGCGCCACCTCACCCGACGCCAAGGTATTCGCCTACGCCGCCGCACAGGTAAAAAAGGCCCTCGAATGCACCAAAGAACTCGACGGGCTCGGATACACTTTCTGGGGAGGTCGCGAAGGCTATGCCACCTTACTCAACACCAACATGAAGCGTGAGCTCGATCACCTCGCCGCCTTCCTGCACATGGCAGTCGATCACGCGGACAAGATCGGCTTCGACGGCCCCTTCTACATCGAGCCCAAGCCACGCGAGCCCTCCACCCACCAATACGACTCCGACGCCGCGGCCTGTCTCAACTTCCTGCGCGAATACGGCCTCATGGACCGCTTCAAGCTCAACATCGAGACCAACCACGCCACCCTCGCAGGTCACACCATGGAGCACGAACTCACCGTCTGCCACAACGCTGGCATGCTCGGCAGCATCGATGCCAACCGCGGCGACGAACTGATTGGCTGGGACACCGATCAATTCCCCACCGACATCTATCTCACCACTCAAGTCATGCTAGTCGTGCTCGAAATGGGCGGATTCACCACCGGCGGCCTCAACTTCGATGCCAAACGCCGCCGTGAGTCTCACGAACCGATTGATCTCATGCACGCCCACATCGGCGGCATGGACGCCTTTGCCCGCGGTCTCAAAATCGCGCACGCCATCCGCGAAGATGGCCGCCTCAAAGACTTCGTCGACGCCCGCTACGGCAGCTTCGACAAAGACATAGGCGCCAAGATCGAAGCCGGTGAAGTCGGTTTCGAAGAACTCGAAAAATACGCCTTCAGCAACGGCGAGCCCATCCTAGCCAGCGGTCGCCAGGAAATGCTGGAAAACCTGTTAAACGAATTCATCTAGTCTATCGTAGGGGCTTCACTTGTGACGCCCACGTCGTGTCGGCTACTTTGGACCGGCGGGCGTGACAAGTCGCGCCCCTACGCCCTCCCCACTCTCCACTGCCGCGCCAGCGGCCCCCGCCATGCTTTCACTCGGCCTAGATTCTTCAACACAAAGCTGCTCCGCCATCGTCATCGCTACGGAGACACAAACCATCGTCGCCGAAGCCTCCGTCAATTTCGGCCAACGCCTGCCGCAATACAACGCCCCCTCCGGCTTCATCCCCGACGGTGCCGCTGGCGAAGTGCATGCCGACCCACGCATGTGGCTCGATGCACTCGAACTGCTATTCGAAGAACTCAAAGACCAATGCGAGCTCGCGAAAATCGCCGCCATTTCCGGCGCAGGTCAGCAGCACGGCTCCGTGTATCTCAACGATCAATGGCTCAATGCCATCGACACATTAGATGCCTCCGAAAGCCTCTCCGCCCAGATCCAGCCCTGCCTCGCGCGCAGAACCGCCCCCATCTGGATGGACACCTCAACCGGCGCAGAATGCCGCGAAATCGCCGCTGCCCTCGGGGGCGACGAAGTCGTTTGCGCCAAGTCCGGCTCCATCCCCATCGAGCGCTTCACGGGCCCACAAATTCGCCGTTTCTATAAAAACGATCCCGCCGGCTACGCACAAACCGCCCACATCCACCTAGTCAGCTCCTTCCTCTGCTCCCTGCTCTGCGGAGCCGACGCCCCCATCGACACCGGCGACGGCGCTGGCATGAATCTACTCAACATCCACACTTGGGACTGGGACCCCGAACTGCTCGCCGCCACCGCGCCCGAGCTAGGCAAACGCCTGCCCGACGCCGCCCCCGGCAACACCACAGCGGGCCAAATCTCTGAATATTTCGTCGAAAAATACGGTTTCGCCCAAGGCACCCCGATCACCCTCTTCACCGGCGACAACCCCAGCAGCCTCGTCGGCATGGGCGCCAGCCGCCCCGGAAAAGTCGTCCTCTCACTCGGCACCTCCGACACCTTTTTCGCCGCCATGCCCGGCGTCGTCGCCGACCCGCAAGGCTGCGGCCACGTTTTCGGCAACCCCGCCGGCGGCTCCATGTCCTTGCAGTGCTTCGTCAACGGCTCCCTCGCCCGCGAAGCCGTCAAAGACAAATTCAATTACGACTGGGACCAATTCACCGCAGCTTTCAGCAAAACTCCCGTCGCCAACGACGACCAAGTCATGCTGCCCTTCTTTCGTCCCGAGATCAGCCCCCGCATCGATCTGGCAGCCCCCATTCTTAAAGGCAGCGAAGCCTTTGAAAATTGGCAAGACGCCGACGCCGCCATCCGCGCTTGCGTGGAAGGACAATTTATTAACATGAAGCTCCGCAGCGACTGGATGCAATTACAGCCCGAAGTCATCTACCTGACCGGCGGCGCGTCCCAAAACGATGCCATCGCCCAAGTCGTCGCCGATATTTTTCAGGCCAAAGTGCAACGCCTCGCCGTCAGCAGCTCGGTCGCGCTCGGCGCCGCCCTGCGTGCCGCCAGCCACACACTCGGCCTCAACCTACACCAGCTGGAAAGCCAGTTCTGCCAACCCGAAGCCGGCAGCACCATCGAACCCCAAGCCGCAATAGACAGCTACCAAACAGCCACCGCAAACTTCGCAGCCCTACTCGCAAAAAGCTGAATTTAAAGGCCACTCAGCTGCGAAAACGTTCGAATATACTTGCAGCCCTGTCATCGGGCTCAAACGCTCCGTAGCTGACTATGCAAAGAACAATCGCGATCGGAGATGTGCACGGCTGTGCCGATGAATTCGAAGAACTCCTCGAAGCCCTCGAGCTTACCCCCAAAGATCGGGTGATTCAGGTCGGCGACTTAGTGAACCGTGGCCCCGACAGCCGTCGTGTCATCGAACTGGCACGCCAATACAATGTCGAAGCAATCGTCGGCAATCACGAACTGCGCCTGCTAGAAGCATGGCGCAACAACAAGCCTAGCCTGCTTAAAGACTACGACCGCCCCACCTTCGAGCAACTCACCGAAGACGATTGGCTCTACCTCGAAGAAATGCCGAATGTGCTCTACGATGGCAAAATCGAGACAGTCTTCGTGCACGGAGGCTTCCTGCCCGACATACCTTGGCAAAAACAAGCACTCGAAATCATCACCACCATCCAAGTGATCGATAAAAAAGGCAACGCCGCCAAACGCTCCGACGCCCCCGATGCGCCCCCCTGGGCCGACACCTGGCGGGGCTCCCCCTTTGTCGTCTATGGCCACACGCCCCGCCCCAATGTGTTAGAGCGCCCCGGCTCCATCGGCATCGATACCGGCTGCGTTTACGGCGGCCACCTGACCGCCTACACCATTGGCGACCAAACACTCACACAAGTCCGCGCTCGCAAAGCCTACGCCCATAGCAAACGCCTCCCCGACCCCATCTAATTCCTCATTCTCAATTCCTCACTCCCACTCCCACTCCCATTCCCACTCCCATTCCCATGTCCGACCCAACGAATCACCTAGGCCTACTACTCATCGACTTTCAGGATGTATTCCTCAAAGCCATGCCCGACCGCGAACGCCTCCTAAAGCGCACCACCTTTGCCGTCAAGGCAGCGGAGCTCCTGGGCGTATCCATCGCCGCCACCGAGCAATTACCTGAAAAACTAGGCTCCACCACCGAAGCCCTCAGCAGTATCTGGGACGTCAACACACCCGTCTTTGACAAAAGCGCCTTCTCCGCCCTCGAAGCTGAAGGACTCCATCGCTGGATCGAAGCCAATCAAATCGATCACTTACTCATCGCCGGCATCGAGACTTCCATCTGCGTCTACCAGAGTGCGATCCAAGCCCTCGGCGAGGAGATTGGCGTTACCCTGCTAAGCGACTGCATCAGTGAACGCCGCCCCGAAGACCGCGGGCCCGTCTTGGAGCAACTACTTGCCATGGAGGCACACGTGCTGCCCAGCGAAACAATCTTTTACAGCCTGCTCGGCAGTGCCGAGCACCCACAATTCAAAGCTTTCACACAACTCGTCAAAAACGCATAAGCGCATCGGCGCATCCACTTACCTTGAACACAACAAACTACAATTTCGACACTTGCCCCGATCGCACTGGCTACGGCAGCCTCAAATGGGACAAATACAAAGGCCGCGACATCCTACCGCTCTGGGTCGCCGACATGGACTTCACCACCGCGCCCGAGATCATGACTGCCCTGCAAGCACGCCTGGATCACGGCATCTTCGGCTACACCGTCCCTTACGACGCGCCCGTCGAAGCGGTGCTCAATTACCTGCAAAACCAACACGGCTACAGCGCCCAAGCTGGCTGGCTCAATTTCCTGCCTGGTCTGGTGCCCGCCATTAACTTGTGCTGCCACGCCTTCACCGAGCCCGGCGACTCCGTGATGACCGCCACACCGGTCTATCCCCCCTTTCTATCTGCGCCCGACTACGCAAACCGCGAACTAATCAAAGTCCCCCTCTGCCTCAATGCCGACGACCAATGGACGCTCGACATCGAGGCGATGGAAGCGGCGGTTCAGCCAAACACCAAGATCTTCGTGCTCTGCAGTCCGCACAATCCTGTCGGCCGCGTCTGGACCAAAGAAGAGCTCACCGCAGTCGCCGACTTCTGCGAACGCCACGACCTCATTCTCATCTCCGACGAAATCCACTGCGACCTCGTCTTCGACGAAGACGCCAAGCACATCGTCACCGCCACCCTCAGCGAACGCGTCGCTCAGCGCACCGTCACCCTGATGGCCCCCAGCAAGACCTATAATTTGCCCGGACTCGCCTGCGCCTATTCCGTAATCGAAAATCCCAAGCTGCGCGTCGAATTCCAAAAAACCATTCGCGGCATCATCACCGAGGTCAACTGCTTCGGCTACGCCGGCATCACAGCCGCCTACAATCACGGCGAGCCATGGCGCCAAGAGCTGCTCACGTATTTGCGCGGCAACTACAATCTGATCTACCAATTCATTCAAAACGCACTGCCAGAGATCACCTTCCGCCCCATGGAGTCCACTTATTTAGCATGGTTTGACGTCAGCAAACTAGGCCTCAAGAATCCAGTCGGACACTTTGAAAAGCACGGCGTCGGCCTCAGCGACGGCACTCCCTTCGACGGCCCACAACATTTGCGCCTAAACTTCGGCTGCCCCCGTGCCCGCTTGGAAGAAGGGCTCGCCCTAATCGCCAAAGCCGCACAAGCAGACGAGGCCTAAGGCAGAGTTCGAAGTTGGAAACGTCGAGACAGGGAGAACGTCGAACGTTCAACATCCAACGTCCAATTGAATAACTGGGAGAGCTCGGGATCCTAGGCGGACCTAGCGAACTGATCCACCGTCGCTTACACAGCCTAGCAAAAGCGTTGAAGACTCTTAGCTCGAACATGTTCGAATCAGAGCCATTCCCCGGGATCGCAGGTCTCCGCACCTGCTCTGCACGCACGGAATCGTGCCACCTGCAAGCACTCTGCACTTAGGTATCAAAAAGTAAAATGGAGTCTATCATTGAATTAATCGCGGCAATTACCGCCGAGATTTGTTTATAAATGATGCTGCACAAACAGTCCTTTCAGGACTGTTTGTTTGAAGCCTGCGAGAAGTGTGGCTGGATCCTTGAAGGCTTTTGTGTGATGACGAACCACTACCATCTGCCCCGTTTTAATAACTGTGCTTCGCACGCGACTACGAAGAGCCTTCCAAAGCATCCAAGGGACTCACCGTCAGATCCTGCTGGTCCTCCATCACGTGCAGATAGATCATCGTCGTCTCCACGCAGGCATGCCCTAAGAAATCCTGCAAAGTCCTAATATTTGTCCCATTCTCTAGCAAATGCGTCGCATAACTGTGCCGTAATACATGTGAATTCGATCGTTTCGGGATTTGGGCCTTCACTGCAGCAATCGAAAGCTCCTTCTGATACGCACGCGGCAAGATATGGTGTCGCCGCCTAGGGGCATCACGCTCACCGCGCGGGTCACGCGATAAGCTCTTCATCGGAAACACCCAAAACCATTCCCAGCGCCGTCCCGCTTTGGGCATCTTTTTGTCCAAAGCCCCCGGCATGAAGACCCCCGGCACATTCGCCGCACGATCCGCCTCGTGCACCTTGAGCACCTCCTGTAGATGCTCAACCAGAGCCTCCTTCAAGCACTTCGGCAAGGGTACACAGCGATCTTTATCGCCTTTACCAGCTCGGATATAGAGCTTTCCTCGCTCAAGATCCACGTCCTTGACTCGTAGCCGGCACAACTCTGAAATCCGTAAACCACAGCCATACTGCAAGCGAGCCATCAAAGACCACTGACCACGCACCTCCGCCAAAAGCCGGCTGATCTCACCTTTTGAATACACCACTGGATAATACTTACGCGGGTTCGCCTTCACATAGTCGCTAAAATCTCCCAGTTCCATTTTACGCACCTCGCGCAGAAAAAAGACACCCGCGTTCAAAGCCTGACGCTGCGTGCCTGCAGCAACCCCCTCTTCCACCGCAAGATAACTCAAAAAGCGCTTCAAACCCGCCTCATCAAGGGCCTCCAAGCCATCCTTGTGCTGCAAAAAACGCTCCATGCGCCGAATCCAACCCAAATAGCTTTCCTCCGTTCGCAAAGCCATTTGTCTAACACGCATTAAGCGCACCGTCTCTTCATACCACGGATCTAAAGGCACCTTTGCCTGTATCTCGGACAGCGTGTGCGCATACTGCTGCCGCCCATCACCAAAACCTCCCTCGTTCGGCACATTTGATGCATCCGAAGACATCTCTACCTCAGCTGAGGTCTCCTTTGGCTCGAGCGAATGAACCTCTGATACATTACGCCGAATCGGAGCCTCCCGAAAAAACCAATTCAGGCCATCGGTCCACTGCCTCAACTGCCATTGCTTTGGATGCCGTGCTTCAACAAGATGCTCGATGAAACAACGCGCCGAAACTTTGGTCACTGGAGACGACTCCCGTTTCAAATACCCGAGGTACCAATTAATGATAACGCGATGCCGGTCACGCTCCTTAAGCGGTAAATCTGCCGCCTCTAACGCGTCCGACCATTTAGGGAATGATAATATGGTCATAAGTTCATGTATGATCACCTGTTCACATAACTGCAAGAGTAAAAAATCTACGCAAAAGCAAAGCAACACTGAGGGCCCAATAGCCCCACGCGCGCGTGTTCGGAGACATTTTGTCCCACTGCCATCTCAGATGATTGCCCCCTCACTAGCAAAAAAAAGACAAAAAACCACTCCTAGACAACGAGATACATATCGAACATCAATAAGCTTGAAACAGCTATACCTACCTCTATCGTAATGCAAAAATACACTAATAAAACTGATCTGAAAATAAAATGATTACAGACGGAATCAACTTTCTCAATGAGTTAGAAAAGCTCAAAGCTGTTGGTCGGCGGAGTTATCCAATTGGCTTGAATC
>PBYS01000080.1 GCA_002729725.1 Puniceicoccaceae bacterium
ACGAATCCAAGCGGCCTCAAATCCGTGCGAGGAAGGCAGCTAAGAAAGAAGACTTCAGGCTCCCATTGTCCGAAATCCGTGAAGAAGCGGATTACTTAGTAAGAGTGCCCAGCCGCAAAGTAGAATCAGTATTCTTCGATACATAGAACTGTGCAGCCTTTCAGGAGCGCGCTTCAATGACAATGGGAAAGTCGTATCACCCCGCAGATGCAGCATATATTTTTCTAGACCTGGTAGGATATTTCGACTAATCTATTGATTGCCATGGCAGCTGTTGAATATTCTGGAAAAATCCCCGCTGAACGCGCCAGCTGGGAGGAGCTGCATGCTCAAATCGCAGCCATCCATGCGAATGAGCGTTTGATACAAATTTTGGGTGAGTTGCCTGACGAAATTCTGCTCCTGAATCAAAATCGGCAAATTATTTATGTCAATGAAGTCGCGCTCAAGTGCTTGGGCGTCCAGGACCCTGCAGAGGTCTATGGCTGTCGGCCTGGAGAGGTATTTGGCTGTGTGCATGCTAGCCAGGGGCCGGGTGGTTGCGGCACTACCGAGCATTGCAGTTTCTGTGGCGGGCTAAGAGTGATTATGAATAGCCTGAACGGGTATGCAGACGTGCAAAAATGTCGTATCACTCGTGCTGAGGGAGCAGCGCCTCTGGATATGATCGTGCATGGGATTCCAATCCATCTGCTCGGGATGTCACTGTCCTTGGTCTGTTGTCAGCCCAGCGTGAGCGAAAAGAACAAGCAGGTCGCTGTGGCGAGTTTCCGAGTTCAGCGCTATGCGGCCTATCTGGAGGAAATCTGAGCATGCTACAGACGATCTTTAATTTCTTAGTCCTTTTAGCCTTTGGCGTGATCCTTGTCTTCGCAGTGGGCACAGCTTTGCATTTTAAGCTTAAAAAGCAGAATAAACTAAGCCGTGAGGAAGCCCTGAAGGTGCAAAGCGACGAGCCTTCGGACTATTAAAGCTTCTGCGAGGCTGCCATCCGTTAATTAACGGATGGCTAATAGCTACTGGAACTGTCTCTGAAATTCTTCGAAGGCGGCCTTTAACCCGGCGAGTTCCGTTTGGAGCGTTTCCACTGTGGTTTCCAGTTCTTGAATGCGTGCATCGCGACTGCTGAGTGGGCTCGGCGTATTGATGGCTGCTTCGTCGCGGGCATTTTCTGCCTCAGCGCTTAGCTCGGGTTCGCCGGAGAGCAGGTGTTGATAACGTACTTCTTTCTTGCCGGGGGAGCGGGGCAATTGCATCCAAAGCGGGCGATCGACGTCTTCGCTGATCTCATTCAGCGTCGCCTCGACTTCGGCTGTGCTGGCAAAGGAGTGCATGCGCTCGCAGCGGGTGCGCAACTCACCGAGTGTTTGGGGGCCGCGCAGTAATAAAACGGTGAGTAGTGCCTTGCCGGCTTTATCCAGCCCGATCAGTTCATCCATATTATGGCGATACTTGGCGACGCGTGAGCCGGCCACGTCTACACGGAACACAAATTTCTTTTTGCGCAGGTCGTCGATCGATTCCAGCACGGCTTCTTCGTCGTATTCCACCACTGGCTGGCGGTTGGACTTTTGATTACAGGCCAATAGCAGGCTGTTTAGTGTGAGCGGGTAGGCGTCGGGTGTGGTGGCCGCTTTTTCGAGTAAGCAGCCGAGCACGCGTGCGTCGATATCGGTGAGGAGTGGGTACGTTTCGTTATCCATGTATGCGGTGGGGGTGTTTATCTTAAAAAAGCCGCCCCGGATAGGGGGCGGCTTTGGATTAAAGGATGCTGCGGGTTTGGAGCCTCAGCTTGTGCCGTAAGGCTTTAAACCCTGATACGGCTACGCCTTGGCGTTCTTGTAGTTTTCTTCAGCCGCGTTCCAGTCGACCACATTCCAGAATGCTTCGATGTACTTCGGACGAAGGTTTTGATACTTCAGGTAGTAAGCATGTTCCCATACGTCGAGTCCGATGACAGGCTTGCCTTCAACTTCGGCGACTCCTGTCATGCAAGGGCTGTCTTGGTTCGGAGTGGAAGTCACAGCCAGTGAGCCATCTGCTTTCACGACGAGCCATGCCCAGCCGGAACCGAAGCGTGTGGCACCTGCATTGGAAAATGCCTCTTTAAACGCGTCGAAACCGCCGAGTTCTGCGTCGATCGCTGCTGCGAGCTCACCGACAGGAGCGCCGCCACCGTTGGGGCTGAGAATCTTCCAGAAGAAGCTGTGGTTGGCGTGGCCACCACCGTTGTTACGTACTGCACCACGCTTTTCAGCGGGGACAGCGTCGAGGTTACCAATGATTTCGCAAATGCTCTTGTCCTCGAGGCCGGTGCCTTCGAGCGCATCATTTAGTTTGCTGACATAAGCATTGTGGTGCTTGTCATGGTGGATTTCCATTGTGCGCGCGTCAAAATGCGGCTCAAGCGCATCGTTAGCGTAAGGAAGTGCGGGTAGTTCATGTGCCATAGTTTTTACTATAATTTAGGTTTAGTTTTCTGAGAGAGAAAGCAAGACGATGGGGAGTCTGTGAGTCACTGTCAAATGGCTGGTTGGAAATTATTCGCAGTCCGCTAGTTTTGCGTTCTTTTTTTCGAGACGTTTTTTGTCGAAGAAAGCCTTTAGAATCTGGTGATTGAGTTCTTCCAGCACGCCGCCGATGGATTCAAATTTGTGATTACTTTGCGGCAGTGCGCCGAGATCCGTGGCGCCGCCCACGCAGCCCATTTTAGGGTCGGGCAGGCCGTAGTAGACTTTACCGATACGTGCGATCACCAGTGCCCCCGAGCACATGGGGCAGGGCTCTTTAGTCACGTAGAGGGTGCACTCGTTGAGCCGCCAGTCGCCTAAGCTGTTGGCTGCCTGGGAGATGGCTAGTATCTCCGCGTGCGCGGTCGGGTCGTTGGCAGAGCGCGATTGATTGTGAGCGGCGGCGATGATGCGCCCCTGGTGCTCGATGACGGCACCGATCGGCACTTCATCTTTTTTCCACGCCTCGATTGCCTCGTTGTAGGCATGGGTCATGTAATAGTCCGCATCACGGTTCAGTTCGGAAGGATAGATTTTTTCAAAGGGAGAATTCATGACTGGCCTGAGTGAAGTGTTGGGCTAAATGGACGGGTGCTGAGCTATATGAGAGCATTCTTGACTTTTAGTATAAAGACGATTGTCTCGCCGCTTTCCTAATTATCTATGGCAAAAGCACAAAGCGAAGAATACGTTGAAGTCGAAGGCAAAATTGTAGCAGTCCTCCCGGGCACTATGTTTCGTGTCGAGCTTGCGAATGGGCACCAGGTGCTCGCTCACATCTCGGGAAAACTTCGCAAACACTTTATTAAGATCACGACTGGTGATACCGTAAAAATGGAGATGAGCCCTTACGACTTGGATAAGGCGCGTATCGTCTATCGCTTGCGTAATGCGCAAGTGCAGCGCAACGCACCCAAGCGCAGCTACGGCCCACGTCGTCGATAGCATTTGCTCCTTTGCTCCTTTGCTCCTTTGCTCCTTTGCTCCTTTGCTCCTTTGCTCCTTTGCTCAGCTCGTTTGCTCGTTTGCATGTGGCGGCAGTTTGTCGCTATTCATCGGCTTCAGCGGCAGTTTTTGGCTGCTTCATAGGCGATTCACGCGTGGTGAGTTCGCCACGTAGGGGGGGGGCGTCATTGTGTCACTTTTAGTTTCCGTTTGATTCGATCCGATTCGAGAGTCAGTAGGCCCTTTTTTGAGAGCACCGCAGACGCGGTGTTTTTTTATGAATGCTTGCCTCGACTTGAAAAAAAGTTACACAGGTGCTCTTTCCTACCTTTCTTCTATATTTCGATTTATGAATAAGCTATACGCCTCCATTACAGACACCGTGGGCAGCACGCCATTGGTGAAGATTAACAATACGACTGCCGGCTTGAATGCTGACATCTATGTGAAATGTGAATTCTTTAACCCGCTCGCGAGTGTGAAGGATCGTATTGGTAAGGCCATGATCGAAGCTGGCGAGCGCGATGGCAAAATCGGCGAAGGCAGCATCATTATCGAGCCCACTTCCGGGAATACGGGTATTGCACTAGCTTTTGTCTGTGCTGCCAAGGGCTACAAGCTGATCTTGACCATGCCCGAGACCATGTCGGTCGAGCGTCGTGTGCTGTTGCGTATGCTCGGTGCCGAGATCGTCTTGACGCCAGGGCCCAAGGGCATGCCAGGCGCTATCGCACGTGCTGAAGAGTTGGTCAAAGAGTATGGCGAAAAAGCCTACATGCCGCAGCAATTTGAAAACCCAGCCAACCCAGAGGCGCACCGCAAAACGACTGCTGAGGAAATTTGGGCCGCGACCGATGGTGATATCGACGCATTTGTCGCCGGTGTCGGCACGGGGGGCACCATTTCGGGTGTCTCTGAGGTGATCAAGTCTCGCAAGGACTTGCTCACGGTCGCAGTGGAGCCAGTCAATAGCCCTGTTATTTCTGGCGGCGCTCCCGGACCTCACAAGATTCAGGGCATCGGTGCTGGCTTCATTCCCAAGAATTGCAACACCGACCTGATCGACGAGACTATCCAAGTTTCTAACGAAGATGCCTTTGCTACCGCCCAGGCCTTGGCTGAGAAAGATGGCCTGTTGGTCGGCATTTCCACGGGTGCCAATGTGTGGGCAGCCATGCAACTTGCGAAGCGTCCAGAGATGGCTGGCAAGCGCATCGTTACAGTCGCCTGCAGCTTCGGCGAACGCTACCTCTCCACTCCACTGGCTGAGAAGGCCCGCGAAGAGATGGCAGCGGCTACGGCAAGCTAAGCTTGCACTTTGTTTGCATCATTATTTTCAAGCCCTGATCCCACACGGGGTCGGGGCTTTTTATGTTTACCTTTAGCCCGATCTACGATCAGCCTACGGGCTCATCTAATTTACTTAAAATACCAATTAATATGTCCGTTACTGCAAAAATCCTTTTCCCCTGCGCCACACTTGCGGCCTTCATTTTCACAGCCTGTGGTTCCAATACGGACGATTCTAAGTCTGCCACACCAGAGGTGAGCATTCCTGAAGCACCCGATGCTGCGATTGAAACGATCGCTCAAGAGCTGAGAGACGGAAATGGTGCTATCCTCTGGGAGGCCATGCCTGCCAGCTATCGTACTGATGTCAATGCAGTGGCGCAGCTGGCTGGTAACAAGGTTGATGCTGAAATTTATAACAAGGGCTTCGGTCTCCTGGATCGTCTGGCAGATGTCGCGGATCAGCAAAAGACTTTTATTCTGGGGACACAGCTGGGGGGTGAAAAGCCTGCTGAGCAATTGGCTCAAATAGAAGCGGCGTGGCCCTCGATCATCGGCTTTTTCAAAACCCTGACAAATAGCTCGATCGCTACGGTTGAAGGGCTGCAGAGCTTTGATGGTCAAGCGTTTTGCGCCACCACCGTTTCGGCATTGGTCGACTATTCCCAGGACCTTGCCAAGTTGAGTGAAGAGCCCAATCCCTTAGACTTCGGTAGTGTGAAGTTACTGGAGAGCACTGCCGAAACCGCATCACTGGAAGTGACACAGCCCGATGGCACAGTGAACACGGAAGCGTTTTCCAAGGTTGAGAGCCGCTGGGTGCCGAGTGAATTGGCAAGCACTTGGGCCACCAATATGGCGGATGCCAAGGCGCAACTCGAGGCCATTTCGCCCGAAGAGATCGCACAAAATAAGCCACAAATCATGGGCGCAATCACCATGTTCGAAGGCATTTTGACACAATTAGAGGCCGCTGAAACGCAAGAGCAATTCGACCAAGCACTGCAAGGTGCGATGATGCCCATTATGGGCATCATGATGATGCAAGGCGGCATGGGGGGCGGTAGCGCACCGGCAATGCCAGTTGCACCTTCGATGCCTGCTACGCCGACGACTGCACCCTAAATTGTTTTCGGGCGCATTTGTTTTGCTCAAGCTAGCTCCAGCGCTCGCTCTTGCTTGTATAGTTGCTGTCTGGGCAAAGCCCTGCGCAGCTGTGCTGGATCAGCGCGCGCAATCCTGGAAACCGCAGCAAATGCAGGGCTCCGCCCAGCTCAGGATTGCGGAGATTGAGACGATTGTGCTGCCCGAGCAGCCGTCTGCCCAGCTGCGCGCTGCGGTCGACGACTTGTTGCTGCAGCTCCAAGCGCACACTGGGGCGGCCCCAAAACTAGTTTCCGAGGGGCGTCCGAAACATGCGCTTTATTTCGAGTTGCTGGCGGACGGGCGAGAAGGCGGCGCTTTTACCATTGAGCGTGAGCGCTCGCGCGTGACGATCCGCAGTGCGGAGCGGGCCGGCTGGAGTCATGCCTTGTATGCGATCATGAGCGAGCTCTTGGGCGCACGCTGGTATTGGGCAGGCGATTTGGGCTACGAATCTGTGCCAGTTACACGCAGCTATTTCCCAAACCGAGCTTGGCGTGAGACACCCGCTTTTGTGCAGCGCCGGTTCTACCCCGTGAATACCGATTTCGCGCGTCGGAATCGCTTAAACTCCGTCTATTCCTTCAACCATAATTTAGCCAAAGTCTTTAATCGCGAACTGTTTGATTCGCAGCCCGAGTTGTTCTCGGTGGTCAACGGATACCGCAAGCCACCGCGCGGCAGCGGTGGAACAGATCGACAGCCGGACTTTACCCAGGCCGCCGCGGTCGAGGTCGCGGCTCAGGCCGCCTTACGGCATTTCGAGGCGAAGCCAGAGAGTCACAGTTTCTCGCTTTCGATTAACGACAATGTGCTCTTCGATACCAGCGAGCGAACCGAGGCCATAGTCAGCCCCCTGCGTTATTTTCGCGGGCGTCCCGATTACACCGATCTCGTTTTCGGCTTCATGAACCGTGTCGCAGAACGGGTCTTTGATCAAGCGGGGGCCTGGCAAACGCCCTCAGGTCAGGACCGCTATCTGACTGCACTCTCCTATTATTGGACTGAGCCGGCGCCCAGCATACCGATTCACCCACGTGTCATGCCCGTGCTGACTTCAGACCGCGCGCAGTGGCACGACCCCGATTATCGGCAAGAAGATCGGGATTTGATACGTGCATGGGTCCACTCAGGTGCTGAGCGGGTCGCGACCTGGGATTATTATTTTGGAGCTCCTTACCCCTATCCGCGGCAATTCAATCAATGGATCGCAGAGAGCCTGCACTATATGGCGGGCGAGGGGATCGATGTTTTCTTTTCGCAATTGCCCTCTTTTTGGGGCCTGGATGGCGCCAAGGCATGGTTTAGTTCCGAGTTATTGTGGGATCCCCAGCAAGATGCCAGCGCCTTGTTAGACGAATATTACGACAACTTTTTTGGCCCCGCCTCGCAGCCCATGCGCGCGTTTTACCAAGCTGCCGAAACTTATCGTAACCAACACGAGGGCCAGGCCGATTGGATTAAGCTCTACAAAGACGAAGCCAGTATTGCGCTTTTTACACCTGCGATTTTGCAAGCGATGCGCGGCTATGTGCAACGCGCGGCAGAGCTTGTCCGTGCGGCAAATACTGGGCCCGGGACGGCTCCATCGCGCTTTGAACAACGGGTGGAAGTGGTCTCGCAGGCCTTTCGTTTGACAGAGCTCTATGCAGACTTTGATCAGTCGCGTCGTGCATTAGTCGCCGCCTGTCTCGATCAAGTGGCCGTGGCACGCGTGGCCGCCTTACTTGAAACTTACCAAGCAGCCGATCGTGCCTATCGCGCTTACTTTGAGCATTATTTTGCGAATTCAGACTATGCCCCAGCGCGGCGTCACCTAGAGCTTGAGCAATCCAATCCCGAGCGCTTGGCTCGCAGTCTGCTGGAGCGTGAGCAGGGTGCATTTGATAGCCTATCGGAAGATCCAAAGCTACAACATCAGAGTCTGCGCGCGCGCAATTTTCTCGGGCCGCTGCTGCCCAAGGTCCCTGGGTGGTTCCTCGATTATCGAGCCAGCGAGCACTTCAAGGTGGAAGCCAGCCTGCATGCACAGCAAGCCGATGCCGGGCTGCGCGTGTCGGGCGCCGATATCGTTTCGATCTTCCGCACCTTCCCCGTGGACTCGGGCGCTCGTTATGAATTCCGCTTACGCGGCAGCTGGCAAGTGAGCCTCGACAACCGGGCCAATGTGCATGTCGCTTGGCTCAATGCCGAAGGGCGCACGATAGAGTCGGAAGTGCCGCTACGGTTGCCAATTGAGCATCGCACCGATCCAGCTGCAGTCGCTTTAGCATTTGTAGCGCCGGAAAATGCTAGTCAGGTTCGCTTTCGAGTCGTGGTCTCGCGTCAATACCCCGGTGATTTTCTGGACTTAAGTGAACTCGATTTTGGCCGCCTGCACTAGCCAGCGGTAGTGAATTTTTCTGAATTCTACTTGCGACCTGCTGAGCCCAAAAGCTATCGTGACAGGTTAAATCTGTACCGATGTCTTCGCGTTTATCCAGTCGTGTGTATAATACTGCCGCCCTTGAAGTGTGGTTTGATAATGTGGGCCTGGACTGGGAGCAGTCCTTCGCTCGGGATACCCTACGGCGGGGGCGTGAGATCTATCGCCAAGGGCAAATTTCAGGTGTCGAGCTCGCCGATGACGAGGCGATTGTACATTGTCAATTCGCTCGCAAAGACACCTGCTACGCCGTGATCGAATGGACGGCGAAAGGGCCCAAAGTCCGCAGTTCGATCGACGACGACGCCTTGGGCGAGGCAGTGGCCGTCGGTGGCCTCTATGAAATCGAAGAACTGATCGCCGACGAGATTGATCCCTTGCCCTACGAGCCCAAGCCCGCTGAAGCCGAGCAGGCCCCGCAGGAAACGGCGGAAAGTGAGCCCAAAGCCCCTGTCGACGACAGCCCCGCCCGTCGTTTGACGCCCCAGCTCGAAGGTCTGCGCTCAGGGCTTCGGTTGACCGCCTACTGGGTGAATGAAGACTTCTCACGCGAGCCCGCCTTTCGCAGCGATGGGGGGGCCATGCACTCCGCGGAGCGCGAGATTTTGGTGCGACTGACCGCGAAAGCGCGCGAGTCTGGCTTTCAGTTCCGTCGCGATTCCAACGACTATATCCTTTACGCCCCCGAGCGGATCGCGCCCTTTTTTAGTCATACGCTCAAACGTTGGGAGACTGTCTTTAGTTTTATCGACCTCGATCTCGAAGCGCAACGCATGGCGGAAGGAGTGCGGGAGGTCAAGGTGATCGGGCGTGTGGAATCCGCTGGCAAGGAGCAGATGCGCGTCGACTGGCGCTTAAAGCTAGGGCGTCAATGGTTAGACCCCGAAGATGCCGAGCGACTGGCCAGAGCCGGGCGGGGCACACATGTCGTGCGCGGGCTCGGGCTGGTGCGAATCGGCGAGGAACAGTCGGCTGCACTTGCGGAGTGGCGCGTGGCCGCAGCGACCAATCAGGAGGCCGCTCAAACCTGGCCGCGCTATATGGTCTTTTCGCTCTTTAGCGAACGCGGTGCAGAGCTCGACCTCGAAGAAGAACTGTCCGAATGGCGCAATCATTTGCTCGAGCAAGCCTCCAAGGACGAAAAAGACCTGCCAGAATTTTTGCGCGACTATCAAGCACAAGGCGTGCGGTGGATGGCGAAGCTGCGCGAACTCGGCTGCCACGGCTTACTGGCCGACGAGATGGGGCTCGGTAAGACCCTGCAGGTGTTGACGCTCTTGCAGTATAATCCGCACGCAGAGAAGGACAGTCTGATCGTATGCCCCGCCAGCGTGGTCCCTGTGTGGGAGAGTGAAGCGCGGCGCTGGTATCCAGAAATTCAGACAGAAGTCCTCTCCAGCGGAAACGATTTTTCTCAAAGCAGCCTAGGCGGCCCCCGGTTATGGATTGCGAGTTATACGCAGCTGCGCCGCCATAAGCACTTGCTAGACGCCGCCCAATTTGGCTACGCCGTGCTAGATGAAGCACAGCAGATTAAAAACCCCGACGCCAAGGTGACCCAAGCCTGCTGCTCGATCTCGGCCGAGTGCCGACTCGCGCTCACTGGCACACCGATCGAGAACCGCTTGCTAGACCTGTGGACGCTCTTTCGCTTTTTGATGCCAGGCTTGCTCGGCTCACGCCGTCGCTTCGAGGACGCGCTCGATTCCGAAAATACCAAATTTCGTGATAGCTTCGTCAAGCGCTTGCGCCAGCAATTGACCCCCTTCATCCTGCGTCGTCAAAAAGATAAGGTCGGCAAGGATCTGCCGCCCAAGGTCGAGATGGATCTCATCTGCCCCATCACTGCGCTGCAGCGGCAGACCTATGAGAATCTACTCGATCGAGGGCGAGATGAATTAGGCGACGACTTGCAGTCCGCCATGCAGACGCAGTCGATGCATTTCTTCTCCCTGCTCACACGCTTACGCCAAGCCTGTTGTGATCCAGGACTCATCCCCGAGGTGCATGCCGATATTCAGCAAAGCGGCAAAATACAAATGCTCCTGACACGGCTAGAAGATGCACTCAGCGGCGACGGCGCGCGCAAGGTCGTGATCTTTAGTCAGTTCGTGAGCATGCTCAAGCGCTTGAAGCCCTTGCTCAAAGAAGCCTTCCCCGAGGTGGCCCTACTCGAGCTGAGCGGGCGCACCAAGAACCGTGCAAAACCAGTCGATACCTTTCAGCAGACGAAAGGACCCGCAGTGATCTTAGTCAGCTTGCGAGCCGGGGGCACTGGTATCACACTGCATGCGGCCGATTATGTCTTCCTGCTAGATCCGTGGTGGAATCCCGCCGTCGAGAGCCAAGCAGTCGACCGCGTGCATCGCATCGGCCAAGATCGGCGCGTATTCGTGTACCGCATGATCACGCAAGGCACCATCGAAGAGCGCATTCAGCACCTCAAAAAAGAAAAGCGCGAGCTCTTCGAGAGCACTCTCGGTCACCTCGGTAGCGCCAAAGACCTGGCCGAGCACTTCGGAGACCTCGAAGAACTCGCAAAGTTACTGCCGCCCGAAAGCTAATTGAGTGCACGAATCGTCGGAAACAAAATCTTGATATTACACATAGTTTTGACTTATCTACTGTTCATTCAGTCGACCTCAATCCCAGTGCAGGGCTGGAGCCTCAGCTATACAAATCAAACGGTTGCACCGAAAAAACTCACAATCAAACAAAACACCAACCCGAGTTATCATTCACTGAGTGAATGATATAACACTGTAAGAATGAAAAGAGTAATATTCTTGTTCCTGTTAATCGCACAGGTGATTTACGCTAATATTTCGATTACGAACTATGATTCACTGTCATGGGTAGACACTCCGCCATTCGAAGGAAATGTGAACGAAGTATACAGCGGCTTGGCTGCAGGAGAGTTTGAGGGCGAAGGGTTTTACGAAAATTGGAGTTTTTCGAACGTAGGAATTGTTACCGGAGTCGTGAATATCGATTTACCTGAGATTCCTGAGGGAATGATTCTGTCCCGCGCAACCTTGATCTGGGCGGTTACCGTATACGATCCCGAAGCTAACCCTAGTCTTGGAAACTTACTTCTATATCATTCCCAGCCACCGTTGTTGCCTGGGGCTACAGGTGACTATGTTGGCGTATTTGCCAATCCTACAGTTCCTGATGGTTACTTGGGAATGCTTGATGTAACTTCATCAGTTCTATCAGATTATAATTTTGATGGAAGTTCTGCTGAGGCGGACTTTCAATTTAAGGCGGATGGAATAGGATTTAATGACGACGGAAGGGTTTCGGCTTATCTTCTGCGGGATCTTCAACCGGATTACCCACAAGGAACATTGAATTTAGAATTTGCGCCTGTTCCTGAACCTCAAACCTCAGCGTTTGCCTTAGCTTTTATTGCGCTAGCGCTAACTATTATAACAAGGCAGAGCACTCAACGTCGCTAACGCGCCGCGAGTGTCTTTGACGAATCGGTAAAAGAAAATGAAATTGTTCTGGGCGATCTAAAGCATCCTTATCGCAATAAGCATGGTCGGATGCGCCGGAGCGCTTGCCCACGCGCTGACACAAAGATTCACCTGGCGAATTGAAGGATCTCTCTATGCGCTATTTCTTTGGTGGCCCTATCGGTAATGCGCATTCGAAATGAAATCTAACCCCAAAGGCCGAACCCTGAAGTCGCCCTTATTGGCGCTTATGAACGCTTATTGAGGAGAAAGATGAAGAAGAGAAGAAACCTCATAAGCGTAAAATTAGCGGTTCCCAGCTCTGCCGGAAAATACAAGTTCGAAAGGAAGAAGAAGCGCTTGTCAGACACACATTCGAGTCCTGGTCGAGGCGACACAGACAACCCATTTGACCCGCCCGTAAAACTCTAAAAACCACTAGGACTTCTAACTCGTCAGGCGGGTTGCCTGTCCTCATGCTTATCAAAATAAATTATGAAGATACAATTGCGGTCATAAGCGGTTCCCAGTTTCCGTCTTCATCTAATTAGTCCGTTTGCTTAGCGATGAATAAGTCCCTCTTTCTACTACTTTTCCGACGTATCACTCAGTCGTTTTGGTTTATTCCAGCGGGGCTTTTTCTGTTGGCGATCCTGACTGCTTTTGTGCTGACGGGCACGGATCACTTGTTGGGCCTAAATGAACGACTCGAAGATTTCGAGTGGCTTTATGCGAGTAGTCCCGATGGTGCGCGAGCGGTGCTCTCCACTATTGCAGGCTCGATGATCACGGTGGCGGGGGTGCTGATTTCCACCACGGTGGTGGTGCTGACTCTGGCTTCGCAGCAGTATGGCCCGCGCTTGGTGAAGAATTTTATTGAGGACCGCCCAAGCCAAATTGTGATCGGCTCTTTTGCGGGCTGCTTTATCTACAGCATCTTGATCATGCGCAATATCCACTCTGGCGAGGTGGATTTTGTGCCTCACTTGTCCATTCTGGTGGCGCTGTTGGCTGCTGTGGTCTGCATCGCTATGATGATTTATTTTATTCATCATATTTCGGTCACGATTCAAGTGCAGTCGATTTTGGAGCGTGTGCACGATGACTTAAGTGCACTGGTGGACGCGGTTTTTCCGGAGGACTTGGCGCAGCCACTGGAGACGCCTGAGCACTTAGCCGACGAGGCGGCCGTTGCTGCGGCGCTGGAGGGGCAGCAGGCCAGTGCCCTGCGCGCGAAGAAGCCGGGCTATTTGCAGGCGGT
Source organism: Puniceicoccaceae bacterium (assembly GCA_002729725.1). GTDB lineage: Bacteria > Verrucomicrobiota > Verrucomicrobiia > Opitutales > Coraliomargaritaceae > Thalassobacterium > Thalassobacterium maritimum. Next base: position 13,036 of record PBYS01000080.1, read on the forward strand.
GCGTAGCGATCGTTTGCTGGACTTTGCGGTCGAGCAGGGCTTGGTGCTCGAACTGCAAGTGCAGCCGGGTGCCTTTTTGCTGCGGGGCGAGATGATCTGCCGTGCTTTTTCGAAGACAGAGCTCAGCGAAGAGTTGGCCGATGCCTTGTTGGCGTGTTTTGTCTTTGGTCGTTTCCCGACTAGCGAGCAAGATATGTTGTTTCCGATCAAGCAGCTGGCGGAAATGGCGATCCGTGCTCTGTCGCCAGGGATCAATGATCCGCATACCGCCATCGAGTGTGTCGACTATTTAGCGACTTCTTTGTGCGCAGTGGCTGGCCGGTCCTTTCCCTCGCCGTATCGAGCCGATGCTGCAGGGGAGCTACGAGTCATCACGCCGGTGCATACATTTGAAGAGATTCTGCGGGTTGCGTTCCAGCAGATTCACCACTATGGGCGTGAGGATGTGAATGTGGTGAGTCGTATCTTTCTGGCGCTGCAAAAGATCGGAGCCGACGCCAGTCTCGATGGGGCGAGGCGTGATGTGCTGGCTGGTTTTACTAAAGAATTGCTGGCAAAGAGTGAATCTTGTGCGAGTTGCGAGGGGGACCGTGAGCAGATTCGGCAGGCATATCAGGCCGCCGCCAAGGTGCATTTACAGGCAGTGTAGCGAGAGGGGCGCCGGCATGAGGGTGGCACAAAAAAACGGCGACCCTGTGTGAGGTCGCCGTTGGAAAGTGTGGGATGTGGAGCGTCTTACTCGACGTTGGCACCCACCACAGCGGCCATTTGCATCATGTTGATGGTTTCGCCTTCGGATAGGTTGCGTAGGTCTGTGACTTTACCGGACTTGCTGGTAGAGTTAGTGTTACGGAGGATCGGGAGCAATTTCGCGTCGGCTACGATGAACTTACCTGCGTTTTCAGGCTTACCATTCTCGGTTTTAGTCTGGAGGCCTTCGCCTTTGATGTAGTCCCAGAGCTTCTTAGTGATCTCTGTGCGTGGGAGCTCCGTGGCTCCAAGGAAGGATGCCAGTTCGGCTTTGAGTTTGACGGGCTTGTTGAGTCCTTTGGGTTCGTCTGCCATGATGTTGTGTTTTGTTTATTTTATTTTGTAGGCGAATGCCTGATATATTGATTTTGGGCTGCGGCGTACTTGTGCCGACGGCTTGTGAATCGAGATGGATCGAGTGTTAATCGAGTTTAGAGAGGTGACGCAGTGCGGCGACATAGCCGTCGAAGCCGAGGCCTGAGATGACGCCAATACAGGCTGGTGCGGTGAGTGAGTGCTTCCGAATTTCCTCGCGGCGGTAGATATTGCTGATGTGCACTTCAATCGTCGGTAAGTCGCAGCCGGCCAATGCATCGTGGAGCGCGAGGCTGGTGTGAGTGAGCGCGCCTGGGTTGATGATCAGGCCAAATACCTCGGAGTCGGCGTATTCACCGATTTCATCGATGATAAAGCCTTCGTGGTTACTCTGGTAGAATTGTACCTGCACTCCCAAGTCTTCTGCCTCTTCGGTTAAGAGGTTTTCGAGGTCGGTCAGGGTTTGGTCGCCATAGATGCTTGGCTCGCGTATGCCGAGCCGATCGAGGTTCGGCCCGTTGATAATGACGATGCGTTTCATGTGATTGCTGTAAAAAATCGTGAAGCTTACGAGTGTTTTGTGCCTGCTGGCAACGCTCTTTGGCTGTGAATCGTGTATTTAATGCGCTTGTGCTATCTATGCAAATACATGTGGCGAATTCGGGCATTTGATTTGTAAATCATAAGCACGCGGGTGCCTCGTGTAGTCTGAGGGACCTTGGAGCTTGGTCGATAATAGTTCTTTTAGTAATTGCTAATTTCTTCTGCTAGTGTTGTACTACTTACGGCTCGTTGCTTTAGGGGTCTATGACTTTTCTTGTTCGAGTGTGCATAGCCAGTTTTTACCTCTCTCTTATTTTCCAGATTGGCTATTTTTGTCTAGATCTATCAACGTTAACTCTAAAAGAAAGAGATTGTTATGAATGAATCTTTATTGTCAGACGCTGGAGTGGGGATCGGCCTGCGCAGTGGGGGGATTACGATTTATGCGGATGGTAGTGATTCATTGCTGGACCTAGGCATTTTTGACGCAGGAACGACGAGTATTACCTACACCTTCACTGCAGGTTTTGCTGAGGCCGGCGAGAATATCGGTATTGATCTGTATGTAGGTCATGCCACTGGTGTGCTCACGGCAGGTGTGTTGGGCGCTGTTTCCTTCGACAATATTGTTGTGACTGCCGTGCCAGAGCCTAGCACGAGTGCACTCTTGGTTGGGCTACTGGGCTTGTCGTATGTCGGATTTAAGCGCTCGAAGCGTTCTTAAGGCCTGCTTCTAGCGACTACTTTACACAACGGCCCCTCCTCGCAACTCATATTGAGTCGTGAGGAGGGGCCGTTTTTTTTGAATTCTATCCCGCTCGTGTTTAAGTGAGCGGGGCCGTTGCCGCTGCTAAGTCCTCAGTGAGGGCGAGCAGACACGGGCTTGTGGCTTGTGGGACTTTGGCGCGCTTTGCTGCGTTTAAGCCGCTTAAAAAGGAGGCTCTTCGTCCAAAATTTCGTCGGAGGGATCAAATGGGGGGGGCTCATCGCTGTTGCCGCCGGCTGCGCCTGCGGCTTCAATGCGGAAAGCCTTGAGATTGACGAAGTATTTCTCGTTCCACTCGCGACCATTGATGTCGAAGGTCACTTTGACCTTGTCGCCAGTCTTGAGCTTGTTGACCAGTTCGACCTTTTCTTTAAGGCACTCGAACTTTATGTCTTGTGGATATTTGTCGTCGGCGGTGGTGACGACAAATTCGCGCTTGTTAAAGCCGCTGCCAAAGGTCTGTTCGTCGAAAATTACTTTTACTGTTCCGGATAATTCGTACATCTGAGGAGTGAACGGTTGTGCTGCTGGAGAAGCAAAACTTTTTTAGTCAAAATTAGTGGAATGCTGCGGCTATGCGGGGAAGCTGTTGCGGAAGACGACTTCTTCGTAGGGGAGCTGTCCTCCACGTGCATTGGCGTCTTTGATCGCTTTGCCGACAGTGATCATCATGCCGATGACGTGATTTTCGGGCAGTTGAATAATTTCGCCTACCTTGATGGGGTCGAAGCCAATCATGGGGCAGGAGTCGTAACCCATCGACTTGGCGGCCAGCATGAGTGTTTGCGAGGCGATGCCGATTGAGCGCATGGCTTCGTCGCGCTGCAGTTGAGGGTTGCTGCCGTAGAAGGGAGCAATCATAGGGACCAGCATTTCTTGCACGGGCGCTGGTGCGTTGACCCAGTAGCGTTCTGCATTTTCGTGTGCATGTAGGTCTGCGCAGAGAAGGATGGTGATGGAGGCTTCTGTGACCTGAGCTTGATTCCAGGCGGCTGCTTGGATGGCGGCTCGCTTTTCGGGGTCGGTCACCACCACAAAACGCCAGTTTTGCATGTTGAAGGAGGTGGGGGAGAGCAGCGCTTGCTCGAGCAGCTCTTGGATCTCGATTTCCGACATCTGATGATTCGGATCGTAGTGTTTGACGGAGCGTCGTTGGTGAATTGCAGTGGTAGTGTCCATTGGGCGAAATGTGTGATTGCGCGTAGATATTGCAAGAAAGCGATGTCTATTTCTTGTTCGGCGTGCTGCCTCGGTCTTGCCAGCTCCCTTCCACTTGAATAGTCAGTGGGATTTTGGGCACTCCATTTTCATTGCGCTGAATACCAGACATTAATAGGTCGACTGCGGCAATCCCTAGCATATTCGAATTTTGATCGATTCCGCTGATGCCATTGTAGGCTGGATTTTCAAAGTCGAGGTCGAGGTCCGCGTAGGCTAGGTCTGTGCCGATTTGGATGTCTAGCAGTCGTAAATGCTCAGGCATTTGACTGCTGGCTCCGATGACTGCATCCAGATGTTTGCTTTGAATCCATTGACTGATCGAGGCAGTGTCAGGATGTTTTAAGATTAAAGGTTCGATGCGGGCGATTGGGTATTCTCACTGGGGATGGGGTTTTGGCTGTGACGGCGAATCGTTAGGTCCGCAGAGCTTACTTTAACGATCTAGCTTGGATCCTTGAATGTGATGGGGGCGGTTGCTTGAGCTGTAATTGTTGAGCCAGTCAGGCGAATGAGATATGGCTGCAGAGAGAGTTTGGTGCATTGCGTCGATTTCTGCAAGTGCAGCTCATTAAATTTGCCGTGTGCGACGAAGCGTATCTTAAGAGTTTTGTTTTTCAACGAGTGCTCCAGACAAGTCAGCACTAAGCTCTCACCATCCTGCTTAAATTGTAGCCTAAGCTCCGATTGTGGCGCATCGACTGTTTTACCATCATCAAAGCGATAGGTCCATGTGACGGGTGCTTGATAGTCTTCGCTGATGAAAATATGGCACTCAATGTCGGATAGGTCGGACTGCTGGCTTTTTCTTTCTCCAGGGAGCATTGACACTATACTTCCATCGCGAATAAATAGCGGAGTGCTTTCTAAGTCGGCACTTATATTGAGCTCACTTTGTTTTGCTAGCCATCGGCCACTGCGAGCATCCCACCAGCGACCAGCAGGTAAAAGAATGGAACGGCTGTTCTCGCCCTCATGGACGAAGGGTGCCTGCATAATCGCGGGGCCCACCATAAACTGATCTTCCAGCTGATCGAAGCGCGTCTCATTATGTGAAAACTCGTAAAAGAGCGGGCGTAGTATCGGGTCACCGTGTTCCGCATGCTCCATGAATAAGTGATAGAGGTAAGGGAGTAGTTTGTAACGCAATCGTATGTAATGAATGATGACTTGCCGGTAGGGATCTTCGAAGGCCCATGGCTCTTGTTGTCTGGTGTTGGCGGCGGAGTGGTTGCGAAAGAAGGGGAATAAGAAGCCCGCTTTAAACCAGTCGACGGCGAGTTGCGGGGGCGCGTCACCTTCAAAGCCTGGCACGTCAGGTCCATTAAATGGAATGCCTGACAGAGAGAGGTTGAGTGACATATTGATGCTCGCTTTAAGGTGGAAGTAGTTGGACCAATTGTCGCCCGTCCAGATGGCGGAGTAGCGTGAGCTGCTGATAAAGCCGCTGCGACTTAATATGAAAGGCCGCTTTTGTTGGATGGCGGCGCTTAAACCCTTGCGAGAGGCCTGTTGCATGCCATAGGCGTATTGATTGTGGAAGCAACTATGACTATCTTGCGCGTGATTGAAACGCATGTCTTCCAGTTCGGCAGAACCAGTGGATGGGTCGTTCATGTCGAGCCAGTACCCGTCGAAGGCGTATTCTGTGGTGTATTGCTCTAATTGCTTCGCCCACCATTCACGTGCGCTTTCTTGCGAATAGTCCGGAAAAGCCGTGCGGCCAGGCCATACAAAGCCCGAATAGATGTGCCCGTCAGATGTCTTGCAGAAGACATCGCTTTCGCGACCACTATCGAAGGTCGGGTAGCCTTCGCTGTATTTGACGCCAGGGTCTATTATGGGCACGATTTTTCGACCGTTGTCTTGGAGCGCTTTGATTCGTCTGCGATGGTTCTCAAATCCGTCTTTCACTACAGTAAATACTTTGTAAGCATCCATGTAGTCTATGTCTAACCATAGGCCGCAGTGTGGATGTTCTGAGAGCTGTGCACGCACCTGTTCGTCTTTAAAACAGTCGAGGTTTAGCTGTGCCTGGCTCTTTTGCTCCCATTGCGAAGATTCAATGCGATAACGAAAAACATCCCCACCTAGTTGTGTTAGTTCACTTGATCGTTGTGCTGCTTGATCGTTGCTGGCTTGCCGGATGAAGTTAACCGCGGGGGGGATTTTGTTAAAATACATAAGTGGGGTGTGATTGGGGCGATGACTATTTGACTAGAAATACAGTTGTAATCCCTTTTGTAGCCGTTTCATAGTGTGCGCTTGGTATACGTAAACTGGGCTGCTTGGTTCTGCAGTAGCAGTCGCTGCGTCTTCGTGCTGGTTCAGCACGAAGACATTATTTTTGTAATAACGCTGTTAGAGCTGTAATGTTTACGGCCAAAGTTCGCTTAGTTGTAATGCCCACAGCTCCTACAATACTTTGGTTTCGCAAGGATTTGCGACTTGCTGATAATTCCGCGCTAGAAGCCGCCATTAAGCGGGGGGCGCCGATCGTGCCTGTTTTTATCTGGGCGCCTGAGGAGGCGGGCGATTGGGCGCCCGGTGCGGCCTCAAAGTGGTGGTTGCACCAGGCGCTTGCTGGCTTGGGCGAGTCTTTGCAAGAGCGTGGGGGAAAGTTGATTCTGCGTGAGGGATCCAGCTTGCAGCACTTGCGTGACATTATCGCAAAGACGGGGGCTCGCCGCATTTATTGGAATCGTCGCTATGAATCCCCCTTGCGAGAGTTGGATGCGGAGATCAAGCGGTCGCTACGTGAAGATGGAGTCGAGGTGGAGAGTTTCAATAGCAGCTTACTCAATGAGCCACACACTGCGGCCACTGGGAGCGGGCAGCCATACAAGGTGTATACGCCCTATTGGAAAAAGCTCAAAGACCGCGAGCTACCAGCTTTGGCTCAGCCGGATTGGTCGGCTGTGCAGTTCCCTGAGCGCTACCCGCAGTCGACGCCATTGGAGGCGCTCCATTTACTACCGAAAGTGCAGTGGTATCGCAGCTTTTATACCCACTGGGATCCTAGCGAGGCGGGCGCGATGAAACGCTTGGATACCTTTCTCGCCGCTGCGGTGGAAAACTACGATCGTGCGCGAGACCGCCCCGATGACGACGGCACCTCTTGTCTTTCGCCTTATTTGCAGTGGGGGCAAATCGGACCGCGACAAATTGCGCACCGGCTCAAGCAGCAATGTGATTTACGTGCGAAGGGGCCACAGGTCTATCTGAAAGAAATCTATTGGCGCGAATTTGCTTACAACGTGCTCTACCACTTCCCGCATACGCCGGATACACCGCTGCGCGAGGAGTATACGGATTTTCCCTGGGAGCACGATGCAGCTACGCTGAAAGCTTGGCAAACGGGCCACACCGGCTACCCGATTGTGGATGCAGGTATGCGCCAGCTTTGGCAAACCGGCTGGATGCACAATCGGGTGCGCATGATTGTATCTTCGCTGCTGGTGAAGCACTTGCTGCACGACTGGCAGGAGGGGGCGAAGTGGTTCTGGGATACTTTGGTGGATGCCGACCTTGCCAGTAACACCTTGGGCTGGCAATGGAGTGGTGGCTGCGGGGCCGATGCCGCTCCCTATTTTCGAGTATTCAACCCAATCATCCAGGGGCAGAAATTTGACCCCAACGGCAGTTACGTAAAGCGCTTCGTGCCTGAGCTCAAGAAGCTGCCAGCGAAGTACATTCATACCCCATGGGAGGCACCCCGCGGAGTTTTGGATTACGCCGGTGTGGAGCTCGGCAAGGACTACCCAGAGCCGATCATCGATCACCAAGCGGGCCGCGCACGTGCTTTGGCCGCCTTGGATCAGTTTAAATCCGCTTAAGCCTTATCCGCCTTAGTCTCGTCGCTGTTGGTAGACTCGACTTGTTTGGGGGGCGCAGCGGGAGTGGTCGGCTCAGGCTTGCGTGGCTCTTCTTCCATCGCGTTGCGTACATCTTCTTCGATCTCAGAGGTGGCTTTTTTGAATTCACGAATTGATTTGCCGAAGGACTTGAACAGCTCAGGTAAGCGTTTGGCTCCGAAGAGCAGTAGGACGATCAGGAAGATCAGGAGGATTTCCGGACCATTTATATTTTGGATAAAGGCGAGTGAACTCATTGGAGCGTGCTGATTGAGATGTGGACTTAAAACGGGCAGTTGGTCGCCCGGAGGCGGCTAGTTACGGTAGGTGCTGTGCCGCTGTGGTGATTAAATTATTCTTGGATCGGGTCGCGGTAGATTTTGCTGAGACGAGCGCTTTCGCTGGCGCTGACTTTTTCTGCGCGATCGTTAATGTCAGGCAGACCTTCGAGGATGTCGGCGGTGCGTAGGCCTTCGCGTTGCGCGCGGGCTTTGAGCGTTGCCGTCTGCTTACCTGTATTGTCGCGAGTGGTCAGGAAGGCGCCGTCGGCGAATCCACGTGCGTTACGCAGCGTGGCGAGGCGTTCGAACACATTGACATGCACAACTGTGGCGGAGCTTACAGGAATCACAGTGCCCGTTTGTGCGGCGCCGATCTGCTGATCGCCTTCGGTTATGCGGACGCCGTTATGCCCACCACAACCACTGAGAATTGGGAGAGAGCCGGCAGCGAGTGCAAGGAGAAGTAGAGATGTATGACGCATATTTTTGTAACAGATAGATGACGGTCTTAGAGAGCCTCCTGTAAAATGAGGGCCTTTACGATCTTATTTATGTTTGGCGTTTTCTCTTTTAATGCTGTCCATGCCAGGTTTTTCGAGGTTGATGTCGCCCTCGAAGAAGCCGTGTAGTTGGCGGATGCGTGTCGGGTGACGCATCTTACGCAGGGCCTTTGCCTCGATTTGGCGAATACGTTCACGGGTGACTTTGAATTGGCGGCCCACTTCTTCCAAGGTGCGGGAGTAACCGTCGGCGAGGCCAAAGCGCAGTGAGAGCACGCGGCGCTCGCGCTCTGTGAGCGAGTCGAGCACGTCGGTGATCTTTTCGCGCAGCAGGCTGTAGGCGGTCATGTCGTAAGGATTTTCCGCGCCTTTGTCTTCGATGAAATCGCCGAAGTTGGTGTCATCGGAGTCGCCCACGGGGCTTTGTAAGGAAATCGGTTGCTGGGCCATCTTCATGATGGACTGGACGCGCTCGATCGGAAGGTTCATTTCGTCGGCAACTTCCTCCGCAGTCGGTTCGTGGCCGAGTTCTTGCAGCAGTTGTTTCTGCACTTGCATGACCTTGTTCAGGGTCTCGATCATGTGCACGGGAATCCGGATGGTGCGTGCTTGATCGGCAATGGAGCGGGTGATCGCTTGGCGGATCCACCAAGTCGCGTAGGTCGAGAACTTATAGCCGCGGCGGTATTCGAACTTCTCAACTGCTTTCATCAGGCCCATGTTGCCTTCTTGAATGAGGTCGAGGAAAGACAGGCCGCGGTTGGTATATTTCTTGGCGATGGAGATTACGAGGCGCAAGTTGGCTTCAACCATCTCAGTCTTGGCCTTGTGTGCTTCCCGCATGCCGAGGCGCACTTCACGGATGATCTCCATGAATTCGCGGGCATCCATTTTGAACTCAGCCTTGATTTCTTCGAGGCGCTGCTCGGTGGCTTGGACGTCGACCTTGGTCTTACGGCGGGCAGAGACCATGTCGGCATCGGCGAGGTCGTCGTAGAGATTGGATACTTCGCGGTAGACCGGTGTGAGATTATTGAGGAAATCTTCGAAGCATTTGAGCTTAAGGCAGTATTTACGTAGCACCTTGCGCAGCTCTTCTTCGTATTTGACCATGCGAGTGCGTGCGCGCTTGGCGTTGGACTCGTTGCTGGCATTGACGTGGCTGTCCCATGCGGCGTAAATGCGCTCGCCCAGGCGGTGTGCTTCTTCGAGTAGCTTGGGTAAGCTGTTAAAGTAGGCTTCGCGGCTCTCGATCTTTTTATCGAGTACCACGCGGTCGAAGCGTTCCTCACGGTTGAGGAGCTTTTGTACGACGTTGTTTTGAAATTCGAGTGTGAGCGCAGTGGAGAACAGGGCGTCTTGTGCTTTCAGCTCGGCCTTTTCGATACGCTTGGAGATGGCGACCTCTTCTTCACGTGTGAGGAGGGGCACTTGGCCCATTTGCTTGAGATACATTCGGACGGGATCGTCGAGAATGTCGTTTTGCGAGGTGCGGACTTCCTTTTCCTCGGTCTCTTCCTGGCGTGCCTTGAAGGCATCGACTTCGTTGTCGTCCAAGATTTCAACTTCCAGATTCTGGAGGATGGAGATTACGTTTTCGATTTCGTCGGGGTTGTTGACGGAATCGGGCAGTGCTTGGTTGATATCCTTGTAGGTCAGGAAGCTCTGCTCTTTCGAGAGGCGGATCAGGTTGCGGATGCGCTCGTTGAGTTTCTCCTGCGCTTTGGGGGATAGTTTGCGCTTCTTGGCAGCCTTCTCGGTGGCGGCGGCGAGCTTTGCGTCGTCTGTCTCATCGTCGATCACAACTTTTTTCTTGATCGCTTTAGCGGCGACCTTCTTGGAGGCGACGGTTTTCTTGGCGGGAGCTTTGGTGACGGTTTTCTTTTTCGCGGCTGGCATAATTAGTTTCGTAAGGTGGTGCGGTCTTAAAGTGTGAGTTGGAGGGGCTGCGCGATATTGCGAATGAGTGCTTTTTGCTCACGCATCAGGTCTATCTGTGATTCGGGAGCTGCGTTAATGATCTGTTGTTTCAATTGTTTAATCTGGGCGTCTACATGATTGCGGCGGAGGCGTTCGAGGCAGGATACGATTTGTTTGGCGGGCGCTTCGATGCTGAGTTCGCGGGAGTGAATATCGGCTAAAAGTTGACGTTCTTCAATGGTATCAATGATATTTTCTATCTGATCGACACTTTCAATCATCCCTTCGCGTAGCTCAGCGAGTAGGCGTGAGAGCAGCCTGCCTGTGGTGGAGTCTGTATTAATCCATTCGTAATCAATAATTTCTGACAGCTTCTGAGCGTGTTCCGGATGATGTAAAACGAGCCAAAGTAGCTCCCAAGTGGCTTGTGTCAATAGCGGGTCTCGGGTTGCCTTGGGCGCGGGTGCGGCTTCTTCGCGCTGAAATGCAGGGCGCGGCGGGGGCACTTTTTGGAAGTCACGCAGTGCGGCCATGGGGTCGACATTGACGAGGCGGGCCGCGATCCGGATGTAATCTTCGCGTGCGACTTCGGAAGGTACGTGGTGCAGTAGGTCGAAGACCGCGCGCAGGGCGGTGGTCTTTTCGTTGGTGGTGGGGCTGCGCCCTGCGGGCAGGCTCTCGGCCACCAGTAACTCGATGCCGCTTTTGGAGCTTTGGCGTAGTGGCTCCAAGGCTGCGGCGCCTTGCTCGCGCAAGAGGTCGTCGGGGTCGGCCTTCTCTGGCAGCAATAAAAAGCGAAATTCCAGGCCCGCCTTAAAGGCGAGTGGCATTGCGCGCAGTGCGGCTTTACGGCCTGCGGCGTCGCCATCGAGCAAGCACTCGATGCTTTTCGGCTCGTAGCGGCGCAGTAGGTGCATTTGGTCGTCGGTAATGGCGGTGCCCTGTGGGGCGACGGCGGTATGCAGGCCGACGGACCAGCAGCGGATCGCGTCGAGCTGGCCTTCGACTAAGAGAAAGCTCTCGCCGTCTTTGAGGTGAGTGCGGGCGTGATCCATGCCGAAGAGGATGCGGCCTTTATGAAAGATCGGAGTCTCGGGGGAGTTGACGTATTTGGCCTCGCGTGCGGGATCGTCCTCTGGCGTCTGAGGCAGCTGGCGTGCGGTGAAGGCCACCACGCGTCCTTGCACGTCCCGGATGGGGATCATGAGCCGTCCACGGAAGCGGGATTTGAAATATTCGTGGTTACGTTCCCCTTCGCGGGAGAAAAAGAGCCCCGACTGCAGCATAGCCGCGGTGGAGACCTTGCGCTCTTTGCAGTAGAGTGCGAAAGCTTCGCGGGCGGCAGGGGCATAGCCGATTTTAACTTCTTTGGCGGTTTCGGGCGTGAAGCCGCGTTGGTTCTTCCAGTAATCGCGCACGGGGCCCGCTTCTTTCGATTCAAGAAACTGTTGGTGGAACCAAGTGGTAGCGAGCTCGTGGAGCTCGAAGATTTGCTTGCGCAGCGACATCTCTTCGCGCGAGGGGCCACCGGCCTCGTATTCGAGGGTGATATTAAATTTCTTGGCGAGAAACTCGACAGCCTCGATGAATTCGAGGTTTTCCTGTTTCATGATAAAGGTGAAACAGTCGCCACCTTCGCCGGTGCTGAAGCATTTATAAAAGCCGCGATCGGGGTGGACGTAGAAGGATGCTGTTTTTTCCTGTGTGAAAGGGCTGAGTCCTTTCCATGAGCGCCCAGCTTTTTTGAGTTGGGCATAGGGGGAGACGACATCGACCAAGTTGACTTGGTGTTTGATGGCTTCGATGGAGCTTTGTTTAACGCGTGCCAAGGGAGATAAGTGTAATAATCGCGCGCTGCGCGGGGTTGAGCTTTGAGATTTAGTTTGAGATGGAAGGTGGCCTAGCGGAGTCGATCGACTGCGGCACGTGCCTCGGGGATGAGTGGGTGCCTCGGTGCGGTGTCGATGAATCGTAGGTAAAGATTGCGGGCGGTGGGATAGTCCTTGGAGATACGTTCGTGGCCGCGCGCGAGTGAGAGCGTGATTTCGGGGCTGGTGGGAAAGCGGTCGAAGGCGGTTTCGAGCTCGGTCAGGAACTCCTGAGGCTCTTTTGAGCGTTGTGCAACACGCAAGTAATCGAGTGTGTAGGCGACTTCGCGAGGCTCTAGGCGGACCGCTTCAAGGGCGGTGGTTTCGGCATTTTTTAGTTGCCCGTCGACTAGGTAGGCGCGGGAAAGCAGGTTCCAGACGTCGGCGCGGTTGTTCGCGATACTGATAGCGGCCCAGTATTTACGGATGGCTGATTTGAAGTCGCGATCCAGCGTGGCTGTTTCTGCGTCAGCCATGAGCTCCTCGATGCTACGTGCTTGGGTGCTGGGGCGAATCGCTTGGCTGGAAGCTTCTGTGTCAGGCTCTGGGAACTGAGCTGTATATTCTTGGATGTTTTGAGAGGGCGCTGGCTCTGCTGGGGTGTCTGCAGCGATGCTATAGTTCGTACCAGCGGCGTTGGAGGCTTGGTCGTAATTGACTTCGAAAGAAATTTCCGGATCGGCTGGCTCGATTGCGATGGCTGGGTTGAAGGCGATCGCTTCGGTCGTAGAAATGGCTGGGTCGATTGCATCGGGCATTTCGCCTTCGATGGCCGGGGCGTCGGCCATGGCTTCGGCAGCTTCGAGGTCGGCGATGATTTGTGCTTTACCGCCTGTGAGGCCAGGATCGTTTTCTTGCTGAGCAGTGCTTGGGGCCGCGTCTGCTGTGGCAATGGCGGGGTCTGCTGTTGGGGCGGGTTCTGTGGCGGCGGCTTTCTCGGCGGCTGCTTTTTGAGCGGCGATTTGTTCTGCTTGTGCTTTAGCTCGTGCGGCTGCGGCGGCTTGGGCTGCCTTTTTTTCCGCTTCGGCTTGGGCGAGTTTAGCCTTCATCTCGTCTTGTGCCTTGCGCCAGCGAATGAGTTCTTGCTGGGCTTGTTTCCATTGGCTGGCTTCGACGGCGCCGGGGAATTGTTTGTTGAGTTGAGCGATGGTGGCTTCGGCCTCGACCCAGTCTTTTTGGCGTAGATTGATTTCGAGTAGTGCGAACAGGGCGGTTAAGGCATTTGGATCATCGTTGTCGGCTGCGATTTTGAGCCATGATTCGGCCTGCGGGAGGTTGCCAGCTTTGACGAAGAGCTGACCGATGGCAGCCGCAGTTTCGGGAGCGGGCTTTTTCTGCTCGGGGTTGACGCCCTTTAGGTAGGCATCGAGAGCGGGCTGCACTTTATTTTCCGCTTGGCGGGATTGGCCGAGGCGCACCCAGAGCTCTGGCGTCAAGGCACCCGGTGCTTGCACGGCCAGTTTTTCCAACAGATGAGCAGATGGTTGCTTGGCGGCTTCTAAGCTCTGGTAGGTCTTGAAGAGTAGTTCGGTGTCTTCGGGCGCCTGTAGATAGGCCTGCTCCAGGAAGAACGCGGCCATCGTAGGGTCGCCCTGAGCGGTGTAGATTTGGCCGATGGAATTCAGGATTTCCAGGTCGTTGGGGTAGAGCGTGGCTAGATTTTCGAGTATTTCCAAAGCTTCTGCGTTGGCGCCATTCGCGGAGAGGGAGAGGGCCTCTTTAATTTGCGCGGCCTTTTTTTCTTCAGGACTACTGCAACCAATCAACAAAGTGAAGGTCGTGACCAGTGTGATGAAGAATACGCTTTTGAAGTTTGCTTTTAACATGTGCGGGAATTGTGTTCGGTTTGTGAGTGCATTTAGCAACAAAACGACGAAGCGTCTACTCTCGTTTCCGCTTTATAGCTGTCAAGTGGATAGGCGGCAGGTGTACAATTGTACTATTGCAGGAGTAGGGGCGCGTTCCCCGTGCGAATTAGTCAAGTGGTCGCCGAATTGGTTCCTCGCTTGTTTTATACTTATGTGTAGCCTCCTCGGGCTTGGGACGATTGCGGGGGCTTTGGCGCCACGTGCGCCGCTCGGTTTGGTTTGGGAGTCTCCCCTTGCGAGCGGAAGTCTGTATTACACTGAAGTCGAGGGCTTGCTGCAGGCTTATGAGCAACAAGTCGGTCAAGCGCTGCAGCCTGGGGAGCGGGGGAAGGTCGCTCTCAAAATCAACACTCGTGGGCGTGCGGGGCTGGGCACGCCGCTGCAATTGATTCGAGCCCTGATCGAGGCCTTGGAGCTGCGTGGCTATGAGCGCGACTTGATATTCATCGTCGATTATTCCGCCTATGATTTGCGCGAGGCTGGAGTGATGCCGCCGTTGAGCGAGTCCGCTGCACAGTTTGAGGGCTGTCCCGTACTCGCTTTGGACAGCGAGCAATACTATGATCCTGATTGGTTTTACGATAGTCCCCTGCCACCAGCCTTGCAGCAGGAGCCGCAGCTGATTTCGGAGGCGCGCGGTGCGACAGAGCTCGCCGAGGGCGCGCAGGGCCGTAAAAGTTTTTTGCCAAAGCCCCTCTTGTTTGAGGTCGATTTCTGGATCAATCTAGCAGTGGGCGTAGATGACCCTGCGCTTGGAATCGATGGTGTGCTGGCCAATGCGACCCTCTGGAACGTGAGTAATAGCCGGCGCTTTTTAGTCAATCAAGCCACCGCATCCGCCGCGGTGGCCGAGATTGCGGCGATTCCCGAGCTTGAAGAGCGACTCCTTTTGAATTTTGTGTCGCTGGAGCGTTATCAGTTTATCGCGGGCCCGTATTTTAATTCGATCTACAGTCGCTCAGAGCCGCGCTTATGGATGAGTCGTGATCCGGTTGCGCTGGACCGTATGCTATATGACCGTATCAACGTGAGGCGCGTCTTGGAGGGCTTTTCTGAGATCGAGCCCTTGCCGCGGCAGTTACCCTTTGCCGCCAGTTTAGGACTGGGCGAATTGGACCCTGATCGGATACGAGTGCAGCCAGTGCCGTTGCCTGAAAGCGGTGTAAGTGTGCGGCCCCCACCAGTGGCGCCTGCGCCTGAGCCGGTGGAGTTGCCTGAAGAAAAATCGTGGTTACGGCGGGTGGCGCCCTGGTAGCTGTGTCAGTCGTTAAGACTTTCTATCTTATCTGGATAGAAACACCTTGAATTCTCCGCTAAAGCAGAGTTCTTTCTTTGTATTATGCAAATCGCGGACTATTATCCGATCCTTGTTCAAATTTTAATCGCTGCCGGTATTGGCGCGTTTGTTATTATCGCGTCGCATATCTTCGGGCAGCGTGGCACTGACACTGCGATCAAAAACACGCCCTACGAGTGTGGTATGCTAGCTGAGGGCTCTGGGCATGCACCGTTTGCTGTTAAGTTTTATGTGACTGCGATGCTCTTTATCTTGTTTGATATCGAGGTGGTCTTCCTGTTCCCATGGGTTTTAACTTTTCGCGAGTTTCTGGCCGCGAATCTGCCGATCATTTTGCCGGTCTTCTTTTTCCTTTTCGTGTTGGTGCTCGGGCTTTTCTACGAACTGAAAAAGGGTGCCATCGAGTGGGAGCAGTAATCCACTCAGGATGCGCAGATTCGCTTTTGCTGTATTTGCTGTATTTGTTGCATTTGATCGTTGCTAGATTCTCTATCTCGCGCATAAGTAGTGGCTTAACGATTTAAACGACCTGAACCATCAACATTAGAAACTTCGCCACGCCTACATGCGCATCGACCGATACATCGCCCAGTCCCGTGTGATCGACCTTAAAAGCACGGATTTCGAAAGCGCTGTATCTGAATTAATCGAGGTTTGTGACGTCACCAAGGAGCGTGGGCTCACTAAGAAGGGCCTCGTGGCGGACCTGCTGGACCGCGAGCGGCAGATGACGACTTATCTGGGGCATGGCGTGTGCTTGCCACATGCACGTGTGAATATGAAGCGTCCCTACATGGTTGCGGTGGGACGTTGTCCTAATGGCTTAGCCTACGATGGGCATTCTGAATATCAGGACATCCGTTATATTTTTCTGCTGCTCGCCTCGAAAAACGCGCGCAGCTACCTCTACAGTCTCGCTTCGCTGGCCCGGGTCTTTCAGGACAAGGGGCACATGGAGCGTTTACATGCGGCGGAGAAATTATCCGACTTTCGCAAAGAGCTGAAGCAAGTCTTTGCTGGAGAGGAGAGCCAGCCACGTCGCCGGCATAATCGTTTTAATAATCTAATCCTGCGTGAAGCGGCCAAGATCGCCAAGGGAGCGCAGTGCACCTCGGTATTGGTATTTGCGGATACTTTCGGTGGTGGGGTTGAAGTGGGCAAGGTGTTTAAAGGTTTTAAGACGGTGCTGATTGCGCATGGGACCTCGGAGGCCGCGACCGAGCGTGAGGAGATCGATGCGGTGATTCCGATCCGCTCCTATAGTAATCACCGTTTTTCGCAATTGCGCAGTGCGGTGCTGATCGGCCTGACGCGGGGGATATTTTCGAGTCAGGACCGCTTGTGTTGCATCGGCGGTCTTCCGCAGAGTAATCAGTTTGATAGTATTACGGTGGTGGATATCGAGCGAGAGTTCGACACGATGCTCGCCAGTAAGTCCGATATGCTGCCAGCTACTGTAAAGCCAGAGGTGATCGAACGGGTGCTTGCGATCGCGACAGAATTGGCGGTCGAAGGGCGCGAAGGCCACCCAGTTGGTTGCTTGTTTGCTTTGGGGAATGCGGAGCAGATCTCTCAATACACTAAGCCTTTGATCTTAAATCCATTTTACGGCTATAAGGACGAGGATCGTAATATTCTCAATCCCTTCATGGATGAGACGGTCAAAGAGCTTTCTTCCATCGACGGTGCCTTCATTATTCGGGGGGACGGTGTGCTGATCTCGGCGGGCTCATTGATCCATACGCCGGACTACACACACGAGCTGCATAGTGGCCTTGGGAGTCGGCACGCCGCGGCGGCTTCGATTACGCAAGCGATCGATTGCCTCTGCATCGTCGTCTCGGGCAGTTCCGGCCAGGTGACGCTCTTCCGACGTGGTAAGATGTTACCATTGATTGAGAAAGCACTGATTCGTAATAGTTAGCTTACCGTTTCACTGCGCGAAAGGCTAGCTTTCGGGAGGAGCTCGGCAGGGGCTCGTGGGAGAGTTTAGAGGAAAGTCTTTGCCTCCTGACTTAAGTTTTACCTTTCAACTTTCTCACTTTCATAGCTTCATAGTTTTCTATGAACCGAATAGAAAAAGCCTTTGCTCAAGCTCGCGAAGAAAACCGTGCCGCCTTCGTCGGTTACCTCTGTGCGGGGGATCCAGATTTCGAGGGCTCGATCGAAGCCTGCCGAGCCGTGATTGAGACTGGGGTGGACGTGCTTGAACTCGGAGTGCCGTTTTCGGATCCGCTCGCGGACGGCTTAACGAATCAGTTGGCCGCACAGCGTGCGCTCGAAAGTGGGTCGAATGGTGAGCGTGTGCTGGATTTAGTCCGCGCGATTCGCGAGTTTAGCGAAGTCCCTATCATTTTTTACACCTACTACAACTTGGTATTTGCTCAAGGCAGTGAGACTTACGCGGAGCGTGCCAAAGCGGCTGGCGTGGATGGCATCCTGACGCTGGATTTGCCGCCGGAAGAAGCGGGCGAGCATCTGGAAGCATGTGCGAAGCACGATGTGAAGACCGTCTTTATCGTCGCGCCCACTACGCCGGACTCGCGCTTAGAGATCATCTGCAAGGCAACTACTGGTTTCGTCTATTATGTTTCTCGCGAGGGCGTGACAGGGGAGCAGGCCTCGATGTCGGAGAGCATTCAAGCGAATGTGGCTCAGATCAAGCAGCACACCGACTTACCGGTGGTGGTGGGCTTCGGAATCTCGAATGCCGACCATGTCAGCACCGTGGCCCAAGCCGCGGATGGCGTGGTGGTGGGGAGCGCCATCGTCAACTGTATCGCGCAAGACCCGAGCGACCGAAAGGCCATCTCTGCGGCGCTGCGCGCTAAAATGGGCCTGCTGCTCGAGGGCAATGCGCTAGCAAAGAAGTAGTTTCCGCTACGCGTTTCCGCTACGCGTTTCCGCTACGCGTTCTTGCGACCGGTCACCACTTCCATCAAAGCTTCCACGCATTCGATTTTGGCACAGGGAATCATCCCGTGACCTAGGTTGAAGATGAAGCCTGGCTGCTTGCCCGCTTCGTCGAGCACGCGTTGCGCTTCGCGCTGAGTGATTTCGGGCGTGGTGGTGAGTGTGACGGGGTCGAGGTTTCCCTGCACTGCAGCGCCATGACCGATGCTTTGACGCATGCGGCGTAGGTTTATCGTCCAATCGAGGCTGATGATCTTAGCGCCGGTGTGCATGAGATCGGCAGCTTTGTGGCCCATGCCCTTGGCATAAAGGATCACGGGCACCCGGCCTTTGAGCTCGTTAATGATGTGATGAATCCAGCGCAGCGACCATGCCTCGTAATGAGTGGCGGGGCAGATGGCACCCCAGGAGTCGAAGATTTGCAGGGCATCCGCTCCGGCGTCGATTTGCATGTGCAAATATTCGACGATGCCGTCGGTCAATTTCTGCATCAATTGTTCAAAGAGCTCAGGCTGATCCCAGGCCAGTTGCTTAATTTTGATGAAGTCCTTGGCAGAGCCGCCTTCCACCATGTAGCAGGCGAGCGTCCATGGGGAACCGCAAAAGCCGAGCAGCGCGGTGTCTTCGCCGAGCTTCGAGCGTGTGAGTGTGAGCGCGTCGGCGACATATTTCAGCTTTTCGGCAATCTTAGTAGCATCCAACGCTTCGATCTTGGCCTTGGTGTCGAGCAGGTAGTCCATGCCGATGCCGCCTTGATCGCGGAAGTGGTAGCCTTGTCCCAGCGCTTCGGGAATGACGAGGATGTCGGAGAAAATAATGGCCGCATCCAGTGGGAAGCGGCGCAGTGGCTGCAGAGTGACTTCGGCGGCCAGCTCGGGCGTGCGCACCATGGTGACGAAGTCGTGCTGCGCTTTCAGCTCCCGGTATTCGGGCAGGTAACGGCCCGCCTGGCGCATCAGCCAGATCGGTGGACGGTCGACAGGTTGTTGATTGGCAGCGGCGAGAAAGCGTTGGCGTGGTGTCATTTTAGTGATGCGTGATTTTTACTGGGATCGGCTGCTTTAGCTGCCTTTGTTGTGATGGAAAGAGCTTTAGATGCGTGGGGCAGCTAAAGCAGCCCGTCCTGGGTTGTAGGTGTTGTATCGCTGATCGGGGTTAAATATTGAATTTCAGTATTTCATATCCGCCCAATCCTGAGGTTTTAGAAAAACTTCGTAGAGTTCGGCTTCCGCGGTGTCGGGCTCGGGCTGCCAATCGTAGTCCCAGCGGACTAGTGGGGGCAGCGACATCAGGATGGACTCGGTGCGGCCCTTGGACTGCAGTCCGAAGTGGGTGCCGCGGTCATAGACTAGGTTGAACTCGACGTAGCGCCCACGGCGGTAGAGCTGGAATTGGCGCTGAGCATCGCTAAATGGGCTGTCTTTGCGGCGCGCCACAATGGGCTGGTAGGCCGGCACGAAATGATCCCCCACAGATTGCATGAAAGCGAAGGCCTGCTCGAAGCCACCTTCGGAGTAGTCGTCAAAAAAGATGCCGCCGATGCCACGCGGCTCCTCGCGGTGAGGGAGGTAGAAATATTCGTCGCAGATCTGCTTAAATTTCGGGTAGAGTGTTTCGCCGAAGGGAGCGCAGGCTGCTCGCGCAGTCTGGTGCCAGTGGATCGCATCTTCGCGCACGCCGTAGTAAGGGGTCAGATCGAAGCCTCCGCCGAACCACCAGATTGGCTCGCCATCCTTTGGTTCCGCGTAGAAGTAGCGCACGTTCATGTGCGTCGTCGGCACCTGTGGATTGCGTGGGTGCACCACCAGTGATACGCCCATCGCACGAAAGCTGGCACCCGCGAGTTGTGGCCGCTTGGCGGTGGCGGAGGCGGGCAGTTGACTGCCCCGGACATCGGAAAAATTGATGCCTGCTTTTTCAAAAACCTTGCCCTCGGCCATCACGCGTGAGCGTCCACCGCCGCCCTCTTCGCGCGTCCAGCTATCTTCTAGAAAGCTAGCTTGGCCATCTTCGGCTGCTAGTGCGGCACAGATGCGATCTTGTAGATCGAGTAGGTAGGCGCGGACTTTTTCTGGTTGTGCGGTTTGCATTGCGGGCGAATGTTGGCTGAGTCGAAGGCATCCGACAAGCTCTGGAACAATAAAATGGCAAACTCTCATAAACTCCCTGATTCGGTGATTATCTTTGGCTGTGGCTATGTGGGCACGGCCTTGGCTCGGTACCTGCGCGCGCGCGGTGTGCGGGTTGGCGCGTTGACGCGTAACCCGGAGCAGGCGGCCGCGCTGCGTGAACTGGGTCTAGATGAAGTGGTCGTTGCCGAATTGGATGCCCACGAGTGGCACACACGAGTGGTCGGGCGCTATCAAGCGGTGGTGAATTGTGTCAGCTCGGGCGGTGGGGGGCTGGCAGGCTATCGTAAATCGTACCTTGCGGGGCAGCAGTCGATTTTGGACTGGGCCCGATCGCAGTCGATCGACAGTTATGTCTATACCAGCAGCACATCGGTGTACCCGCAGGATGGCGGAGTGACGGTGGATGAAGCGGTCGATACCAGTGGAGCACCGGCAACGGGGCAGGTGTTATTGGAGTCTGAGGCTTTGTTGGCCGCTGCGGCTGATTTGCCGAATTGGTATGTGCTACGCCTGGCTGGCATCTATGGGCCAGGGCGCCACTATTTGTTGGATCAAGTCCGTACGGCCCGTGGCGAGATCCCGGGCCGCGGCGATTACGCGCTCAATATGATTCATCGTGAGGACATTGTAGCCGCGATTGTTGCGGTCATCACTGGCAGCGCGCCAGCTGGCATTTATAACATCGCCGACGATACGCCCACGCTGAAGGCCGAGGTGCTGCACTATTTGGCAGAGCAGCTCGGTTTGCCGGCACCTGTCTTTAATCCCGAGAATGTTTCTGAGCGTTTGCGCCGCCGTGGCGGGCGGATGCCACATCGGTGGATCAGCAACAAAAAAGCCCGGAAGGCTTTGGACTGGTGTCCAAAGTTTCCGAGCTTTCGTGAAGGTTATGCTGAATTGTTGTGATTAGACGATCTCTTCGACGCCGACTTCAATTTGCTTGCCGTTAATCGTCAGGCCGTAGCGCTTTTGGGGGCCATTGCTGCTGGCTGCCGGTGTGGCGGTTGCCGCGGCTGCTTTGGGAGCTTCCGCAGGCATGGCCACTGGCTTGGGCTTGGGCTTGGGGCCTTCGCCTTTTAGATGTTTCTCCAGCTGTGGTGGGAACATTGCGTGGATGACGCAGTGCTCGTCGTCGCTAGGGAAGTTCTTAGCTTTGAGCTCCTTGCGTAGGTCGTCCATGTGCTTGTGCTGGGCGCCTGGGGCCTCCACGGGGCGGCAGCTGATGGGCTCTTTGCCCGCTTGCTTGGCAGCGATCTTTTGCACTTCGGGGTCCACCTCGGCAGGGCATTGACCATAGTAGCCCAGCGCGATGTCGGCAGCTTGCGGCGACATTTGCTTCCAGCGACCAAACTTGACGTTGAGGAAGGCTTGCATGCCAACGATTTGAGAGGTCGGTGTGACGAGTGGAATCCAGCCGAGCGCTTTACGCACGACAGGGATCTCACGGAAGACGTCTTCGAACTTATCTTCCATCTTCTGCTCTTTAAGTTGTGTGCGGAAGTTAGAGAGCATGCCGCCGGGCACTTGATATTCAAGCGTATCGACGTCGATCACCTCATTCTTGTGACTGGTGAACTCGCCCATCTCGGCGTAGACTTTTTCCAGGTGGGTGCGCACTTCCCGCAGCGACTTGCGTTGTTCGTCGGAAATTTGTGGGCAGCGCTCGTGCCCTTGCAAGATCGCGAGCATGCGCGTGGTGTCGGGCTGGCCAGTGCCGTTGGCGAAGGGCGAAACGGAGAGGTCGATGGCGTCTACACCAGCGTCGATGGCCGACATGTAGGTGTTGGTGCCGAGGCCGGCAGTGTCGTGGGTGTGGATCCAGACGGGGATTTTAACCTTCTTCTTGAGACCGTCGATGATGGCAAAGGCTTCCATTGGCGGGATTAGGCCGGCCATGTCTTTCAATACGATCGCATGGGCTCCCATCTTTTCGAGCTCGACCCCCATCTCGATGAATTTGGCGACTGTGTGCACGGGGCTGCTGGTGTAGCAAATCGTGCCGTGGGCCTGAGCCCCGGCCGCGCGGCAGGCGTCGATCGCGCACTTCATGTTGCGCGTGTCGTTGAGCGCGTCGAAAATACGGAAAATGTTCATCCCGTGATCGGCGCTGGTCTTAATGAAGGCCGTCACCACATCGTCGGGGAAGTGGGCGTATTGCACAATGTTCTGGCCGCGTAACAGCATCATGTGCGGCGTCTTGGGGCAGGCCTTTTTAAGTGCGTCCAAACGGTCGAATGGGAATTCATCCAGGAAGCGCAGGCCGGAGTCGATTGTGGCGCCGCCCCAGGTTTCCAGAGCGCCGAAGCCCCAGTTGTCAAGTTGCTCACAAACTGGGAGCATTTGCTCGGTGCGCATACGGGTGGCGGCGAGGCTTTGGTGGCCGTCGCGCAGGACGTTGTTGTTAAGCTGAACTGATTTCATAATGTGAGATTATTAGATAAACTTTAATAATGAACTTGTGTTGATCAAGCCTTTTCTTTGAGATTCCCGTAATGATGAAAGCCAAACAGCCATTCCATGTAATGACGAAGCCCGCGGGGCCGTTATGCAATTTAGACTGCACCTACTGTTTTTATCTAGAAAAGGTGAAGCTTTTTCCGAAAAACCATCCGTTCAAGATGAGCGATGATTTATTAGAAGCTTATATTAAGGGCTACATTGAAGCGCAACCCGGGCCTGAAGTCAGTTTTGCCTGGCAGGGCGGGGAGCCGACTTTAGCAGGTTTAGCATTTTTCGAGAAAGTTGTGGCCCTGCAGGCACGTTATGGGCTCGGCAAAAAGATTGAGAATGCCTTTCAGACCAATGGCACGCGCTTGACTGACGCGTGGTGTGCTTTTCTCAAGGCGCATAACTTCCTAGTTGGGATCAGTATCGACGGTCCGGAGCACTTGCATGATGCCTATCGTGTCGATCGCAAGGGGCGTGGCACCTACCGTGAAGTCGTGCGTGGGATCGAGCTCTGTAAGAAGCACGGCGTCGAGTTTAACACGCTGACGGTGGTGAATGCCAAGAACGTGCAATACCCCTTAGAGGTCTATCGCTTCCTGCGCGAGATCGGTTCGCAATTTATACAGTTCATCCCGCTGGTTGAGCGCCGTGCCGACAGCGACTCCAGTCAACTCGGGCTAGGCCTGTCGCATCCGCCCGATCTATCAGCTGCCAGCACGCTGCAGTTTGAGCCGCAAGTGACCGAGTGGTCGGTGCCCTCGCGTGCCTTGGGCGACTTTTACAATAAGATCTTTGATCGCTGGGTGCGGCGCGATGTCGGCCGAGTCTACGTGCAGCTCTTTGATGTGACGCTCGGCAAGTGGGTGGGAGCGCCCGGCGGTGTGTGCATGTATGCGGAAACCTGTGGTCGCGCGCTCGCGATGGAGCACAATGGCGATCTTTACGCTTGTGATCACTACGTGTATCCGCGCTACCGACTCGGCAATGTGATGAACCAAAGTATCGCCTCGATGGTGGATAGTGACCAAATGCGTGAATTCGGCGAAGCCAAGCGCAGTCGCCTGCCCAAGCAGTGCCGTGAGTGTGAGGTGCGCTTCTGTTGTAATGGCGATTGCCCGAAACATCGCTTTGCGCGGACCAAGGACGGGGAATACGGAATCAGTTACCTCTGTGCAGGGCTCAAGCAATTTTTCAAGCATTCCGGG
Organism: Puniceicoccaceae bacterium; assembly: GCA_002729725.1. Lineage (GTDB taxonomy): Bacteria > Verrucomicrobiota > Verrucomicrobiia > Opitutales > Coraliomargaritaceae > Thalassobacterium > Thalassobacterium maritimum. The sequence continues at coordinate 36,914 of PBYS01000080.1, forward strand.
CCTGCGATGAAGCAGATGGCGGAGCTCTATCGGCAGCAGCGTTCGCCAATGGAAATCATGAAGAAATAAAAAACTGCAAAAAAGGCCGAACGCGCTCTTGACAAGAAGGCTGTGAGAAAGAGCATGTCCGTTCTTTCGCAGAAAGGATCAAGAGATATTTCTCTGTATGGTGGCTATAGCTCAGTTGGTTAGAGCATCGGCTTGTGATGCCGAGGGTCGCGGGTTCGAATCCCGTTAGCCACCCCATCCTTCGCTTTTTGTTCCAAAAAGCGGATTCGCAGTATGACTTATCCTGTCGGGAATATACTGGGTATACCTCTGATTTGAGACAGCGTTTGAGAGATCACAATGAAGGTTGTTGTGATTACACGCGTCCTTTTAAGCCTTGGAAGGTGGTCTGGTACTCTGCCTTCGACTGTGAAGCGAAAGCGCGAGCTTTTGAGAAGTATTTGAAGTCGGGCTCGGGTGTTGCTTTTGCTCAGAAACGTTTGTGGTAGTTCCTGAGCTGCTTTTGTAATCGTACTTTCTGTCGTGCGGCAGACGCCCGGATCACTTTTTGAGGGCGGCGTCAAACCAGTTACTGCCGAAGTCGTTGTTACTGGAGCGGCGATCGCCTCGTTGGCCACGCTGTTGTCCCTTGCCAGGCTGGGCGCCGCGGCTTTTGGGGGCGACCGTGCGCTCTTTTTTGCCGCCGATTTCGGGCTGCTTCTTCATGGAGAGTGCGATGCGCTTGCGCTGGAGGTCGATTTCGGTGACGGTGACCCGCACCTTGTCGCCGACTTTCACGACTTTGTTGGGATCGTCGACGAAGTTGTCAGAGAGCTGGCTGATGTGGACCAGTCCGTCTTGGTGCACACCGACATCGACGAAGGCCCCGAAGGCGGTTACATTGGTCACGATGCCGGGAAGCTTCATGCCGAGTGTGAGGTCGGCTGCTTTCTCGACCCCCTCGGCAAAAGCAAAGGCCTCAAACTGCTTGCGTGGGTCGCGCCCGGGCTTGGCGAGTTCTTCCATGATGTCTCGCAGAGTGGGCAGGCCGACTTCGTCGGAGACGTAATCTTCGAGCTTAATTTTTGCGCGTGCGCTGCTGTCTTGAGTTAGGTCATGAACTTTACAGCCTATGTTGGCGGCCATTTGCTCGACGAGCGCATAGCGCTCTGGGTGCACGCCGCTCTGGTCGAGGGGGTGCGCGGCGTCGCGAATACGTAGGAAGCCAGCGCACTGTTCGAAGGCCTTGGGGCCGAGTCGGCTGACTTTGCTAAACTCCTTGCGGGATTTGAAGGGGCCGTTCCCTTGTCGGTGTGCGACGATGTTGCCCGCGATGGATTCGTTGAGGCCGGATACGTAGGAGAGCAGTTGCTTGCTGGCGGTGTTGATCTCGACGCCGACTTTGTTGACGGAGGAGATCACGGTGTCGTCGAGTGTGCGCTTGAGTGCAAGCTGATCCACGTCGTGTTGGTATTGGCCCACACCAATGGATTTTGGGTCGAGTTTGACCAGTTCCGCCAGCGGATCCATCAGCCGGCGGCCGATGGAAACGGCGCCACGCACCGTCAGGTCTTGATCGGGGAATTCCTCGCGAGCCGCTTCAGAGGCGGAGTAGATCGAGGCGCCCGATTCGTTGACGCTTACAATCACGATATTTGCCGAGAGTCCCAAGCCGCGGAAGAAGGCCTCGGTTTCGCGGCCGGCTGTGCCGTTGCCGATGGCGATGGCTTCGATCTTATATTTTTCAATCAGCGCCTTGGCTTCAATGCCGGCGCGCTCGACTTGAGCGGCGCTGCCTGTGCAGAAAAGTACGTGGTTGAAGAGTAGTTGCCCTTGAGCGTCGAGAATCACGGTTTTACAACCGGTGCGGAAGCCGGGGTCGACGGCCATGGTGCGCTTTTGTCCCAGTGGGGAGGCGAGCAAAAGTTCGCGCGCGTTATCCGCAAATACCTGGATGGCGGCTGCGTCGGCCTTCTTTTTGGCCTGCAGCCGCACTTCAGTTTCCATCGAAGGGCTGAGCAGGCGCTTGTAGGCGTCGGCGATGGCTTTTTTGACTTCGTCGGCGGCGGGGCCGCGTCCTTTGAGAAATTGCTTTTCAATCATCACGATCGCGCTCTCTTCTTCGGGCAGGATGCGATGGAACAGGAAGCCTTCTTTTTCGCCGCGGCGGATCGCCAGCACTCGGTGGGAGGGGGCATTTTTGATCGGTTCCTGCCAGTCGAAATAGTCGCTGTATTTGGCACCATCGGCTTCTTTGCCGGGGAAGGCCTCGGAGCTTAGAACCCCATGTTCCCAGAAGAGTTTGCGTAGTTTTTCGCGGATGTCGGCGTCGTCGCTAATCCATTCAGCTATGATGTGGCGTGCGCCAAGCAGTGCGGCGTCGGCGTCGGGCACTTCCTTTTCGGCATCGACATAGCTGCGCGCTTGTTGCGCGGTGTCGTTGGCATTTTGGTTCTCAAAAATATGTGTGGCCAGCGACTCGAGGCCACGTTCGCGGGCGATCATGGCCTTGGTCCTGCGTTTGGGGCGGAAGGGGAGGTAGATGTCTTCCAGTTTGGCGAGAGTCCTGGCTTCGGCAATTTTGCTTTTCAGTTCGTCGCTTAGCAGGCCGCGTTCATCGAGTGATTTCTTGATGGATTCACGACGACTCGCTAGGTCGGCGAGTTGTTGCAAGCGATCTCGAATCGAAGTAATTAGGACTTCGTCGAGCTCGCCAGTCTGTTCTTTACGGTAGCGAGCGATAAAGGGAACGGTGCCGCCTTCAGCGATCAGTGCTGCGGTGGCAGCGACTTGATGAGCCTTGAGGCTCAGTTCTTCGGCGATTTGATCAATAAATAGGTTCTGCATGGGTGGTAAAAAGGCGCTCCCGATTTGGGTATCGTGGGAAAGCGGACGACCCTAGTACAGATGTTCTATAGGGAAAGCAAAACTGTGGCTCAAACAGCGTTTTTTTAGAAGGCGAGGTCGTCGATGTATGGAGCTCGCTCGTCACCGACCAGTTCTTCGACGTAATCGACCGTGGTGGGACCAGCGCTGGTGGTGCCGCCGGTGTAGTTGGCTAGCGACTGGTCATAGCGGAAGGAACCACTACCTGTGAGTTCTATGTTCTTGCTGATAACGGAGCCGTAGATGTCGGAGTTGCCGGTGACCTTCACTTCGGCATTGGGCGCATAAATGATGCCACTGAATTGTCCGTTGTTGAGGAAATCGAAATTTTGTGTGCCTGTTGCGGTGCCCCAAATCTGTAGTTGTTGGGGAGAAACTTCGCTAAAGAGTCCTGCACCTGTGATCGCCATGTCGCCAGCGAGGTAGATCGTGACTGTGGCGTCGTCAGCCATTTCGATGGTGCCGCCCTCGATTACTTTGAGTGTGGTTTGGTTCTCGTTGGGTAGATTGATCACGACGTCGCCTTCGATGCGCAAGGTCGCGCCCGCTTTGACTTCCAGTTCATCTAAATTGAGAATGGTGAGAGTGTCGGGGGCGCCTAGAGTTTCTTCATCTACGTAAACGTTTTGATACCAGGTGGACCATTTATTGCTGACTTCGCGTCTATCGGTGTAGGGGAGCTTATAATCGAGCCGAAGGTCGGTAGGGGTGAGGCTGGGCACGGTAATTTCTTCGAAATCTGCGGTGAAGCCCGTTGAGAGCGCACCTGTTTGAGTGGAGACCAGCCAGCCGTTTTTCTTCCAAAGTTCGTCGGTGTCGGACGAATCCCATTCGCTCATATCTTTAGGCCCGACTTGGCCGCCCCATCCCACGTCGAGGCCGCTGTAGTCAGCTGAGCCGACGGCTGCCGTGCCATATACATCGGAGCTGCCGATTGTGATGGCACCGGCAGCGGTACTCGCGGTGGCGATGGCCACCTTGTCAGTCGCTACGCCGCTGCTGTAGGGAATGTAAGGAGTGCTGGGGTCATTGTCTGGGTCAGAGACCCAGCTGTCAAATTTGACACCTCCGCTGGCTTTGATGAAATCTTTGGTCAGCATGCCATAGGCAAAGAGCCCTTGTGCGCTCGACGCTGAAATGCTGGCATACATGTATTTCTCGATAGGAGGGCCGGTTGGCTGACTGATTGATGATTTGACGACGACCTCTGGCGAGTCGCTCGAATAATTGTAGACGGAAATTTTAGTGGTCGATTTTATGTTGCCGGTAAAGGTGATTTCATCGAGTGTTTTAAGGGCACTTTGGCCTGTGATGGTCCAATTGCTCCAATCGTAGTTATTCTCTGACTGCAGCATAATTGCTTGCACGGCATATTCGACTCCTGACTCAGCAAGGTTGATGGCGGCCGTGTTGTAAAAGACGCGGTTGGATTGTTTGAGTGTTTGGTTGCTCAAGTTCAGATAGCCAGGTATCGCGATCACTGCGAGTAGTGTCGTGAAAATCATGGAGATGATTAAAGCGCTCCCTTGTTTAGATGTGGCGCCCCTGAATGGTTTAATATGTGTATGCATAGTCCTTACGGGGTTGGAGTGTCTTTATTTCTAAGAATGTAGCGGGCCGATGCGATCTTTGCCGTGGTTGGGGTGCCTGCATTGGTATGTTTGCTAAATTCACCTACGATTTGTAGCATCTTTGTGTTTTCGTTGAGAGGAGTTAGGCTGATGCCCTGAATTATGGGACTGCCAGTAATATCGTAAGCAAGAAAGTCAAGCTCGCTGACATTGGAGGCTAATACGACACGTCTGCTACCTGTTTCTTGCCGTGTCACCTCTTGGCTGTCGGGGTCGTAGGTGTAAGTATAATTGACCCCCTTTTTGAGAAGTTTGAAGCTGTTGCTATTAGACCACGTGATTGACTCCGCTTCTCTGACGTCGCGCGAAAAATTTTGGATTAGTTTTCCCGTTTCTATATCGAAATCGGAGTAATCAGACGCCACTAATGTGGCTCTCGCAAAACTGAGGTAGAAGGTGATGACGACTGCTGACAGAATCATGGAAAGGCTCACTGCAACCAATAGCTCCGCAAGTGTCATCCCGGAGGTCGAGGCTCTCTTCTTGGCTGTATTTATCGCGGTGTTACACATGAAATCGTAATCTAAAATTGTAAGGCTGGTAATTAAGGCCGTAGACCATAGTAGTAGTCGTGCATCCCGTTTTCGGCGTAGTTAAAAACCATGGCGAGTTGATGCGTATCGTCCTTTATGCCTGTCCACTCTGCCGATAAACGAATTTGTAGCAGTCCTGATTCACCATTCGGAACTGTGATTTCTCGTTTGAACACGAACTTGTCGGGCTGAACCTCAGGAAACTGTATGGTCTCCGATGCGGTAAAAGTCGCAGATCTCGCCAGGTTTTGAAGGGCCGACCAGTTGAGTAATCTGATTTGTTCCGCTTCATCTTGTAAGACCTGGGTGACATAAGAGGTCGCGCGCGCTGTATCATTTTGCAGCATACCTATTCGCAAGCATATTGCGGATGAGGCCAGGCCAAGCCCTATAACCATAATCGCCACCATGATTTCTACCAGTGTGAATCCGCGAGTCTGCCGGCATGCAAGTTTTCGTGCCGTCGGAGTCTGGGGAGGTGAATGTGGCGTGTCGATCTGCATGTTCTAAGGCATTTTTTATCGCTAGCTAGGCGATGTCAGATGTCGCTAGTACTAGCATAAATACCACTAACATACAATCGTATAGTGTATGAACCTCATTTTTACAAGATTCTTAATATGATTGTAGGCGCGCAGTCAGCGACTACGCAGAGGCATCGTTTGGGGCTCAGGATGCTTTGAGAGACTGGTAAATTTCCTTGAGCGCGGCGAAGTCTTGGTCGCGAGATCCGCTGAGGATGGTATGGTTGTAGAGTTCACTTTGTTGCATCTCTTCGACGGCGACTTGCATGCGGCGTTGCACTTCGTCCTCGGCGTCGGTACCGCGTCCCCGTAAGCGAGCTTCGAGCTCAGCGATGGTGGGGGGCATGATGAAGACAGTGGTGACCTTGCCTTTGAGTAGCGGGTCGTTTTGTGCGGTATCACGCATTTGAGCCGCGCCTTGCACATCGATATTGAGTAACAGGTCCACTCCGGCTGCCAGCTTGTTTTGCACTTCGCTTTTTAAGGTGCCGTATAAATTGCTATGAACGTGGGCGTGCTCGTAAAAGGCGCCCGCATCGATTTTGGCCTGAAAGCTTTGGTGGTCGAAGAAGTAGTAGTCGATGGTATCCACTTCGCCCGCACGCGGCGCGCGGGTGGTGGAAGTGACGACGCGTTGCACGCCTGGCACTTCGGCGAGCATGCGGTCGCACACGGTGGTTTTGCCGCTGCCAGCGGGGCCTGATACGATGATGAGGTGACCTGTATTCACAGCCATGGTTTCGATCGTTCGGTATTATTGGGTGTTAGTAAGTGAGGGCGACTCCGAGCAGGAGCAGGCCGTAAGCTGCGAATACGCCACCAAAGATGCGTGGGCGTGTTTCCTTGTTGTAGAGCCACTCAAAGAAATCGCGCAATTTGTAGGGGTTGGAGCCTAGTATGAGAGCCGCTACGATCGCGGCATATACAAATGTGACTAGGAAGAGTCGAGTGGCTGGCAGCTCCATGTAGGCGGCATTCAGCAGGGTGCCTGCTGTTAGTAAGATCAGGGCGGCGAGTCCGCGCACTGCGAGGAAGTCCGGCACGTAGATGAAGGAGCCGACTGCCACGACAAGAAAGACACCAAATAGCAGGTTCTTATATTGCCCAAAGTCGGCTGGGCCGAGTTGTGTGATCTTATACAGGAACCATGCGGCGGCAGTGCCGAGTAGGATGTAGGCTGCGACTCGCGAGCGGGGAAATGCTTGCACGCTCGCTGCCGAGCGCATGCCGTGCCACAGAAAGTGAGCACCGAAGGCGATCAGAAAGATGCTGGTAAAGAGAGTGGCTTGGAAAAGTGTCATTGGATGAATGCGGTGTGAAATAAGACGCTCGCTGAACTCTTTGAGTGCGAACGATCAGATATAGCTAATGGAGATTGGCTGTGGTGGAAGGAAAAAAGCAGTCGAGGTTTGTCTGTGCGGGCGTGGCTGTCATGTTGCAGCTATGGATTTACTTTTAGAGAACTCACTGAAGCCGATCGACTTGCTTGTTTTTGACTGTGATGGGGTGTTGCTGGAGTCGATGGCTGCCAAGATTGAGGCCTTTCGGCAGTGGGTGCCGGAGGCGCATGCCGCGCAGCGGGCGGCTTTTATGGAGATCGTGATGGCGGGCTTCGGAACGGCTCGAACGCAGCATATCCGCAGTTTCTATCAGGATCTGCTGGGGCAGTCAGTCTCAGAGCAGTTTCTTGTAGACGAAGTGGCTCGTTTTGCAGAGATCTGTGAGCCGCTTTGTGCTCAAGCGGATTGGCGCGTCGGCTCGCGCGAGTTTGTGCTGGCCTGTCGGGAGGCTGGGATCCCGCGTTACGTGCTTTCGGGCACGCCGCAGCCAGCGCTGGAGGCGATGATGGAATCCACTGGGGCCGCGGGCTTGTTTGATGTAATCATCGGTTCACCGCCAGCGAAACCTGAGAGTCTGACTCGCATCTTAGCGGAGACGGGCACGCCCGCG
>PBYS01000081.1 GCA_002729725.1 Puniceicoccaceae bacterium
CATCGATCCAACTACCTGCTGCAAGACTGGGACTCCCGCGGAACTGATAGCGCTTACCTGCCACCGTCGGGATGCTGAAATCGAATAGACTACTCGTAACCTGAATCGAAGACGGACTAAAGACCGATGTGCGATCAAAAGGATCCGTGCCCCAGACCGACTCAATATAATTGTTCTGCTCGTCGCCGTCGGGATCTTCGTCGCCACTGCCAGCGGCTAGACCGTAATGCGCGACATACACGTCGGACATTTGGTCGTTGTTGACATCCAAGGCACACAGAATCAACGGTGCCAACGCACTACCAAGAAATAGAAAGGGCCGTCGCTTCATTTAGCCTCCTGCCCTTCAGGCTCACTGACACGTGAGAAGTTGAGAACGATGTCTTGCGGAACTTCGGGATTGGCCGCTTTGTAACGCTCGCGTGCCGCTTGTAGCTCCTTGGCGTTCAGATATTCGATACGTAACGCATCCTGACGCGCAAGATAGTAAGTCATCAGGTCGTCTAGCTGCCGATAGACTTCATCGGGGACTGTGCGCGCGTCTTCCGTTACGACCACATACTCTGGTTCCTCCGAACTGAAACGGATAGGTGGCTGCTTCCAATGCGACTCATAGCGGTAACCATGCAGCCGCGCTATTGTCGCATTATTGAGTTCCGCTTCACGATCAATGCGGTAATTGAAACCATTGTAGGTGTAGCAACGGACATCAGTCTCGAAATCACCTAAAAAAGGAAGGTATGTGTAATCCACATTAGTCCACACCGAATAGCGTTCGGATCCAAGCGAAAGCGTCAGTTCCGAATATTCACCGCCGTAAACCATGGAACTGAGCCGCAGGTTGACGGGCTCCAACACTTGCGCCTCGCGAAATTGACGTAGCGCCTCAGCAGAAAATGCCTCAGTGTCAGGCTTTACTTCGCGGACAGAACGCTCTGGCAAGGATATGACTACTTTGCGCAAGACGATACTGCGCTCATCTCCCGAAATAGATGCCTGGCTAAGCGCTGGCACCGATTCAGTCCTAGCCTTTAACTCAACTTCAGCAGCCTTACGGCTCAGTGCGGCAGTTCCGATCTGATGCTCAGCTTCGACGGTTGAGATAGGCAGATCGACCAAATCACCCGCCAACAACGAAAGTGGGCTGATGAACATGAACATAGTCAGATGGTATGCGTTCATAATGGTTGGGTGCTTCAATGTGTATAACTAACTAGAAGTAGCCATGTCGAGATCAATGAGCCTCAATTGGCATAAAATAGCTAGAAATAAGCCTGCCGACCGAAGTGCATTAGACAAAATAAAGAGGTTTGAAACTAAAAACTAATACCCGCATATGTGGGTAGATTTTACAACAACAAAATTCCTACAATAGTAGGCATTGAGAATAGAAGAAGCATTTGCACAAGTTTTAAGAGAGCAGCGCCGGAGCGCAGGACTCTCTCAGCACGACCTTGCCTACGAAGCTAATATCAATCGCAACAACATTTCACTCTACGAAACAGGCGAACGGCTTCCAAGCTTCGCCACGTTTTTCGCAATTTGCCGTGCCTTAAAAATACCACCGGAAACTTTAGTAAAAAGGGTAACAGACCTAAAACCTAGCACAGAGTAAAGTAACAAAGACGTTGCACATCCCGAAAAGCTAGCCTTACATACCCTCTACTTTGAATGGACCGCCCCCGAGAAATCAGAGGCACCATAATATACTATAAACTAACCAACGCTGTAAGAAAGGACATACCTTGGACATCAAACTAATCAAACAAGTCGTCGACCTCATGAAACGCTCGGACATTTCCGAATTCGAATTCGAAGAGGACGGCTTCAAGCTACGCCTGAGCAGCAAAGGAGCCGATGCGCCCCAAATCATTCACGCCGCAGCCCCAGTCGCTGCAGCGCCCGCAGCCGCTGCGGCACCCGCTCCTGCGACAGCCGCAGCCACTGCCCCCGCAGCCGAAGAAAAGGGCATCAGCATCATCAAGTCCCCCATGGTAGGTACCTTTTATGCCGCAGCCTCTCCTGAGAGCCCCGCATTTGCTAAGGTCGGCACTAAGGTCGGCAACGACAGCATCGTATGCATCATCGAAGCCATGAAGGTGATGAACGAAATCCAAGCAGAAATGAGCGGCGTAATCACTGAAGTACTCGTCGAAAACGGTGAAGCGGTCGAATACGGCCAGCCTCTCTTCAAAATTAAAACAGCCTAATCCGTCCGGATGATTAAAAAGGTACTCATCGCAAACCGCGGCGAAATTGCACTTCGCATCGTCCGCGCCTGTAACGAACTGGGGATTAAGACGCTCGCGGTCTATTCCGAAGCAGACGAACAGTCGCTGCACGTGCAACTCGCCGACGAGGCGATTTGCATTGGCCCCGCAGCTGGTAATCTCAGCTATTTAAAGGCAGACCGCATCATCGCGGCCGCCGAAATCGCCGATGTCGACGCCATTCACCCCGGCTACGGATTCCTCGCAGAAAATGCCGACTTCGCCGAGCAATGCGCCCAATGTAATATCAAGTTCATCGGCCCCGGCAAAGAGGCAATCGTCAACTTTGGCGACAAAGCCAAGGCACGCGACATGGCGATTAAAGCCAAAGTCCCCGTCATCCCTGGCAGCGATGGTACCGTCGACAACGAAAAAGACGCCTTGGCCGTGGCCAAGAAAATTGGCTACCCCGTCATTATTAAAGCAGTCGCTGGCGGTGGCGGTAAAGGCATGCGCACTGCGCACAATGCAGTCGCCTTCGTCAAAGAATATAACAACGCCCGCAGCGAAGCTGAGAAAGCTTTCGGCAACGGAGCCGTTTACCTGGAGCGCTTCTTGGAAGCTCCCCGCCATATCGAAATCCAGCTATTGGGCGACCAATTCGGCAACGTCATCCACCTCGGCGAACGCGATTGCTCCGTGCAACGTCGCCACCAGAAGGTGATCGAAGAAGCCCCCTCTCCCTTCATCTCCGATGATATTCGCAAGAAAATGGGGCGCGACGCCGTCAAGCTCGCCAAATCCGTCAACTACGAAGGGGCCGGCACGGTCGAGTTCCTCGTAGATGGCAAGGGCAACTACTTCTTCATCGAAATGAACACCCGCATCCAAGTGGAACACGGCGTGACCGAAGAAGTGACTGGCGTAGACTTGGTCAAAGAGCAGATCCTCATCGCGAGTGGACAAAAGCTCAGCTACGATCAAAAGGACATCAAGATCACCAAGCACTGTATCGAGTGTCGCGTCTGTGCCGAAGATCCTGCTCGGAACTTTGCTCCCTGCCCCGGCGAAATCAGCCTCTACTACTCGCCCGGCGGACATGGCGTGCGCATCGATTCACACTGCTACAGTGGTTACACCATCCCGCCCTACTACGACAGCATGATCGCCAAGGTCATGACTTTCGGAAAGACGCGTGAGCTCGCACTCGACCGCATGGACCGCGCCCTCGGCGAATACCTGATCCGCGGCATCAAAACCAATATCCCCTTCTCGCGCGCCATCATTCGTGATCCGCACTTCAGAGCAGGCAAGGCCACCACCAAGTACATTGAAGAATTCTTGGAACGCGTGCCGAAGGATATTTACACCTAAGCCAATAAATACACTATCATACCCATTATGAGCAAGGAACCGGACAATACAAACGAATCAGTCATCCCTACAGTCTCCGAAGATTCAAACACTCTCGGTGACATTCGTATCAATCACAGCGTGGTTGCGAGCATCGTTCGCCTCGCTGCGCTCGAAGTTGGTGGCGTCGCTGCCGTAGGTGGTGGCTTTGTCGACGGCATCGCTGAAATCTTCTCCAAAAAAGGTGATGAACGTGGCGTGCGTGTCGAGGAAGACGAAGTCGGCGATTACCGCATCGAGATCCGCGTGATCCTTCGTTTCGGCGTTGAACTCGCTGCCGTGGCTACCGAAATGCAACAACGTATAGCGGAACAGGTCGAAAAGATGACCAGTAAGAACGTCGCTCGTGTCAACGTGATCATCGACGGAGTCCGCACCAACGACGAAGAAGAAGAAGCCAACGAGAAAGAGGACTGGTCTGAACAGCCCCACACAGACTAAGCGCTGCTCACAGCGCCTCTCCACTTAATCCCGTAATCCAATGAACTTCAGCGACGTCTACGAAGCCATCCAGCAATTACCTCAGCCTGAGTCCCTCTATATATGTGGAACCGTCTTAGCGCTGTTGTTCTTACTATTGCTACTGGTGCGTCGACAGCCGAAAAACGTCGTGGCCTACACAACAGAAAGCGGGCGCGTCATGGTGAGCCGCCAGGCCATCGTAGAATTGGTGCAAACTTCTTGCGAACAAATCCAAGACGTCTCAAAGCCACAAGTTAAGATTACAATCAAAGGTCGAACCACCCACTTTGAGATCCGCATTAAGCTACTCAGTGGTGGGCGCCTTCGCCAAATAGAACAAACTCTACAAAGCCACTTAAGAGAGGCTCTCACAGAGAATCTAGGCATCGAAAACCTAGGCCACATCAACATCGTAGCGACTGGCTTTAAAAGCGGTCGCATCGAATCTAAGCTGCCAAACAAGGCGCCGGTAGCCATGCCCACGCCTGCCATCGAAAGCTCCACAGCGGACGATGCAGCTACAGCACTTAACCTAGAGTCCAAGGATAGCTCCAAGAGCTAACTAGCCGTCGATGTCCGTATCCGCGGCTTCAACACGCAATTTTGCGACCTGGTGCGCAACACAGCGCACTAGGCAACGCACTCCCCTCGCCACAGCGCTTGGACTTCTCATCATTTGCCTATCGCTCGGCCTGAGCGCCTGCCAGAATCAAGAGACTCGCGAGCAACAGGCCTTCGCAGATTCCTTTCGCGCCGCAAACCAAGCCAGCGGCCTCGGGCCCATGCTGGCCCTATACGAACTCAGCGGCAGCACAGAGCAAACTATAAGCTTACTAAAGAGCGCGCTCATCAACGAGCTCGGCTTGCCCATTGCTCGTATCGAATTTGAGCCACTCAGTGGGCGCCCCGAAGAAACCATCCATTACACCCACAATGGGATTGAATATGGCCCGACACTTGAGCCACAGATGCGCATGCGGGTGAGCTACGCGACCGAGGACGGCTTTGAGAGCCTCTATAGCATTGGTAAAAATACCACGGGGCGATGGCGCATCGTCAGCAGCCGGCCACTCTAGCCATCCCGCACATCCTGCACTAACAGACGGCTACTTCGTTGGCAGGAGACGCTCTCCAGCCCCGCCTGCCAATAGTTGCACATACGATCCGCATGATGTGCTACAGCTCTGAGTAGATCGAAGCATCTGAGCATAAAAAAGGCCTCCGAAGTGATCGGAGGCCTTTAAGAAAATGGAGTGAGTGAAGAGGTTCGAACTCTCGACATCTACCTTGGCAAGGTAGTGCTCTACCAACTGAGCTACACTCACTTTCGTTGAAGAAGTCGGTAGAATCTATATCCAACTCCTTATGTCAATGAGTTTTTAGAAAAAACTTCAAAAAACTTTTCAAAACCTACTGTTCGAGGTCTAAATCGATCAAAAGTTTGCGGCGAACCGTATCAGGCAAGGCAATTAAGTCGTTTTCACGCAAACTCTTAGCCACCTCATCGTCAAACAATTCGCGAATCACTTTGCGCAACTTTTCTGCATCGCGCGGGTTGTAGGCAATGTAAAAGGCGAGACGGATCGGATAGTCTCCATAGTGCACATTATCATCCGAAGGACCAAATGCAGGCGCATCGGAGTCGCTCCCGGAGGAGACCATCAGCACCTTAACGCTGCTCTTAGTCGGCATGCGCGACAAAATGGCAATAGAAGCGAGCTCGGAGCGTAACAAATCTTCAATTTCAGTATCCTTTACCATCGCGACACTGGGCTTCATCGCACCTCCCTTGAAAACAGTGTATTTAAACAACTCTAGCGCGATACTCTCTTCACTAGTACCTGCCAGCGGCTTAATATTTCGGCTACCCCAGCCAGAAAGCCCCAGCTCACCCCAAGTATTGAAACTAAACTCTTCGTTGGTGCCGAAGATACCACCTAAGTGAGAAAGGCTAATCTCGTCGAGCGGATTGCTTTCATTGACCACGACCACTGCCACATCATAAGCAAACGGATAGATACTAAACTCCTCACGCGGAACTTCAGAGCCCTCAGGCACGGCGATAATCGCCAGGTCAATTTCGTCAGAACGCAAGCGGTCGAGTGCGGGTAAGCTTCCAATACTATCAATAGTAAAAGTCGTGTCATACTCACTCCCATAAGCTTCAAGCGGAGCTTGAATATACTCAGCAAGCAAATCAGAAGCAGCGATGCGGATTTCTTCGGCATGGACTGAAGTGATCAGCGCAAAGGGTAGTAAAAAAAGCGTTTTGCCAAGATTCATGGTCAATCGTCGTTGGTATATTCTCAGGTATTAATAAAACAGTGCTCTCTTTTTGAATGCTAGACATAGAGAGTCAAACTATTAGCGGCGTGGCTTACTTTTGCACGTCGAGTTCGGGCCACTGGATTAACTTGCGGTGCAAGGTACGGCGGCTAATGCCCATCAGCTCCGCCGCATGCGTCCGATTACCGTTGGCTTTCATGAGTGCATTACGCAGCAGGCGCTTCTCATTTTCTTCCTTACTCAGTGTGGGGCCCGCGGAAAGCAGAGGCGTTTCGTGCGTTGTCGCCTCCGCCCCCGCGACGGCAGAGTATTTTGCATCTAAATCATACTCCGTCACTTCATTGCCTCGCTTCAGCACGACTGTATTCTCGCAAAAGTTACGCAGCTCCCGAATGTTGCCTGGCCAGCTGTAGGCACGCAGCACGCGCAACGCCCCATCACTCAAATCCGGTGGTGGTAAATCGTTCTCCTCCGCAAACTGATCAATGTAATAATTCAACAATACGGGCAGGTCTTCCTTGCGCTCACGTAGAGGCGGTAAATTAATCGTGACTACATTTAAACGATACAGGAGGTCTTCGCGAAACTCACCGCTCTTGGCCATCTCACTTAAATTACGATTGGTCGCACATACGAGACGCACATCTACGTGAATCGACTTGGAACTACCGAGACGTTCGAAGCTGCGCGTTTCTAAAAAACGCAGAAGTTTGACTTGGGTCGACGCGTCAATCTCGCCAATTTCATCCAAGAAGAGCGTGCCCCCGTCGGCGGCCTCAAAGCGGCCGATGCGCCGCTCGGTCGCGCCGGTATAGGCGCCCTTTTCGTGACCGAAGAGCTCGCTCTCTAATAAATTGGCCGCTAAGGCGGCGCAGTGAATCGGCACAAAGGCCTGACGCGAGCGATTGCTGTTTTGATGTATGGCCTGAGCGATGAGTTCCTTACCCGTGCCGGTCTCCCCCTCAAGCAAGACAGTGGCTTTCGACGGGGCGACTAATTTCACCTTGTCCAAGACATCGGTCAAACCAGGCGAATTGCCCACGATCCCATTAAAGCTATATTTCTTATCCAGACGCTCATGCAGCACGACGTTTTCTTCTTCGATCTGACGACTTTGTAACGCTCGCTTGATTAAAATCTCTAATTTTTCCAGACTGACCGGCTTAGTCAGAAAGTCGAACGCCCCACGCCGCATCGCTTCCACCGCAGTTTCGACATTGCCATAGGCAGTCATCATGATGCAAATCGGTCGATTCGGCAGCGTAATGGCACGGTCAATCACCTTCAGGCCCGACTTACCCGCCATCCGCAAATCAGTCAAAACGACATCAAAACTCTCTGCATCCATCAGGTTAAAAGCCTCGTCCGCGCCGGAAGCCATATAGACTTCATACTCGTCCTCCAGCGCCAGCGCGAGGCCTTCGCGGGTATTCTTCTCATCATCAACAATTAAAATGGTTGCAGGCATATGAGACAATAAGGCACATAGGAGCAAACAATGCAATATTCTGATTGCCATGAAACCTCTCGTTTTCTCCCCTGTCAGTTTATGCTTCCCGAGCGCTTCTGCCTACCACTACAAGTTTTATGAGCCAAGATTTACACGCACCTAACATTGAAGAGAAATTGCAGTCGGCGATCCAATGGATCCCAGCGCTGCGCGAAGAAATCGCCCGCGTCATCGTCGGCCAGCACTATTTGGTCGACCGCTTACTGGTTGGACTACTGGCCAATGGCCACGTGCTACTGGAAGGTGTGCCGGGGCTGGCCAAAACGCTCAGCATCCGCACTCTCGCAACAGCCACTGCGGCCGACTTTAAACGTATTCAGTTCACGCCCGACCTATTGCCAGCGGACATTATCGGCACACTCATCTACAGCCCCAAGGAAAATACCTTCCACACCCGCAAAGGTCCCATCTTCGCGAATTTAATTCTCGCCGACGAAATCAACCGCGCCCCGGCCAAGGTGCAGAGTGCCCTGCTCGAAGCAATGCAAGAGCACCAGGTCACCATCGGCGACGAAACCTATCCGCTGCCTGAACCCTTCCTAGTGCTGGCCACGGAAAACCCGATCGATCAAGAAGGCACCTACCCGCTGCCAGAGGCACAGGTCGACCGCTTCATGCTCAAGCTTAAGGTCGGCTATCCTAGTAAAGCAGACGAGCGCGCTATCTTGGATCGCATGTCCTCGACAGCTCCCAACCTAAACGTGGACGCCGTCACTTCCTTGGCCGCGATCAGCGAAGCCCGCACATTGGTCAATCAAGTCTATGTCGACCCCAAGATCCGCGACTACATCGTCGATCTGATTCTAGCCACCCGCAATCCGGAACAATACAATCTCAAGCTCGGCCAATACATCCAGTTCGGTGCCAGCCCGCGCGCAACGATCAGCCTCACACTCGCCTCCAAGGCATGGGCGCTGATGCAAGGCCGCGCCTATGTGATCCCACAGGATATTAAAGAAATCGGCATGGATGTGCTGCGCCACCGCGTGATCCCCTCCTACGAAGCTGAAGCCGAAGAAATCACCAGCGAAGATCTCGTCACATCGATCTTCGACGCCGTCCCCGTGCCTTGAGCCTAAACCACCGATCCCCATCACTCATCATTCATCCCCCATAACTCATCCATAGTGACTCCATCCGACATCATCAAAAAGGTCCGTCGCCTCGAAATTCGCACGCGACGCCTCGTCACAGATTCCGTGACAGGGGCCTACTACAGCTCCTTTAAAGGGCGTGGTATGGACTTCGAGGAGGTGCGCGAATACGCCATCGGCGACGACGTGCGCACCATCGATTGGAATGTCTCGGCCAAAATGGATCGGCCCTTTGTCAAAGTCTTTCGCGAAGAACGCGAACTGACGCTGATGCTCTTGATTGATCTGAGTGCCTCGGGCATCTTCGGCTCGATCGATCAAAACAAGCGCGAGCGCTCCGCCGAAATTGCCAGCGTCATCGCATTTTCCGCCTCGCAAAATAATGACAAGGTCGGCCTGCTCATCTACACCGACGAGGTCGAGCATTACTTGCCCCCCAAAAAGGGACGGCGGCACATTTTACGTGTCATCCGCGACCTGCTCTTTTTCAAGCCTCAAGGCAAAGGCACCAACCACAAGGCCGCACTCGACTACCTAAACCGCGTGCAACGCCGCAAGAGCGTGGTCTTTCTCATTTCCGACTTTCTAGAAAATGAACAGGGCCCCCAGCAGGAACGCCCTCTCTTCACCACACTGGCGCTCACCCACCAGCGCCACGACTTAGTCAGCATCGCACTGAGTGATCCGCGCGAATATGAACTACCCGAAGTCGGACTGATCACGCTCGAAGACGCCGAAACTGGCGAAATGGTCGAGCTCGACACCAGTAGCCGCAGCGTGCGTGCGCGCTATAAAGAGCAAGCCCAACAACGCCGTGAAAACTTTAAAACCGGGATGCGTAAAAAGGGCCTAGATTGGATCGAAGCCAGCACCGACCGCCCCTACCTGCCCGCCCTGCGCCAACTCTTCGCCCGCCGTGCGAGCCGACATTAAATCGAAAAGTTAAACCAATGATCCGTCACAAGAATTTTTGATGAGCCTTCTCGCACAAATGCCCGCATCCGCACCGCAACTGCCGCCCCTCCCCGAAGGGCCGACATTTGATCGCGTGCGCGGCCCCATCGAAATCCCAACTTACGAAACATGGCAAATTGCACTGGCAGTCGCAGTCGGCACACTCTTGCTCGGGCTGCTTATTTGGTTTTTCATTCGAGCCCGCAGCAAGGCTCCAAACGCGATCCCTCCACGTGAGAGTGCACTCGCAGAGCTCGAAACAGCCGCTCAACTCACTGAAAACGACGACGAGCGTTTCGCACAACTCAGTTCACAAGCTCTACGCCGCTACCTCGAAAAGGGCCTCGGCTTACGCTTTAGCGCATGTACTAGCGAAGAGTTTCTAGGCAGCCTAAAAGGCAACACTCGCTTCCCCCTAGAGTTTCAAGAACAACTCGCCGAGGTGCTCACCATCTTTGATCAGATCAAATTTGCGCAAAAACCAGTAAGCCAAGAGACACGCAGCCAGATCATCCAAAGCGTAAGCCAGCTCATCGAACAAGCACATGCGGTCACACATGAGGAAGGAGCCCAGGCATGACTTTCTTCCAATTTGCCGATCCTGCATTTTTCCTACTTTTATTACTACTCCCCATCCTCGCATGGTGGGCTGGTCGTATGGGCCCCGAAGCTGCGGTCCGATTCTCTAGCATCACTTTAGTCAAAGGAATTAGCCAAAATCGCCACAGTCGCCCCGGACAATTTTTATTCGGCCTGCGACTATTGGCACTCGCCGCCTTGATCGTCGCACTCACCCGACCGCAGATCGGACGCATGAATGATAGCACCGAGGCCGAAGGCATCGACATCGTCGTCACGCTTGACCTCTCCGGCTCCATGCGTGCGCTCGATCTCTCAACCCGCGACGATATAGTCACCCGCCTAGACGCCGCCAAGCGTGTGGTCGACAGCTTCATTGATAAACGCACTTACGATCGCATCGGCCTGGTCGCCTTTGCCGCCAACGCCTACGTGGTCAGCCCGCTCACCCTCAACCACGACTGGCTCAAGCGTAATCTAAAACGCCTCGAACTCGGCGAAATCGACGGAGGCGGCACCGCTATCGGCACTGCACTCGGTGCCAGCGCCAATCGTCTGCGTGACCACCAGGCACGCAGCCGTATTATCATTCTACTGACCGACGGCGAAAACAACGCAGGGACCCTTTCCCCCATCGCTGCCGCAGAAGCAGCCAAGACCCTAGGCGTCAAAGTCTACACCATCGCCACAGGAAAAAAAGGTCGCGTCCCGATACCAGAAACCGATCGCAACGGACGAGTCGTTCGCGATCGCGAAGGGGCTCCCGTCTATCGCGGCCGTAGCGATATCTCCAACTACGACGAAACCGAACTCACTCAAATCGCCGAACTCACCGGTGGTCGCTTTTTCAATGCAACACAAGATGGCGACCTAGAACGCATCTACGATGAAATTGACGAACTAGAAACCACCGAAATCGAACTACGCTCCTACTCCAGTTTCACCGAATTATTTATTTGGCCCGCAGGGCTCGGCCTGCTGCTACTCGCACTCGAACAACTCCTTCGTAACACTCGCTACCGCCGCCTGCCATGAGTTTCCAAGAACCAGTCTGGCTCACAATCACACCGATACTGCTAATCATTTTTGGCGGTATGCTCGCGTATGGCTTTCAACGTCGTGACGCACTGCTCAGCCGCTTTGCTGCCAGCCGCTTACTCGACCAACTCACCGAACAAGCCAGCCGCACGCGCACTTGGCTCAAAGCAACGTGCATCCTACTCGCAGTCACCGCAGTCGCGATCGCCCTAGCGCGTCCGCAACTCGGCGTCGAATGGTCCGAGCGTAAAGCCCGCGGCCTCGACATCGTCTTCGTCCTCGACAGCTCCAAGAGTATGCTCGCGACAGATCTACGCCCCACCCGGCTGGATCGTGCCAAACTCGCCATAATCGACTTGGTCGAACGCCTAGAAAGCGATCGTATCGGACTCGTCGCCTTCGCAGGCCAAGCTTTTTTACAAACACCGCCCACACTCGATTACGCGGCCTTCCGCGAAAGTCTCGATGCTGTGGATCCTAGTATTATGACCAGTGGTGGCAGCGACTTAGGCAATGCAATTAAAGAGGCCGCCAAAGCCTTCCCCTCCGAGACGAACGTCAAAGTCGTCGTCCTGCTAACTGACGGCGAAGACCTTGGAGGTAACGCGATCGAAGCCGCCACAACCGCCCGCGAAGAAGGCATACAAGTCTTCGCCATCGGCATCGGCACTCCCGAAGGTGAATACCTAAAAATCCGCAACGCACAAGGTATCGAAGAGTATGTTCGCGATGCCGAAGGCCAACCCGTCCGTAGTCAACTCGACGAAAGCACGTTACAGCAAATCGCTAAAGCTACAGCCGGTAGTTATAGTCGGCTCAGTAACGCTTCACTGGATCAACTATATAGCTCCGTGATCGCCACCCTCCCCCGCGAAGAACGAGAGTCCGAACTACAAGAAATCCACATCGAACGCTTCCAATGGGCCCTATCGGCTGCCGTCATCTTTCTCGTATTGGAAGTCCTGATACGCCGCCGACGTAGTACAGGCATCCACGCCAGCCTCGCGATACTGGCGCTGCTCACGATCACTCCCAACGACAGACAAGAGTGTCTGTCCTACATAGCACACGCGCATCTGTCCGACGCAAGACAGACACCCTTGCCTTTCTCGCCCCAGTCTCACCAGCACAGAGCCAAACAGCCACACCAGATGCAAGCGGGGCCATCGATTCCATTTCTACAAAACGACGAAGCAGAAAGCACACCCTCTACAGACACCCCACCAGCGGACACACCACCAACAAACGACGCTCGCAGCCTTTACAACGCCGCCTACCAAGCGCTCAGCAACGGCGATTACGAGAGCGCAATCCAAGGCTATGAAGCCGCGATTGCTCAATCCGAAGACTTCAAACTTCAAGGCGACTCACTCTACAACTTAGGCTACGCGAGCTACCAACAAGCTCGCCAAACTTATCAGTCGGGCGATCCGCAAACCGCGCTCGAACAAATCAAAAAAGCGGAAGCACTCTATCAATCCGCGCAAGA
The DNA here is from genome assembly GCA_002729725.1 of Puniceicoccaceae bacterium. Lineage (GTDB taxonomy): Bacteria > Verrucomicrobiota > Verrucomicrobiia > Opitutales > Coraliomargaritaceae > Thalassobacterium > Thalassobacterium maritimum. Next base: position 13,036 of record PBYS01000081.1, read on the forward strand.
AATCGCTCCCGAGGACACTTCTATCCAACAAGACTTAGAGCAAGTGTCCGCCGCCCGTGAAATGATTGAGAAGCTGATCGAAGAACAACAAAATCAAGAGCAAGCAGATCCATCTCAAGACTCCAAACAACAGGGCGACCAGTCCGAAGAGAATCAAGAGTCGCAGCAGAACCAGGACGAGTCCCAACAATCCGAACAAGATCAGGGCGAGCAGGAGCAAGGCGAACAATCGGAAGACTCTCAACAAGGCCAACAGGGCGACTCATCGCAGCAAGATCAAGGCGGCCACGAATCGTCCGACCAAGCCGACAGCGAATCAGGCGATTCCAGCGCCGAGGACTCACAGTCGGCTCAAGACGGCTCGCAAAACGAAGCATCCGACTCCCAAGAAAGCTCTCAGGGCGCGGAGCAAGAATCCACCCAAGACCCCGTCGACGACATTCCCCAAGCCGGCGAAGAAAGCGAAGACGCCAACGAGCAAGGCTCTCCAAGCGGCGCGGTGCCCGAAGCCAGCGAAGGCGAAGCTGGCGAAGAGGGGTCAAGCGCTGCCGCCAGCGCGGTCGGCCAAGCCATCGAAGGCATGACGGCAGACGAAGCCGCCGCGCTACTCGATTCCCTCCAAGGCAAAGAAACCCTCCTTCCCTTTATCGATCAATCCCGTAGCGGCCGTCAAAGCGACCGCCGCGACTGGTAAACTTTCAGCTATGCATCGACTACAGTTATTCTTATCACTCAGTCTCACGCTGTTGGCCTTCTCCGCCTCAGCGAAAATCAATGTAAGCGCTCGCTTCAATCCAGCGCGCATCGCGATGGGCGACAAATCACAGTATGTGGTCGAAATCAAAGAAACGGATAACAGCCAAAAGCCCGAGATCGAACGAGTCACCAGCCTCCCCATCCCACAGGCCGGAGGCTTGGAGCTCAGTAACGGGCGCACCTCCACCAGCCAACAAACCAGTATTATCAACGGCTCAGCCGAATACAGCATCACCCAACAACTGATCATCGATGCCAAACCTCCCCGCGTCGGAAAATTCACGATCCCCAGCTACGTCTTTCAATACAAGGGACAAAGCTATCGCGCGCCAGCCGCCACACTCGAAACTGTCGAACGTCCCGCCGATGCCGGCCCAACCGCCGACGAGCTGATTTTCCTCAAAACCGACACGCCCGAACACCTCTATGTCGGCCAAACCACCCCCATTCAACTTAAACTCTACGTATCTGAAGACGTTCGACTCACCAGCCTAAACAGCTTCGACCGCAGCGCAGACGGCTTCACAATCAGTGAGCTCCCCGAGAGCCAACAAGGCCGAGAATTGTATGCAGGTCGTCAATATCAAGTCTACACTTGGCCACTGACCATCACTCCCATTCAAACCGGCGAACAAGACCTCAGCTTTCAATTCACCGTTTCCGCCAATATTCCCAACCAAAACCAACGCCGCGATCCCTTCGGTCGGCGCGGATTTGGCAGCAGCCTCTTCGACGACCTATTCGGGCAAAACGAACGCTTTACCGTTTATACCGAGCCTACTCAAGTCGAAGTGAGCGCCCTCCCCACCGCCAATCAGCCCAACAGTTTCACAGGCGCAATCGGTGATTTCAGCATGAAAGTCTACACCGATCGAGACAACACCCAAGCTGGCGAGCCAATCATGCTCTCCATAGAAATTTCCGGCCAAGGTAACTTCGAGCGCATCAACGGCCCCAGCATCCCCGAGACAGCCCAATGGCGCTCTTACGATCCCGAATCAAAATTCCTCCCTCACGCAGAAGACAATGTACTGCGCGGGAGCAAGCGCTTCGATTACGTAATGATTCCCAACCACGCAGGAAGCATCGAGATCCCCGAGATACGCTTCGCCTACTACGATCCCGAAGCCAAACGCTACACTGAACTCAACTCACCGCCCATTCCAATCAAAGTCAGTCCCTCTGACAGACCAACAACCGTCACTCCCACCACCAATCCACAAAGCAGCACACCGGCACCAACAACCGCCCAGCCCTTACAAAAAGAGCTCAGTGTCGAAGACGCCTTACTCACCCTCGATTATCGTCCCCAAGGCACCCAACAGCGCACCCAAAGCAGCTTAAGGCATGCTTCCATCTGGATCGTCAACGCGTGCATCGCGCTCGCCTTAACCATCGCCGTCTTCTGGCTCCGCCACCAACGCCGACTCAAAGAGGACAGCAACTACGCCGATCAACAAGCAGCCAAACAAGAACTGCGCACCACCGCCAAAGCCGCTCAAACAGCGCAAGATGCCGACAACTTCTACGCTCACGCTCAAAACGCCGTGCGCCTGGCCACCACCTGCCGTACCCGAAAAAATCACCGCACCTCCAATATCGACGAACTCACCGCTGCCCTCAAACAAGAAGGCTTAGCCGACGCCCCACTCGCGCAAGCACGCCAACTCTTCGAAACCGCCGACGCCCAACGCTTCGCAGGCACCCATTCTAATAGCGATCTCTCCAGCGCCAAAGCACAACTGGAAAGGATTTTGAAAGCGATATGAACCCACTCCCAACAATCGGTAGCACAGCCGCCCCCCGTGGCGCAGCACATAGAAACAGCCAAATATTGAAAAAGCTCCGTTTCATAACACTCAGCCTGCTCGCCATGATAGGCAGCAACGTCTCCGCTCACGCCGACGACTTTGACGATGGCATCGAAGCGTACCATGCCGCCCAATACGCAGACGCCGCAGCCGCCTTTGAGCGCAGCTTAGAGCAAAGCGAAAGCGCAGCAGCCCACCACAATCTCGCGCTCAGTCTCTTCCAACAAGACAAACCCGCGGAAGCAGCTTGGCAGCTCGAAAAAGCCATCCGGCTCGCCCCCACCAATCAAAGCTACCTGTATAAGCTCGGCGCCCTCCGTCAACAACTCGGACTCTACAAACTCCCCAGCACCTGGTGGCAAAGCGCCGCCAACATCCTAAACCAAGGCACATGGATCTGGATCGCGTGCATCAGTTTTTGGATCGTAGTCGCAGTCATCCTATTGCCAAAGATAGCAGCCAGCCGACGCCCCATCCTGTTAAAACTCACCCTCAGTTTCGCCAGCATCGCACTCGCCCTCAGTAGCGCCGCATTAATCGTGCGCAAGACCCAACAAGCCTCCGGGATCGTCATCACCAACGAGCCCACCGAATTACATCACGCCCCCGCGAGCGCAGCCCCCGAAGCCGGCATCGCCCGCCCCGGCGAGCGTGCCCGCATCCTAGACCAACACAATCAATTCCTAAAGATCCAAACCGAAGCCGACATCACCGGCTGGATCCACACCGGCGCATTCCAGGAACTGTAAGCAAGCCCTCCCAGCAGACAATCAACAATAAATACCCAATAATAAATACCCTGCGTATTTATTATTGATTGATTAGAGAGACTGGTTCAAGCTTTGGCCATGAATCGGCGACGCTTGATTATTTCCGAGACCACTACGGCTTATCACTTGATTTGCCGAACGGCTTACCAGGCTTATCTCTTTGGAGATCAAGAGAAAGAGGTCTTTGTGCGGCTTCTACAGCAACAGGCGCGCTTTGCTGGCATTGAAGTGCTGGCTTACTGCATCATGTCGAATCATGTGCACTTGCTGGCTCGCATCAGTCCGATCGACTCTCTGCCTGATGCGGAGCTGCTGCGCCGCTACCGTGACTATTATGGGGACGTTAAGGTGCCGCAATCGACTTATTCGGTGGAAGAGCTGCAGTCTCTCCTCCGCTCGGGTGGACCGGATGCGGAAGCGGCGCGTCAACGTGTTCTATCGCGCATGGGTGACTTGTCGGCTTTTATGCGCGAGCTGAAACAACGCTTCACTCTCTGGTACAACCATAAACACGACAATCAGGGCACCATCTGGGCCTCTCGCTATAAGAGTCTCATCGTTGAAAATGCCCCGGAGAGTTTGAGCAAGGTCGCGGCTTACATCGATTTAAACCCTGTGCGTGCCGAAATAGTGGAGGACCCCAAAGATTATCGCTGGTGTGGATATGCAGCCGCGATGGCGGGACGCAAAGCACAAAAAGATGCAGTCATTGAGCTTCTTGCTGGGCAGGATGAGTTCGCTCAGGCCATCGCCAGCTACCGTCTGATCTTGTTCGGAAAGGGATATACCAGCAAGGGCTCCGCGACTAAAGATCAAGGCACTCTCTCTGCTGAAGCTCTGGAAGCGGTCATTCAAAACGAGGGACATGTCGCAAGCTCTGAGTTACTCCGCTTGCGCGTGCGCTACTTTGCGGATGGCACGGCCATCGGCTCGAAGGCATTTGTTGAAAATATCGTGCATAGCCATCGAGCTGCTTTTGGCCTCAAGAGGAAAAAAGCGAGCACTGCCCTAGCTCCACAGATTTGGGACGACTTGCATGTGCTGCGTGATTTGAAGAAGAACGTCTATACACGCCCTCAAATTGAATAAGCCGCGTTAAAGAGTCTTCACTACGCCCCAACAGAGGCGCTAATGATATTTAGAATAATTCCAATTATTGCTTGAGTTCCAGAAAACTTGGCCTTTATTGCTACTTGGTCTCATTATCCAACTGACCATTCACGAATTGATTTCTTCATCTATCATCTACCATGCAACTGGAACCAAAGTATAAAGATTTGCTAGACCATGCGCTTGAAGGCAGCGGTCAACGCGCAACCAAGCAGCGCGAGCATGTCTATGCACTGCTGCTAGAGAAGCGCGACCACCCGACCGCGGACGAAGTCTATGCAAGGGCACGGGCCAACATGCCGACCATTTCACTGGCAACCGTCTATAATTGCTTGGAAACTTTAGTGGAAACGAAGCTGATTCGCCAGGTCAACTTCGAACGCGAACCGACGCGCTACTGCCCCAACCTCACTCAGCACGCGCACTTTTACTGCCGCGAAAGCGGCGAAATCGTAGACATCGACCTTTCGGAGGACTTGATACAAGCACTGATGGAAGTATTGCCAGAAGGTTTCTCCGCCCAACACATTGACATCGCCTACGACGGCAAATGCAACGGCTGCCATGACTAGCGTAGACTAAGAGCGCAGCACGCCACCATTTCACATAACTCAACTCGTAAAATAGAAAACTAAAAACCACTCGGATCACGCGAATCGATAAACGTATCCCGCATCACAATGAACACACTCGAAATCAAAAACCTTAACGTCTCCATCGATGGCCAAGCTATCCTTAAAGACTTCAACCTGACCATTCCTAAGGGCGAAGTGCACGCACTCATGGGCCCCAACGGCACAGGCAAGAGCACTCTGGCCAAAGTCATGGCTGGCCACGAGGACTACACAGTCGAGAGCGGCGAAATCCTGCTTGATGGCGAAAACATTTTGGGCAAAGAAGCCGACGAAATTTCCCACGCGGGCTTGTTTTTGGCCTTCCAATATCCGATGGAAATACCTGGCGTGAGCATCGCTAACTTCATCCGCGCCGCTCGCCAAGCACGCCTCCCTGAAGGCGAAGACATCAATGCGGTGGAATACTACAAAGAGCTCTACGCGAAGATGGATTCACTCAAGATGGATCGTAAGTTCACTGCACGTTCGTTGAACGAAGGTTTCTCGGGCGGTGAGAAAAAGCGCTGCGAGATCTTACAAATGGCCATGCTGGAGCCTAAGTATTGCGTCATGGACGAAACGGATTCCGGCCTCGACATCGATGCGCTCCGTATCGTTTCCGAAGGAGTGAACCACATGCGCAGCGAGGAGCGTGGCTTCCTCGTGATCACCCACTACCAGCGCTTGCTCGACTACATCATCCCCGACGTCGTGCACGTAATGTATGACGGTCGCATCGTCCACAGTGGCGACAAAGAACTGGCCAAAGAGCTCGAAAGCAAAGGCTACGACTGGGTCAAAGAAGAATTCGCCAGCGCCAGCGCGTAAGCGAGCACAATTCTGACTCCTAACTACTAACAAGTTCCAACTATGAGCGATACAGATTTACAAGACCAGGCCATACAGGTCGATACCGAGAAGGGAAATTTCAGCTATCCTGAAGATTACGAATTCGATGCGGGCGTAGGTCTCAACGAAGAGACCGTCAAATACATATCCAAGGTCAAAAACGAAGACCCTTGGGTGCTCGACTTCCGTCTCAAGGCGCTCGAGATCTTCAATAAGAAGCCGATGCCGACCAAGTGGGCAGACACCGACTTGGAAAATATCGAGTTCGAAAAGATTCGCTACTACCTCTCCAAGGGCCAAGTGCCTGCACGCTCATGGGACGATGTGCCCGACGACGTGAAGGAAACCTTCGAGCGCCTCGGCATCCCCGAGCAGGAGCGCAAGTTCCTCGCTGGCGTGGAAGCTCAGTTTGACTCGGAAGCCTCCTACTCCCGTATGAAGGAGGACTTGGAAAAAGAGGGCGTCATTTTTGTCGGCTCAACCGAGGGCTTGGCCAAATATCCCGAAATTTTCAAACCTTACTTCGGCAAGGTCATCCCGACCTCGGACAACAAATTTTCCGCACTCAACAGTGCCACCTTCTCCGGCGGCAGCTTCATTTACGTGCCCAAGGGCGTAAAGCTCAAGCAGCCACTGCAAGCCTACTTCCGTATTAATGCGGAAAACTTCGGCCAGTTCGAGCGCACCCTCATCATCGCCGACGAAGGCGCCGAGATCACCTACATGGAAGGCTGCACCGCACCCAAGTTTGAAACTGCCACACTGCACAGTGCGGTGGTTGAGTTGGTCGCACTTAAAAACGCCAAGATTCAATACATCACAGTTCAGAACTGGTCGTCCAACGTCTTCAACCTCGTCACCAAGCGTGGCATGGCCGACGAGGGCGCGGAAGTCAAATGGATCGACTGCAACATCGGCTCCCGCCTCACCATGAAGTATCCTGGCGTGGTGCTCAAGGGCCAAGGCGCTCGCGGCGAAGTGCTCTCCATCGCACTCGCCAATGACGGTCAGCACCAAGATACCGGCGCGAAAATGATGCACCTGGCGGACAACACCACCAGTAACATCATCTCCAAGTCGATTTCGATCGGCGAAGGACGTTCCACCTATCGCGGCCAGGTCCACATGCCCAAGCACCTCAAAAATTGTAAAAACAATACTGAGTGCGACGCCCTGTTGATCAACACCAATAGCCGGACTGACACCTATCCCGCGATCACCACTCGCGGCCAAAACAACACCGTGCAGCACGAAGCCAGCGTATCCAAAGTGAGCGCTGAGCAGATCTTCTACATGATGCAACGCGGCCTCTCCGAGGGCGAAGCCATGAGCCTCGCGGTCAACGGGTTCGTCAACGAACTCATGAAAGCCTTCCCCATGGAATACTCCGTGGAATTGAAGCGCCTCATTGATATGGAAATGGAAGGCTCCGTCGGGTAAGCCCGACGAACGTCCAACATTGAACGCTCAACTTTGAACATCGAATGACAACCACTTTGGAAAATCCAACACATTCCCTTTCCGCCAACGAGCCTAGCTGGTTGGCCGAGCGCCGCGCAGCCGGACTCGACCAATTCAAAAGCCTCGCGATGCCCACCGCGCGTGACGAAGCCTGGCGCTTCGCCAGCGTCGGCAAGCTCAGCATCGACGACTTCAATCCCGTGCCCGCACCCGCGACGTCCACGCTCGATGCGTTGACCGAGCGCTCCGACCTAGTCACCGCACGCGCGGGCCGCTGTGTCTACGTAGATGATGCGCCTGCAAACTTCGAAGGTATCAGCCAAGAACTAGCAGACCAGGGTGTCATCTACCTGCCACTCACAGAAGCGATCGAGCAGCACCCTGAGCTCTTGGAGAAATACTTTCTGCAAGAATCCACCGAACTTGGCTCGGAAAAGTTCTTCGGGCTCCACGCCGCCACCGTCAAGGCCGGCGCCGTGCTCTATGTGCCCAAGGGCGTCGAGATTGCCGATCCATTCGTTAATTACTACTGGACCAGCGGCACTCGCTCAGCCGTGTTCCCGCACACCTTGGTGATCGCAGAAGACAACTCTAAAGTCTCCGTCGTCGACCTCTTCTTCTCCGAAACAAAGGAAAACGAAGCGCTCAACATCTCGGTGTCCAACATCCACGCCGGTGCCAACGCTCACGTCTTCCGCAAGATCGTGCAAGACTGGAACGAAAAGACAGTCTCCTTCCAGCTCGACACCACAGTAGCCGAGCGAGATGCCCAAGTGCAGAACGTCGCCGTCAACATCGGTGCCGAGCGCGCACGCTTCGAAAGCCAGACACGCATCGAAGGCCCCGGCGCTGACGTAAAGATGTATTCATTGACCGTCGCCGAAGAGTCGCAAGAGTTCGACCAACGCACCTACCAAACGCACAACGCTGGTAACGCCGTATCCGACCTATTGTATAAGAATGCACTGCTCGATAACAGTCGCACCATCTTCTCTGGCCTGATCAAAGTCGCCGAGGGCGCACAACAGACCGATGCTTACCAGACCAACCGCAACTTGTTGCTCGATCCCACCGCCGACGCCAACGCGCTGCCCGGCCTGGAGATCCTAGCCAATGACGTGCGTTGTTCCCACGGTGCCACCACTGGCAACGTCGATGAAGCAGAGCTCTTCTATATGATGCAGCGCGGCATATCGCGCCGCGTCGCCATGCAGCTGATGGTATTCGGCTTCTTCGAAGAAGTCATCGAAAAGATCGACAGCGACGAACTCGCCGAAAACCTCCGTCAATTAATTCACAACAAATTTGAATCGAAAATCAAATAGAGCAGAATGACTGATCATTGACGACAGATGATTGAATCTGTTATTGGTTCATTAGTCATTAATAATCATTCATCAGTAATCTCCACCATGGACGAACAACGCACACTCACTCGCGAAGTCGAGGCCACACTCATCCCCCAAGGCACGCCGATGAGCTTGCCCGAGGGCGAAATGGTGACCATCACCCACCGCCTCGGCGGCAACTTCACCGTCATGACTCACAACGGCATGTTCCGCATCAAAGGCGTCGACGGCGACGCCCTCGGCGAAGACGTGACTGAAGCGGCGGCCACCGACGACGACCACGACGGTCCCCCCGAGCAAGACGCGCTGTGGGAATCCCTCAAAAAGGTTTTCGACCCCGAGATTCCGGTTAACATCGTAGATCTCGGACTCGTCTATTCACTCGAAACCAAAGAGCGCCTCGAAGGCGGCTACAAGCTCGACATGGACATGACCCTCACAGCGCCAGGCTGCGGCATGGGACCCGCCATCGCGGAGGACGCCAAAGGCCAGCTCGAACGTGTGCCCGGCGTCAGCGAAGCCGAAGTCAACATCGTCTGGGATCCACCCTGGAACCAAGATATGATCACCGAAGAGGGCAAAATGGTGCTGGGCTTGGTCTAGGAGTATCGAGCCAGACAATGCATTTACAAAGCGGAACGTGAGAACGTTCCGCTTTTTTTGTGCGTCACAATCAAAATGCAGCACACATTCAAGCTAAGGTCAGAAGCCAGCAGTCAGAGAAAAGAAGCGAAATCGCATCCACTTACCTGACGCCAAACAGCTAAAATGACGTCAGGTAACAGTTCATATAAGCCCAAGTTCACATAATTGTGATGAAAGCGAAGTAAAATCGACACAACAATGCCCTAAAGTATAAAAGTATTGTCTTTTGGCACTAAATTTGCATGCTAATGCAAAATCCACCACTAACTGAATCGACCTATGAAATTGACACAAACTATCCTCACCGCCGCAGCGATCAGCTGCTTTGCTTTATCGGCTTCTGCAGATACAACATTCTTCTTTCATGATGGCGACGCGACCATAGGAACTGGTTTGCTCTTTGACAATGCTGAAGGTTCGATTCAAGACACCCAAGGAAGCTTTACATTGACCGCAGAAGCCTTTTTGGACGGCGTCAGCACTGGAACTGATTTTAATGGAGCAGGTTCAGGCTTCGGCGTCAATGCAACTGGAACAGGTGATGAAACTCAATTTTTTGACGACGACCTCGGCACAGAAAGCATAATATTCTCTTTCGACATCGAGGGAACTTTTGTGTCACTTGACCTAGCTGGCATCAACATTGACGATGAAGCAACACTTTCTTTTTCAGGCGGTGGAACTTACAACCTTTCCAATGCTACCGATGATTTTTATACAATCGGCGAAGCTTTCACAAGCGGTCAAGAGATCACTTTGTCGACCAATGCAGCAGGCGCAATTTTCAGCCTAGAAAGCTTCACCGTCGTCCCCGAGCCAGGCACTTTCGCGCTGCTCTCCGGCTGTGCAGCTCTTACATTCGTGATGCTGCGCCGTCGCTCAGCTTAGTTAGCTGCGCTACATAGATTTCCTTAGATTTCCTAAAGGCCACTCTGCGGAGTGGCCTTTTTTTGCGTACGCATGAAGCAGGAGCTCAATCCGAAAGGCGCGTTTACATGATTCGAGTGATCGCGTTTGAGCATACATTTTCATGCCACTGCGGAGGCAAGCGGCGAACGGCCCCTTCGGCGAGAGGTCGTGACCGACTCAAATGCGTAGTCGGGTCGACTTGCCGACCGATTTTCTGGCGATCCGCTGGCTCACAGGCAGGGCGACAAGTCAACCCTGCTACATACTTCACTTCTTCGCTCTGGGATGATAAAGCGCGTGCTCATCCACCAAACGCTGCGCCTGCACTGAAGTGTAGATCTGAGTGGTCGAAATATCGGCATGCCCTAGCATTTCTTGGATTACACGCAGATCTGCGCCGCCTTCTAATAGGTGAGTCGCGAAAGAATGCCTCAACAAGTGCGGTTTGATGGGCTTCTTGATTCCGGCGCGGCGGGCATGCTCTTTAACCAGCACCCAGATCATTTTTCGTGAAATCGCCCGCCCCTGTTGACTGAGAAAAAGCTCACTGCCGGTGCGCGGCTTAATTAGATGTGGACGCCCGCCAGACAGATAGTTCTGCACCGCCTCAACAGCGGCGCTACCGATCGGTGCAATGCGTTCCTTGGAGCCTTTGCCATACACGCGCACATAGCCTTCATCCAGATTGATACTCTGTAACAGAATCCCGCACAGCTCCGAAACCCGCAGACCGCTGCTATAAAAAAGCTCGAGAATCGCTCGGTCACGCAAACCGTGCGGCGTGCTGGCCGAAGGCGCATTGAGCAGGCGCTCAACTTCATCCCAGCTCAGCACATCCGGCAGCTTGCGCGAGAGTTTGGGCGAGCCGAGCAGCTCCGTCACATCATCCTTACGTATATTTTCGCGCACCAGGTGCTTGGCAAACATTCGCAAGGCCGAGAGCTTGCGCGCCTGACTACTGCGCGCGAAGTCGGCTCGGCTCAAACTTGCCGTCCATGCCGCGACATGCGCCGATTCTACTTGCTGCCAATTTTCAACCCCCTCTTTTGCCAGGAACTCCACACATTGCACAAGATCACGCGTATATGCGGACAAGGTATTCGCCGAAAGGCCGCGCTCCAACTCCAACCAGGCCAGAAAGCTCTCAAGCGGCTCGGCGAAGGTGCTGGAAATCTGATCTAAGGGATCTTTGCTCATGCGTAGGGGCTGCACTTGTGAAGACCGCAGCTGTTCGGCGCGATGCTTCGGCGGTCTTCACAAGTGAAGCCCCTACGATCAACTTGAAAACATGTGCCTTGCAAGCTCTTACAGGAAGCTCACACTGCATGACATTTAATGAACACCACGGAGAACAACGAAAATACCATCAAACCCACCGACTTGCGGGGCATTCTTAAATATGTGCCGATGTTTCGGGATCATGTCTTCGTGCTGGCGCTGGACGGCAGTCTGGTCGCACATGAGAACTTTCAAAATGTGCTGCTAGATATCGCGGTGCTGCGTTCGCTGAATATTAAAGTGGTGCTGGTGCATGGCATTGGCGAGCAACTACAGAAGCTGGCCACACAGAAGCAGACCGCAATCAGCGACCCGCACGGCGAGCTCAAGACAGACATGGCTACGCTCGAACTGGCCACCGAGGCAGCCGCCTTGGTCAGCCTGCAAGTGATGCAAGGGCTCACTCGCAACGGCTTACGCTGCGCCACTTGCAACGGCGTCAGGAGCAAGGAAATCGGCATCGTCAAAGGCGTCGACCAACTTAACAGCGGCGCGGTCGACAAACTCGACGTGGTCTTATTTAACAAGCTATTGGATGCCGACACAATTCCCGTCATCACCCCGATCGCCTTCAGCCGCGACGGCACTCCGCTACGGATCAACTCCGACTTGCTGGCCTCCGAGCTCGCCTCCAAGCTCAGCGCCTCGAAGCTGATCTACATGACGACTCAAGAAGGGCTCAAAATCGACGAGAAGCCCTTGACGAATCTCCCGGTCGCCGATCTCGAAACGCTACTCGAGACCGCTGCCGAGAAAATCCCCGAGCGCCTACGCAGCAAGGTGCAACACGCCGTCAAAGCGATCAATGCCGGTACCCCACGAGCACACATCCTCGACGGCCGCCTCTTCGGAGCCTTGCTCAATGAAATCTTCGACAAGGTCGGCATCGGCACCATGGTATATAGTAACGACTATCAATCCATCCGCCGGGCCGTCGAAGCCGACGCGCACTCGATCTTTAACATCACCCGCAACGGAGTGCGCTCCGAAAGCCTGATTGAACGCTCACTGGAGTCAATTGAAACCACTATCCAGTCTTATCTCGTATACGAAATCGACGGCAGCATCGTGGGCTGTGTCAACCTGAAGAGCTACGATGCCGGCGACGTCATCGAGGTCGGCAGCGTTTATGTGCAACCCTTCTACCAGAACAAAGGCGTCGGCCGCAAAATGGTCGAATTTGCCTGTGCCGAAGCCAAGGCACGTGGGGCCAAACGCGTGATCGCGATGACAACTCAAGCGAACCAGTTCTTTTCCAAGGTCTGTGCATTCACCGAAGGCGACCTGTCGGATCTCCCCGACGAACGGCGGAAGGATTACACAAAAAATGGTCGAAACTCCAAAGTGCTCTATCTTAATTTGTAGTTATTAGCCAAATACCCTCAAATGGAACTCTATCATACAACAGACGCCGACGGCATATCTGAGCTGAATCCAAGTATTGATAAAATGCGCGAGCTGCTCGGCAGCCTCGACGCACGCGATGCGGATGAAGCCGAGCATCCTGATGTGTCACTCATACACGATCACAGCGGATGGTCGCTTTCGGTCTATCCCAGCGGAGTTGTGACTTTTGAAAATCTCGACGAAGTGGATGACGTGCCACGCTTCATGAGTGGCATCACCCGAAATCAAGCTCTCGAAATGTGGCTAGAGCTCTCCCGCGGTCAGATCCAACAAGTCAACAGCCGCCCATGGTTACGCGACGAAGCGTAACGAGAAGGCGACAGGACCGACGCGCATTAAGCCGTCGCTGCGTAGGCACGGCTTTTGAATAACGACCCACTGACGGCGGCTGAAGCGCGTCGCTCCACTGACGACGGCTTAAAGCGCGTCGCTCCTGCTTTGGCGCTGCGGATTGTCCGCAGCTAAAGCAGCCACCGCAACACCTTGCCCCAGGATGTGCAGCCAACTAATCGACGGATAATCTCCCATTGCTAGCGCACAAAAACCAAGCATAGCCGACACCGCCATGACGCACAGCAGATACTTAATCCGCCCAAAAGGCAAAGGTGCGCCGCGCTTCCGCTAGCGTATAATCGCGGTAGATGACAGAATCTAGATTCTCTCGCTGCTCTTTACCGACATAATCACCATCCATTTCAAGTCCACACTCCTCTGGATTATCCCGGGCAAAAATCCAGAACAGCAGCGCCAACACACAAATCATAACTAAGCCCATCAGTTGCCAAGCACCCTGCCAGCCAAGTTGCCGAATCAAATATTCGAAGCCCATGGGCGCACCCGAAAATGCAAAGGAAACAACAGCCCCGCTCCAGGCAGTCACGACCCCACGCCGCCGATTAAACCACTTCCCCAGCATCGCGCGTGAAGACATGGTCACCATACCTTGTCCCGTGAAGCGCAACAGCGCAAAGCCGACCACCAGCACCAGGCCTGGTGCCAGCCAAGGTCGTGCATCCATCAAAGGCAAATAGCTCAATCCTAAGGCATCTGCTAAACGTGCAGTAAACACACTCACCCCGACGGTCTGCCCCGGCATACTTGCCGAAACTCCCAGCGTGGCAAATACCACGATCATCCAGCCATAGAAGAATGGCCAACGTCGCGGTTGTAGCGGAAAGTCCGGCCGCCAGATTTTCGATGGTTTATTCATTTCAGAACACATTATCTCAGAGATAGCCTCACAAATCTGCAGTGTCGATAGGCAGTTATATCGAATAATAGTACGAATCCCTTCGATCACTGGAATAAATAGTGCCCGAGTGACTTCTAGTTTCCATGACAACAAAACTCACTCATTCACTCGATCTATCTCAGACCACCCCACGCAGCCCGCGCGCCACACTTGCAGGCTTTGTAGTGGCCGCTCGCATGCTGGATAAATGCCGCGCAGTCATAGCCGGAACCGCCGACGAGTATCATTACAACTGCCCCTTGGATCAAATCTTCCTAGAATTCACTGGAATCGATGCAGATGCCTTCAAAGATTTTGTCGCGACCGACGCAGACGATGCCGCCGTGGCCGAATGGATCCAAGCCAACAGTAAATCGCTCACGGAAGAAGAAATTGTAGTCTGGAACAACAGCCTGCGCTACAAACGAATCAGTGAAATGCCCGCGAACTTGCAAGTATTCCTCGAAAACTACATCGCCGAGGTAGTGCCCGCGGATAAAATCGTTTATTACTGGTTCGATGTTTACGATATCGAAGAAGGCCGCATCTAACATAAACTTTCCAAGATGATTAACCAACGGGAGCCATTTGGCTCCCGTTTTTTTATCTATAATCAAAGGATTCATCGCACTATACAGTTGATTTACTGAAAGTTTACAAATAAGCACCTAGTTAATTATTATTGGGCAGGCTCTCATCAAGGACCATCGAACAGCATAAAAGTAATCCAAGTAAACCACATTTCACTTGAATCCATTCTCATGAAAAAATCACACGCTGCAATTTCACTCTTGGCCATCACCGTATCTGCGACGTCGAGCGCTGCTGTCTTTGAAGGGCTCTCGACCCAATTCAACGCCATGATTTTCGGGAATTTCTACGGCATGGGAGGCGACACTGAAGGCCGGCATTTCACATCTGGAAACGTTACCGTGAACGACGGCAGTAACTTATACACGGTGGCCGATGCCGTCGTGGCGCCCGACTTGCCCTATTCTCCTGGCAGGCACGACTTGATCATTGGCGGCAATTTCACCGGCAAGGCCTATGTCTTGACAGAAAGCGCCTACGTTGGGGGCAGTTTAGTCAACGGCGTTTCCACCGCGGAAATTCAAGTGTACAACGGCGCCCCTTTATCAGGCTCTTATTACTCAAGTGGCACAGGCACTGTAACTACCAATGCAGGCCCCTTCGATATAGATTTAGCCACTGGACAAGCAGTCGCCAGCGGCAGCGGAGCCTCCTTTGATGCAATACTCACAGGCCTACGCGCAGACTCGCTGGCATTTTCACAGTTGGCAGATACCCCAGGCACTGTCGCGACGAACGATGGCTACGGAACGGTCGGCATCACTTTTACCGGCGACCACGACATCTATGTTTACACCGTAAGCGAAGCCGATTGGGATGGACAAAAATATCGGACGATTACAGCGCCCGAGGACGCAACCGTCATCATCAACGTTGAAGGTAGTGAGATTGACTTGTCCGGCACAATGAATGTCACTGGAACCGAACTGACCAACGTCATCATTAATTACCAAGAAGCGACTTCGATCGCGATGACCAGTATGGATCACAATGGGGCAATGCTGGCCGTGAATACCACCTCTTACGAACAAACAGCCGGCGGGCTCAACGGGGCCGCATTCATTGCAGGCGAAGTCGAGAAAAACGGAGGCGGAGAGTTTCATAATCACCTATTTACTGGCGACTTATCTGCAGTGCCCGAGCCGAGCTCCTATGCATTGCTAGTCGCAATGACCGCGGGTGCATTCGTCGCAGCGAAAAGACGACGCTAGAGCCCATGGCAGAAGCACTGAAAAGCGCTACGCTCGCGCGGCCGAGGCACAACGCAGACACAACGCAGGCACAACGCAGACACAACGCAGACACAATTCAGCAGCTGACTTCATTTTCACAAACGGGTCCGCTACACAAAGGCGGCTTGCCGCGCGCTGACTGCCCAGTCGTAGATCGACTCGTATTTAGCAGCCGAAGCCTCCCAACTGTAGTCGCCAGCCATGCCGTTTTGCTGCAACTGTCGAAATGCATCGCGGCGATCATAATAAGTGGCGCAGGCCCAGCCGATCGCATAATACAGCGCATCGGCAGTCGCCTGATTAAACACAAATCCGGTGCCAGTGCCCTGCGCTTCGTCGAATGGCTCCACCGTATCAATCAGCCCACCCGTGGCACGAACCACTGGCACAGTGCCATAACGCATCGCGTATAACTGCCCCAAACCGCAGGGCTCGAAGCGACTCGGCATAACAAAGCAATCTGCACCTGCAATCGTCAGATGTGCGAGCTGGTTATTGAAGCCGATATAGCTTCCGAAGCGGCCGGGGTGACGCTGCGTCAGCTGATCGAAACCGTGTTCCAAGTCCCGCTCCCCAGTGCCGAGCACTGCAATCTGAATCTGCATGTCGGCCATTAAGCGATCACAACACGCCGCCAAGAGATCGAGCCCCTTTTGGTTCACGAGCCGAGAGACCACTGTAAACAGCGGCTTATCTGGATTCACTTCGAGGCCATAGGCCGCTTGTAAAGCAGCTTTGACGACTGATTTGCCTGCCATATCGCCAGCCGAAAAATGCGCTGGAAGCTGAGGATCCGTCGTGGGATTCCACTCATCTAAGTCAACGCCATTGAGCACACCAATCAGGTCGGAAGATCGAAAGCGCAGTAAAGCATTCAACCCGCAACCGCCATCGGGCGTCTGCACCTCACGCGCGTAGGTCGGGCTGACAGTGGTAATTTTAGTTGCGTGGTAGAGGCCGCCTTTGAGCATATTGAGCTCCCCCATCGATTCCAGACCATCGCTGCGAAAGACCGAGTTCGGCAAGCCAGAGAACTGGAGCAAGCTGCGATGAAACCAGCCATGATGTTGTAAATTATGAATGGTAAAGACCGAGGCCGCACGCCCCATAGGACGCTCTGCTTCGGTGGTATTCATATAGACGGGCGTTAAAGCACAAGGCCAATCATGGCAATGCACCACGTCGGGAATCCAATCCATTTGCTCACAAAAATCTATCGCCGCACGACTCAGAAAAGCGAAGCGTTGCCCGTTGTCATCCTCATTACCCGAGGGGCCGACGTAGACTGCAGGCCCACCGAAATACTGATTATGCTCAATAAAGTAACAAGGCAGTTCTGAACCCGGCAAAGTATGCTGCCAAATACGCCCATAAGCTTCGTGCCCACCGAGTCGCACGATGAGCGGGCGCTCCAAGGCTTGCGCACCATCAAAATGCTCCATTTCCGCATAGCGCGGCATCAAGATTCGCACATCATGCCCACGTGCAGCCAACGACTTCGAGAGCGCAGCTACCACATCGGCCAAGCCGCCCACTTTCTTAAAAGGCGCCACCTCGGGAGCCAACATCAGGATACGCTGCCTTTCCATATCTACTAGCTCTTGGCTTCCGTATTCTCAGGTAAATCCCAATCTTCGTGCTCGTCCTCGAAATCCTGCAATTTGAAATTAAAGATCGGCAGCAAACAGATCAAGCCGACGCAGGTGAAGCCAAGAATCGCGAAACCAGTCACGTCGTGCACAGAGCCAATATCACCGATCAAAGGCAAGACCCAGTGCTCCTCGATCGCCTGCGAGCCATTATAGTAGGCCCACAAAGTTAAAAAGATGCTGCGGATCAGATTAGTCAGCACCGCAAAGATCATAGCGGCACAGACCAACAAAAACTTTTTCCAGAAACGATCCAAGAAGACAGCCGCCAGAAAAGAACCAGCAAATAAACAAGCCGTTAAAGAACGGATGCCAGAGCAGGCCTCCTCGACCCCCACTTGCCCCTCGGGAAGAATGAGCACATTACCTTCACGCTCCAATTCGAAACCGAGGAAATCAAAAGAATGAAAGACAATGATAGTGACCTTGGTCAGCAAAAAGACGCGAATCTTAGTTTCTAAGACAGAGACCAGTGGCGCCGAAATCATCCAAATCAAAGCTGGAAAGATAAACAGTGCCGCTAGCGCCAGGCGCTGCTTCAGAGGCATCAGCTTCCCATCCACCCGTTGCTTGGTAAAAATAAAGACGCCACTCAAAGTCAGCCCCCCGAGGCTGGCTGCAATCGCCAACGATGCCGGATTCTGCGGTCCGGTGGCCGCACGTAGGAGCGCCCCAATCCCAAAGAGCAGCAAAGAGGCGCAAAAGGCCGCAATCGCAACCCACTCAAACAGAGAGCTAAGCCCACCACTTTTAGCAGGAGCTGGGGCAGGCTCCCCTGGCGCATGCCCCGAAAAGAGATAGCTGCGCAGCACTGGCCAGCGATCATAGAGCACATAAGCCGAAAAAAGTGGCACCAGATAGCCAAAACTATAATCCTCGCGATTGGCCCACCAGAACAGTTGATCCCAAATCGTATACAAGGCAAAGCCAGCGATGAGGCAGGCCACTGCTATTTGCTCCGGCAAGAGATTTTTAAAGGTTTGGTTTTCGGTTTTCGTCGTCACGGGGATCAGGTGCTCACAATCGGAATAGAAGAAGTCAATCTAGGGCGAAGAGTTGTCACGCTTGCAGCCTATAGCAACCCAGAAAAGCGGATTTTCACTCCAGTGAGCGCGGCAAATGATTGTCACGAAATCGACACCACTTTGGCGTAAAAGTGTGGACAAGCTTGAGTTCTGGCTTCTCGATATTGCGCATTATGATGATTCGAGAAGTCCCGCAAAATTTTAAGCTCACCTACTCTCAAGAGGATATTGCCTACAGAGTCTATAAAATGGCGGGACAAATGCGACACTGGGTCAAAGATGCCCAGGTCAACGATGGGCAGCAAGTGCTCGCGATTTGCATCCTGCGTGGCGGCGTCTTTTTCTTTGCCGATCTACTCAAGCAAATCCCCTACACAGTCGAACCTTCTTTTTGCCGGGCGATGAGCTACTCCTCAGAGAGTAACACGCAAAGCGAAGAGTTCCGTCTGGTAGTCGAGCCCGCGGAGATGAAAGGACGCCACGTGCTCCTAGTCGACGACATCTGTGATAGTGGCAAAACACTCAAGCACCTGCACGCCTATGCTCTCGAAAATGGCGCAAAAATGGTCAAAACCGCAGTGCTCATTCACCGCAATCACGCAGCATCCGTCTACACCCCGGATTACATCGGCTTCGAATACACTGGCACCGAGTGGTTTGCGGGTTACGGCATGGAAGACAAAAACCACAATTCAAATTTCCCGGAAGTCTACACCATCCCCTGCCAATAGCTGCATGACGAAGGACAATGCACGGCGATATGTCGCGACATCCAGTTAAAGGTAAAAAAGAGTGACATTAGTGCAATAGCGTTCACTATCCTTAGTCAGATAAGGATAAGCAATGCTAGGAATCACACAGTCTGCAGCACTCGTCGGCGTCGACGCGCACCTCGTACAGGTTGAGGTCAATACAGGCGAGGCAGGCGATCCTCGCTTCATCTTAGTCGGCCTCCCTGACACCGCCGTAAAAGAATCGCAAGATCGCGTCCTTTCCGCAATGGCCAACAGTGGCTTTCGCACACCCGCGACACGCACCACCATTAACCTCGCCCCTGGCGGCCTACGCAAGGAAGGGCCCGCCTACGACCTTCCCATCGCCCTCGCCATCCTCGTTTCCATGAAAAAGTGCGAAGATGCCGAACTGGACAACTTTCTGATCGCGGGCGAGCTCAGCCTATCGGGCAAGACGCGCCCCGTTAAAGGCACGCTCGCGATGGCCATGCTGGCCAAACGCCTCGGCAAACGTGGGCTGATCGTGCCCGCCGAATCCGCGGACGAAGCCGCGCTCGTGGACGGCGTCGCGATCTACCCCGTCGAAAGCCTCGACGAAGCGGTGCGCTTTCTCAATCACGAGCATATCATCAAGCCCCTCCCCACCAACCAGAGCAGCTTCTTTCAAACACCCCCCGAGAGCCAGCGTATCGACTTTGCAGAAGTCAAAGGCCAGCAAGCCGTGCGGCGCGCCGTCGAGATTGCCGTCAGTGGTGGACATAATCTGCTGATGATTGGCAGTCCGGGTTCCGGCAAGAGTATGATTGCCAAACGGATACCGACCATCATGCCACAGCCGCAGATCGACGAGTTCCTCGAGATCCTCAGCATCCAGTCCGCCGCAGGCACCACACTTTCCAGCGACAACCGCTACTTCCAACGCCCCTTCCGCTCGCCCCATCACACTATCAGTGATGTCGGCCTACTTGGCGGTGGCTCCATTCCCGGCCCTGGCGAAATCTCGCTGGCACACAATGGCGTGCTCTTCCTTGACGAATTGCCCGAATTTAAACGCTCCGCCTTAGAAGTGCTGCGGCAACCACTGGAAGACGGAAAAGTCACCATTTCACGTAGCGCAGGCAAAATCACCCTCCCGTGCTCCGTCATGTTAGTGGCCGCAATGAACCCATGCCCCTGCGGCTACACCGGCGACAGCTCCCGCGAGTGTCGCTGCAGTGTGCCACAAATTCAACGCTACCGCTCCAAGATCAGCGGCCCACTGCTCGACCGCATCGATCTACACATCGAGGCTCCCTCGCTGCGAATCGAGGAACTACGCAACAGCGAGCCCGGCGAAAGCTCTGCCGTGATGCGCGCTCGTTGCGAAGCCGCCCGCAGCGTACAGAATGAACGCTTTCAAGCCACCGAGCTCGCCTCCGACCGCTGCAATGCGCGTATGTCGCACTCACAAATCCGGCAACATTGCGCCATTAACAAAGAGCAAGGCGACCTACTGCAACAAGCTATGGAGCAACTTTCGCTCTCAGCGCGCGCCTACGATCGTATTCTAAAAGTCGCCCGAACAATTGCCGACCTAGCAGGGGCCGAACACATCCAGACTGCCCACTTACTCGAAGCCATTCAGTACCGCAGCCTCGATCGTAATCTATTTTATTGAGCAAAAGTAAAATTACCGCTTGCACTCAACCGAGAGCCTATTCTAAACATACACCTTCAAGCGCATGGAGAGATGGCAGAGTGGCCGAATGCGGAAGTCTTGAAAACTTTTGAGCCGAAAGGTTCCGGGGGTTCGAATCCCTCTCTCTCCGCCATTCGACGCGCTTCGCTTGCTCATGGCAGGCCAAGGCCCAAAGACATCGTTCAAACAGACACCGATGACTGAACACTTGCCACAAGTCGAATGCCCTGAGCGCGCCGAATGCTGCTGCAATCCCGCGGCTAAAAACCCTCCACACTGACGGGCGCCTTCTCTTGCAGGTCGCTGGTATTCATCTGCGCCAAGCGAACGTCAGCCTCGGCATCCACAAACATCACGGCGTCAGCACCTATTTTCTTGGCGCGCACCTGGCCATCGTCGCGTAGCATATCAAAGCCAAAAGCACTCACTTCCTCGGCTTTTTCCTCCTGGCTGACACGCTTCCAGAAAGAACCTTCGGCATGCAGCGCCATCAGATGATTAAATTCGTGCTCAGTAATTCCCTGGCTGCGCTTATACACCTCAATCACAGACTTGCCGCCCACATAAACCACATGCAGGTCCCAACCATTCGACATGCGGCGTTCTTCCAGTTCCGAGGAGGCCGGGCGCCGCCCATCGGAAGTCTTGAAGTAGATTCTAACATCTGAAGAACCGGACAAATATTCTAGATATTTCACATAGGGCATGCCTCGGCGGCGCGTGGTTTCGATCGCATCGTCACGGTATACAATCCCTCCGGAAGCAAACAACCTGCGCTCAATGGAATCACGTCGCTCACCGATGCGAGCATCCGAGGCGTGAGAACACATCGAATTAATCATAAATCCCGCACAAACAGTTGCGAGTGTTCCTAAGCGAATGGGGTATTTCATCATTGAGCTAAGAGAGCTATGCCCGCTCACTGTAAATGACAAACAAATCCGATGCATGCAGAATAAATTCTATTCCTCCTTTGACCTAGAACGCTTCCCTGCGACAGCTTCTCCCGAAGGCGACTATCGCAGCGCCTTTCAAATTGAGCGCGACCGGATCATATTCTCCTACCCGTTCCGACGGCTACAATCCAAGACGCAGGTCTTTCAATCAGGTGAGTACGACTTTTACCGCACACGGCTCACGCACTCGATCGAGGTGGCCAAGGTGGGCCGCTCCATCTGCGAATACTTGCTCGCCCGCTCGGGGCTTCTCAACGAGCAGTTCCACATCGACGCGGATCTAACGGAAGCCATTTGCCTCGCGCACGACATGGGGCACCCGCCCTTTGGCCACATCGGTGAGCGCAAACTCAATCAACTCATGAGCGCGCACGGCGGCTTTGAAGGCAACGGCCAGACACTGCGCATTTTAACCGAACTCATTTACGAACGCCCCGGACGCACAAAGGGCATCGCCCCCACGCGCGCTTTTCTGGATGGCGTCATGAAATATAAAGCCACGCAAAGCGACTGGATCCAACAGAGCGGACAAGCCCCCGAGCACCACTTCATCTACGATGAACAAGCCCAGTGGCGTGACGTGGTCTTCGATGGCCAAGCCCTGCCACAAGAACTCCAAAATATCCAAGCGCTGAACAAATTTAAAAGTATCGAATGCCAAATCATGGATTGGGCCGATGATACCGCTTACTCGCTGCACGACATCGTCGATGGCATCCATGCCCGCTACATCAGTGTGAGCAGCTTGACCGAGTGGGCCGCCCGCCAATCACTCGACACGGCTCAAAGCAAACTGGTGGACACGCTATGCGAAAAGATCAAGACCAACAGCTACGAGCCCTACTTCGGCAGTCGCGTCGGCACATTCGTACATGCCTGCACATTGCGCCCACGCTCTGGTTTTATGAGTGATCGTAGCCATCGTCACGCCTTCGACTTAGAAATCGACCCGAGCGTAAAGGCCGAAAGTGCACTCTATAAGTCCATCGCACTCGACCTCATATTTAGATCCACCCAATTGCAGCAAATCGAGTTCAAAGGCGGCCACATTCTCAACCAATTATTTAGCGCACTCAGCGAGCATTGCGTAGAACCAGAAGGCAAAGGCCTCAACCTACTGCCCGCCTCGGTTCAGGCACTACTCTCGCACGAAAGCGATATTGCGGGGCGCTACCGCCGCCTCTGCGACTACACTGCCGGCCTCACCGACGGCTTGGCGGTGCGCACCTACAAACGCTTATTTGACGCAGACTTCGGCTCCATTGCAGAGATCCAATAAGCCACATCGCATTCACTAATAATCACTCCCACCACCTTGCGAACTGGTAAAATAGTTTGCCCCAGAACAGATCACGCCTTATCTAATCGCGCTCAATCCCCACTTACGCCTATGGAATACAAGACCCAAACCCTGCAGGAACTTAAAGAAAAGAGCTCACTCGCAAGCTCAAAAAAAGCGCTCGTTGGTATCGACGGCTTTGTCGACGTCATCGTGCATCCCGTAGACCAACGCTCTGGTCCTGGCGACCAATTTCAGGCCATCCCCACGATCACCGAATTTGCCAACCGTATCGGCTCCGCCGCGGGCAAAAGTGCCAACATTGAAATGGCTCCCATCGTCGAAAAACTCGGGGGCAACGGCCCCATCATGGCCAACGCACAATCCGCGCACGGCCTCGATGTCCGCTACTTGGGCGCTCTGGGGCGTGACGCCATTCATAGCGTCTTTCATGAGTTCGCCGAAAAGACCAACGCGATCTCGATCGCTGACCCCGGCGTCACTCACGCCGCAGAATTCAACGACGGAAAGATCATGTTCGGCACCATGGCTAGCCTGGATGAAATCACCTACCAGCGCCTATGCGAATTGCCAGGCGAAGCGCAACTCATCCAAGTATTCGACGAATCCGACCTCATCGCCATGGTCAACTGGACGATGATCCCCTTCCTCACCGATGTCTTTAACAGTTTTCTGGAAAAAGTGCTGCCCGCCTGCTCCAAGGACAAAGCACGCACTTTCTTCTTCGACCTCGCCGACCCTGAAAAGCGCTCCGAGGCGGACCTACTGGAAGTGCTGGGCGTATTTTCTAAATTCGAGGCATTTGGCAAAGTGATCCTCGGCCTCAATCTGCGCGAAGCCGAACAAGTCGACGCACTGCTGGGCTTTTCACCACTGCCCAACAATCCAGAAAACCTGCAAACTGTAGCCGCACGCATCCGTGAAAAACTCAAGCTCGATACAGTCGTCATCCACCCCGTAGCCGACGCCGCCTGCGCCACTGCAGAAGGCACGGCCTACGCCGCGGGCCCCTACTGCGATAAGCCCAAGATCACGACAGGCGCTGGCGACCATTTTAATTCCGGCTTCGTCACCGCACGTCTAATCGGGCTCTCTCCCGAAGCAGCCCTCACCGTCGCGGTCGCCACCTCTGGCTTCTATGTGCGCACCGCGGTCAGCCCATCGCTCGACGACCTCGTAGAGTTCATCGCAACTTGCTAAATGGCTGGACTCTTCATCACTTTCGAAGGCGGCGAAGGCTGCGGAAAATCCACCCAAATCGCGGCACTCAAAGCCCGGCTTGCAGCAAACGGCCAGTCATTCGTGCAGACCCGCGAGCCTGGCGGCACGCCACTGGGCGAGGCAGTTCGTAATCTTCTTCAACACGATGCCGCGGGCGAAGGCATGTCGCCGGAGGCAGAGCTACTGCTGTTTGCCGCCAGTCGTGCTCAGCATGTAAGGGAGCTCATCGCACCCGCAATCGCCGCGGGGCAAATCGTATTGTGTGACCGTTTCCTGGACTCCACCACCGTCTACCAAGGTGTCGCGCGCGCGATAGACCCGCAGCAAGTCCAAGCAATCAACCAGTTCGCAATCGGGAGCACCCGCCCGGACCTGACTCTACTCATCGACCTGCCCCCCGAAATCGGCCTCGCACGTGTGCACAAACGCAGCGATGGGCAACTCGACCGCATGGAGCAAGAAGCCACCGAATTTTTCCAAGCCGTCCGTCAGGGCTACCTCGCACTGGCCGCCGCAGAGCCCGAACGCATCCGAGTGCTCGATGGCAACCAAAGCATTGAAAGCCTCGAAGCCGAAATTTGGGACATTGTGCAAAGCAAAATGAACGGCTCCATCACAGCCAACACAAACTGACTACGTAGTCGTCGACTAGACGAAAGCGAAAGCGCAATCGCAGCAAGTCCGACGCAAAACGCGCATCAAGCCGCAAGATCCGAGCCTCCCCCGTCGTGAGATCTAGCGTCAGCGCCATATCATGAAAATTTCCAGGCCTGCGCCAGCGAGGGAACTGTGCCTTATAGAAGGCCTCCTTCAAACTAAACAATAGACTGGCGCGCACTTGATCGCCCGCGACAAAGTTCTGCTCCAGCGGATGCACCACTTTTTGAATGGCACCCGCACTCAGCCGATTCGTCTTTTCCAGATCAAGCCCCAACAGCAACGCAGGCTCTGCCCGCGCCACAATCGCCGCGGCCAGACCTCGACTATGCGAAATACAGCCCGCCAAGCCCCGCGGCCATTGCGGCAGCCCCTCATCATCCGCCAACAAATCACCAGTAGATAGACCGAGCTGTGCCATCGCATGCCGCGCGCACCAACGCCCCGTCGCAAATTCGGCTCGCCGATGCGGGCCCCAGCCATCCACCCACCGGCGCTCCGTCTCGGAGAGTTCGGCGTCATGTGCCCCCACCAAGGCAGCTGTCGAAATCACGCCCTCAGGCGCCAACTCGGCCATAGCGACTTGAATAACAGCAAGGGTGGATTCCATAGACATCCTTGCCAATAGAGGCAGCGAGACTCAAAATGGCAAGCCAGCGCAACACAGATTGCCGCCACAAAGTATCCGCAGCTAAATGACAACGAATACAATCCCAGCCTTGCCAGCGGGTCCGGCCAGTTTAAAACAGTCTCCATGCGGACGCTGATTATACTGCTATTGATTTCCTTGCTCGGCCTCAGCACGCGAGCCGCCGATCAAGTCGAAGGCGTCTGGGAGGTATTAGAAGGCTGCCGACTGGTCAGCGCCTCCTACAACGATGCCGACAGTTTTCGAGTCAAACACGAGAACGAGGAATACACCTTTCGCCTCTACTTTGTGGATGCCCCCGAAACTTCCAATACCTACATCGACCGCGTGCGCGAACAAGCTCGCTACTTTTCGATCCCAGAAGAATCCGTCACCGACACTGGCAAGCTCGCAACGACTTTCACCCAAAACTTCCTGCGCGGCGAATTCACCGTGATCACCAAATGGGAAGACGCCCGCGGCAGCAGTCGCCACAAGCGCTACTTCGCACTCGTACAAAAGCAAAATAACTACCTGTCCGTCGAACTGACGCGTGCCGGCCTAGTACGCCTCTATGGCATGCCCACCCGAGACAGTTGGCCCGGCGGTGTCACTCCCCGCAGCTTTCTCGGACGGCTGAAAAACAACGAGCGCGAAGCACAACGCGAAGAAGATGGCATCTGGGCACTCGCCACCGGCTCAATGCAAATGGCCGGGCTCGAAGCACTTCAGGCCAGCACCGTGGCCAGCGGCATCGGCGAGCTCTCAACCGGCAGTCACGCGGACATGGGCACAATCCCCCTAAAAGATCGCCTCAATGTTAACACTGCCACGAGTGCGCAACTGCAAGAGCTCCCCGGAATCGGCAAGGCCTACGCAGCCCGCATTATCTCCGCACGCCCGATCGAGAGCATCGACTCACTGGTGCAAATACCTGGCATTTCCAACAAGACATTGGAAGGTTTTCGCCATTTAATCATCACCGAAGATCCACCCCCACCCGCATTTACGGTGGCATTTTACCAAGCAGAACTTGACCGCTACCTAAACACAGAAGTCACCGTTCAAGTCGCTTCCGTCAGCCCGAGTCAGCTCGAAAGCCCTGAGACTTTTCGCGCCGTCACCTTACAAACCGCCTACCAAGGCGAAGCCGGCGGCTCGATCACCGCCTACATTCCCGACGAGTACTACGACTCCTTTATCAACTATTACCGCGAGCCCGGCCGTGAATTCAAAGGCCTGCTCTATTCACGCGATGGCGAAATCGTCATGGTTTACGTTCGGAAATGATGCCTTGATCCATTATTGACCTTATCCCTCCAGCAGCACTCACTAGCCTACAATGAAACTTAGCGACTTCGACGCCTACCGCATCACCAAAACTCAGAACAATGAGATATCGAAAGTATCTTCAGATCCATGGAAGGATTTGCCCAGTAGTAAAAGCGAAGCGCGCAAAGAGCTGAGTGCTCTGCACCTACGCTTAACTGAGCTACAGCAACGCTTCTTCGTCGATCGCCGCAAGAAGTTGCTCTTCGTGCTGCAAGGCATGGATACCAGCGGAAAAAACGGCACCATTCGCCACGTATTCCGCGGGGTGAACCCACAGGGCGTCCACGTGGCCAGCTTCGAAAAGCCCTCCACCCGCGAGCTCGCACACGACTATTTGTGGCGCGTGCACAAGCGCACCCCGGCCAAGGGTGAAATCATGATTTTCGACCGCAGCCACTACGAAGACGTCCTAGCCGTGCGCGTCAACAAGCTCAAGCCCCAGAGTGTCTGGAGCAAACGCTACCGCCACATCAATGACTTCGAACAACTACTCGCCGACGAGGACACCGTCATTCTCAAATTTTTCCTCCACATCGACCGCGATACTCAAAAGCAACGCCTACAAGAGCGCCTCGACACCCCCGCTAAAAATTGGAAATTCGACCAATCCGACCTCGTCGCACGTAGCAAGTGGCAAGAATATGTCGCCGCCTACGAGGAAGTCTTCGACAAAACCAGCACTCCACACGCGCCTTGGTACATCATTCCTGCGAACAAAAAATGGGCACGTAACCTCCTCGTCGCACGCATTGTCGTGAGCTGTCTAGAAGACATGCGCCTGAGCTATCCACAGGTCGATTACGACCCGTCAAAGATTATAATTGACTAGATTTCCTAAAATAGACGAAAAAACGTCTTGATTTCGTCGCTCAGCACGATTTGCTCGCCCCTTTTCCCATGAAAGCCACTATCAAAACACAAGGTCGCCAATTCACCGTAACCGAAGGCGATGTCCTCAAAGTAAACTCCTTCCCCGGAACGGAAGCAGGCGACTCTGTAGACATCAACGAAGTCCTCATGATCGGCGAAGGTGCAGACGCACGCTTCGGCAGCCCTCTCGTTGAGGGAGCATCCGTGAAGGCCACCATTCTCGAAAACAAGAAGGACAAGAAGGTCGTCGTCTTCAAAAAGAAGCGTCGTCAAGGCTACAAAAAGCGCCGCGGTCACCGCCAGCACCTTTCTGTTATCAAAATCGAATCCATTAACGGATAATTTTCAACCACTTAGGAGATACTGAACGATGTCACATAAAAAAGGACAAGGAACTTCACGTAACGGTCGCGACAGCAATGCAAAGCGCCTCGGCGTTAAAAAATTCGGCGGCGAAGCTGTCATCGCGGGTAACATCATTATCCGTCAGCGCGGCACTCGTTTCCACCCAGGCGCCAATGTAGGCATGGGCCGCGACCACACTCTGTTCGCACTCAAGGACGGCCGTGTTGCTTTTGATAAGCTTCACCGCACAATCAACGTGGTCGAAGAAGCCGTCGCTTAAAGCACGCACATATTTTTCAAAAAATCCCGCTCCTGCTTCAGGTGCGGGATTTTTTTTTGCACTCAAGTCAACGAAGCCTGAGCAAAATGCGAAAAATGGTTCGACCTAATAAGCCCGATCTTTAAGCCTACCCATAGATCCGATGGCTATATCACTCGAAGAGCTCCAGCAACAGCGCCAACAAGTCCAACAGCACCTAGCATGGTTAGACGCGAAAATCGCCGAGCTCAGCCCCGAGGATCCAGCAGCCAGCACGACTAAAGCGCCTAGGCCCGAGAGCCAAGCAGCGCGCACAGCAAGCACAGCGAACAGCAGCGAGCCCGAAACCAGTGCGGCACAGACACCAGTGCGCCCGAATAGCAACGCAACTGGCCGCGAAACCTCCCAGCCAGAGCGCACAGCGGATTCTCCCAGCAAGGCAGCCCCCAGCACCGTGCCTGCCCCGCCTGCGCCTCCCATGCCCGACTTCGAGAGCAGCTACAAAAATAAAACACAAAGCGAAATACAACGCGCGAAGATCGGCTGCCTAGTGCTGTTCGTGCTCGCGACTGCACTCTTTCTATTCCTACTCTTCGGGCTCCCCTACCTACTGTAACGGGGCCCCAAGCAGGCAGCCAACAGCCTAGCGACGCATCGTCCGCAGCAAACCGATCACCGTCGAAAGCACGCCAGCCAATTTAAAGAGTTTTAAACGTCCTCGATTCGCCAAACCGCGCTGAATCAAGCCGAAAGTGATAGGACGTATCGCAGGCGCGAGTTGCTTCACCGCGAATGCATACACACTCACACGCGCAAGCTTCTTAGCCAATGGCGCAAAGTAGTTCGCAGCCACAGCAATTTGAGCTCGCTCCACATCCGAGCGCAATTTGAGCTCATTTATTCGCCTGATTTCACGACGGTTCCCAAACATGCAAAATCCTTTCTAAGTTCCTCGCGCGTGTGCTCAAATGGAGCCGACCCTTTGCGTAAAGCATACAGAAGCAGTGCCACACACACAGCTGCCAGCATCGCATTCAGCAACATCCAGACGCCGGCCACATGCACGCGATACTCAACAGGGGCGAGCAAGATTAGAAAGATGCCTGCAAAGCTCACCCCCAACAAAGCAAAACCAGCCGCAAGCATCACTGCAGCAAGCAGACAAGCTGCACGGCGCTTCTCAATGACAGTCTCTAAGGAGAACATTTCCAGGCGAGACTCAACAATCCCGCCC
Organism: Puniceicoccaceae bacterium; assembly: GCA_002729725.1. Lineage (GTDB taxonomy): Bacteria > Verrucomicrobiota > Verrucomicrobiia > Opitutales > Coraliomargaritaceae > Thalassobacterium > Thalassobacterium maritimum. Next base: position 42,937 of record PBYS01000081.1, read on the forward strand.
AGCGCCCGCAACGCGGACTCAGCTGCATTCAATGCATCCATTCAGCGCTTACTTATGACGACTCGTTAAACGGTCGATCACGATACCCGCAACAACTGCAATCCCGATCGACTTCCATGGATTCTTACGAATGCAAGACTCCACCTCATCCGTCTTCTCAACTGAGGCTTCCAATGGGGTCATTTGGCGCGGCACAAAGACATCGGTAACAGATAGCACAAGGACATCGGTAACACTTAACTGGCGAGATGCCATGGAAAGAAACCGATGTAATGACCGAGA
>PBYS01000082.1 GCA_002729725.1 Puniceicoccaceae bacterium
CATTACATCGGTTTCTTTCCATGGCATCTCGCCAGTTAAGTGTTACCGATGTCCTTGTGCTATCTGTTACCGATGTCTTTGTGCCGCGCCTAGCGAAATTTATTGTCCATCTCCCGACTGGTTCGACCCTTTAGTCTCGATCGTGATCGGGGCAAAACCTGAGATTTTTGGATACCATTCAAAATCATCCCTTTTGAGAACAATAGAATCCATTGGGGGGAGAGGTTTGATATGGAAAACCGATATGACGACATCCTCACCAATTATTTGCGTTTGCAGACCGTAGCTAAGTTTGTTTATCCACTTCAACTCTCTCAAATTCGTGACATACGCCGGGGCCTTCGGATCGATCTTCTGCTCAAGAGTTAACTCGTAATAGATCTCACCCTCTTTTTCGATTACCTCGATCTTTGTATCAACGAGCGAATTAAAGCCTCCTATTTTTACGGATTGTTCTTTTTCTGCGGATTGTTCTTTCTCGCACCCCGCAAGAAAGAAGCAAGCTAGTGCTAGGATGAGGTATTTCATTTTATTCTGTCGAACGTGAAGAGTAGTCGATGCGAGCCTAACGGGTCAATCGCGCAAATGGTTTTCAGATAATCAGGTGGGTAATCTCGCATCGCCTACTGGATCAGGATTCGAATGTGCAGGATGCCCAGACCGCGCAACTGCCCCGATGCTCTGCATTTCCAGTCCCGACCTTGTCGGGAGACACCGCTTATTTCACGCTTACAGTGTCCTGCATAGCTCAAAGAGCGACGCACGGATGATTCCGTTTTCTGTTTCTCTTTCCCTGATCGTAGAGGTGTGAAGATGAGCGCCAGCGAAATCTATTGCCTCATCGGACTGGTTCTGACCATTTTTCAACGTGTGACTTGAACTTGGAGAAGACTTCGTTGTCTCCCCAGTATGCGATTAAGAAGCTCCGTGTATTGCCATCCGTCGACTCAGCCTGAATCTTGATCCAGCGATCGAATATTCTAGCGTTCTGTTCTTTCGCTTCGTGACAGGCGGATTCAGCAGAACGAATTGTCTGTCGGAAGAATTCAAAGTATTCAGACTCAGATACCTCTCTTTTATTGTGGGGATTATTATGATTTAGCTGACGGTAGTAGATGACTAAGTATCTGCCTCGATTGGGGAGTTTCTCTATTTTGACCGTTGGCTCGAGTGTGCCGAACAGATCTAGGTTTCTCCAGTTGTAACCATAGGTGATCGTGCATGAAGTAAGATTTTCTTCTTTGATTTCCTTCAAGACTTCGAGCTGTGCTTTCACTGTTTGCTCCTCGGGAACTATATTCGAATAATCGACCGCCAATACCATCTGCAGGATGCATATCGCCAGTAAGCTGATTTTGAGAGCTTTCATTTATCAGAACGATGAGGACAGGCAACCCGCCTGACGAGTTAGAAGTCCTAGTGGCTTTTTAGAGTTTTATGGGCGGGTTATCGGGTTGTCCTGGTCCGACTGGTTCTCTGCGATTTTTTTCATCAGTGGGCTGTCGGCATCGGCTTCTATATAACCCATCGCGATGACGGATTCATCTTTTATTCCATACATCAGAATTCTACCCTGATTGTCTGAATCTAAATAGTAGTAGATCTCACCAAGTTCTTCCGAATCATTTTTTTCAACTAGTTGTGGATTTCCTTTTTGTTTAATAAGCTCAGGCAAAGTGAAATAACCCTCTCTTGCTTTGCTTGGATCCGAAGAGCAGGCGGTGGTAAACACGAAGGCCAGCAACAGTGAAATTGTTTTTATCATTTTTTTGAGAACAGTTTTATTAGTGTATTTTATAGTAGTGTAACGTTTTTATTGCTGGGCGCAATTGGAAAGTTTGAGGGGGTTAAGGTGCTTTGGGTCAGTGGCTTGTGTCGTTTTTGGTCGCGTTTATTAAGCGAGTTCCGTTAATTAGGTGTGCCAGATTGTCTCCGAACACGCGCACGCGTAAAAGACTTCGTCTCACGCGGCTAAGGCGCGGGGATAGTGTATTCTGCTAGGGAGGAGGCATCTTTTTCGAATTCCCTGCGTGTGGTTTGTATATTTATGTGCACTTTTTTTGTGGTGGTTACAGTATCTTTCCCCAGCTGGTCGGACGCACTGGAGTAGCGGATCTTTCCGCAAAGGAGCGCAATCGGCATCGCATCATTATTAATTGGTCGCGTAAAAGACTTAGCTTTTTTTATGTAAAAGCGAACCCGCGAAAATATTATCCGGTCGTTTATTCTCGGGGGGAGATCCAGCCTTTATTGGATGAGATGCATGGGCGAGAGCCTTTGGTGGCGCACTTCGAAGTCATACAAAAGGTGCAAGGCCTTACGGCACAGCTATGCCACGCACTGACTGGAGAATGGAACAAATATTCGAACAGTGCAGGAGTTTCTCGGCCACGCTTGCGTCGAGACGACGATGATTTACCTGCACGTGATGGAGGATCAGAAAGATCTTACTTTGAGTCCGTTGGACTGTCTGTAGGGCTGCAAAACGAGTCATGTTATGATCACTCATTAAGGGGATACGTGGGGCAGCTGAAGCAGCCCGTCCCAGATAGCCCAAATTTAAGCCTCCTTAGCTTGAGAGGGGATCAGGTGCACATCGCGCTGTGGGAAGGGGATGTTGATCTTTGCATCTTTTAATGCATGGAAGACAGCTAGGTTGATTTGGTAACGGGTGCGGTGGTAGGTTTGGGTGGGCACCCAGACGCGGTAGCCGATGTTGATCGCGGAGTCGCCGAAGTCTTCGATCCCGACATCGGGCTCGCGCTCGGGTGCGATGCCTTCGATTTCTTTGACGGCTGTGGCGATGCAGTTGATGGCTTCTTGGGGATCGGCACTATAGTCGATGCCGACCACGGCCTCGACGACTTTGTATTCATAGGAATTGGTAAAGATCTCACCTAGAACTTTGCGGTTGGGAATGGTAATGCGCTCTTCGTCTTCGTTGATTAACTGTTTAGATGGAGTCTTCGAGTCCCGACCACCAGTCGTCGGAGCTGCGCAGGTTTGCGGGTTGATGTCCGGCGGCTTTTAATTCGCGCAGTGTGAGGGAGCGGTTGCGTTTGGCGAGCCTATGTCCGCTGGTATCGCAAACTAGCGGTGTGTGGAAAAACTCGGGTGCGGGCAGCTCGAGGGCTTGATACAGTAGTAGCTGGCGGGCGGTGGAGATGAGTAGGTCTTCGCCGCGCACCACTTCGCTGATTTGCATGGCGGCATCGTCGACGACCACCGCGAGTTCGTAGGCGGGCATGCCGTCTTTGCGCCAAACGAGAAAGTCGCCAAAGTCGCGCAGGCAGGTGAAGGCGCAGGGGCCGAGGCGTCCATCGTCGAATTCCATGATGCGCTCATCGGGCACGCGGAAACGCCAATTGCTGGCGCCGGGGCTGTCGGCATTTTGCCCGCTGCCAAGCGGCGGGCGCCAGCTCTCGGGGAAAATGGGCTCGCTGGCCTCTTCTTCGGGATGTGGGGCTTGTGTGGCGCGTGCGACATCTTTGCGTGATTTGGCGCAGGGGTAAATGTAGCCGCGGTCTTTTAATAGCTGCCATGCTGCGAGGAACTGTGAGTGGCGTTCGCTCTGGCGATAGGGGCCGCAGGGGCCGCCGACATCGGGACCTTCGTCCCAGTCGCAGCCAAACCAGCGTAGGTCCTCGATGGCGCCGCGAGAAAATTCCGGCTTACAGCGTTGTGGGTCGAGGTCTTCATCGCGAAAAATGAGTTGTCCGCCGGCGGCGCGTGCGCGTTCCATCGCAATCCAAAAGGTGCGCGCATGGCCTAGATGCAGATAGCCAGTCGGAGTGGGAGCGATACGTCCTCGATAGGTCGAACTCATGGGGCGGATTATCGACTAGGCTGTGTTTTTGCACAAGCTTAGTATGTGGGCTGGCTTGAATAATTCGGGGGAAACCGGTTGAGCTATTCGCTTCTGTGTTTAGGCTTGGCCAGTCTGTGAGGAATTTACGAAGTATACGCATACTGGCCCGACTGTTGGTTTATGGTTTGTTGGCCGGCAGTGCTTTATTGGTTACCAGTAGTTGGTGGCTTCCTTGGACGCTGCCCAGTTTGCTGCGAGTGGTCGGGCTGGAAGTGCGTGCGGTGGAGCGTTTGGAAACGGGCCGATTGTTATTGTCGGATTTGAGCTATGCCTCGGATGCTGTGCGCGGATCACTGAGTTCGCTGGAGGTGCCTGCACCGCAGCAATATTTGTGGGAGCGCTGGCGTGGTGATTTTACCAGGGCATCTTTGCTTCAGGTGAAGGGGCTGTCTGTGCAGATGCTCGGTGGTGAAGCTGAGCCGGAGGCTTTGGAGCCGGCGGAGCGGTCTGAACCGTTCGAGGTGGCGCGTCAGGTGCGGGAAGCACTTGAGGCTTATGGTGCGTGGGTGCCGGCTTTACTATTGGAGGATTGCTCGCTGCGTTCGGCTCGGGGGGACTTGCTGTTGCAGTTGCCGATGCTGAGGCTGCGAGACTGGCAATTGTCCGTGCTGCTGGAGCCGGCCGGGCTGCCGGAGGCGCTGGATACACTTAAGCTGGAGGCGGTGTTGGAGCCTTCCGAGGCATGGACGGCACAGGTGTTGGCACCCGCTGCAGGGCTGGATTTACAGCTTTTACTACAGTCTCGCGAGGCGGGGTTGGAGCTGAATTTTGAATTGAGCCGAGCGACGGAGCGCGTTGTGGGGCAGCTGTCTTTTTCGGCGGGAACTTGGTTGCCACTGCGGGCGAGTCTTCAGTCCGAGCGCCTTTCGATCGATCCGGCATGGTTACCTACGGAGCTTGGTCAGTATCTAGAGGAAGCTGCTCTTTCGCAGCTCAATATTGATTGGGAGCAAGGGGCGTATACGGGCGCGCTTAAGCTGCAGGGCGCTGTGGTGCCGCCTGAGCGGGCCTCGCTTCCCGTGTCCGGAGCATTGAAGTTTTCAGGAGATCTGGAACGCTTGCGGGTGGATGTGTTGCGATTTTTTGCGGACTCGGGACAGCTGCATTTGAATCAGCCACTAGAGATTGACCTTCGAGACGGGAGTGTGAGTGAGCGGGCTGCATTTCAGGCGAATTTTGATTTGTCGCAGCAAGCCTTCGTGCCGGCCACTGGACAAGTCGATATGCGTCTGAGTGTGGTGCCCTCTTTGACGGGCGGCCCGAATGTACGTTTCGATTTGAGCGCTGTTGATTTGAGCTATGAGACTTATGCGCTGGCACGAGTAGATTTGGAGGGACGCTTGGAAGGTTCGTTGCTGACCTTGGATACGGCGGCGCTTCAGCCGGCGAGTGCGGACGCTGGAGTGGTGGAGCTGAGTGGGCAGACTGACTTGTCGACAGAAGTGTTGGATTTTAAATACAAACTCGCACTTGCTCCGGATTCGTTGAATGCGATGTTGGAGCCGCTGGTTTTATCGGGGGCGCTCAACGGGCAGGGGGTGATTGTGGGGGATTGGGATCGTCCGCGTCTTGAGGGAGACTTCGATTCGTTGACCCTGCAGTATCCTAATCTGAAGCCGATCACTGTTTCTGCAAACTATCAGAGTGAGGGTTGGCAGCAATGGAGCGTCGACGCTTCCGCTGCGGCTGGAGGTGCAAGGATTGAGGCCTCTTTGTTGACTCGTGCGGAGCAGGATCGTGTCTTGCTGGAGCTGAGTCGTTTGCGTTGGTCGGACCCCGTACGGCCGACTTTGGAATTGCCGGCACCGGCCCAGTTTAGCTATCGATTCGGCGGGGAGGCGGAGTTTCCCGAATCTCGCTTCGTGCTCGAAGACTTTCGTTTACTGGGGGTGGATTCAGCGATTGAATTGGCCTGGAGTTCGGCTTCCGGCCTAGACTTACAAGTGCAGAATGTGAGTTCGCAGCGTTTAGAGTCGTGGGTCGCCGCTGAGTTCGCTGAGCTGAGCATTGACTCGGTGGCGCTGGCTTTGCCGGCTTTGCGACCTCATTTGCAAGGAGACTTGGAGCTGCACTTGGAAATGCGTGCAGCGGCTACAGATAGTCCTGTTAACTTGCGCGTGGATGCCAAGTCGCAATGGGCCTCGGAGGGTTTGGTGGCGGATCTTGTGCAGTTACAATTTGATAATGCTCCGCTTTTGCAGGGCACTGCTCGTGCGCCCTTACGCTTGCGAATACCAGAGGCGGGCGGTGCCTTCTGGGAGTTGTTGGCGGCCGGGCCCTTAGCGGTGCATCTGAATGGGACGGTGACGCCGAGCTTTGCGGATTGGCTCTCCGATGCCACGGGTGTACAGTTGGCTGAGGCGAGCTTGGCGATGAGTGTCGCGGGCACTATCGAGCAGCCGAGCGGGCGTCTTGAACTTGCAGTGGGCTCCTTGGAAACGGGGCTGATGGGGGTGCCCGCGATGGATCAGATTCAGCTATTGGCGACGGCGGAGTCGGATCGAGTGGAATTGGAGCAGTTCAAATTTGTCGTGAATCAGAGCGAAGTTTCAGGGCGCTTGAGTCTGCCGACGGAAGGTATGATCGATGCCTTGCGAGGAACGCGGCAGGCGCGCTTAGCATGGTTGTCGATGGGCAGCGGTCGCATTGAATTACTTGATTGGCAGGCTGAGAATTGGGTGGAGTATTTGCCCGCTCTAATGCGGCGCAGTGGGCGGGTGAGTGGCTCATTGGAGTTACAGCCCGAGTTGGATTTGACGGGGCGTTTATCATTTCAGGACTTTGCCTTGCGGCCGACCGAATCCTTGCCGTCAATTGACTTGATCCAAGGCGAGCTGCAACTGGCACAGCGTCGTTTGACCGCGCGGGGGGCCTCTGCGCAGGTGGGCGGGAGTCGGGTCGAATTTTCCGGTTGGTTGGATGCGGGTGATTGGCGGCATCCGCTTTGGGACTTTAGTATTTCCGGGGAGAATGTGCCCTTGGTGCGGACTACGGATATGATTTTGCGCAGTGATTTGGATCTGCAGGCGATTCATACGGAGGCGGGCGCAGTGCCGATTGTGCAGGGAGACTTGAACTTGCGCTCCAGCACCATGCTGGTGGAGTTTGACCCACTGGCGTCGAAGGTCGAAACGGGCCCTCAGTCACAGCCGCCGTATTTTTCAATTAGCGAACCAGCCATCGCAGATTGGCGCTTCGACCTAAAGATTGCGGGGAATTCTTTTATGCGTGTGCGCAGTCCGTATTTTCGCACCCAGTTGAGTGCAAATTTCGATTTGGGTGGAACGTTTGCGGAGCCTTTTTTGATCGGATCGGTTCGCACTGTGGATGGCGAGTTAAGCTTCCCGGGGGCTAAGTTGCGCATTACTGGCGGGGAGGCCTATATCGAGCCCGGGCAGCCGCATGCGGTGCAGTTGAACTTTAACGGGATCGCACAAAAGGCGTCTTATGTGATTACTATGGATGTGACGCAGACCCTGCAGAATCCACATATACATTTCCAATCCACGCCCACGCTTTCGAATGCTTCCATTGTGCGCTTGTTGACTACTGGAAGCGCCTCGGGCGGGGGTGTCGGCTCAGTGGGGCTTTATCTGGGGCAAGGATTATTGGGAGCCGGTGGCATGGATGATCAGTTGGCTGATCGCTTGACCGTGGATGTGGGCGAGGAAACCAGCCGCAGTGGGCGCAACACCGTAGGCGTGCGCTACGAGCTTTCGGATGATGTCTTTCTAGAGGGCGGCTATGATGTGTATGATGCGTATAACTTAGATTTAATTTGGAGTTTATTTAGGCGATGAGACGTTTAATTTGGATCACAGGTATTGCCATCGTATGGGCGAGTGCACTTTGGGGGCAGAGTAACCTTACGGTCTCGGGTTTGGGCTTTTTTAAGGACCGGGGCATGGATGCACGTTTGTCTTTTTTAAACAATGTCGAGCCCGATCAAGAGGCTGAGCTCGATGCCGCGCTGTTGGAAGATTGTGCCTTCCTTTTGCTGGAGCAAATGAAGCGGCAGGGCTATTTGGAGCCACGCGTCGAAGGGCACTTACGAGTGGGAGATACGCTGCGCTCGGTCGTTTGGGAGGGCGATTATTCGATTCAGCTGGCGGTGGACTTTGTTGCGGATGAGGCTGAGTTTGAGATTAGTCCCGGGGTCTTGTCTTATTATGATTCAGTGAGTGTCGATGGGGTGCTCGCCATCGATGCAGAACAGGTGGAACGCTTCTTTGTTCCTGGCGGGGTCCTGTTTGCCGGCAAGCACGCGCGTGTATTTACTGATGCGAATTGGGAGCGGCGCCAGGGGCGCCTGCTGGGAGCATTGGAAGATTTGGGCTATCGTGCCGCACGTATTATGAGTGAATCAGTTGATGTGGATCGAGTGACGGGTGCCGTTCAGCTGAAAATGACGCTTGATCAGGGGCCTTTGTATCAAATCGGTGAGTTAGCGGTGGAGATTATTCGCGAAGACGCTGAACAGCAGCTTCGCTACGAGGCCGCAGCCGGTGTGGTGTTGACGAATGAATGGGAGCAAGCGAAGTCTGCGGCCCTGCGCAGCGAAGCATTTCGAGCCGGTTATCCTGACGCCAAGGTGCGCAGTGAAATTCTTGCCGAGTTTGAGTTGGACGGAGTCGTGCGACGTGATCTTCGGTATACCGTGAGCTACGGCCCAGCAGTGACGCTGGATCAAATTAAGTTTGTGGGTGATGAGGCAACGGATCGCTCCGTTCTGCGAGCTCAGGCTGAGCTGCAGGCCGGTGAGCCCCTCGATCTAATCGCAGTGAGTGAGGCGCGGCGAAGACTCATGGGGCTGGGCATGTATCAAGAGGTCGGCTTAAGCTTAGAGCCCCCGACTGGAGAGGTGCGTTCGGTGGTGTATCGGTTGAATCCGAGTCAACGCAAAGAATTACAATTGCGAGCAGGTTGGGGTAGCTATGAGCAGGCGCGAGTTGGTTTTCAATGGCAGCATCGTAGCCCCTGGGGACGAGCGCACCTCTATGAGCTGGAGGTCAAGCAGAGCTTTAAAGCGACATCCGCAGAGGCGACTTATTCTGTGCCGCAGTTTTTCGGCACCGAGCTTACTGGGTATTTGAATGCTGAATACGATGAGCGCGAGGAGCTTTCCTTTGATCGTCGTGGACAAGGTGTGGCTATGGGGACTTCGATGCAGTTGGCTGAGTCGGGCATACGTTTGGCTGTGGAGTATGGCTATTCGCAGGAGAATGCAGATCGAGTCGATTTGCTCAGCTTTGATTCGGAGGAAGATGCGATTGTGGCGAGCGTGAGCTTTCGAGCATCATTGGATCGCCGCGATGATTTTCTGGCTCCGAGTTCGGGCTATAGTTTGTTTGCGAGTATAGAAACGGCCGGCCAATGGCTTGGGGGAACAGTGAACTTTCAAAAGTTGGAAATGGGTGGCAGCTATCATTTCGCTTTGAGTGACAGTGTGCTAGTACATGTAGGCTTGCGTGGTGGGGCGCTCTTTACGACTGGAGCGGCGGCAGATAATATACCCTTTAATGAGCGTTTTTTTGCTGGTGGTGAGAACTCCGTGAGAGGCTATCGTCAGGGGGGCGCCTCGCCGCTGGATACGGGGGGGGGCGAGGTCGGCTCGGAGAGCTATGCCTTGCTCAATCTGGAATTTGAGCAGCGGGTTTACTCGAAGCTATCGACGGTGCTGTTTTTGGACTCCGTTATGAATGCGCGCGATGGATTCTTCGCGGGTGAACGGGAGCTGTTGAGTTCGATCGGGCTGGGTCTGCGCTATCAGACGGTAGTTGGGCCTTTGCGTGTCGAGTATGGACATAATCTGAATCCCCGGAATTCAGACTCTGACGGGGCAGTTCACTTCTCAATCGGATTCCCCTTTTAGCGTGCGCGCTTTCTCCTTGATCTTCAATGAAATGCAGGCAGTATCGCGCACTTCCTTTCTGAGCGATGCATTTTATGCCTTTCGCGGCTCAGAGTTTAATCGGACCCGGATGCGTTATTATGTTGGCCGGGCACATCACCCACAGCTAAATAATTATGACGTTTCACGAACTTGGACTCGATGAGTCTATCCTTAAATCTATCGATGAATTCGGCTTCACTGAGCCGACTCCTATTCAAGCGGGCGCGATCCCACATATTCTCGAGGGCCGCGATGTAATTGGCTCCGCTCAGACAGGCACAGGTAAGACTGCTGCCTATGCGCTACCGATCTTGCATCGACTCGGCGGTCACCGCGAGGGCGCGGCTCCGCGCTGCTTAGTGCTAGGCCCCACACGTGAGTTGGCCGCTCAGGTAGAGGATCAGTTCGATTCGTATGGTAAATACTGTGCGCCCAAGTGCTGCTTGATTCACGGTGGTGTTGGCTACGGTAAGCAAATTGACGAGATTAAAGCAGGTGCCGACGTCGTGATCGCTACGCCAGGGCGTTTGCTGGACCACATTCAGCAAAAGAACTTTGACCTCAAGTCCATCGAAGTCTTGGTGCTGGATGAGGTTGATCGTATGCTCGATATGGGCTTTATCGACGATGTGCAGCGCATCATGAAGCTGTGCAATAAGAACCGGCAAACATTACTCTTTTCGGCAACTGTATCGGAGGACATTAAGCGCTTAGTCGCTAAGGGCTTAAAAGATCCCGTTGACGTGACCATTGGTATTAAGCTCACACCTGCAGAGACGGTGAAGCATGTCATTTATCCGGTGGGAGCCATGCAGAAATTTGACCTGCTGATCGCACTGATCGATCAAATGGAAATCGATAGCATGATCATTTTCTGTCGTATGAAGGTGGGCGCCGACCGCATCACGCGCTGGTTGCAAGAGCGTGGCTTGAGTTGTGCGGCGATGCACTCGAATCTGCCGCAAAAGGCGCGCACTAAAGCACTACAGCAGTTTAAGGACGGGAAGATTAAGATTCTGATTGCGACCGATATTGCGTCGCGCGGTCTGGATATAGCTAACGTCACCCACGTTATTAATTACGATGTGCCGGAGCATGCCGAAGATTATGTGCACCGCATCGGCCGCACCGGCCGTGCGCAGCGTGAAGGCGATGCAGCGACGATCGTTGCGCCTGATGAGCAAGCCAAGTTGGACGCAATCGAGAAGTTTATTGATATGCAGATTCCGCAGTTGAAGTTGGAAGGCTTTAACTACTTTCATGAGCCAATCATCCGCACTTCAACGGCTGAAAAGCCACGTCGCCGCAAGCGTAATTCAGGCAGCAGCCGTTTTGGTCGTCGTCGGTAGCCATTAATGAATCTCATCCTCTTTGATACTCCCTTCGAAACCAGGCGGCTGGAGGCTGGTGATACTCGCGGGCAGCACATCTTTAAAGTCCTGCGTGCCCGTGTGGGCACTAAGGTCTTTGTAGGCTTTATCAATGGTCTGCGTGCTCGAGCCGAGGTGACCTTGGTGGAGGCCGATGGTGCGATCAGTTTGCGTGTGATTGGCACGGAAGCCGCGCCGAAGCCCTTGCCGATTCGTCTCTTACTCGGTTTGCCGCGCCCGCATACCGCCAAGCGTATACTCTTTGAGGCCGCGAGTATGGGGGTGCAGGATTTGCACTTCTTTGAGGCCGAACGTGGTGAGCCTTCATACGCGCAAAGCAGTTTATGGACGAGCGGTGAATGGAAAGAGCGCTTGCGCCTCGGCACGGAGCAATCTTTCGGCACGCATGTGCCTGAGGTCGGCATGCACACCGATTTGCAGTCCGCGATTTCTTTTTTACAAGGTGAGGGCGCGCACATCGCATTGGATAATTACGAAGCGGCTGGGCCTTTGCCGCAGCAATTATCCCCGGGCTTGCGCAGCGCCGTCATTGCCTTGGGTCCCGAGCGCGGTTGGTCGCCCAATGAGCGTGATACCTTTCGTAAGAACGGTTGGAAGTTAGCTCATTTAGGGGCACATGTGCTGCGCCTGGAGACGGCTTGCTCTGTCGCGGTGGGTGCTGTTTCCGCTTGCTTGGATTTTTACGATACGCAGACCCGCACAATTCTTTAAGTGCATCTGTTCGAATGCTTAAAGGTAGTATTTAGTCCGCATTTAGCTGCGTGACGGTATAACTCTTGGCTGTTAAGAGTTTAATCAGGCCATCGCTGCCGGCCATGTGGGCGAGGCCGACTAGAACTAATTCGGTGGGCTCGGTTTCTAACATGGCTTCAATTTGTGGTAACCAGCGGGCGTTGCGGTCCTTGAGCATGGTGTTATAGATTTCTGGATACTGTAGCATGTCATCGACAAAGAGTTGTTCAATTGTATCCATATTTCCTATGCGCCAAGCTTCGATCATTTGCTCGAAGAGTTCGTTGATGCGTTCTAAGTCCTTTAGACTGTAGAGCACCATTTCGCTTTCGATGCCCTCGCCCAGACTAGTGATGAGTTGGAGTTGGAACTCCGTCGTTTCAAGCGATGCGATCGGCTTCTGATCCACTTTGGCTTGCTGGGCGTAGTGTAGGTCGACACCCGCTTGTGACACGCCCGCTTGCATGAGTTTCTGCACTGTTAGCATCATGACGGCCATGCCCGGCTTCATGCTTTGGATCATTTCAATCGGCATGTTCGCTTGGCGGCATTCTGCGGCTAGGGCGGTGTAGGCTTCATCGCTAAGCACGCTCTTTAGCGTGCGGCCGTCTTTATAGACGCTTTCTGCCATTAGTCGCATGGCAAAGGCTGGATCGTTTAAATTGTCGGGGGAGACTTCGAAGACCAAGCTGTCGGCGGCTTGGTAGGCGATGTCGAATTCATTGGGTAAGGGGTAGTCACTGCTTCGCAAAATATGAGAAGTGCCTCCCAGATAAAGCCTATGCGCGCCTTGGGATACTTTCCAAACAGAGCTTTGGGCAGAGAGGCTGCTACTGACTAGGAGGCAAGCGGCGGCGATGTATGTCAGGGTTTTCATGTAGTTGTGCGAACTTCCGTTTTTTTTGGAGCTCGCGATGCGCCACTCTCGTAGGCTAAGCAGCGCCCGTTTGGTTCTTGAAATATTTTTCGTCGGCAAGGCTTTCGATTAGGTGCGAGGTGGTGGGGCTGTCGTCACCGAAGCTCTTGAGCTCGTTTTCGGTTAGCGTGTCACGTTCTGTGAGCGACATAGAGTTGCGTATGATGCGGACTAAGCCGGAGTAGCTCATTTCTGCACATTGTGCTTCTAGATAATCGATGGCGCTTTGGCTAAGCATGCGTGTGACTAGGAAGGGGTGGGCACTGCGTAGGGTGGTGAAGATGGATTGGGCAATTAGGCTGACATCTTCTTTGCGTTCTGCCATGAATGGGATTTCGACAGTCTCGCCCAGTTCTCTAAACTTATTCAGTAGGGCTTTAACTTCTTTTTCTAAATAGCCTTCGGAGTCATCCACGTGGCCTAGAATGAAGCATGGTCTAGGTGCTTGTATCTCGGCTTCGCTCAATTGCTGGAGGTAGTTGTTTAAGCGTTCGATAGTGAGCGCGCCTAATTCGTAGGATAGGCCCAGATAGCAGTAGCCTGTTTGGGCATGGGGGGTAATTTTGCGTTTGATCTCGTTGATTTCAACACGCATGGGGTCGGCAATGTGGAGGGGGCATTGATCGCCATTGGTACGGAAGTTGAGTTCGTGTGCGGTGAGTTCAAAGTCGGCACCATCCTCGCCGCAGAGGAGGATGAATTGGGGGCGCTTGGCCAGTCCCGCGATGGTGACCAGTAGCTCCTGCATCACGTCGCTCTTTGCGGTGAGGTAGCGTGCGAGGGTGATCGGTGTGTTTGCTTGTTGTTTGCCGCTAGACTTGACTTGTGGGCTCTTGGGCGTGTGGGCCTTCTTGCGCGCGCGCTTCTTTTTGGCGTTTAAGCTGTCGACTTCGTGGAGCACTTGTTTGAGGCGCACGCTTGATTTACGGATATCATTGGAAAGTGCGAAGTAGTGCTTTGCGGTCTTAGGGCAGTTGGAGTGAGTTGAGCCTTCAAGGAGTAGTTCGAAGGCGACTAGATTCGTCTTCTTGCTTCCGAAGCGAAGCGCATCGAAAGCCATCAACTGGGGTTCTAATTGCAGGTCATAGAAGACTTTGTCGGCCTTCTTTAGTTTAGGTAGCACCGTGATGAGTGCCTCTAAGTCGCGGTAGAAATGAAATGCTTGCTGTCCGCCTTCGAGTAATTGGGTGAATTGCTGACAGAGCTTGGGTGCTGTGGTTAGGATGTGGATACTCATCTTTAATGGGGAACAGGATGGAGCGTTTATATTAAATCCCTCTTTGTCTAACTTGCAATAGGGATCGAGCAGTTCGTTTTTTTTTTACGGTAATTTATTAGTTAGTCATCTATACGTTTGTAGCGCGAGTTATTTTCTGTGAGTTGGCATGCTGACAGTTTTTGAGGCAAACTCGCTGCAATAAGGTTATTTTTCAATTGAAGGAGGATGTGCTGTAGGCAGGCTTCATTTTATGGCATATGGCTCTAACAATCGCGCTAGACGAGTGCAGACACGATCTTCGGAATTTACGGTGACTTGCACCGAGCTATTAGTTGTCGATCAGGCTCCCTTTTTGAAGAAAGCACTGTCGACCTGTCGGCGCTTGCGTAAGGAGCTGGACAAAAAGCAGGGCTTATTGGCGCATTTTGAAGATGAGGATCGTGCTGCGTTTCAGCGTTGGTTAAACAGTACACATGGTGCGACTTTGACACAGGTGCGTGAATTGCGGGATGAGGTGTCGGCGTATCAGTTCATCTTGTACCACTTGTCGCACTGCGCATATCACTCCTTTGAGGACGTGCCCAAGCTCTATCAGGAGCTCTTTCAACTCAAAAAGAAAGGCATGCTCTATAGTTATGTGCCGCCGGAGGTGGAAGATTCGGTGGAGAGCGATGATGCTAAGGATGAGGGCGATGATGCATGGGGGGGCGTATTTGAGGACGAGGAGGATGAAGATTGGACGGATGCGGATCGCATGCGTGATTTCTTTGACCGTGCCTTTGGCGATGGGCGCGCGGGTAGTGGATATGGTGAGGAGGAATTGCGTGCGGCGAGTGCCCGTAAAGCCGCTAATGATGCGCGTTTGAAATCCTGCTATCGGCAACTGGCGAAACGCTTGCACCCTGATCATTCGGAACTAGAGGAGTCGGTGCGTGAGAAACGCTGGCACGAGATTCAGGAGGCTTACCACAATAGCGATTTGGAGGGCTTGCTGCGAGTGGAAGCCGTGTGTGATATGGACGAGGAGGGGCTCAGTGTGAAGCTTGGCTTGGCACGTTTGCGTGATCTGGCCGCGTATCAGAAGGCGCATCTATTACCGATCCGGGAAGCTTTGCGAGCGGCGAAGAAGGACATCGCCTTTGGGTTCTCGCAGCGGGGGCCTTCGCCTCAGGTGGAATACGAGATTGCTGGTGGCTTGAAATTTGAACGGATTGACTTGAAAGCTGCCGTGGCTGATTTGGCGCGTGCGGCTAAATCGATTCGTAATGAAGTGGAAGCCGAATTGAAGGCTTCCGAGATTCGGACAGCTAAAGCGGCTTTGCGCCGAGGGCACAGGCAGGCGCCGCAGGTGAAGACGCCTGCGACATCTGGCAAGAATGCTGAGCGGGCCAAGGATACTGAGCAGATGACCTTCTTTTGACTCTGTGCTCTCGAAATAAAAAAACGCCACTCCTTGCGGAGTGGCGTTGATGAAGTGTTTGCCTCGCGCGCGTTTGTTTCGCTTTGCAACTCTTTAGGCCTAGGCCCTAGGCAGCGCGGCGCACGCTGGGGCGGTTCGCCTTATTTGTATTCAGCTTCGACTTCAGCGACTGTCTTAGAGACGCGGGAGACGATTTGATAAGGGTCACCTTGTGAGTTTGGACGGCGGTCTTCGAGGTAGCCCTTGTAAGCGTCGTCTTTAACGAAGCTGTGTGGCACGCGGATCGAAGCACCGCGGTCAGCAATGCCCCAGGAGAACTTGTCGATGGACTGTGTTTCGTGAAGGCCTGTGAGGCGCATGTGGTTGTCGGGGCCGTAGGCAGCGATGTGCTCGTCCTTATACTCTTCGAACTTGTCCATGAGCTTGAGGAAGTATTCCTTGCCGCCTGTCTCACGCATGTATTCGGTCGAGAAGTTGCAGTGCATGCCGGAACCGTTCCAGTCACCTGTGTAAGGTTTGCAGTGGTATTCGACGTCCACGCCGTATTTTTCGCAAAGGCGCTGAAGGATGTAGCGAGCGACCCAAACTTGGTCACAGGCTTTGTAGGCACCCTTACCGAATACTTGGAATTCCCACTGGCCCTTGGCCACTTCGGCGTTGATACCTTCGTGGTTGATGCCTGCGTCGAGGCAAAGGTCGAGGTGTTCTTCAACAATGCTGCGAGCGATGTCGCCGACTGAAGAGTAGCCTGCGCCACAGTAGTAGTCGCCTTGAGGCGCAGGAAAGCCGTTGTCGGGCCAGCCGAGTGCGCGGCCGTCTTGGATGAGGAAATACTCTTGCTCGAGGCCAACCCAAAGACCTTGGTCTTCTTCAATGGTAGCGCGAGCGTTGGATGGGTGTGGGCTGCCGTCTGGAAGGAGGACTTCACACATGACCAAAAATGCATTTTTGCGAGTGCTGTCGGGGTAAAGGCCGACTGGTTTGAGAATGCAGTCAGAGCTGCTACCTTCGGCTTGTTGTGTCGAGCTGCCGTCGAAGCCCCAGAGTGGGCAGTCTTCGAGAGACCATGTGTCGAGGTCGCCTTCTTTGACGCAGGTCTTGCCGCGGAGATTAGGGACTGGTGTGTAACCATCCAGCCAGAGGTATTCGAGTTTGATTTTAGCCATAGCTATTTTCTGTGTTTTGTCAGGTTGTTGATTGACTGTTGAGTTTCAGCGGGTGGCTGAAAATTGTGTCACCCGAGGAAATTATATTTTAGCAGCTTGCGTGCCAACATTTATTTTTGTTAATCTTTTCACGTTCTAGAAATAGAACCTTGCTAGATTTCTGTTGAAATCTTGCCATTGCACAAGAGAAACCCTGAAATTTATTTAAAAATAATGGAAGAAGCAAAAAATACAGCCAGAGCCGTGGTGCATATCGGATATGATGGACGTGTGCACAAAACCTTCAAAGGGCCCCAAGCTCGCGAGCGCTATGAGAACGAGGTGCGTGTGCTTCAGTTTCTTGAAGAGCAGGGCTGTAACTTCGTGCCTAAGATCGTCGAGAAGGAGGATTCGAAGCTTTATTTAGTGACTTCTAATTGCGGCGCACGGGTGGATCGAATGAGTGACAAGAAGAAGGCACATGTCTTTCACGAATTGGAGCAATACGGGGTCCGGCATGACGACGCAGAAGTGCGTAACATTACTTATAGTGCGCAACTTGGGCGATTTTGCGTGATCGATTTCGAGTTTGCTTCGATCTTGGTGCCTGGTTATCCGCCATCGCCTAAGATGGAGTCGGTCGCAGATCGTAGCCAGTGGAATTTGGGGCAGGAGGAGGCTTAAGATGAGCGAAGAGCAACAAGGGGAACAGAAGGAAGCCAGTGAGATCTGCTGGTCGGGATTGACCGATGTGGGGCGCTTTCGTAAGAACAACGAAGATGCTTTTTTAGCATTGGCACTGAATGGTGAGGGAGTGCGTCGTCTCGGAAAATACGGGGATGCTGGCTTACAGGAGAATGATTACATATTTGCCGTTAGTGATGGCATGGGCGGCGCCAACGCCGGTGAGTTTGCCAGTAAAATCGCTGTAGACAAAATTACTAATCTGTTACCACAGAGTTTTCGTGCGGCGGCGGGGGGGATCTCCGTTGGTTTTCAGGATTTATTGGGGGAATTATTTGATCAAATTCACCATGAATTAACGCATATGGGCTTTTGTTATGAAGAGCTGCGTGGCATGGGCGCGACTCTTAGCCTCTGCTGGGTGCGCCCTGGTTGGGTGTATTTCGCGCATGTGGGTGATAGTCGCATTTATCACCTGCCTGCTGCGGGCGGAATCAAGCAAGTCAGCCATGATCATACTCACGTGGGTTGGCTGCAGCGTGAGGGCAAGTTGCGGGAGATTCAGGCGCGGAGCCATCCGGGGCGCAATGCCTTGCAGCAGGTGCTCGGTGGTAAGAATCAAAACCTGAGCCCTCAATTTGGTGCAGTCGGCTATGAGCCAGGCGATGCTTTTTTGATCTGTTCGGATGGATTGGTCGAAGGCCTCTGGGACAGTGGTATGAAGCGCTTGATTCGCAATCCGCCGAAAAATGCCGCTGCGGATGTCGCGCAGCGCTTGGTGAGGGAGGCTGTGCAGACCGATGGTAAGGATAATACCACGGCGCTGGTTTTTGAGATGTCTTAATTGCTGAGGGGTGTTTCGCCCCCAGCAATTAATGCATCGTCTGCCATGCCTAGCGCGGCAATGGCTGCTTACATCCGTTCCAATGGCTGAATGCCGAGCAGTTCTAGGCCAGTCTTGAGCACGGTGCGGGTGCGTGCGCACAGGATTAGGCGGCGGGCCTTGACGGCTGCATCGTCGACCATGACCTTGTCGGCGTTGTAGAAGGTGCTGTAGGCGCTGGTCAGCTCATACAAATAGGTGCAGAGGAAGTGCGGGCGCAGGTCGTTGATGGTTAGTTCCAGTGCGGTGACAAAGCCCATCAGCTTGAGGGCAAGGCCCATTTCGGCTTCGGTTTCCAGTTGGCTGGCACCTTCGATTGTGGCTTCTGGATCGACGCCGACCTTGCGGAAGATGCTGTTGATGCGTGCCACTGCGTAGAGTAGGTAGGGCGCGGTGTTGCCCTCAAAACTGAGTAGGCGGTCCCAACTAAAGACGTAGTCTTGTGTGCGGTTGCTGGAGAGGTCGGCGTATTTCATCGCGCCCACTCCGACGGATTCCGCGATCACGCGGCGCTCATCTTCGGGCAGGTCGGGATTCTTCTCGCTGACCACGTCGTAGGCGCGGCTGCGTGCTTCGTCCAAGAGCTCTTGCAATTTGATGGACTCGCCGGACTTGGTTTTGAAGGGCTTTTTGTCGGAGCCCAGAATGGTGCCCCAGAATACGTGGCTCATTTCCGGCAGCGGATAGTCCTTGGCCTTGAACCATTTTTCGGTGGTCAGGAAGAGTTGCTGGAAGTGGTCCTGCTGGCGCGCGTCGGTCAGGTAGATGATCTCCTCGGCCTTAAACTCTTCCACCCGGTAGAGCACGGTGGCGAGGTCGGTGGAGGCGTAGTTGGAGGCGCCATCGCTTTTGCGGATGTTGAAGGGGTAGGGGCGCTCGTTGTCGCGGGCGAATTTTTTGACCTCATCGTGCCAGACCACCAGGGCACCGTCGCTTTCCTCAGCGAGGCCGATTTCGGTTAATTCATCGTAAATGCGCTCCACTTTGTCGCGGTAGAAGGATTCTCCGAGAGTGATATCCACTTCGACTCCCATTTGCGCGAACAACTTGTCAAAAGCGACTTTGGAGATCTCTACAATCTGCTCCCAGATCGCAGTGTTCTCGGCGTCGCCGTTTTGCAGTAGCACCAATTCATTGCGAGAGACGTCGCGCAGTTCGGGTTGCTCGGTTTCCAGCGCAGAGCCGTCTTTATACAGCTGGTCCAGTGTGACCAGCGCGTTGTCGCCCAGATTGCTGAGGTCGATGCCGTCACGTTTGATCTTCATGATCAGTGTGCCAAAATTAGTGCCCCAGTCGCCGATGTGGTTGTCGCGCACAAGGTCCGCGCCGCAGAAATCAAGCAAGCGGCTGATGGCTTGGCCGATGACCATCGGGCGCAGGTGGCCGATGTGGGCCTGCTTGGCTGTGTTGGCGCTGGGATAGTCGATGATGACTTTGCGTCCGTTTTTCAGTTCCTTGGCGCCGCTCTGGTAGTCGGCCTTGGTGGAAAAGGCCAGTTGCCAGTCCCAGATGAACTTGGGGCTGAGTTTGAAATTGATAAAGCCAGGGCCCGCCAGCGAGAGTTCGACCAGTTCCGGATCAAATTGACCCGAGGCCTGGGCGGCTTCGATCAGTTGTTGTCCCAGTTCGCGTGGGTTGGCTTTGTTGCGCTTGGCAAAGCCGAGCACCCCATTGGCCTGATAGTCGCCAAATTTCGGGTCGGCAGGGCGCACGCCCGGTTCGAAGTCGGCATTGAAACCCTCGGTTTCAGACGCGACTTGGCGTAAGATTTGATCGATAGCGTGAGATGGATTGAACCAGACAGACATGGCGTCACAGAAAAGCCGCCCGCAAGGCTGGGGCAAGCCTATCCTTGTCGATTGCTTT
The DNA here is from genome assembly GCA_002729725.1 of Puniceicoccaceae bacterium. Classification (GTDB taxonomy): domain Bacteria; phylum Verrucomicrobiota; class Verrucomicrobiia; order Opitutales; family Coraliomargaritaceae; genus Thalassobacterium; species Thalassobacterium maritimum. The sequence goes on from PBYS01000082.1 coordinate 20,018, forward strand.
TAAACTTAGTGGGAATCGGATCGAGCATGCCGCGACACCGGCGATTGCCTGTGTTCTATAATACGTGGCATAGCTTAGTCCTACGACGGTGAGAGCCGTTGTGAGATTGTTAGATTTGCCGCCGAATCGTCACAAAGACTGGATCGACTTTTTGCAGGAACGACACATCGTGCCGTGTTTTTACCGACTATGGACAGCGAACCAATCGATCCTAATATCCATAAAAACTCTGGCTTTACCCGGGTTTTGAAGGCGTTTTCTTATTCTTTGCAGGGCCTGGCTTCCTCGATGAAGCATGAAGCTGCCTTTCGGCAGGAGGTCTTCCTCGCTGTGGTTCTGATCCCAGCCTCCTTTTTGTTGCAGGTGCCACTGGTACAGCAACTGATCTTAGTCGCCAGCGTGATTCTAGTCTTGATTGTGGAATTACTTAATTCGGCGGTCGAAGCCGTGGTCGACGACATTTCTTTGCGCAATCGTCCTCTGGCTAAGCGAGCTAAGGACATGGGCAGCGCGGCCGTTTTACTGAGTCTGCTAAATTGTCTCATTTGCTGGGCTTCGATCATTGCTTTGAACTGGGAACAGTATTTCAGTTAAGCAATGCTGCATATCGTCCTTTTTAATCCAGAGATCCCACAGAACACGGGCAATATCGGTCGGCTGTGTGCCATCACCGAGAGTCGTCTGCATTTGATCCATCCACTGGGTTTTACTATTACCGATAAGCACCTAAAGCGCAGTGGGATGGATTACTGGAAGTCGCTGGACGTGCACCACCACGAAAATTGGGAAGCCTTTGAAGCCAGTCCCGAGGGGCCGAAGCGCCTCTGGTTACTCACCACCAAAGCCGACCACACGTATTGGGATGTCGAGTATGCCGACGGCGATGGGCTTGTTTTCGGCAACGAAGGGCACGGAGCGCCTGAGTGGCTGCATGCGAAAATGACCGGTCAACGCCTGACGATTCCACATAAGAATACAGAAATGCGCTCACTCAATTTGTCGACTTCGGTTGGAATCGTGGCTTACGAGGCCTTGCGGCAATTGCGCTAATTAAGCGAGTGTCTTGTTTATGCATTCAGAGCTTTCTGGGGGGCTTAACGGCGATTAAATGGAGAAACTTATCAAATCTACCAGAACCAAGTTGATTGAAGGATTGGTCGACCTCTTGATGTGGTTCGCGGTCTTTCTGCTCGGTTACGGATGCGTCTACCTGGTCATGCTATATTGCTTTGGCTTGCCGCCGGTGAGTGATGCCAACTTCGGGGGCATGTTTTGGAAGCAATTATGGGTGTTGGAAGTTTCTTATGCGGGTGTTTGGTTGCTCTTGTTGACAATCGTAGCTTGGGCCGCCTATGGGGCGGGAGGCGACTCGACTTGCTGGTGGCGGATCCTGTGCCGTTGGAGCTTTCGAGGCTTGTGCCTGCTCTTTTTCTTCGTGGTGGCATTTGCTTGGGCACACTATGTTTATGCGGGGCGCTTTCCCAGTAGCGATAGTGCATTGTTTTATTTACGTTCCCCTTGGCATTTGATGCAGCAAGCGCTGCATTTCTCACCCTGGGGCACCAGCTTTGCATTGCTTGCGCTGCTTCTTTTCTGGCTCTCTTTTTGTTGGGGGCTGCCCTGCTTGTTGCGACGAGTCTGCTTTCGTTGGCGTGCACTATTCGGGGGAGTGGGGCTCTTGTGTCTGCTGTGGGGGCATCTCCAGCATTCGCCGAGCGTTGTCTTAGGCATTAAAGATTCGGAAGTGGGACGCTTGCGGCTCTCTGGCGACGACTTAAGCGCACGCAGTGCCACGATTGGGGATTACCTAGAAGGTATTTTGCTGGATCAGTCCGGCCCTTTCATTTCTTTGGCGCTTCCGTGGCTGCGTGAATCTAATAATTTACCGCAAGTAAATTCGGCGCTGGAGCTGACTTGGTCGGAACGAGTGGATCTGGCGGGATATGCGGAGCTGGCCACCGATCCGAACGTAGGCCTGCCAGCGACTCAGAAAAACGTGATTCTAATTTTAGTGGAATCGTTGCGGGCGGATGTGATTGGATCGCCAGGAGCGCCGAAAGGTATCATGCCGCATGTGGAGGCGCTGATGGAAACAGGCTGGCTCTTTGGGAATCATTACAGTAGTTCCAGTCATTCCAGCTATGCGGATATTACTGCCATCTCAGGCATCTATCCATTTTGGGGAGAGCGGATCCATTTATACCCTACATCCGTCCCATACCCACGGCCTCGTATCTACGATCTGCTAAGCACGGTGGGATATCGAACCGGAATCTTTTCCTCGCAGAATGAAGATTGGGGCGGAATGCGTCGTTACTTAGAATCCGAGCATTTAGATGTACTTTATCATGCGGACGACCGCTCTTACGGGCGCGAAGCCTTAGGGCGGAAGATCTCGCTGAATGCCGGCAAGGGCTTTGATCTGGATACGGTGGATGCTGCATTGCATTGGATGAGCGAGGAGTCGACGCCTTTCTTTGCGTATATGAATCTACAAGGCAGTCATTATCCCTATTATTTTCCAACGGGGTTGTCACGGCCATTTGGTGAAGAGATGGACGTGACTGACTTGAATTTTTTGAATCTTCCATCCGAATTGATTCCAGCAATGCGTTTACGCTACCACGATAGTTTGCACTATTTGGATGCGCAGATTGCGCGCTTGGTGTTAGGGCTTAAAAGGGCAGGGAAGTGGGACGACACCTTGCTGATTATCACAGGTGATACTGGGCAAGCCTTCGGAGAGCACGGAGTGACGGGCCACGCGAGGGATTTGTATGATGAGGTCGTCAGGACACCGCTAATCATCACAGGGGTGGATCGTGCGAAGCAGGCGAACACAGATGTTTTATCGCAGCATGCTGATATTGCACCAACTGTATTAGATTTACTCGGCTTGCCTCAATATGCTGGCTTCCAGGGCACGAGCCTGCTGCAAGAGCCGCGCAGCTGGTTGCCCTTGGTGTGCCAATCACCCGCGCTGAAGCAAATCGCTGTCGTGACCGAGCATCATAAATTGCTCTACAACTGGGACACGAAGCAGGCTCGCTTTTACAATATAAAGTCGTGCTCGGGCGAAGTGAATGAGACTTTAGCCGACGCCGAATCAGATTGTGCTCAGATGCTTTTAGCTGTTTTACAGGACTGGGCCTTTCAGCAAACGAATTATTATCGTAATCCTGCACGAGTGGTACAATTTTTTGCACCACGCTATACTAATTTGATCACATGTCCGAAACAGCCACATCATCCGTAAACCAATCGATTTGGCGGCGATGTTCCCTCATACTGTGGGCTCTGCTGCTGTTGATCTCGATTAGCACAGTGGGGGACTACGGTTTGTCCTGGGACGAGACTTTTCGATTTGGAGATGCAGATTCAAAACTTCATTATTATCAAGAGCTTTTAGCGGGTAATACGCCGAAGCCCTCGTCTAGTAGTTATCCGGGTTTCTTTGATCTTCCTTTGGCGATCGTGCATGAGGCGCTGCCGGACTGGGGCACACGCAGTCAAAAAGGGCATGTCTGGAGTTTGTGTTTTGGGCTGCTCGGTTTGCTCTCCGCGTGGCGATTGACGGCGCGTATTGGCGGGGAACGGGCCGGCTTTTTTGCGCTACTGTTCTTGTCGACTTTGCCCCGTTATTATGGGCATATGTTTTTTAACCCCAAAGACATTCCATTGGCAGGCACCTATGTGTTTGGAGTTTGGGCTTTGGTGGCGCTCTTCTCCAGGCTGCCGCAGCCTGCTTGGCGCTGGGTCCTGTGGATCGGTGTGGCGGCGGGCTTGGCTATGTCCACGCGGATTGCCGGTTTTTTGGTCCTTTGTTATTTTGGCTTGTTTGTAGGCTTGTTTTTGCTTTGCCAGCTTTTCACGCATCAGCGGAAAGGGAGCGACTTGCCGCAAGTTATTGTTGCTTGGGCGCTGCGTGGAGCTGTCTCCGGTGCGATCGGTTTCGTCATTCTGTATTTCTTTTGGCCGACTTTGCATCAAAATCCATGGCAGGGTGCCAGTGCTTCCGTGGCCACTGTGCAAAGCTATGGCTGGGATGGCATGGTTTTGATGGATGGTCATTTCTGGGAAGCACAAAATCTTCCAGTATATTACATTCCCTATTGGTTGCTCTATACCTTGCCAGAGCATATCATTGTGTTGCTGGCCTTGGGGTTTGCTTTAGGCGCTCAAAAGACGCTTGCCTTTGTGAAAGCCAAGCGTGCCGAAGAGGTTCCCTCTCTTATAACGCGTGGCGTGCTTCTATTTAGTGCTATTTTCCCTTTGCTTTATCTGTTGTGGAAAGATCCGGTGCTTTACGACGGGATGCGCCATTTTCTTTTTGTCCTCCCGTCCATGGCATGTGTGGCTGCGCTCAGCCTCGAATGGGGCACGCGCAAAATGAGTCGTTTTGGGCGAAAGACTTATCAATTCTTACTGCCTCTTGCTGCGGGGCTCGCAGCTCTGATTGTCGCGATCGAAATGATTTCGCTGCATCCATACCAGTATGTATATTTCAATCGAATCTCCGGTGGTTTGCACGCTGCCTACAGCCGTGATGAAACCGATTATTGGGGGCTTTCACATAAAGAAGCGGGCGAGTGGTTGAATCAGTATATCGACGATATGGATCCCGATAGCGGCCGTGTTTATCGAGTCCACTTACGCTATACACGTTGGATGCTAAAAGAAGCGCTCGATCCCCAGCGTTTTGAGATGTGGCAACCACGCGAGGGTGCGGATTTCTTTGTGTCGGTCACACGATTCAATTTGCACAAGAGCTACCCCGAAGCCACTCTGCTTCATACGATCGAACGCGAAGGCGTACCGCTCTGTTTTATTTACGCATTCCCTGAAAGGAGCGCTGAATGAGAATTTTGCTCGAAGCCCATCACCCCGCGCATATTCACTTTTGGAAGTTTCCGATTCGTGAGCTGCAGGCGCGTGGGCATACCGTCCGTCTGATCGGTCGCAAGCGCGATGTGATGGAGCAATTGATTCAAGCCTACCCTTGGATTGATGCGATCGTCCCGGAACAGGCAGCCAATTCCAATCGCTTCCCACTGGTCAGCATGTTTCGCCGCCAAGCTTTTGTGGCCAGCACTATCCGGAAGTTTCAACCCGATGTCGTCGCCAGTCTGATGGGGAGTTATACGCAGTCGGCAAAATTATTCGGTGTTCGAAACGTGATCTTTACGGATTCGGAGTTTCAGCATTTTAACCACCGGATCGCGCACCCCTTCGCGGACGAGATCCACACCCCAAAGTGCTTCTACAAAGATCTCGGAGCCAAGCAACGGCGCTACCGTGGAATTCATGAGCTGGCCTTTCTCGATCCGAAGTATGCCAGCTTCAACGATACAATGAAGGCGCGCTACGCAGACTTATTGGAGCGCCCCTATGCGCTGGTTCGAGTCTCTGCGTGGAATACATTTCATGACATTCATCACGAAGGAATCGGTGAGCGCCTCGAGGGTTTTGTCCGGTTCTTGAGCGAACGCTACCGAGTTTTGATTTCTGCGGAAGAGTCAGCGCTTTCAAATTCGCTGAAAAAGTATGCGAGCCCCTTTTCGCCTGAGGATTTTCATGCGATTGTATCCGAGGCGTCCTTCGTCTTGACGGAGGGGGCCTCCACCGCGAGTGAAGCTGCCTGCTTAGGCGTGCCGACTGTCTATATCAATAACACAGAACCCAGAGGCTACCTTCAGATGCTGGAGGAACGCTATGGCTTAGTTCGTGGGTTCTCAGATGCCGACGCAGGCTTGGCGGCAGCGGAGGCACTCGTGGAATCTCTCGACGAAGACATGCGGGCGCTGTGGCATCAACGAAGCCTGGAACATCTACATGATTCGGTCGACGTGGTCGACTATGTTGTGGATATTCTGCTCAGCAATCATTCCAGATGATAGAAGATACAGATAGCGCAGTAGTTGGAGATACAGTCGAGCGACCTGTCATTTGCTTTTTAAGTAGAAAAGCACCAGCTCGTTATAAAGACTTGGATGCGGAGATCTTGGGGCGTCATTTTAAGGTCTTGAGAGTCGATTACTCCTATACCCTTCAAAGTCTTTTGCAGTTTCGCGGTGCGGTGAAGCGCTGTGATGTAATAGTTTCTTGGTTTGCGAATCCTTGGCTCGGCTTTTTGTTATCTTTGGTGCCGAAGCGAGTCCGTATCGTGGTGATTGCGGGCGGTTACGATGTCGCAGATTGCCCTGCCTTGGATTATGGAGCGCGTCGCCGGCCTTTCTTGGGCATGTTAACTCGAAGGCTTTTGAAGCGTGCTAACTTAGTCTTGTCTGTGTCCAAATTTAATGAAGCCGAAATGCTGACATGGGTGCAACCCGCGCAAACTAGACTTGTTTACAACGCAGTCGATTTTCCTGCATTCAGTCTTGTTCCTAACAGGTCAAGGCAGCAGAAGGTGGTCACTGTTGGTGCCATCGAAAGTTTCATTTCCAAGAGAAAGGGGCATTTTGTATTCATTGACGTGGCTCGCCAGTTGCCTGAGATTGAGTTTGTTTTAATTGGTAAGCCGATGGACGACACGATCGAACATTTAAAAGAACAGGCGCCGTCCAATGTGCGATTCACTGGCTATGTGACTCGGCAAGAGATGATTCAAGAAATGCTATCGGCTAGCGTTTACTTGCAGATGTCTGCACATGAAGCCTTTGGGGTATCCGTTGCAGAGGCTGTGGCCTGCGGTTGCTACCCGATTGTTTCAGTGGATACGGCACTACCTGAAGTTATTGGAACATGCGGTCGGGCGCTTCCAGTGAATCCGATCGGCGACGTTGTGGATGCGGTTTCGAATGCACTGTCTCAAGCAAGTCATACGTTAGTGGATCCTGTTCGCATCAGGCAAAAGTTTGGTGTGGCTCAAAGAGAACAACAGCTGGTCGCAGCCATCAAGGAGCTCATCAATGAAAATGGATAAACCGACATGGTGTATTTTTTTGAGAAGTCTGCCCACTGGCGGGGTGGAACGGCAGTTTATTCGTTTAGCAAATCTGCTTTCGCGACACCGTCGTGTTGTATTTGTGACATTGTTTGCTCCTGATGAACGTGTCCGGTCGACCTTGGATAGTCGTGTGCCCCTTCATGTCTTGTTCGATAAGGATGTCGGTAACAGATCTCCCATTCTCGATCTTTTGAGAGCGCCTATACGTTTAAGAAAAATTATAGACCGTGAGCAGGTAGATGTTATTTATAGCGCTCGTGAATTGGCAAATCTAGTATCGGCGCTCGCCGCGAAGAAACGACCCGCGGCTCGATTACTCTGGGGGCATCGTGTGTCTCAACATCATTTTAGTAGGCGTATACGCCTTTTACTGCCAATACTGCGTTGGGCGCAGGGGAGGGTTCATTGCCAAATTGCAAATAGCCAAGATGGCTTATCCTTTTACCGAAGCATTGAACTGTGCCGAGGTTACTGCGATTACTTGCCTAATTTTATCGATTTCGAGAAATTTAAATTTTCCGAAGAACTGCGTTTGAAGCAGAGAGAACGCTGGGCACTAGGTGGATCTACCATTGCCATTGGAATCGTCGGTAGGATTGCGCCGATGAAAAATCACAAAAGTTTCTTGGCGATGGCTTCCCGGATTCTTACTGAGATGGGGAATGTGCGCTTTTATATTATTGGTTCTGGGGAAAGCGATTTAGTGGATCAAATTAAATCAGAGATCGATCGCCGTGGGATGTCGGATCAACTGATGATGGAGAGCTCGTTGCCCATGGATGCGTTGCCATCAGTCTATTGTGGCTTAGACTTGCTGTGCTCGACTTCTCTATACGGCGAAGGCTTTCCTAATGTAGTCGCTGAGGCGATGGCCTGTGATTGTCCAGTCGTTGCTACCGATGTCGGTGAAGCGCGTGGCATTCTTGGATCAGTTGGATGCCTCGTGGCGCCTGGGGACGACGATGCTTTGTTTGAAGCAGTGCGCTCTTTTCTACAATCCACGGCATTCGAGCGTGATGGTACACGGCGTAGGCATGTTGAATCATTATGTGACGAGTCGACTATCTCAGATCGAGTAATTTTTTGGGGTGAGTCGAATCTCCGTCCTAGCATGGGGAATTAACAGTTAGTTCCCTTTTATCGTAAAAGTTTTTTTAATTTTCTGACGAATTGAATCGGTTTCAATAGTAAGTATTTATACATTAGGATATGGCGAGTGAGTCGATAGTAATAAATGAGGCCTTCCCACTTTAGAGCATACGTTTGTTTTAGGTAGATGTGATCGACTTTTGAGATTTCATCAGCTGCTTTTGAGGTGAGGTGACTCTTCTCTTTGAGGCACTTCGTGCCGTTGGAAAAGGCTGCTTCTGCGCCGTGTATAACTGCCACACGTCGAGGGTCGGAGTCTGTTTTATTAATGTTGTAGATTCGTTTTAGCAGCTTAAAGTGGTTTTCTGCGGAGCCTACTTGTTTTTTCCACCGATCTCGTTGGACGACTTTTAAAGCACGGTGTAAACCAAATGTCCATGCGAATTCTAAAGTTGGGTTTGGGTTATGGATGGCGACTGGTGCTGGTGTTTGCTCGAAGACCTTCCTGTCTCCTGGGCAATTTGGGTGATGATCTACAAAGATATGATCTTTACTTTCAGACCATTTTGCTCGATTCGAGAACATGTGCAGTCCGAATACATTCATTTGAGCATACCAATCGCGAATAGAGAAAATCGCGTGATCCAAGTCTGGCGCTTGGGTGAAGACGGATAGCATTTTCTCAACCATCTTCGGGTCATCGAATACCATATCCGCATCCAACTTGATGAAGTAATCATATGTGTCGCTCAATTCCATGAAACGCCGATAGAGCGTATCATGGGCTTCTTTGTTTGGGAGGTTCTCTATTACTTCGTGGTGAATCGCGATGTGTGTTTGTGCTCTAACAGATTCAATGCACTGACCTATTTCATTTTCGCCGCAATAAAGCGTTCCAATAAAAACTCGTTTAGGGGGCTTAGTCACAGTTTATTTTTGAGGCTGATACGGCGTTGATTCATACGAGATCCGTTTTCCCCTGTTTCGGTTCCGTAGCCGTAAAGGTAGCCGCACAGGCGGGCAGCTGTTCGTACGAGACGATCGCTTGAGCCGTATGGGTAAGAAATGTGAGTTATTTTACCGCCGATCTTTTCTTCTAGTAGTTTTTTTGAGCGCCTAAGTTCGCTGAAAATGGTCAGTGGCGATTGTCGTTTGAGGTCGAGGTGGGCGTCCGTGTGGGAGCCGATGCTAATTAAGGGGTGATCATTTAATTTGCGTAACATTGCCCAACTTAGAAAGCTACGTTTACGTTGTGTGTCTCTTCTATACCTCCCCGCTTTAGCCATCTCGTTCATCACTCGTTCTCGGTGTTTTTTCGATGCGCCCCGGAGTTGGCGATGGATCGAGTCGAAATCTACATCTTTTACTAAGCCTGCGACAAGGGCATCGCAAAACTCGGCTTCGTAGGGATAGACTCTACCTTCGACAAAACCTGTCGTTACAAAAACAATTAATGGAATATTCTCCTTTTCCAAGAGCGGCAACAGGTTGATAGTCGAAGTGTAGCCATCGTCTGCGGTCAGTAGGATTTCATTATTAGCAGAGTGTTTTCGGATGAAGCTCGCTACGGTTTCAATGTCGACCTTGTTGTTTGCATTGGCCCCAAGATCGTCTGCTTCGTGTGGGCCAATGTCATGTAAGTATAAAATCATTCGCTGCCGTGACGCTTCCATGATTTAAGTTCGCGATTTGTTAACTTTTCGAGGGCCTCGATGTCAGGTAAAAAGATGCGGGTTAGCTCACGAACAAAATCGTTCGATTGTGCAGATAGCTTCTCGGGGGGGGGGACTAATCGAAGGCGAATCAGAGCATCACGGAAGCATGGAGCCAAAGTCGGTTTTCCTAGAGCTTTTCGGATGAATTTTGCAGTTCGCGGAGCACTGATGCCGGCAGCGTTGATTTTTCTTTCTAGGACTTCTGGCTGGAATTTCGAATCAACACCAATGAATTCCAGAATCTCTTTTAGGAAATGCTGTGGATCAGACCGTAGATCGTCGAAGAAGGCGATGTGAACTTGCTCCCTTGGGAAATATTCGAGAAATCGTTCAGCAGTGTGCGCGTATAACCCTGGCTCAATCCAATTGGCGAAAAGATCGTAGTTTTTTAATGCCTCGTCGAAAGTATAATTAAAACGTAGTTTCTTTTTTTCATGCCAATAATGAGAAAAGGCGCGTTCTACGGGGTCGCGGGCAGTTATGAGGATTTTTGCTTTGGGGTTGTATTGGGCGATACGATTGGGTGCCAGCGGGGAGCGACCATAAGAGGGCGTTGAATCGAAAGGTATACCTTTAGCTGATGTCGGGAATTGGCGATGATACCAGTCCACACCATGGCTGGTATGCATATCGAAAAAGTGGATCGCGTCTCGCTCACAGGTGCATATTTCTGGGTGCTCAGTGAGTGCGACATGGAGCCAAGTCGTTGCTGTCTTTTGCGGGCCGACGTGCACCACTTGAACTTTAAAGAGGGAGGACATATTTAACTATTTACTAGAGGGAAACGAGGACCATGCAATTCACGATTAGGATAAATAAGATTCTTCTGATGCCAAGGAGTGAATACTTCATCTTAAAGAAAAAGAAAACATGGTCTGTTAGATTTTGAACGAATATACATACGAAAGTGCCTATTGCAGCGCCAATGACTCCATAGATTCTTATGAAAAGAATATTGCTGGCGATAATTGCCAAGAGGAGGATGAGATTACTGATTAGAGAATATCCTGGATGCCCCATCAAATAGAGGGCACGTCCTATTGGGCCAGCGGCTACGCGGTTGAAGAAAGCAAGTGAAAGTAACGAGAGGAGCGTTGCATTATGGCCATAGTCTCCAAAGAAATTTAGAAGGTAAGGGCTTGAAGCAAAGTAGATGCTGAGAATGCCCAGTCCGATGCCGGTTGCTACATTCATATTTAGAGTGAATTCCTCTCGTACTGAGTCTGCAGTTTTGTTGGCGATGGCATATCGAAGGCGAGGTCCGAAGAGAGGTTCCATTAACATGTTGCCAAGCGGGACAATTAGGGCGAGTCGAGCAGCCAAGGCGTAATCGGCTGCTGCAAGAGTACCTAACATAGCTCCTACCATCACCAAGTCGACTTTCTCTAATCCAGAGTGTGTCAGTCGGAGTAGCATTAATTTTATCGAATAAATTATATCCCTCCTGTTGAGCGAGACAGGTTCTGATGTCGGGCTTCGTCGGCGTAAAAATCCCTCAAAGGTAAAAACGGACAATAGGTTTGGTAATAGGAGGTAAGAGATGATCGCGTAAGAGCACTTTGGGCCGAGAAAATATATGGAAGCGAGGCAGAGTAGACGTAAAAGGTTGGAAAGGATGCCTATGGACAGGGCGGTTGAGGCCTCCTTATTCGCTTGGAACAGGGCAGTGTAGAGCGCTCCCAGAGCATTGAGAGCCGTGTTTATTGAAAAAATGCAGATCCAAAAAAACGAATTATTAACAGAGGTTGGTGGTATGAGCAGAAGCAGAGCTACCAAAGGTAAGTCGAGGCAGATAAAAACAAAAAGGCTGATCTTCTTCAGTTCCCCGACAAGATCCATTCCGTGAATGGTTCCGTCAGGGGCAGATTTTTGGCCCGCTACCCTGTAGATAATGAGTTTATCAAAGCCCATCAAGGTCGGGATCAGTAGGTATGCAAAGATGGCTTGATAAAGTGCAAAGTTGCCGAATGTTTCTTTTCCGTAGAGTCCGGTCAGCGCTCTAATAAGAATGAAGCCGCTTAATAGAGTTGTGCCTTGACGAATGGCAGACAGGCCTACGGTTCCAGCATAGGGTTTTATGGAATCGATGAATGCCATGATTGTGTTTACAGAGTGGAGTCGCCACTATCAGGATGGATTCGGATCTGATTTGTTTTATTGAACATGTGTAAGTGCTTTAGCTAGGCACCGTAAACTTTGGGGGACTCGCTATTTGGCCGGATAGTGGCTTCGACATTACATTGAGTTTGTATTGATGGCTAAATCGGTCAGTGTTCGTGCGTTCTCTTAGAATCGTTAACAGATTGCTTATCACTACTGAATAGTTTGGAGATAACCCTTTAGGATCGCTTCTTTACAACTTTGCCTTTGGTGAAAGAATTTCTTTTTGGATCACCGCTTCAACAATACGATCTTGATCGGATTCGCTCAAGTAAGGATGAAATGGCAGGCTGATGACTTCCTTGGCGGCTTTCTCGGTATTAGGGAAGCTCTTTTTTGCGCAGGGCAGATGGCTGAACACTGCCTGCTGGTGGAGTGGCTTGCGGTAATACACGGCGCTGGGAATGTCGGCTGCTTTGAGGACTTCGCCTAGGCTGTCTCGGTTTTGGGGGCGGATGGTGTATTGCGCGTAAATGTGCGTGTTGCCGGGCTGGATGGTGGGCACGGTCACATACTCCTTGAGTGCCTCGGAGTAACGGGCACCGACTTGCTGACGTAGGGCGATTTCTTCGTCGCGGAAGTTGGCAAACTTAGCTTGGATGACGGCGGCTTGCAGGCTGTCGCAGCGACCGTTGGTGCCGAGGATGTAGTGCGACTCACGCTCTTTGCAGCCGTGGTTGGTGACGGCGCGTAGGTCTTCGGCCAGTTGCTCGTCTGCGGTGAAGACGGCGCCGCCGTCGCCATAGCCGCCGAGCGGCTTGGCGGGAAAGAAGCTGGTGGTGGCCACATTGCCAAAGGTGCCGGCTTTGCGCCCGTTTTGCTCGGCGCCAAAACTTTGCGCGGCGTCTTCGATGATCTTAAGACCGTGCTTCTCGGCAATGGCTTCGAGGGCGGTGTAGTCGGGTAATTGCCCGAAGAGGTCGACGGGGATGATCGCCTTGGTTTTTGGGGTGATGGCTTTTTCGACTTCGACCGGATCGATGTTATAAGTGTCGGGCGCGATGTCGACAAAGACGGGGGTGGCGCCAACCAGAGCGATGGTCTCGGCGGTACTGATCCAAGTGAAGGGCGTGGTAATCACTTCATCACCGGGGCCGATGCCGAGTGCGCGTAGTGCGACCTCCAAGGCCATCGTGCCGCTTGCGACGGCGATGCAGTGAAGCGGTTGGGAGTCGCCGAGGAATTCACCCAGTGTGGCCTCAAGTTCGTAAACTTCGGGGCCGTTGATGTAGCGGCCGTGTTCAAATACCTTGGCGACGGCGGCGTCGATTTGAGCCGCGCTATGGGCGTGGATGGCTTTGATGTCGATGAATTGCATAGTGCTTATAAAGTTTCCGTGATTCGGGGTGTCTTCTGACTTTGGGATTTACTGTTGAAATTAATTAGCTCGCCGATGAGGCCAGTGGAGATCAATTGCACGCCAAGAATGACGAGCAATATTCCGAGTTGAAGTAGCGGGCGCTGTCCAATGCTGTGGCCAAAGATGAGCTTTTCGATGGTTAAACTGGCTAGGATCAAAAAGCCTAGCATGCCGCTGATCATACCGAAGCCACCGAAAAAATGCCCTGGCCGTTTTAGATAGCGAGTGATTACGACCACAGTGATAAGATCGAGCCCGCCTTTGAATAGACGTTTCCAGCCGTATTTAGAAACGCCATGGGTGCGACGGTGGTGCTCGACGGGTATCTCGGCGGTGGTGAAGCCCTCGGCTGCCAATAGCACGGGGATGTAGCGGTGCAGCTCGCCATAAAGCTCGACGCTGTGGATGGCTTCGGCGCGGTAGGCTTTGAAGCCGCAGTTGAAGTCGTGAATTTTTACGCCCGAGGTGGCTCGAGTGGCGGCATTGAAGAAGCGAGAGGGCAAGGTCTTGCCGAGTGGATCTTTGCGGAGTTGTTTCCAGCCGGAGACACAGTCGTAGCCCTCGTCGAGCTTGGCTAGGAAGCTGGGGATCTCGGCTGGCTCGTCTTGCAGATCGGCATCCATGGTGAAGATGATGTCGCCGCGAGCTTGCTCAATTCCGGCGGAGAGGGCGGCGGCCTTGCCGTGGTTGCGGCGAAAGCGCAGTGCGACTACCTGCTCGGGGTGGGCTTGTTTGAGCGCTTCTATTTTTTTCCAAGACCCGTCGGTGCTGCCATCATCTACGAAGATCACCTCAAAGCTGCCCAGAGCGTTTGTTTCCACGGTGGCGGCTATCTGCTCGAACAGGGATGACAGCGTAGCTTCCTCGTTACAGAGGGGGATGACGATGGAAAGTGCGGGCTCGGTGGGCATAAATATTCTGGCAGTAGCTTGCTTGTGGCAGGCTCTTAGGCAAGCAGAGTTTGAATTGATAAATATTGCCCTTTGCCGGCAGCTTACATTACTTGAGGCGCATGCAAGTATCCATTGTCATTCCCATCTATAATGAGTGTGAGACCCTGAACGAGATTGTAAATCGTGTGCGGGCGGTTGAGGGAATGTCGGTTAAGGAGATTATTTTAGTCGATGATTGCTCGACCGATGGCACGCGTGCCTTGTTGGAATCTGAGTTTCTGGACCCGATTTTCAAAAAGGCCTATCATCAGGTAAATCAAGGCAAGGGGGCGGCCTTGCGAACAGGTTTTGAGCTCGCCACGGGCGATATTGTCGCGATTCAGGATGCGGATTTGGAATATGATCCCGAAGAACTGCCAGGGCTCTTACGGCCGATTTTACGTAATCAGGCGGATGTGGTCTTCGGCTCTCGTTTTATGGGCGGCGGTGCGCACCGCGTGGTCTTTTATTGGCACATGTTGGGCAACAAGTTTTTGACTATGTTGAGCAATATGATGACGAATTTGAACCTGACCGACATGGAGTGCTGCTATAAGATTTTCCGCCGCGAGGTGCTTGAGCAAATAACTGTGGAGGAGAACCGTTTTGGGGTCGAGCCGGAGCTGACTGCTAAAATTTCAAAGCTTAATGTGCGCATCTACGAGGTCGGCATTTCGTATTACGGGCGCACATATGAAGAAGGTAAAAAAATCGGCTGGCGCGATGGGGTTCGCGCGATCTATGCGATCTTGAAATACGGCTTTTTTCGCTAGCTTAGTAAAGCTTCCGATATATTGTGAATATTGAGATCGTTGCCTAGTGTGGACGGCGATGGGGCTGTATCCTTTACGGAAGGCTCTTGCAAAAATGGCAAGTATCTGCCTAGTTAAATTTTTGTTCACCGATCAAATACTATGAACTTACTTGCTTTTATTGAGAACATCAATGGTCCGGAGCTAATCCTGATCTTTCTCGTGGTCTTGCTCCTTTTCGGAGCGGAACGCTTGCCTGGGCTGTTTAAATCTTTAGGGCAGTCTGTACGCGAGTTTAAGAAAGCGACTCGTGGCATTGAGGAGGATATTCGCAGTGCGATGGACGTCGAGTCGACGCCCGTGACGCCTCGTGCCGCGCCGCAGACGGTCGCACAGCAAAATGCAGCGACTATACCGCCTACGGAGACGGCTGTTGCTGCATCGGAGGCTGACAAGGCTGACTATACTGTGGCGCGTAAATGAACTGCTAGAGTCCGCGGGTAGCCATGCTCTCTTTATCTCAAATGCGTGCCTTGCTGAAGCTTATACATTTTTTTCGCGTTCCCTGCCTTGTTTGCTGGAGCGCGCTTTGTGTGCAAGCTGCCGATTTAGAACTGCCGCTTGATTCGAGTGGCATCAAGCGGGATGACCCCAATTATCTCACGAGTTATGCACCAATCCTGAAACCTGCAAAAGAAGCGGTCGTGGCGGTGCACTCGGCGAGTATTTTACGCTATATCCGGCAGAGGGGAATGGACCCGCGGATGGAAATGCTGCGTCGCTATTACGGCTTGCCGACTCCGCAACGTGCGGAGCCAGAAGAGGTCGAGCGTCGTATCAATGAAGGTGTGGGTTCAGGTGTGGTGATTTCTGCAGATGGCTATATTTTGACAAATAGCCATGTCATTACTGCGCGCGATGGAGAGCCCGCCGATGAGCTTCTCGTGGAGCTCAATGATGGCCGCGAGTTGGCTGCCCGTCTGGTGGGGCGTGACCCGAGCAGCGACCTCGCGGTGCTTAAGGTCGAGGCGGATGGGCTGCCTCATTTGCCGATTGCAGATAGTGATCAGCTTGAGGTGGGCGACGTGGTATTTGCGATTGGCAATCCTATGGGAGTTGGGCTTACGATTACGCAGGGGATTGTGTCGGCGACCAAGCGCAGTAATTTGTCGATCTTGGGCGAGTCTGGCTATGAGAGTTTTATCCAGACCGATGCCCCCATCAATCCTGGTAATTCGGGGGGCGCCTTAGTCGATGCCTATGGGCGTTTAGTGGGGATCAATACCGCCATTCTTTCGCGCAGTGGCGGGAGTATTGGCCTGGGCTTTGCGATTCCATCGACCTTCGCGCGTTCGATTGCTTTGGCATTGGTGCGCGATGGCGAGGTGCGGCGTGGCATGTTGGGCGTGAGTTTGAAAGATGTCGATGCGACTTATGCGGAAGCCTTCCAGGTGCCTGAAAGGGCGGGGGTCTTGATTCAGTCGGTGACCGAGGGCTTGCCCGCCGCACTGGCGGGGCTATTACGGGGAGACGTGATTGTAGGCATCAATGGCGTCGCTGTGAAAACGATCAAAGATATGCGTATTCAGGTAGCGGCCAGTCCGCCGGGAGAGTCGGTCAGTGTGCGCTTTCGTCGCGAGGGGGCGCTTCATGAGTTAGATGTGGTGCTGGCAGATCCCGAGAATCCATACGGCGAGGATGCGTATGAGAGAGAGTTATTACAAGGGGTTCATTGCGCATGGGTGGACGATGCTTTACGTAAAAAATATGGGCTCGATCGGCGAGTTCAAGGACTGGTTGTGGTGAAAGTAGAGGCAGATTCGGGCTTCAGGGAGGCGATTGCACCTGGGCTTGTCTTTCTTGAAATTAATGGAGTGGTGCCTGAATCGTTTTCGCATGCGCGCTCTTTGTTAGACTCGAGACCTGTGAGTCGAGTTTACGTATATTATCGAGGGAGTGTTAGTTATCTGGCACTGCGCCCCTAGCCTGTGCCTGAGCCTGCGGCTTGATTCCTTTGAGGTCTCATCGTGTCGCTTTTACGATTTGTTGACTAATTTTTCGTAAAGTGAAAACGATGACGGATTCGAGCTTCTGATGTCTTGACCTTAGGGGCGCTTCAGCCGAATCTTTGTGAAGAAAATTCACCATGCAGCAGCATCGCGCTTTAATACTCCGTAGTAATCGTTTTTTAGGTTCAGCTCTCGTCGACAAGGGGTTGGTTTCTTCGGGGGACCTAGAGGAAGCGAACGGCAAGTTCATGGAGGCGATTCAGGCCGCTGACTTGAAGCGTGCATCGATCCTATCAACTTTGCTGTTCGATCTGAAGAAGCTGGAAGAGTCGAAACTATTAGATCACTTAGTGGAAGAGGAGAAGTTGGGCTTGATTGATTTGAATCATATCGAGCTACAGTCCTTGCGCCCGATGAAGGTCGACTTACCGTTATGTTGGGCCTCGTCGACGGTTCCATTTGACCATGTCGAAGGCACTTACATGTTGGCTTCATGCTACTATATGAGTGCGCCCGTAGTTAAATATTGGGAAGAGGCGCTCGACGGGCGAGTGCTTTGGTACGGCACGTCAATGTCGTCACTGAGTCGTGCCTTGGAGCGCATAGAGGAAGTTCACGAAGCCGAAGATGCTGCCGAAGAGGAATCGTAATAAAGATGAACAAGAATTTAATTTAAACTTTATATGGCATACAGCGTTTTAATTCTAGATGACGATGTAGACTTTAACAGTCTGCTCACAGATATTTTCGAACAAGCCGATTACATCGTGACTTCTATCACCGATCCCATCGAGGCGGTTGAAGTCTTTCGTGAAACGGAGTACGATCTTGTGGTGACCGACCATAAAATGCCAGATATGACGGGGGCCGAGTTCATGAAGGTGATCAAGGAGGTGAAGCCTGAAGTGCCTGTCATTATGGTATCAGGCTATTTAGAAAATGATACGATTCGTGAGTTGATCAGTGAAGGTGTCGGCGGCGTGTTTTTGAAGCCGCTCAATATTTTTTCTTTAATGGAGCGAACTGCCGAGTTAATTGAAGAGGCGAAGAAAATCGAGAAGGCCCCCGCGCATGCGGACGTCGTTGACGATGCGGGGGATGCTGGAGCTAAGTTTGGCTTCTCGTTTCGTTCATACCCCTGCAAATCAGGTGCGTCAGCCTCTTTTGCTGAGCGTTTGTATAGCTTGCGTAATTTTAAATCTACCCTGTCTCTGATTGGGGAGCCTGGTATGCACTACCGCAGTATTTGTGAAGATATTCGTGGTTTTTACGAAAGTCATGAAGAACATTTCATCTACCTCAGTGCCGGCTCCTTTGATGAGCAGCAAGCGTTGTCGTTGATCGAAGCTGCCAAGGAGCAGGGTGCCGAGCGCGTGACATGTGTGCTGCTGGAGCTGGAGACTATGGATGTGGCGCAAAAAAAGCTGGCGACTGCACTGGCTAAGCATGAAGGCCCCTTTGATGTGTTTGACGTGGTTCTACGAACGATTTTTTGCGTGAGTGGGGATTTGGATTCTCTTTTCGACGAAGGTCTGATCGATGAAAATTTATACATTTTGATGGGAACTGCTGAGGTGCAGGTGCCGCCTTTGCGCGAGTGTAATGTCGATGTCGGGGTGATGGCACAACAACTGGTTGTTGAAGTCGCTCGCGAGGCTTCCTTGGCGGCGGTTCCTCGGTTTGAACGTTCGGCGCGCGATTTGTTTCGTCAGCATTCCTGGGAACGTAACTATGAGGAGTTACGCGTGACTGTGCGTAAGATTGTTGAAGATAATCCGGGTGATGTGATTACACACGCTGCGGTAAAATCGGCCCTTCGGGTGAGTTCAGGAGCTTCGCCACGCACGCTCTATGAGTCGCACCTTTCCAGTCAACAGGTCGACTATTTACGTGCGGCAGCTGTCTTGTTTGGTGGAGATCAGAGTCGGGCGGCTAGCTTTTGGGGGACCGACGTGACCACTATCGAGGCAAAGATGAAATAGTTAAATGCTGCTTTTTTAGGGGAATATAGAAAAGATATATTATATGGCCGGACGAATATTAGTTTTAGACGACGAAGAGAACTACGCAGAGATGCTCCAGGATTTACTTCGGGAGAATAATTATCGCGTGGATATGGCTACTCGTCCAGAGCGGGCGATTACACAGTTGGAAGAGATACCCTACGATCTCGTGATTTCCGATTATAAGATGCCTGTTATGGATGGTGCCGACTTCTTGAAAAAAGCTCGGGAGTTGTATCCGAACCTGCCATTCATCCTGGTCTCTGGGCTGATGAATACACCCGAGCTGGTCAAGGTGGCGAATATGAGTGTGACGCTCGTGATGGAGAAGCCACTAGATACGGGAGCATTTCTACAGCATGTCGCGCGTTTCTCGGATCCAATGACAGATCTGGAAAAGGAGCAATGTGCGCAAGAGGGGCAAGCTGCTGCCGCAGAAGCGATTGCACTGAGTTTTCCTGAGGAACCGCGCTTTTTTAGTGCAAGTAATTTCTTGGCAAATCGCTTCTTACAAAGCGCATGGGGCATTGCCAAGGAAGGGGCCGAGCTCTATATATTAGAGCCACGCGGCGGTGATGCGGAGCTTGCGATTAAGGATTTATCGCGCTGGCGCGGAAATGGTGATATGCCAGTTGATCTCTTTGATTTACCTCTATTGGTCTCGGAGGCTGTTTCGAAGTTGCGAACTGTGCTTTCTGATTTTGAAAAGAGTCGGGTGGTGGGAGTACGCTTGAATTCGGTCGATGATATGCCGCGAGCGCATAAATTGACTGAAGCTGCGCAGCGAGAAGTCGAAGGCTCAGAGTCCTTATTGATCATTTATATCGTTAGCGAAGATACGACTGAGACAATACGCACAGCCTTTGAAGACGCGACTGGTGAGGCGGGGGTTGTGCTGCCTAGCATTAGTTTGCGTCCAAGTGATTTAGCGGTTTATGCACGGCGAGTCGCTCGTATCGCTGCGGAGCGCGCGGGGCGTAGTTTATGCGGTGAATTTACACCCGAGGCAGTGTATGGTTTACTCTCCTATGAGTGGCCTGGTAATTATAAACAAATTCAGGAAGTAGTGAATGGTGCGGTTCATACGAGTGCCGATGAGTCGATCACGCTTGACGTGTTGAACGAGGTAATTGGAGCGCCTATTACTCTAGTTCCTGCGGAGGCTCGCATGCACACTTTGATGAAAGCAGAACAACAGCGCTACCTGCAAGAGCAGTTGCTGCAAGGCGGATTGACCGCCGCTGAACTCGCAAAAAAGCTAGAGCTCGACCCTTCAGTTCAAACTAAAGCCGACTTAAAGAACATGCCGCTGCTCCGGGAAGAGCTCGGCCGGATTTGATCTTTACGCCTGACTTCCCTCCCCCTTGACTCACTCTTAGATTATGGCTCTTGCTCGTATCCAAACTGCTATTCTGGACAATTTACTCCAGATGGGTCATTTGACCGAGGCGCAATTTAAGAATATCATCGAGACAGATGAGGAGATGTCAGGCGATGCGGTCGAGGCCTTACTGGCAACCGAGTATAGAATTACGCAGCATCAATTGTTATTCGCGAAAAGCCGCGCTTTTGATCTGACGCCAATTAATATCAAGCGTTGCATGGTCACGGAGACCACTTACTCCAAGCTGGATAAGGATTTTTGCCAGACGCATAAAGTTCTGCCGCTAGGCTTTGCGGGCGACTATATTATCATCGCACTGAGTAACCCATTTGATCTGCATGTGACTAGTAAGGTGCATGAGATTTCGGGCATGAAAGTGTCTGTTTTGTTGGGGCTGCAGTCCGAGATCGAGAAACTTGTTGATGATAAAGATGATCAGCGTCAGGCAGTTGGCTTTGGTGATGTGGTTGAGGCACTTGGTGCGGACTATGAGAGCGAGGAAGAGATCGACGAGGATGATTTTTCTGATGAAGAGTCGGCGCCGATTATCAAGCTGGCAAACCGGATTGTAGAGGAGGCGTATTTCGCGGGTGCCAGTGATATTCACATCGAGCCATTTGAAAAAGAAACTCGCGTGCGCGTGCGCGTTGATGGCGTCTTGCAAAATCGTTTGACGATACCAACTGCGGCCTCGGGAGCATTGTTGGCACGCCTAAAAGTGATGGCACAATTGGATATTGCGGAGAAGCGCATGCCCCAGGATGGACGTATTATTTTTAAGCAATACAATAAGCGTGGGGTCGATATCGACTTGCGTGTGTCGACCGCACCGTTGAATCACGGCGAGGGGATGGTCATGCGTATCTTAGATAAGCAGAAGAGTACCTTGCCTCTCCCAGCGCTTGGCTTTTCTGAGCGCAACCTCGGGCTCTATCGTGAGCTGATTCAGCGGCCTTATGGCATGATCTTGCACTGTGGACCGACTGGTTCGGGTAAATCGATGACGCTCTATTCCGCGCTCAACGAGATCAATACAGCTGATATTTGTATTCGCACGGCGGAGGACCCGATCGAGTATACCTTGCCTGGACTCTTG
This sequence comes from Puniceicoccaceae bacterium, assembly GCA_002729725.1. Lineage (GTDB taxonomy): Bacteria > Verrucomicrobiota > Verrucomicrobiia > Opitutales > Coraliomargaritaceae > Thalassobacterium > Thalassobacterium maritimum. Next base: position 41,467 of record PBYS01000082.1, read on the forward strand.
CAAATGCAGATGCAGCGCAAAATCGGGCTCACATTTGCGTCTGCCCTGCGCGCCTTTTTGCGTCAGGATCCGGATGTGATTCTGGTGGGGGAAATTCGTGACCGCGAAACTGCTGGCATCGCCGTGGAAGCTGCGCTTACGGGGCACTTACTCTTTAGCACGCTTCACACTAATGATGCACCCACGACTGTCTCGCGACTCACTGAGATGGGGATCGAGCCTTTTATGATTTCGGCTTCGTTGATTTGTGTGTGTGCCCAGCGTCTGATGCGCCGCGTCTGTAAATCATGTAAAAAGAACTACATGCCAGAAGGAAACGAGGCCGAGATTATTCAGCGCGCGTTGAGTTGGACGGGGAAGGTGCCTGGCTTGAGCGAAGACGGTTGCCCCAGTTGCGGTGGTAATGGCTACAAAGGCCGGGTGGGTATTCATGAATTGATGGCGACCAGCGAAGACTTGATTAAAGCGATTAATGCGGGGGAGGAGGCGGCCGTGATTAAGCGTATCGCCATGCGCACCGGCATGATGACCTTGCACCAAGACAGTATGCTCAAGGTCAAAGAGGGCCTCACGACTATGGAAGAATCGCTTGGCACCGTGCCGCCGGATATGGAGGAATATGAGGTCGATCACAACCTATAGTCGCGCTTCGCTTGCGATCCATTTGAAAGCTATAACTTGATTGCAAGATCGCACAGATTGGGTAGGCTACCGAGCTTATCTTTTCTGCATCTATGGAATGGCAATTTAAAACTATCGCGCGCAAATCGACTCTGAGTGCTGAGGCCTTCAATCCGGGCGATCAAGTGGTCTGTTTGATTTATAAGGACGACGTCGCCGGCGAGTTGGGGCGTGCGGATCTACGCCCAGACGAAGTAGAGCTCTTTGAGTTGCCCGGTGAGGTGCTGGGGCGCTGGGTTCGGGTGGTTAAAGAGCCCGACGAAGAGAGCAGCACTGCCCGCGAGACCATGGCCTCGGCTGAGGACTTTTTTTTCTCACTCTTTGAGCATGAGCAGCCTGAGGCACGGGAGGAGTCGGACATGTTAAAGCATTTACTCTCGCTTATGTTGGAGCGTAAGCGTGTGCTACGTGCTCTCGGTACGCGCCGGACTGCGGGCGAGCAGACTTATCTGCACGTGAAATCCAAGCGTCAGATGCAGGTGCCGATTGTCGATATTTCTACGAAACTAATGCTCAAAATTGAAGACACCATTGGTGATATTATTCTTTAACTCATACACAACACATGCGCCCAATTGCCCTCTCATTCCTTCTTGTATTCACTAGTCTCGCTTTTTTCGTTGGCTGTAAAAAAGATAAGCTCGAAAATTTATACATTCCACGCCTGATGGTTGAGAGCCGCGGGGTGAATTTTAATTCGATGGGCGGGGATACTGCGGTGCTACCCAAGAGTGGCACCACGATCAATATTCAGGCGGATCCCATCGTGACTGAGTTTGACATTCGCAATGTCGAACTGGTCAAAGTCGACCGCGGCATGGCGCTGCTGTTACAGGTCGATGGGAAAGGTGCACGTGATCTGTATCGAGCTTCTGTGACGAATATGGGTGGACGTATTGTGTTGATGGTGAACGGAAACGCCATCGGAGCACGTCGTATCGATGGCGCAATCCCGGATGGCAATTTGTACACTTTTGTCGAGGTGGACGACGCTGAGTTGGAACAGCTGGTACTGGATTTGAGACGGAGCCTTAGCGAATTGCAGGCAAAGAAGAGCTGGTAGGCATTCCAATCCCTTCGACGATCGTATTTTATGAGGAGACAACAGATTTTTCTGCTGCTAGCTTTACTCGTGCCTCTGTGCGTGCAGGCCAATTTGATTTGGCCGACACCGAACCCTGCTTTTCAGAACGGTGAGTCCATCGAAGCCTTCATTCAGCCGACCGTGTCGGGCATCGTCGAGTCGGGGCTATTTGGCTGCGTGCGTAACAGCGGGCACCGCTTTCACGAGGGGCTCGACCTCTATCCTGTCAAACGAGACCGTAGCGGGGAGCCGCTCGACCCTGTTTACGCGGTGCTGCCGGGGAAGGTCGTGCATGCGAGCCGCGTGCCGGGCCATAGCAGTTATGGGCGCTATGTCGTGATCCAGCACGATCGAGAGGTGCCCAGCTACCACACCCTCTATGCGCACCTCGCTAGTGTCGCGGATGGCGTCGTGCCGGGCGCCCGTGTTGAGGCCGGCTCTGTGCTCGGTATTATGGGGCGCTCCGCGACTTATAGCATTCCCACTTCACGCGCTCATGTGCACTTCGAAGTTGGATTCCGGCTCACGGACGATTTTCAAACCTGGTATGATCGTAAGAAATTCGGTAACAAGAACCAACATGGCAGCTGGAATGGCATGAACTTGGTCAGTGTCGACCCGCTTGCATTTTATCAAGCCATTCGAAATGGCAGTGTGAAGAACCTGTATGAACATCTGCAACACCTGCCCGCGGCCGCACGCATTCGTGTCTATAGCGCGCGTGTTCCGAGTTTTGTGAAGGACTACCCTGCGCTGCTTACGAAGCCGTTTGAGGGGCAGTCTGTGGTCGCCTGGGACATTGCATTTACCAAATATGGCGTGCCCAAGGAGTGGACGCCCCGTTTTGCATCCGACAACTTGGCGGGCAAGCCAGGCGACGTGAAGGTGATCGCCTATAACCCCAGCCTGCTCGACGATCAAACTTGTCGGCGCGTGCTTAATGTCAGCGGATCTCGCCCCGCAATTGCATCTGGGACGATTTCCACCATCAAGAAACTATTTGGCTTCAAGTAACGCTTAGTTCGCGGCCTTTTTGACGGCTTTTTTGGCAGCCTTCTTGGTGGGGCGCGGTGCGAATTCGAAACCAATTTTACCTTTCTCAAAGTCGAGGGTTAGGTGGGCTTTGAAGGCACGCTTGGTACGCTTTGAGATGAAGCCATCCAGTAAGGGTGTCTTGCCCTCGGTGAAGAGCTTTTCGACGTCCTCGGCCAGCAACTCCTTTTGCAAAATGACCTTGCCCAGACGGAAGCCGTCGGGCGAGTCCTTGGGCTTGAAGTCGGGCAGGTGGTAAGCTTTGTCGGTGGCGTAGAACTTCGCTTCCAAGCCATTCTTCAGCGTCAGTGTCTTGAGCAGTTGCTCGTCTGTCAGCTCTTCGGCGGACTCTAGGTCGTCGTCGAAGACGAATTCGGTCTTCCACTTGCCCAGCTTGCCAGTCTTAGAGACGGTTTGCGCCAGTTTTAGAGCTGCGCTAAATGGTTTATTAAAGCGAGAGACAAAGCCGTCGGTCTCGGGCAATGCTTTGGTGGTGAACAGTTCGATCGCTTCGGCTTCGCTCAGCTTGCGTCCTGCGATGTGCTTGGATATGCGGAAATCGCACTCTTCTTCACGGCACTCGTAGGTGGCGTCGGTTTGTTTTAAGCGAGGGGCGCCACAAGCAGGGCAGGGGCACTCCAGATCGGGGAACACGCGGTTGACTAAAGTCTCCATGTGGGCGCGTGCTTTCTCTACGACATCGGCGGTGAAGCTGTTGATCTCTTGCATGAAGGCGTCGCGCTTGATCTCGCCCTTTTCCATTTTGTTGAGCTTGGCTTCCCAGTCTCCCGTCATGGAGGGTGAGCTGAGCGCCTTAATGTCCATCTCTTCACAGAGTTCGATCAGGCGTAGGCCTTTGCCAGTGACATTCAGCTCGCGACCATCGCGAGCGATGTATTTTTGGCGGAGTAGACCTTCGATGGTGGCGGCGCGTGTGGCCGGTGTGCCTAGGCCGCGCTCGGACATCGCCTCGCGCAGTTCGTCGTCGTCGATCAGCTTGCCTGCACCTTCCATGGCTGCGAGTAGAGTGGACTCTGTGTAGCGCGCGGGAGGGTTGGTGCTCTTGTCTTCGACTTCGATCGATTCGGTTTGTGCGCTCACGCCATCCTTGACGGCGACCAGTTCATCCTTGGTGGTCGCGACTCCAGCGACGCGACCGTAGACAGCCAGCCAGCCAGGGTAGGTCAATGTCTTACCATTCGTGAGGAAAGTATCTTTTTCTGTGCCGTGATTGATCGTCGTGAGGCGCTTGGTGACCTCGAACTCGGCGTGGGGGAAGAAGACCGCGATGAAGCGTTTAACCACCATGTCGTAGAGTTTGGACTCTTGCTCGTTGAGTTTCACGACGCGGCCGGTGGGAATGATCGCAAAGTGATCGGATACCTTGGCGTTATTGAAAATGCGCTTATTAAAGCTGACGCGGTCCTCCTCGATCGCCTTGGCGGCCCATTCGGCGACGGGGTGCTTTGAACTAGCGAGCTCACGCATGGTTTCGTGCACTTTGCTCATGTAGTCCTCTGGCAGGTAGCGTGAGTCGGTCCGTGGGTAGGTGAGCATCTTATGGCGCTCGTAGAGTGCTTGCGCCAGGCCCAGTGTGTTTTTCGCGGTGAAGGGAGCTTCGCGTTGCAGCGTGGTGAGGTCGTAAAGTTGCGGTGCGATCTGCTTGGTCGGCTTTTTCTCTTCGCTTACGATCCCTTCCTTGCCAGCGCAGCGTTCTCGGATCGTGGTCGCGGTCTGCTGATCCCAGATGCGCTCGGCGCGGCCGTGCGGTTGTTCGGGATTTTTCTTCCAGCCTAGATCCACCCATTTGCCTGGGTAGTTACCCTGGGGAACGGCAAAGTCGGCGTGCACCTCCCAGTAGTCTTCGGGCTTGAAGGCTTGGATCTCGCGTTCGCGCTTAGCTAGAATCGCGAGGGTGGGGGTTTGCACGCGGCCTGCAGCCGTAATATTGAAGCCGCCATGGCGCGAACGGAAACAGGTGAGGGCGCGTGTCGAATTAAGCCCAACGAGCCAGTCCGACTCAGAGCGGCACTTGGCGGCATCGGCCAAATGCGACATTTGCTCGCCTTCGCGTAGAGAATTCCATGCTTCCAGAATCGCACTCTTGGTCATGGATTGCATCCAGAGGCGTTTGACCGGCTTCTGAATGTTGCCGATGTCCATAATGTATTGGAAGATGAGCTCCCCTTCTCGGCCGGCGTCACATGCGTTGATGATGACGTCGAACTCCTTTTTCTTTGCCAGTGCGAGCACATGCTTCAGGCGGCCCGAGCTTTGCTCGATCGGCTGTAGCTCAAATTTTTCGGGAATGGCTGGCAGCACCTTAAAATTCCAAGGTAAGTTTTTGCCATTGGGCCCGGTCGGCATCTTTAGCTCGACAAGGTGGCCGACTGCAGAGGTGATCGCTGCTTGATCGCTTTCGAAATAGGTCGCATCGCGTGATTTTCCCTTTTTTGTAAATTTGCCAAGTTCTGAGCTGAGTGCTTTGGAGAGGTCGGTTGCGACGGAAGGTTTCTCGGCGATGATTAAATATTTCATAAACAATAGATACGTTGAAGTCTTTGCAGATCACAGAGACTTGCTGTTTTTTCGAGAGAAAGCGGTGATTAAATCTGGCGTCAACCTTCTTTCTGGTTTTTGAGATTCGCTTTATTTACAATAATCACCTTTTTTGACCTATGCCCTCACTCCGTAGAATCCGTTATAAGCTCGCTCGAGCAGCGGATGACTTTGCCCAATTTACCGCTGATGTGATCTATGATCGCCGGCACGGGCGTGCCGCAGAGGTGATGGGCATTTTCCTACATCTGCTGTCTTATTTGTTCAGTGGGATCGTGCAATTACGCTGGTATTTGTACGAACATCGCATTTTGCGTAATAAGCCACTGGGCTGTATGGTCGTGGTGGTGGGAAACTTGACGGTTGGCGGCACCGGGAAGACGCCAGTGGTTGAGAAATTTGCCCGCACTCTAAATGAGCGAGGCCGCAAAGTGGCCATCCTGAGCCGAGGTTATAAGAGTAAGAAAGAGCCCTTGCCCAAAAAGCTCTGGCGCAAGTTGACCCATGGCGAAGAAGCACCGCCGAAGATTGTGAGCGATGGTAAAAACGTGCTGCTCGATTCCGAAGTGGCGGGCGATGAGCCCTATATGCTAGCGCAAAATCTGCCCGGAGTGGTGGTGCTCTGTGATAAGAATCGTGTCAAAGCGGGCTCCTTCGCGATTCGTAAATTTGGTTGCGACACACTGATCCTAGACGATGGCTTTCAATATCTGCCGTTAAAAGGTCGGCTAAACCTCTTGCTGGTCGATAAGACCAACCCCTTTGGAAACCAACATTTATTGCCACGTGGGATCTTGCGCGAACCGATCAAGCACCTGTCTCGCGCCAGCTATATCTTCCTGACCAAGTCCGACGGGGTGCGCGATGAGGCCCTGCTCGAACTCATCCGTGAACACAATCCGAAGGCCGAGATCATTGAGTGCGCCCACAAGCCACAATACCTGCAAGCGGTTGGCAGCGATGAAAAACTCCCGCTCGATTCCTTGCAAAACGCTAAAATTGGCGCTTTCAGTGGGATTGCTTCACCGGAGAGTTTCGAGAGCATGTTGCGCGCATTTGGTGCAGAGATCCGTTATAACCAGCGCTTTCTCGACCACCACCGCTTCACGCGCTATGAAATTGAGCGGCTGTACCGTAAGGCCGGCATGGCCGACCTCGACATGATCGTCACCACCGAGAAAGACGCCGTGCGCCTATTCGACGATATCACAGCTCCGGTGCCAGTTTATTATCTGCGGCTCGAAATCGACATCCTTTCGGGGGAAGAGGATTTCGAAGGCGCGACCGAACGAATTTGCCGCCCGCGCACGCAACAGCCATCCATTACGCGTGCTCCTTGGCCAGAATCCATGAATGAGGCTTGATCTCATTAGTGGATTTCGCCACTGCTAAGAGTTTTCTTCACTTACCAACTTATACTGATATGGCTTCCGATCCCGCCAACACTGAGAGCAACCCAACCGAGAATAAAGTCGTCGACCTAGAGGTCAAGGACGCTCAAATCATCTTCAATTCCGTCTGGGCTAGCCTCGTTGAGGAAAAGGGGAAAGAGAACTTACGCTTTCCCAAGGAGATTTTCTGGCTCAATGGTGCGCCCGGCGCAGGTAAGGGCACCAATACCAATTTTATCATGCAGTATCGCGATCTCACGGCTCCGCCGCTGGTGGTGAGCGGCTTACTGAAAAGCCCCGAAGCGCAGAAAATGAAAGATGCCGGCATGCTTGTCGGCGATCGCGAGGTGATCGAGATTATGCTGCGTAAGCTACTCGACCCAGTCTATAAGACCGGCGCGGTGGTCGATGGTTTTCCTCGCACCAAGGTGCAGGTCGAATGCGTGAAGTTGCTCTATCAAAAACTGATTGATCTGCGCAACCAGTTTAAAGAGACCCTCTACTCGGAGTATTTTAAAAAGCCACACTTCCATATCGTGGTGCTCTTCATCGACGAGAAAGAAAGTGTTAAGCGTCAGATGCATCGTGGCCTCGAAGCCCAAGCACACAATGAAGAAGTGCGCGAGTCGGGCGTCGGCGAACTCGAAGAATTGCGCCCGACCGATCTCGATCCCGATGCCGCGCTCAACCGCTATCGCACATTTAAGGAAAAAACCTACGACGCGCTCAAAGAGCTGCGCGAGATTTTCTTCTACCACTTTATTAACGCCCACGGCTCGCTGGAAGTGGTGCGTCAACGTATCGATGAGGAATTGCGCTATCAAGGCTCGCTTGAACTCGATGAGACGACCTATGATCGCATTTCGAGCATTCCCGTGGCGATGTCGATTTCCAAGCATGCGCGCCAAGAGTTGGTTGACCGTCTCGATGCCTATGTCGAGCGTCAAGAACCACTCTTTACGCAAGTCGTCGAGCTCATTAAGCAGGATTTTATCCCCATCATCGAGCGCCACGCAATCTCCGGCACTGCAGTGGTGAATACAGAGAGCAAGGTGTTGCATGATCTGGATGCTCTGGCCATGTTGATCGATATCTTCTCCGAGCGTGGTTACCATGCCATTGTAGATGTACATCGCGAAGAGGTTCCTGACTCGATCGATCCGAAGACTTTTAAGATTAAAACCCGCATTAAGTTAATTTTCCGGGTACGTGTGCAGTTTAAAGCTTCTGAGATTCGTCGCGGCCGCTAAGAGCTCCTCTGATACCTGTGCTCTTTAGGTTGCTGGGGTGGGGCTTAAGTATGTGCATGTCTGCATTTTGTACTTTATGTGACGGGCGTTGACTGTCCAGGATTGCTGTTGTGGAAACGTCTTCTTGGTAAGTTAATGGGTCGCCAAAGTTTGGTAAATGCATGCATCGGGTGTGATTCGGTGTCGACCTCATTAAATAATTATCTAAACAAGAGTGCCATGGATTCCGAAAATGTTGTTTATCGCTTTGAACTGAAAGATCGCGAGATCGAGTTTGATGTGGCGACGCGTCCTGGTCAGGTGAATGCAGACGAAGCGCACCCTGAGTGGGCGCGCCTTGGTTATAAACAATGTAAATGCTGCCCGCTCAAGGAGGCCGACTGTGCCTATTGTCCGGCCGCCACCCGTATCAATGAAGTGATTGAGGCCTTTGCCGACAGTCAGTCCATTGAGCGTGTGAAAGTGACTGTGACCACTGCGGAGCGCAGTTACTTCGATGATTGCGATTTGCAGGTCGGCATCAACTCTCTGCTCGGGCTGATGATGGCGACCAGTGGCTGCCCCGTGTTGAAAGAGCTTGGGGCGATGGCCAGCTTTCACATCCCTTTTTGCACGACTCGCCAAACATTGCATCGCACAGTAGGCTCTTATCTTGTGAAGCAGTATTTCAAACAGCGCCGCGGCGAAGAGGCCGATTGGGAGTTTAAGGAACTTAAAGAGCTTTACGGCGTGCTAGAGGGTTTGAACCAAGATTTCTCTAAGCGTATTCAAGCTTCAGCGACCAGCGATGCTTTGACGAATGCAATCATCATGTTCCTCGCCACATCGGTGGTGGTGGCGAGCTCCTTAGATGATCAACTCGCCCGCCATGAAGCCTATTTGACCAACTCGCCGAACTTGTTGTAGGCTGAGGGCCAATCGCGTTAATTCGGCCTTCTTCGGGCTCGGTGCGAACGCAGGTGCCGCCTCTACTAGCTCAATAGGATCAAGTGAAATGCGCCACCGATGAGGAGTGCCGCATCCACCAGCACTCGGAAGCTCTCGATCGTGATGTGCGCTCGGTAGCGATGCAGCAGTGCCAGCAGCACAAAGCTCAATGCCAGTCCCTGCCACAGATCGCCACGGTTCCATAGCACCAGCGCCGCCCCCGTCCAAGCGAGTGGGCTCAGCCAACGCTCTGCGACCAAGGTCGCCAGCGAGTGCACCCGCATCTTTGCATCGATGTGCTTCTCCTTCGCTCCGATGATGAGACAGTTTAGCAGGCACAAAAATGCGAAAGCTTGGTAAAAGTTCGTCGACACCGTGTCTGGCAGAAAGATTTGCACGCCGCCTGCGTAGATCAATGCCACGCAGATTTCTTTCGGGAAGAATCGGCGCGAGAGTTTCTGGTTTAAGAGCGTGTAGATTAAGCAAATGATTAAGAGGTGCACACCCTTTGCTAGTTGTTGCGGGCTCAATTGAGTCGCCAATAAAAGATCGGCTCCCAAAGCGGCAAACCATAGGCGCCAAAGTGATCGCGCGTAGCGCTTCGAAAAGTTGTGTCGCGTCGAAAGGAGGGCCGATCGTGCGCGCGAGCGCACATCGTAGAGTCGGTCGGCCACGTAGCTCAGCCAGACTGAGAGGGCCAGCACCGCATGCGCCACCCAAGTGATTTCCAGTGAATGCGCCCGCTCCAAGGCCAGTAACCACAGTGCTGCAATCAGTGCTGCATCGATCGCTAGCACATTCGGCCATTGCCAGATTTTAGGAGAGGAGCGCATATGGATGAGTCGCGGGAGTATGCCTGCGATTTCCCTAATAGCTAGAATTTTGAGCTCTAGTTTTCGAAACTAGAGCCCCATATCCTCAGTTCTTTGAACCGGAGCGAGGTATTCAACATTTGCAATGCGTGAAGCAGCGCACACACTGGTGCATCATGCCGTCCGCTCCTGCGCATAGTTCTGCCGAATCTGCACCGAAACGCTCCAAGCTCGGGCCCTTGGCATTGGCGCTCTTGATTCAGGTGGGGCTGCTCTTCTTGGCCGTATTCGTCGTGGTGCTGGTGCCTGAGTTTAAGTCTGATCCCGAATTCGTCGCGCGTAAGAAGATTTATCTCCCGCAAAAAGAATTGGAACACAAAGTCGCGCTGGCCGAATTTCAAAACGCAGCCAGCTCGCCCATGCAGCTCGAGCGTATCAGCACCCAAGCTTTGTTGCCTGATTCTATGCCGGCGCTGCCACAGATGCCAAAAAGCGACTTTAACCCGATCGAGCGCAATCCCGCGGCCCTCCAGTCTGACTCGCTGCTCGGACAGTCTGGCGTGCTGGGTGCTTTGCAAGGTCTGCAAACCGGTAGCTCCTCCGCTTCACTATTCGGGATCGAAGACGCGGGGCAGCGTATTCTGATTCTTTTTGATAACAGTTCCAGTGTCTGGAACAAGGCCAGCAAGGCGGGTGTGAGCACCGAGCGCTTTATACGAGAGCTTTCTTCATTGATCGATGGACTCAGTGCCAATACCCAATTCGCCATGGTGCCCTTTTCGCGCAGCGTTGGCAGCTTTCGCGATTACATGATCGCCGGCGGCATTCGTAACAAGCGCGCCGCCAAAGCATGGATCACTGGGAAGGTGCGGACCCAGTCGCTGATGACTCAGCTGCCCCATGCCGCGGATGGTGTGCAGGGCGCTTTCATGGTGGCTTTTCAAATGGAGCCCGACGTGATCTTTCTCGTCTCCGATGCTGATTTCCAGCGTAACATTCCGAAGCAGGGCGATGTTCCATGGAACGAGCTCGAACGCACGCTACGTGATCTCACCCGTGAATATGGCATCGAGCCCCGAATCCACTTTATCGGCTTCCAGGTCGAACCCGAAGCCGCCGGATACATGGAAAAAATTATTCGGCGTTACAAAGGTAAGTTTCGCACGCTGTGATCGGAGGCGTCTTTGCTATAACTCGCTCCGAGCCTCTTCCAAGTCTGTCACGAATTGTTTGACGATGCCGGTCCAGCCTAAGCTTTCGGCAGTGCTACGTGCTGCGGCTCGGATTTGGGACCAATCGTTTTGCGCTGCGAGTGCGCGGTCGGTGGCTTTTAGGAACGCTGTGTTGTCGTCGAAGGGGGCGAGGTAGCCGTTACTGCCGTCTTCAATATAACGGCCGGGGGCGGCGTAATCGTAGGCGAGTGTGACGAGGCCGGATGCCATCGCCTCGGTCACGACATTGCCGAAGGTTTCGGTCACGCTGGGGAATACAAAGAGGTCGGCAGATGCGTAGTGGCGGGCGAGGTCCTCGCCTTTTTGCATGCCAGCAAAGATGAAGTCGGGATGTGCCTTTTCCAGTTTTGCGCGCTCGGGGCCGTCGCCTACGAAGACGCAGGCGGCTTCGGGGTGGCCTTGCTTGATTTGCTGAAAGGCTTTGGCGGCGAGAGGAATGTTTTTCTCGGCGGCCAGACGACTGACGAAGAGTGCGACGATGCCGTCGTCATCCACACCCCAGCGTTGGCGCAGGCTGGCGTCGCGTTTTGCGGGGGCAAAGAGGGTGGTGTCCACTCCGCGGCCGAGTAGGCGGGTGCCTTCGATGCCCATGCCTTTTAGTCGCTCGATGACATCTTGCGAGGGGGCGAAGGTGCGGCGAGTCTTATTATGTGTTTTCCGTAGGAAGCCTTGCACCATCTTTTCTAGGATGGGCAGTTTGTAGTGCTTCATATATTCGTGAAAGTTGGTGTGAAAGCCCGACACGATGGGGATGCCGAGGTCGGCGGCGGCTTTGATCGAGGACTGTCCCAGCGGGCCTTCGGTGCCGGCGTAGATGATGTCGGGCGCATCTTGAGCCCAAAGCGTGCGTAACTTGCGTCGGCAGGGCAGGCCGAAGCGCAGACCGTCGTAGCCAGGCAAGGGTAGGCCGCTCACGATTGTTTCGTCAGTGTATTGCGCATTTTGGGCTTCCGAACTCTGGCGGGGACGCACGATGCTGACGCTGTGGCCTTGTTTGCGTAGTTCGCCGCTGATGCGGTGCAAGGTCATGGCGACGCCGTTGACTTCGGGCGGATAGGTTTCGGTGACGATACAGATTTTCATTGTTTTGTATGTAAAATTGTCAGCAGTAGTCACACTGCTGGGAGATGAGGAGCCGATGCAGTTGCTACATGGTTGCCATGCTTGGATTGTGGTACAAGTGTTCGCCAACGACGTAGATTAGACAAGCCGAGAACCGCGCGTTACAGCAATGGAACAATTATTACACATCATTACAGGGCCCACCGCGGTGGGCAAAACGGAATATGCGCTTGCTTACGCAGCAGCGCATAATGCGGAGATTGTCTCTTGCGATGCCTCTTTGATTTATCGCGGCATGGATATTGGCACGGCCAAGCCAAGCCCTGCTGAGTTGGCGCGAGTGCCGCATCATTTGATCGATCTGAACCCCGTCAATGTGCCCTACGACATCGTGGCTTATGTACGCGATGCGCAGGCGGCGGTGGCTGATATTTTTAGTCGTGGACGCTCCGTTTTGGTGTCTGGGGGCAGCGGGTTTTATTTAAAGAGCTTTTTTGCGCCAGTGATTGATGTTGTGAAAGTGAGTGATGCGGTGCGAGCTCAAGTTGCTGCGCTCTATGAAGCTGAGGGCTTGTCCGCTTTATTGGCTGAGCTGGGCATGCGTAGTCCGCAAGGCTTGGGGAATTTGGATATTAAAAACCCCCGTCGCGTCTTGCGGGCGCTGGAACGCTGTATCGCCTCTGGCAAGGATTTACCGACTTTGCAAGCGGAGTTTGCCGCTCGCCCCGAGCCCTACGCTGATTGCACGAAACACTACATCTTACTCAGTCGCGACAAGGAGAATCTGCAACAACGCGTGGCGCATCGCGCCCAGCAGATGTTGGCCGCGGGACTGATCGAAGAAGTTGAGGGCCTCTTAGCACTTGGAATTAAGGAAAACCCGAGCGCCGCATCGGCGATCGGTTATCGAGAAACCATTGCTTTTCTAGAGGGGCAATTGTCACGAGAGGAGCTGCTACCAAGTATTGTGCAAAACACGCTGCACCTCGTCAAAAAACAGCGCACTTGGTTTCGTACCCAAATCCCGAGCCCTGATGAGACGGTTCAGTTCTGATTAACGCTCTCGATAGACTTTAGGCGCGCTACCGCATTGCTTTTTAAACCAAGCAGAGAAGTGGTGTGCACTGGGGTAGCCACAGCGTAAGCCCACCTCCATGATGGGGAGCGGGCTTGTGCGTAGTAAATGTTGAGCCAATTGTAAGCGTGCTTGAGCCAGCATTTTGTAGGGGCTACTGTTGAATTGCTCGTGCACTGCAAGTTCCAGAGAGCGGCGCGATACGCCGATGTGTTGCGCTAAGGAGGCGGCGTCGAGCTCCGGTTTTGCGAGGTTTTCTCGTATATAGTTAGCGGCTTGCTGTCCGATACGGGCTCGGTTGGAGGCGAGTGAGGATTCGCGGGGAATCAGTTGGCTCGGCATTTGTAATTGCAGGTCCACGGATGGCTGGCCTTGCTGGATTGTCTCATGCAGTGCGCGTGTAGAGAGGTAGCCTGTCTCGCGAATGGCTTGCTTGAAGCTGCTGATGCCAATGCCAGCAAAGATGGATTCTGAGGGATCGTTGTCCACGCCAACGACTAATATGTCTTTGCCACAGCGAATGCCTTGCTGGCGGGCGAGTGTGATTAGTTCGCGTGCGCTCAAGTCGTTGGAACAGAATATGCCGATTAGCTCGGAGGCACTCTTCAATCCCTTCAGTTGTTCGGCTAGGTTCGGGCCGGGGCGTAGCAGTTCGAGTTCACTTTCTAATTGGTAGCTGCGCAGTCCTGCGCGAAAGCCTGCTTCGCGCAAACGTGTGTAGTGCACCCCATCTGCGCCGAAGAAGGCGAAGCGCTGTGCCCCTTGCGTGCGTAGGTGCTCGGCGGCCGCGTAGCCCGTCGCGTGATCGTCGGGGCTGACGGTGGGCACCACGCTTATTTTCGAGAAGTTAAACATGTTAATTGCCGGCACACCAGTATCGAGCAGCCCCTGCACCCAACCGTCGCTCACGAAAGTGCCGAGTGCGCCAGCTAGCCGCCCCGAGTGCGCCAGTTCCATGAGCCGAGTCTCAAAACCGAAGTTGAGCGGCATTAATTGCCAGTCCAACTGCGCCTCCGATAGATAATCCGAGGCTCCACTGAAAATCTCTGCGGCATGCCGGAAATTTAAATCAAAGGCGATCGCGACGGTTTTTTCGTCCATTTTCATTAATATTACGCATATATGTAAATAACTTTACGTAAATACGAAAAGACAGCGCAGGGAAATCTGCTATAATCTGGCGTAATTATGAAAAAAGCACTCATCACAGGAATCACGGGGCAGGATGGATCTTATCTTGCGGAACTATTGCTCGAAAAAGGCTACGAAGTGCACGGCATCATCCGCCGCTGCTCGACTTTTAATACGCAGCGCATCGACCATTTGTATACGGATCCACACATCAATGGCACTAAGATGTTTCTACACTATGGGGATCTAGCAGATGGCGTAATGTTAATGAAGCTGCTGTATCAAATCCAGCCTGATGAAATCTATCACCTCGGCGCGCAGAGTCACGTGCGGGTATCCTTTGACGTTCCGGAATACACTGGCGATGTCACCGGTCTGGGCACACTTCGTTTGCTGGAGGCGATTCGTGAAGTGGGGCTCGATGGAAAATGCCGTTTCTACCAAGCATCCTCCTCTGAAATGTTTGGTATGGTTCAACAGGTGCCACAAACTGAGAAAACACCTTTCTACCCACGCTCCCCTTACGGTTGCGCCAAAGTATATGCCTATTGGCTGACAGTGAACTACCGTGAGTCCTATGGCATGCATGCGACCAATGGTATTTTGTTTAACCACGAATCACCACGCCGCGGAGAAACTTTTGTCACGCGTAAGATCACGCGTGCGGCCACCCGCATTAAGTTGGGGCTGCAGGACAAGCTCTACCTAGGCAATCTTGATGCGCAGCGCGACTGGGGCTATGCCAAGGAATACGTTGAAGCGATGTGGTTGATGCTGCAGCAAGACGAGGGCGACGATTATGTGATGGCGACCAACGAGACCAATTCGGTCAAAGACTTCGTCATCGAAACCTTCAATCTACTCGATTTGGACTGGGAGAAGTATGTGGATTACGACAAGCGCTATGAGCGCCCCACAGAAGTGGACCTCTTGATCGGCGACCCTGCTAAGGCAAAGAAACAGCTCGGCTGGGGGCCCAAGGTCAAATTCAAGGATCTGGTAAAAATCATGGTCGATTCGGATCTAGTGCTCGCCAAGCAAGAGCTCGCCTATAAGCAAGCGACCAATGGATAAGCAGGATAAAATTTACATCGCGGGCCACCGCGGCATGGTGGGGGGCGCGGTTGTGCGCGCCCTCAAGAGCGCGGGTTACGACTCGGTGCTCACGCGCACCCGTAGCGAGTTAAACTTACTCGATCAATCGGCGGTGCAGGCCTTCTTTGAGGCTGAGCGCCCCGATGTTGCCGTGATAGCGGCTGCACGGGTGGGAGGCATTCACGCCAATAATACCTATCCGGCCGAGTTTATGTATGAGAACTTGGCAATCGCGCAAAACGCCATTCATGCCGCCTATCAAGCGGGCGTGAAGCGTTTGCTCTTTCTCGGCAGCACCTGTATTTATCCGAAACTTGCGGAGCAACCGATTCGTGAAGAGTCGCTTTTGACTGCCGCTTTGGAGCCCACCAATGAAGCCTATGCGATCGCTAAGATTGCAGGCCTAAAAATGTGTGAGTTCTATCGTCGCCAGTATGGGGTCTGCTACCACTCCGCAATGCCGACCAATCTATACGGTCAAGGAGATAACTATCATCCGCAAAATTCACATGTATTGCCTGCGTTGATACGTCGCTTTCATGAAGCGAAGTTGAATGAGGCGCCTGAAGTTGCGATCTGGGGCACTGGCACGCCGCTGCGTGAGTTTTTGCACGCAGACGATGCGGCGGCTGGCATCCTGCATTTATTGCAATTGGAGAACCCGCCTGATTGGGTGAATCTCGGCTGCGGCACGGACATTTCGATTGGCGATCTCGCCCGACTCGTCATGCAAGTGGTGGGCTACCAAGGCGAGCTCCGTTTTGATACCAGCAAGCCAGACGGCACGCCGCGCAAGTTGACTGATATTTCTAAGATCAAAGCAACTGGGTGGTCGCCCAAAATCGATATCGAGCAAGGTGTGGCCATGGCGTATCAGTCATTTCTAGCCGAGCAGTCGGATGGAACAATGCGCGAATAGTGGCGGGGTTCTTTAGACCCCGTTTGTGTCAGACTTGTCTCAGACAAAAGTTGCCTTGAGCAAATTTCATGTCAGCTTGCTTGGCAGCGGCTTTGGCTATGCGAGGTCGTGCTTGTTGATCTACGTACTTCAAATCGATTATGAAACTGCCGCAATTGCCCAATGAACTCACTGATTTTCAACCTGAACTGGGTCTGATTTTAGGCTCCGGCCTCGGCTTCTTTGCGGATGACCGCATAGAAGTCGTCGGCCGCCTAGCTTATGGTGAGATTGAGGGCTTTCCCGTTTCCACCGTCCCTGGCCATGCGGGGCAATTTGTTTACGGCACTTTGGAGGGCAAGCGGGTGATTTGCATGCAAGGGCGTTTTCACTTTTACGAGGGCTATCAAATGTCCGAACTCACTTTGCCGATCCGTCTGATGCATCACATGGGTGTGCACACGCTCTTCGTGACCAATGCGGCCGGTGGCATCAATCGTGACTATGTGCCGGGCGATTTCATGATGCTGAGTGATCATATCAATTTTCTCGGTACCAATCCGCTGATTGGCTGGGAGGGCGATGGAGGGGTGCGCTTTCCTGACATGAGCGAAGTTTACAATGGCGCGCTTCGCAGTAAAATCCGCGCCTGGGCGCAGGCGCATGGTGTGGATCTAAAGGAAGGTGTATATTTGGCCACAACGGGCCCAAGCTTTGAGACTCCGGCTGAAATTCGAGCCTTTGCCTCGCTGGGGGCCGATGCGGTCGGCATGTCGACTGTGCCAGAGGCGATCGTTGCGCGTAAATTCGGCATGCGGGTCTTAGGTATTTCGTGTATCACTAATGCGGCCGCCGGAATTTCCAAAACCGAACTTAGCCATGAGGAAGTTTCTGAAACGGCTGATCGTGTGCGTCCCCAGTTTGCGGACTTGTTAGCTGCTGGGGTGAAACTCGCTTAAAGAATATTATGACCACAGACCTATCCAGTCATCCGCTCGTACAACATTATTTAACGATCTTGCGTGATCGTTCGACCTCGGCCTCTGAGTTTCGACGCTGCTGCAAGGGGATGACGGAAGTCATCATGGTGGAGGCGGCCAAGTTGCTCAGTCTCGATTCTGTAAAAGTGCAAACTCCGCTGGAAATGGCGGATGGTGCGCACCTGAGCCCCGGGGTTGTCTTTGTGCCGATTTTGCGAGCAGGCTTGGGCATGCTGGACCCTGCGATGGATATCATTCCCGGCTCCAGCGTTGGTTACATTGGTATGGAGCGGGACGAAAATACCGCCGAGGCGAGCTGTTATTATGCAAAAATGCCGGATTTGACTGCGAGCTCGCAGGTTTTCGTGCTCGACCCGATGTTAGCTACAGGAGGCTCGGCTGCACAATGCGTGGAGCAGATTAAGGCTCATGGTGCCAAGCGTGTGAATATGGTTTGCATCATTGCTGCGCCCGAAGGTATTGCTGCGTTTGAGGCGGCGCATCCCGATGTGCCGATTGTGGCCGGTAAGATTGATCGTGAGCTGAACGAAGATCGATACATTCTGCCCGGACTGGGAGATTTCGGAGACCGCTTGTTCAACACCTGAGTGCTTCGCTAGGTCCGGCAAGTTGTTGCTCTATACGCATAAAAAAAAGGCAGAGATCGCCTGTGCGATCTCTGCCTGTATGCATGAATAATTGTTTAGAGTGATTCCTGCTGCTCTGGAGTGGAATTTGCAGGGCTGGCTGTGTGGTCGACCAGTTCAAGCCTTGCAATATCGACTGCCTCGCAGATTTCCGTCAGCTTGTTCTTGTTGTATGTGGGTAGATCTTCGCTTGCCTGCATGGAGGCGAAGCGTTCGCATACAGCTTCGCCACGTGTGGAAAGCGCACGTGCTAAGACTGTATCCAGTTTGGAACGTGCGTCCTTTTTCAGATACCACACCTTGCGATGTAGGGCCCCGACTGCGATTCCGTTGTCGATCATGGCTGCGAAGGTCTCTTTGGAGCCAGCGTCCATGCTCGATACTGCTTGTTCATAGATGTTTAGTGGGAACTGCAACTCACTTGCGATGGCGTAAGCTCGCATATTAGTGGCACCGTAGCGCGCACCAAATTCGAAGATCGCAATGCCCGCAAATACGAGTGCAAGCGGGAGGAGGAGTGATTTTATCTTATCCATGAGCAGGGGAATGCTTGTAGGTCTATCCTGAAGGATAGACCTTAATCTATAGCGCGAATCTGGGTGCTGTCGATCAACTTTTCACCTGCATACATCTTTGTGATCACGACGATGGGGTCGCCTTCTTTGCGCCAGCCTTGGCGCTTGAGGCGTCCAAATGCGCGTTGGATCGTGGTTTCATGGTCGTGGTCGAACTCCATGAAAAACGGCTCAACGCCACGCATGATCAGCAATTGCTTGAATAGCACTGGGTTATCGGTGAAGGCGTAAATCGGCACATTCGGGCGTAGCGAGGAGAGCTTTTGTGCGAAAATACCGCGACGTGTGAAGACTACAAGCGAGCCATCCAGATCCGATGCCAGATAGGCAGCGGAACGCAGCATTTTAGAGCGTGGCAGGCGCAGCGACAGGTCTTTACGTAGCACTTGTGTTTCTTCCTCCTCGATACGAGTGGCGATACGCTGGATGGTTTCCACACATTCGACCGGGTATTTACCCACAGTGGTCTCACCGGAGAGCATGACACAGTCGGCTTGCTCGCGGATCGCGTTTGCGATGTCGGTGACTTCCGCACGTGTTGGGATCGGTGATTCAATCATCGATTCCAACATGTGAGTGGCCACGATGACGGGCTTGGTGCCTTGCACGCAGGTGTTGATCGCACGCGTCTGAATGATCGGTAGATCCTCAAACGGGCATTCGATACCGAGGTCACCACGAGCGACCATCAGACCGTCGGATGCCTTGATGATGCCATCTAGGTTGGCAATGGCTTGCTGATCCTCGATTTTTGCGATGATCTTGGCCTTGGAGCCATGATCTTCCAGATAGGTGTGGAATTCTTCGAGATCCTTAGGTTCACGCACGAAGGAGAGTGCGAAAAACTCGATTTCTTGCTCGATACCGACATCCACGTCGCCCTGATCTTTTTTAGTCAAGGCTGGCAGGTTGACACGCACACCTGGCAGATTGATGTGGCGGCGGTTGCCCATGGGGCCAGGGATCAGCACTTGGCAGCGCACGCGAGAGCCCTCAATGCGTAGCACGCGTAGGCGGATCAGGCCACTGTCGACGAGAATGGTGTCGCCCTCATTAATGTCTTTGGAAAAGCCCGGATAGTTCACATCGACGCGGCGCAGACCTTCCTCCGTGGTGCTGCCAATACCTTCACCATAGGTGAATTCAAAGATTTCGTCTTTTTCTAGCTCATAGGTTTCGGGCACGTCGCAGGTGCGGATTTCGGGACCTTTCACGTCCATCATGATCGCGATGTGGCGACCCACTTTGTCACAGACTTTGCGCACGCGTTGGATGATTTCTCGTGTCCATGTGTGATCGGCGTGTGCCATATTAATGCGGCAGATATCAACGCCAGCTTTGATCAATTTCTCGAGTGTGGCCTCGTCCTGGGTGGCAGGGCCAATCGTGAAAATGATTTTGGTTTTATGTACGGTTCGTTTCATAGTAAAATTCGTGGGGAGAATTTTTGAGGAAATGTGCGATTGCGAGTAGCTAGATTGCTTTGGAAGCAGGAGCGATGCCGCTTTGTGGGTCGACGACCTTTATGGATAGCTTCTTTAGCAAGGGTGCAAACTTTTCGTGCACCAGCCGGGCATTGTTACAATCCTTACTTAAGTGGGCGAGATAGACCTGCTGCAAGGTGCTCTGTTGAGAAAGTTCTTCGACTAGCTCGAAGCTGGCGTGATTGGACAGGTGCCCATGCCGCCCGCGAATACGCTGTTTGGTGGACCATGGGCGGCGCTCGTCTTGCTCCAGCAGCGCTTCATCGTAGTTAGCTTCTAGCACCAAAGTTTGCACATCGCGGATATGAGCTTTGACATGCTCGGGCACGTAGCCGAGGTCGGTCACCCAGGCGAGACTGCGAGGGGGTGAAAAGAGATCGCCCTCTTGCCCCCAGTTGAATTTGAAGCCGACGGGATCGTAGGCATCGTGGGGCAGGGCGAAGGAGCGCACCTTTAGATCGCGAAAATTAAAGTCGGTGCCAGTCTGAAAGACTTGCCAATTTACAGGCTTGGTGGCCTTCGCTTGCACCGCATCGGCCGTGTCGCGGTTGGCAAATACGGGTAAGTCGGCGCGTTTGGCCAGACCGCGAATGCCTTGGGCATGGTCGCTGTGTTCGTGAGTCAGGAAGACCGCGTCGATCGCGTCGAGTGATTCGCCGACGGCTTCCAGCATGCAGCCAATGCGCTTGGCCGAGAAGCCCACATCGACGAGCACCTTAGTATGCCCGGTGTGGAGCAGGGCGCAGTTACCACCGCTGCTGGAGCCTAATATTTGGAATTCGATGGACATTGCCGCGCAGTTGTATGCCAGAGTGGTCATGGGTAAAGCCTTTTTACGCGCTTGCGTATCCATGGATTCATACTTTAGCTGCCCGCTCGTTTGAATTGAGTCTGGCGCTTGCGCTTTAGCCCTTCTGCGACATTTTGAAACAAAGTATAGTTAACATCGTTGTTACGATCTTAGTCACATGAAATCCGAAACTAGTTCTACATCGCCGAATCAATTGAATGCGTCCGCGCCGAAATTGAGCAAGGTCTACGACCGCGACTTCGTCCTGACCGACGAGTATCGCGCAGCACTGCCCGATATGCAAAATGCAGATTCGCAGCATATCTTCGGGGCGAATGTGCCCATCCTCAAAGTCGGGATTTCTAACTTTCGCCTGCCGCTACGCTATATCACATTAAGTTCGGATACGCTCACCCTGGAGACTTCAGTCACGGGCACAGTTTCACTGGAAGCCAACCAAAAGGGCATCAATATGTCGCGCATCATGCGTGTGTTTTACACCTTTCAGGACCGCATCTTTACGCCCGACCTGTTAAACGAAATTCTGCTTCAGTACAAGGAGGAGATTCACGCGCACCGTGCGCAACTGAAGCTTTCGTTTGAATATCCCATCATGAAGCCAAGCCTGCGTAGTGGGCTTGAGGGCTGGCAGTATTACCGCGCTGCCTTCGAAGGACGCGTCGATGAGCTGAACCGTTTCCGCAAATACATCCATTTCGATTTCGTCTATTCCTCGGCCTGTCCTTGCTCTTCGGAGTTGTCAGAGCATGCCCGCTCTAGTCGCGATGTTTACAGCATCCCGCACTCGCAACGCAGCACCGCACGCGTGAGTGTAGAAGTGGCTGAAGGGGAGCACCTCAGTATTGAGCGCTTGCAAGAGCTGTGCTTAGAAGCCCTGCAGACTGAGACTCAGGTGATGGTTAAGCGCGAGGATGAGCAAGCCTTCGCTGAGATGAATGGCGCATACACCAAATTTATCGAGGACGCCGCACGTCTGTTGCACGAGCAGCTGGATGCCGAGGTCAAAATTGCTGACTTCCAAGTGGCCTGTGCGCACCTTGAGTCTCTGCATTCACACGATGCAGTTGCTGTGATTAATAAAGGAGTGCCCGGTGGCTTTACCGGACATTTCGAAGATTTTAAATCGCTGATTCGCTAAGTTCGCGAAGGAGCACATCGTTTTTCGACTTATGTTTACAGGAATCGTTGAAGAAACTGGCAAGGTCATCTCTTTTGAGGAGACCGAAAATGCTTGGCGCCTGATCTTGGAGGCGCATGCAGTCACCAAAGATCTACAATTAGGCGATAGCGTGGCGGTGAATGGCTGCTGCTTGACGGCAGTCGCATTTTCCGAGAATCGGATCGAGTTTGATCTCTTAGAAGAGAGCAAGCGCTTGACTTCGATCGGTGGCGTCGGTCCCGGGGCCAAGGTTAACCTCGAACGCGCTCTGTTGCCGAGCACACGCATGGGCGGGCACTTCGTGTCGGGCCATGTGGATGGCACCGGCGTGATCGAAGCGATCGAGCCGCGGGGCAAGGACTTCTTTTTCCGCATTCAGTGTGAGCCCGACAAATTACGCTATATTGTGCACAAGGGCAGCATAACTGTGGATGGCATTTCACTGACTGTAGCCGAAGTCGACGACAGCGGTTTTGCGATTTGGTTAATCCCGCACACGATGGAGGTGACCAATCTGCATACCAAAAAGGTCGGCGATCGCGTGAACTTGGAAAACGACCTGATCGCAAAATACGTCGAGAAGCTCTTCGCGAAGTCGTAGTAACTCGCTTTGTGCTCTTGTATTTCTGATAGGACTGGAGTATCTTTGCACCACTATGATCGATCTCGTAAAGAAAACTATGTTGGCTGGCATTGGCGTGGCTGTCGTGACGAAAGATAAAGTTCTGGAGTCAATGGATGAATTGGTGGAAAAGGGCAAGTTGACTAAAGACGAGGCGGCTGCGATGTCGGATAAAATCGTTGAAGAAGGCCGCACTGAAACCGAGAAAGCAAAAGTTGAAGCCAGTAAGCTTTTTTGCGAGATGCTCAATCGCGCAAATGTTGTGACCAAGGATCAATACGATGCGCTTGCTGCCCGTGTGACGGCACTCGAAGGAAAGCTGCACAAAGAGTTTCCGAATGAGGACTGAGGTTGCCTGAGCTTACCTCTCGCAGTCTTGTTTTTTGTAGGGGCTTCACTTGTGACGCCCGTGTCGTGTCAGGGGACTTTACCAGCGCAGCCCCAGCAGGATTCTTTACTTAATATATGAAACCCTTCAATTACTTATCCAATGCAGTGCGTGCGCCCGAAATTGTGGCGATCTTGGTGCGTTGGGGGTTTGAGGATTTACTGCTCCAGCTGGATACGCCGCAGTTCTTATTAAAGAATCTGGTGCGTAAGAAGGTGACGCACCTGACAGCTTATGAGCGTGTGCGGAATGCCTGTGAGGAATTGGGCCCGATTTTCGTAAAATTTGGGCAGATTCTTAGCACGCGCCCAGATCGTTTGCCCGAGCCGCTGGTGATGGAGCTTAAAAAGTTGCGTAACGATGTGGATACGCAGCCCTTTGAGACCATTAAGCCGGTCGCACTCAAGGCACTCGGGCGCGAATTAGAGGAGGTCTTTGCCGAGTTTGACCCCCACCCAGTGGCCGCGGGTTCATTGGGGCAGGTTTATCGAGCGAAATTGATCTCCACTGGAGCTGAAGTGGCTGTTAAAATACAGCGCTCCGAGATTCATAAAACGATTTCCGCTGATATGGAGATTATCGGCTGGTTTGCCAAACAGGTGCATGCGCGCATCGAAGAGCTGAGGCCCTATAATTTTCCTTCCTTGGTTCGTGAGGCTGAGAAGCGTCTCGAAGAGGAGCTCGATTATCGCAATGAGGCCGACAATGCCGAAATCTTTATCGCTTTAAATACTGAGCAGGCAAATGTCTTTGCTCCGAAGGTGTATCGCGAGCTGACTTCGCGCCGACTGTTGGTGACAGAATGGGTGGAAGGCTTTGCGCCCGACCAAATCACACTGGAGCCTGAAGTCGCGGAACGGGTAGCCCGCATGGGCGGGGAGTCGATCTTTCACCAGATCGTGGGCACTGGCTTTTTTCATGCGGATCCGCACCCTGGCAATATGCTGATTACAGACGATCAGAAGATTTGCTTTATCGATTGGGGGCAGGCAGGGCAGATTACCATGCAGATGCGTTTTCATTTGGCGGATATGTTTGCTGCGATTACCGAGCGCGATGCGGTCAAGGTGATTCGAGTGGCGCAGCACATGTCGGTTGATGATCGCCGGATCGATCGCCGTCGTCTGGAAAAAGAGATTACTTTTTTGCTCAACAAGCACCGCGAGTTTGGGCCGACGGGCACTAAAATGGGCACCGTGGGCTTAGAGATGCTCTATTTGTTCGGTAGCAATGGCATCGAAGTGTCGCCCGATTATGCGCTGCTTTCGAAGTCGATTCTCTGCGTGGAAGAGACCGCTCGTATCTTGGATCCGCATTTCGATATTCAAAAAGTCGCGCGCCCTTATTTGGTGAAGCTAAATAAAGAGCGCTGGAGTTTTTCGAGTATTCGGCGTCAGACGCTGTTTCCGATGCTCAATATGCTGCGTAGCATGCAACGTATTCCGGAAAATATGCAGCGTATTTTACAGAAAGTAGAAGACGAAAAACTGCAGATTAATTTTCATCACACCGGCACCGAGAATATCGAAGAGACGATTAATGCCTCTATGAATCGACTCACGGTGGGTATTATCATCGGCTCTTTGCTGATGGGCTCCTCGTTAGTGATTACTACCGGTGTGCGCCCCTTCCTTTGGGGCTATCCGGCGATTGGGATCGTGGGCTTTGTAGTCTCGGGCCTGCTAGGGATTTATATCGTGATCTCCACCTTACGCAAGCATCATTAAAAATCGGGTGCCGTACCGGGCGTTTGATGAGGGATGCGAGCCTATTTTAGGGTTAATAACACAGTTTCGATCGCGCCGCAAAGTGTGTCCTTGTCCACTGGCTTGGCTAGGAAATGTTCGCCGCCGCTTTGGTAGAATCCTTTTTTTGACTCTTCTTGCGAGACCATGGCAGATACGAAAATAATCGGAATGTCTTGAGTGAGACTGCGACTGCGTAGGCTTTGGGCTACGTCGCCTCCGTCGGCTTCAGGCATCACGACATCGAGTAAAATGATGTTAGGCTTAAATGCCTTGGCTACCTCGAAGGCTTTGCGACTCTCATTCAGAGACTCTACGATATAATCGCCTGTGCCCTCTAGGTTTAGTTTAACCATACGGGTGAAGGCAGGTTCGTCGTCGATGACCAGCACTCGGCGGGCATCTTTATTGGGGGTCGATTTCTTGAATTTTATCATGGTTTTATCTTAGCTTGCGGCAGGCAGCCATATGCGTACGCAGGCGCCTTGGGTATCGGTTCGGTTTTGGAGAGTCATTACACCATGGTGCATTTCTATGATGCTACGTGTTACGGAAAGGCCGAGCCCTGTGCCTTCGCCGGTGGTTTTGGTCGAATAAAATGGATCGAATGCTTTTTGAATCGCTTCTTTATTTAGCCCGGAGCCAGTGTCCAGCACCTCGACTAGGATGACGGGGTCGCCGATGCGGAAGCATTCTGTCAGTTTACTGGATACATTATCGCCCGCACTTTTTATTTGCTCCGCGCGGGTGCGCACCGTCAGTGAGCCACCCTTTTTCATGACTGAGATTGCATTGAGAAAGAGATTGATGAAGACCTGTTCCATCTTGGAGGCATCGAGTTTGACTGGCTCTATCTGTCTGCTGAGATCCTCGTGCACAGTGATACAGCTTTCGTTGAAATTGTGCCGCATCAATGCCAATACTTGCGAAATGATCTCGTTTATATTGCCCAGCTCCATTGTCACCTTGTGTGGCGAGGAATAATCGAGTAATTCAAAGATCACATGATTGGCCTTCTGAATCGCATGGCGCATGTCTTGGATGACTTCGAGCATTTCCTCTGGCCCTTCTATTTGCCCTTCTAAATATTCGGCGCCCAAAGCGACCACATTGAGTGGATTTTTGACCTCGTGGGCCACGCCTGCGGCGAGTCGGCCGACTGTTTTTAATTTTTCTGCTTCGATCAACTGTAGCTTGGTCTCTTCCAGTGTTTTAATGGCCTTCTTTAAGTTGCGCTCGGCTAGTTTTTGTTCGGTCATGTCTAGCGAGATGCCGACCAGACCGATGCAGCGCCCTAGCTCATCACGTAGGGGGACTTTACTGGTTAATAGCCAGAGCTCGGAGCCATCAGGCCGCTGCCGGTAGTCGATTAGATTTTCGATACTTTGGCCGCTTTGCATTATCTTCTGGTCGGTGGCGGATATGCGTGCGGCTTCTGACTGCTCGAAGAAGTCGTAAAGTGTTTTGCCGATCACCTCAGGTTCTGCTTGAGCACCTAGATATTTCACATGGCGCTGGTTGACGACTAAGTAGTGCCCTGCCAGATCCTTGACAAAGATGCCTGCCAGCGCGTGTTCGATGATGGTCTTTAGCAGCGAGCGTTCGTGGGCCAGTGTGTCTTGTGCTTTTTTGAGTTCTGTGATATCGCGCGAGATGCCCATAGTGCCGATGATGCGGCCTTGCTCATCTTTGAGCGGCACTTTGGTGGTATTCACCCAGTTGAAATGTCCGTCTTCGAAGGTTTCTTTTTCGAGTTTACCTACGATGGGCTGGCCATCGCGTATTATTTGTTGCTCGTCATTGTAAGCGGCCTGAGCGTGTTCTTCGGAAAATAGATCGAAGTCGGTCTTTCCGAGCAGGCTGGGATGCGCTTTGCCGTAGACGGTCTGCATCCTTTTATTCACTTTAGTGAAGCGGCTTTCACGATCTTTGAAGAAGATCGCGTCGGGTATATTGTCGAGTAAGGACTGTAAACGGGTTTGCTCGTGCAGCAGCTCTTGTTCTTTGAGACGTCGCCGGATGGCGTGGGTGATGCGGGTGGGAAGCTCGCCGTCGACTAAGTGATCCGCCAGTATGTAGTCGTCCAGATGGTGGATGACTTCCTTGTAGCGCTGTAACTGCGCGTGATCGCGGCAGAGCGCAATGAGCGCGACTTTGTTCTGTTGTTGCGAGATGTAGTGGATGCTCTGCAGAGAGTCGTCCCGATCATGGCGCATATCGATCAGGATCGCATGGTAGTCCTGTTCGAGATCGATTGTGCGCAGTGCCTTCAAGCTGGGCACTTGCGAGAGCTGGTATTTCCCTTCTGTATCTTGCTCTAAGTGAGTGCGTAGGTGTGCCTCCTCAGATCGATCAGGGCTGAGTACTATCAGCTTGCGGGGTAAGCTTGGAAGGTGTTGGGCTGGGTACGGCAGAACATGATTAGACTAGCTTCTTGTGCCCTTGAAACAAGCGTAATTTGCACATTCTTAGCTGCGTTTAGCGTATTTTTGCTGGAAGCTGCTGCACGCGATCACGCAAGCGGTCGATAGTGGCAGCGTTCTCTTCGGTGTTGAAGTTCGCATTCAACTGAGTGACCGCGCTGGCGAGGAAATCATTGATCACCACCGCGTGCTCGGAGTCGGTCAAAATGCCGATGAATTGGCTGTTTTTGGTAAAGGCCAAGTCCCCGCGGGAGGAGGCGAAATCGGCGAACAATTGGCCGAGTGCGGGACGATCCATTTTTAGGAAACGTTCGCTCTCGGTCAGGCGGCGGAAGCCGGTGCGGCCGAAGTTGCTCTCGTCATTTTTGACCAGCACCGCTTCTTCCCAGCGTTCAGGCTGCTGGGCGAGTGGGAAGGTCTCTAGTCCGGAGCGCTCAACAACGGATTGCGGCAAGGGCACGAAGAGTATGCGTGGATCGGTGCTAAGAAAGCCGATCTGGCTCACTGGGAAGCGTCGATTCCCGAGAGAGACCTCTAGGCTCGCCGCGAGTAGATTATTGGCGTTCTTACTAAAAGCAAAGGGGGAGTTGGCCGTGTGGGTGACAAGGTAAGTGGCGCCGCTGGCGTCTGTGATCAGTATACTCTTACTCTCGTAGCTACGTGTGGTCTGTGCGCCAAATAGGCCCGCTTCGGTGGCGGTGAAGCGTAGGCTGGCTCGATTGTTTTGAAAGCGAGTAAAGATTTCGCTCATGGTCTGGGGGCGTGCGGCCTCGATCTCTTTTTTGATATCTTCCGAAGCTTGAGCTAAGCTGCTGACTCCTTGTCCGAGTTGGCTGACGCCGGCACCGAGTTCGGAAACGTTTTCAGTGAGGCGGTCTGCGCGGGCGAATGCTTGCTCTTTCTCGCGTTGTAGCTGCAGCTTTTCGGCTTGTTCCGAGGTGAGATTTTGTTCCAGCAGGCGACGTTCTGCTTGGGCGACCTGAAGTTCGCGGTTCAGTGCCTCACGTTCGGCGGCCAGTTTTGCTTTTTCTTCTTCGGCTGCCTTGAGTGCGGCTTCGCGCTCGGCGAGTAAAATTTCGCGCGCGATGAGTTCTTCCTCGGTTTGGCTGAGTTTTTCTTTGGCGACGGAGCTCTCTTCTTTGAGTTGTCCTAGGGTGGAGACTAGTGAGACTTGTTCTGATTTGGCAGCCTCAAGTTCCGTGCGTGTGTTGTCAAAGCGTTCTGCGAGCTGGGCACGCTCCGCTTCGATGCGGGCCTTTTCCGAGGCGAGAGCCTGTTGGGCGGCCTCGATTTCGGCCTTCGTTTGTTCCAGTTGCTGTGCTTTTTGAGTGGTGGCTTCGAGATTGGACTGTGTGGCGGCCAGCGCGGCTTCGCGCTCTGCCAGTTCCCGAGCCTTGGCTTGCAGGGATTCACGGGTCTCGGTCAGGTCTTCGGTGAGGTTTTGGCGTGAGCTGAGCTCCGATTCCAATGATTCTTCCAGTAGCGAAATCAACTCGGCCTCGGCGCTGGCGGAGGCCTCTGTGACTTCGAGCCCGGTCTCGGGTTTCTCTTCAGGCGGGTCGAAACGTGCCAGTGCGAGCATGCTCAATAGGAGGAAGTCGCAAATGACGAGCATGAGTGTTTTGTTCATAGGGCGGTGTTTGGAAGGGAGAAGATCGAAGGAGGCGCGCGGCGCTGGATCGCGAGGACGGCTGCTTACAATTCGATATTTTTCATCAGAGAGACTTCGCTATCGTGGGTCTCTGAGCTAGCTTGTATGATGAGGTGGCGGCGGTATGGGCGCAGGTTGATGACCTTCAGCATCGCGACAAATAGGATGCCAAATAGGGTGGACGCATAGGCGGCCATCAGGCTGGCTTCGACGATGCCAACTGCGACCAGTATCAGTGACAGGACGGTGCCTCCTAAGCCGAAGTAGAGGCCGAAGTCGAAGAGGTTTTCTTCGTTTTCAAGCAGCTTGAGCTTGAGGGAGGCGCTGAGTTTTTGCTTGGCGATCTCTTTGAGCTTAATCAGGCAGAAGCAGTAGATGACGAGCTGCGTGATGAAGAAGAGCGCGAGCACGAGGAGGGTGACTTGATTGAGTTCTTGCATGGCTTTAACGGGTGATTTGAGAGATTCTAAGGTGTCGGCGACCACAAACTCGATGCGAGGCGCGGAGTCGGAGTCAGTTTCGGTATTGCTAGATTTAAGTACTTCAGGTTCGAACAAAGTCCATAGCGTGAGCGCTACGACTAGACTGATGAAAACATTGCGAGCAACTATGGAAGGTGTGCTGCGGGCTAGGGTCTTTTGGGACTTGGTCTCTTGTATACTGGCGCGCCAAGCGGCCCCCATCGCGAGTGCGAAAGCCAAGCCCGAGAGCACGAATAGGCCGGCTTTCACGGCAAGGGCTCCCTCGCGGTTATTTTGGCTGAGCTCGACGAGACTGTGTGGACGATATTGACTCAGAAATGGGATCACGGTAGCGGCTAGGCCGGCTTTGGCACGGTAGATCGGAAGCGCTTCGCGTAAAATCTCCTGCGTGGCCTGGGGGCCGTAGCTCAAGGCTGCGTCGAGATCTTGTTTCCCTGTGTCGGGATAGGTCGCTAAGTAGCTGAAGATTGGCGATGAACTGCCTTCAAAGCGCAATGCGGTGTAAAGTGCGTCGATACGGTCGGGCTGGGCGCGGAAGAGAGTGCCCATTTCGCCCCAGTCACTTAGGCTCTGAGTGATGTGGGCGAGGTCCGCTAGGGAGCGGTGGTCGAGTTGGCGGCCTAGTGAGAGGGTGGCGATGGCAAAGTCTTCCAATGCTCGTACCGCTGCGGGGGTGCCGAGGCTGGCTTGGGCGGCGGTTTGCCCAATTTTTTGCGCGAGCGCTGGGCTGAAGTGGCCCCCTTCGATTAGCAGGGCGAGGCTGAGAATGCCTGCGTCGTAGGGCGCACCAGCGGCATGGCTGGCGGGGTGTAAGCGCAGTAGGCCTACAATGTCGCGTGCGCCCAGTAGGGCGGCTACGTTGGCATTGGTGGACTCTGCGAGCATGCTGCTAAGCGAGGCGCGCTCACTGCGAGGCAGCAGTTGCGGTAGCAGGGGGCGTGGTTCGATGCCAGCTGTGGCGCTGGGCTTGGCTTGCACGAGCTCTAAAAAGTCTTCCAGCGTGCGGTCGGGACCTCCGCTCGCCAGTAGGCTGGGGCGTTGCTCCAGTAGTTCTCGTATTTGAGCTTGATAGGGCTGCCGCCGGTCGGGGCGGGTTCGAGTGGCATTGAGTATGCGTAGCGTTGAGCCAATATGGGCGGAACGGATACTCTCATTGAGCACTACATCCACTGCATGGCCCGCAGCGCCTTGGTGGGCATGGGCTTGCAACACCGCAAGGTCGATTGAGCGCAAGTGGGCAGGGATCAACAAGGCGGCCGCTGCCAACAGCAGCGCGACGACGAGGAGTATAATTGTCTTGAAGATGGCCAACATGAATCGAATGAGTCACGAAAATGAACCCTTTCGTTCCACTGGCAACCCTACAAAGCCGTATCGGAGGCATCCAAGCGGATTATTTTGCATTCGAGTGGGGGTGGTTGGGGTGGAGGCGATTCTCTTGCGCTTTCGATTTGCCAGCATCGATGCATGGATTTGACTGCAGTCATGGACGTCAAAGAGGTAAAGGCATATTTCGATTCGCAGGGAGTGGTGAATTACTACGCGCAAGCTGCGGCCGATCTTGGGCTTTGGGCATCGGAGGAGAAGATTTTTACCCGTATCTTTTCGCCGGAAGATTCGCTCTTAGAGTTGGGCTGTGGCGCGGGGCGTATCGCGATCGGTCTGTATGAGCTGGGCTATCGACATATTTTAGCTACCGATTATGCGCGCACGATGGTGAAGCAGGCGCAGGATTTGGCGAAGCGCTTAGACTATACGATTCATTGCCGCGTGTGCGATGCGACGCGACTTGAATTTGAGGACAATGTCTTCGATGGCGCGATTTTTGGTTTCAATGGGCTGATGCAGATTCCCCAGTTGGAGCAGCGTGAGCGTGCGCTGCGGGAGATTCTGCGTGTGATTCGTCCGGGTGCTTGGTTTGTATTTACCACACACGATCGTGAGCGTTCCGCACATCGCGACTTTTGGCAGGCGGAAACGCTGCGCTGGGAGTATGGCACGGAAAAACCGGAACTTGACGACTTTGGTGATCGCACTGAGGCGACCGATCATGGGGCGCACTTCATGCACGTGCCGACGGTGGCAGAGATGCAAGCACTTTTGACTCAAGTAGGCTTTCATGTGGAAGTGTCTGTGATGCGCAGTGAGCTCGGGCAAGAGTCCGCCGCGGTGGAAGCTTTTTCGGATGACTGCCGCTTTTGGGTGGTGCAGAAGCCGCTGGGCTGAAACTTGAGAGCGGAGACGTGGAGGCGGAGACGTGAAGGCGGAGACGTGAAGGCGGAGACGTGAAGGCTGAGACGTGAAGGCTGAGGCTAGATCAGGCCGGCTTCGTTAAAACTGTAATAGCCGAGGCCTTGTGGGTCGTGGGCTTTGTGGCCGACGATCACGTGGTCGTGCAGGTCGATGCCGATGACTTTGGCGGATTCGCGCAGTTGGCGTGTGACTTGTATGTCGGCGCGGCTGGGGGCTGGATCGCCGCTGGGGTGGTTGTGCACCGCGATGATCGCCGACGCGCTTTGTTTGATGGCCTCACGAAAGACTTCGCGTGGGTGCGCTAGGCAATTGGTGGCGGTGCCTTTGGTGACTTCTTCACGCTTGATTAGGCGGTTCTTGCGGTCGAGGCAGAGCACCCAAAAGCGTTCGATTTCTTCGCCCGCGACTAATGGACGAAAATGGCGGGCAACCATGGCCGAGCTGTCGAAGATGACCTCGTTGCCAATGTCTTCGGTTAAGATGCGCTTGGCGAATTGCATCACGGAGATCAGCTGCAGGGCCTTTACTTTGCCGATGCCGCGTATCTGCTGAAAATCCTTGGCGGACCAGCGCAGTAGATGTGTGAGGCTGCCAGCCTTGTGGAGCAGTTCTTCAGACATGCTCACCACATCCACACCAGGAGGGCCGCTGCGTAGGATCATCGCGAGTAATTCACGGTCGCTGAGCGCTTCGACTCCAAGCTTTTCCAAGCGCTCTTGTGGACGCTCGCTCGCCAGCATGTCTTTTATGCGGCGATTGCTTGAATAAATGACGCTCATGATCTTGTGTGTGAACACTAGAGCACTATCTGATTTTTGCAACACGAAATTTGCAGTGGAATTTCTGAATAAAGCGTGCAAGTTCCCCTGCGTGCGATTTACACCTCAAAAACCGAGCCTTTTTGGCGAAACACTCGAAAGCCTGAAAACGCAGATTGAAGCGGCGGGCTATAAAGGCTTTCGTGCCAAGCAAGTCATGGAGTGGCTATATAAGAAGCGCGTCGATTCTTGGGATGCGATGACGAATCTGCCCAAGGACTTTCGTGCTTGGTTGGATGACAGTTTTATTTTATACCCGACCGCGCCTGTCATTGATAAGCGCTCCGATGATGTTACGCAAAAGCTGCTGTTGGAGCTGGAAGACAAGTCATTGATTGAAACGGTGCTCATTCGCGCGCCGCAGAAGGGCGTTGGGCAAGAGGACTCGCGCAAGACGGTCTGTGTCTCCATTCAAGTGGGCTGCGCCTACGGTTGTAAATTTTGTGCCTCCGGACTGGCTGGCTTTCGCCGTAATTTGATGGCTGCGGAGGTGGTTTCGCAGTTGATGCACATTTGCCGCCGCGAGGATGCGCATACCGACCGTGCGCGGCAAGAGATTGCCTCCTTTGATAACATTGTGTTCATGGGCATGGGGGAGCCGCTCTCGAATTACGATACGCTGGTGCGCACGATCCGTATTTTAAATGCGGACTGGGGGCTCAACTTTGGGGCGCGCCGTATCACGGTGTCCACTTCGGGGCTGGCGCCGCAAATCGTGAAACTGGCGGAAGAGGGGATCGCTGTGCGGCTCGCGATTTCGCTGCACGGTGCCACCAACGAGGTGCGTCAGCAGATCATGCCGGTGAATAAGAAATACCCGCTGGAGGAGTTGATCCCTGCGGCCAAGATCTTCCAGCAACGTCATGGGCGTATGCTGACGCTGGAGTTTATCATGATCGAAGGGGTCAACGATAGCATGGAGCAGGCACGTGAATTGGCTAAAATTGCGCGTGAGCTGCATGCGCACGTCAATTGTATCCCCTACAATACGGTGGAGGGCTTGCCTTGGAAGCGTCCTAGCATCCCGCGTCAAGACGCCTTTGTGGAGGCGCTGCGTAAGGCGAAAGTCTCTTGTACCATTCGCCGCGAGAAGGGCCACGATATCAATGCGGCCTGTGGTCAGCTTCGTCTACAAACCGAGAAAACACGCCAAGCCTCGTAAGCGGCTCTAGGTTTTAATCAGAGGCATTAATTGCGGAGCTGCTAGGTTTAAAACCTAGCATTATAGAAAGTAGTGCACGTAGGCGTCGTTACGCACATCTTGCAACCACTTGTCTTGTGTCTCGCGGGCGATCTCGCCGATCAGCACATTTTCGATGATATCGCGCACTTGCACGATGGGCTGAATCATTTCTTCGCGCTTGTCCTCTGCATAGAGGATAAAGATGGTGCCCTCGATTTCGATGGGTTGGCTATAGTTGCCAGCTGAGAGTTTAAAGGCCGCGTCGCTGAGCTCCTGACGAATGTCTTTACGCTCGATCCAGCCCCAGTCGCCACCGTTGCGGCTCATTTCATCCTGACTGTATTTACGGGCCACGTCGCCGAAGTTGGCGCCATTCTCGAGCTCATAAATCACCTTCTTTGCCGTCTGGCGCAGTGTCACCAAGCCTTCGTCGGCGAGTGGTGTTAGAATGATTTGGCGTAAGTGTAGCGCTTCTTCTTGGTAGAAACGGATCTTGTTTTTGACATAAAATTCTTCGATGCGCTCTGGGCTGACTTCAGATTGCGAGCGACGTGATTCTTGGCGCATCACATTGACGACGACGCGCTTATAAATGTCTTTGCGGAAGTCGCGTGCCGTTTCGCCACGAGCGCGCAGGTATGCGAGGAAGCGTCCACGATCGCCTCCGAAGTCACGCTGGATCACATCGTCATATTCTTGCTCAATATAAGAGGGTGGGATCATCAAGCCCTTTTCTTCGGCCGCTTTCACGATAATGATGCGGTCAATCATGTTTTGCAGCACTTCCTTGCTCAACTGATCGATGCGCTTGGAAAACTCCTGTGCATCTTTCGATTCAGCACGCAGGCGTGGGATGATGGGCTCTAGCTCGCGACGGAGTGCCTCGACTGTGATAATCTCACCTTCGGCGATGGCGGCGATGCCATTGCCGAGTCGAAGTAGTTCGGGATCAGGTGCGAGTTGAGCCTGCAGATTGGACTGAAACAAGCAGGTGGTGAGCAATAAAGAGCTGAAGAGGCGGAGATACTTCATAGATGTGCGCAGGCAATACATATTAGGTGAATGCAGGCGAACATAGAACCGCCGCCTAGACGGTCAAGCGGTATTACACCGAAGCCTTAGCCAGCGCGTCTTTGACCTGCTGCGTGATGGTGCCCCATTCTTTCGCTTGGATCTGTGCTTTGGTCGCGAGCCATGTGCCGCCGATGGCAAACACTTCCGACATCGATAGATAGTCGTTCATGTTGTCGATAGTCACGCCGCCGGTGGGGCAGAATTTGATGCCCAGATTGGCATAGGGGGCGGCCATCGCTTTGAGCAGCTTGGGGCCGCCGGCTGCCCCTGCGGGGAAAAACTTGAGCGAAGTGCAGCCCGCTTTGACCGCTGCCTGAATGTCGCTCGGAGTCATGATGCCCGGAATGAAGGGCACCCCTTGCTGATTGAAGTAGGCGATCGTCTCGGGATCAGTGCCCGGTGCCAGGCCGAACTTACTGCCCGCGTCGATCGCGCGCTTGGCTTGCTCCAGCGTGACCACGGTGCCCGCGCCGACCTGCATTTCAGGGAAGGCCTTGGCAATGCGCTCAATGGATTCGGCCGCTGCCGCGGTGCGGAAAGTGACTTCGATAATGTTGAGGCCACCGGCCAGCAAAGCTTCGGCGAGCGGCTCGGCGTCGTTGGCATCATCGAGCACGATGACGGGAATGACAGGGAATTTGTGTAGATCGGACATGGGATTAAAAGTTTTTTAGTATTCAGTTCTTGGTTGTTCAGTTTTCAGTGACAACCGGGAACGGAAGAACTGAAAACTGATAAACTGTGGCGCGAGCGCCACGCTTCGCCTATCGATCCACGCGTGCGCCGCCGCCAGCTTTGATCTTTTTGACTTCCTTGAGCGAGGCCATGGTGGTGTCGCCTGGCGTGGTCATGGCGAGGGCACCGTGCACACAACCGTAGTCGACTGCTTCCTGTGGATCGTTCTCAGATAGGAAGCCGTAGATGAGGCCGGATGCAAAACTGTCGCCGCCGCCCACGCGGTCCATGATTTCCAACTCAGGGAACTGCATGGATTCGTAAAATTCGCCGTCGTGCCAGACCATGGCGGCCCAGTCGTTGACAGTGGCGGTCTTCACTGCGCGCAAGGTGGTTGCGGTGGCCTTGAAATTCGGGAACTGCTTGATGGCGGTGCCGATCATTTTTTTGAAGGCTTCCACTGGGATGTGGGAGATGTTTTCGTCCACGCCCTCCACCTCGAAACCGAGGCAAGCGGTGAAGTCTTCTTCGTTGCCGATCATCACGTCGACGTATTTTGCGATCTCGCGATTCACTTCTTGGCACTTCTCAAGGCCGCCGAAGTCTTTCCAGAGAGAGGGGCGGTAGTTCAAGTCGTAACTGACGATGGTGCCGTGCTTTTTCGCACATTTGACAGCTTCCAATACGACATCAGGAGTCGTTGCGCTGAGCGCTGCATAGATGCCGCCCGTGTGAAACCATTGCGCGCCACGCTTGCCGAAGATTTCTTCCCAGTCGATGTCGCCGGGCTTGAGTTGGCTGGCAGCGGTGTTGCCACGGTCCGGGCAGCCCACTGCACCGCGGATGCCGAAGCCACGCTCGGTGAAGTTCAGGCCGTTGCGCACTTCGCGGCCGATGCCATCGTAGTCCACCCATTTGATGAAGTCGGTGTCGACGCCACCTTGCAGGATGAAGTCCTCCACCAAGCGACCGACAGGATTGTCTGCAAATGCAGTGACCACAGCAGTCTTGAGGCCGAAGCAGCGGCGCAAGCCACGAGCTACGTTGTATTCGCCGCCACCTTCCCAGGCGGTAAACTGACGTGTGGTGTGGACACGGCCTTCGCCGGGATCGAGGCGTAGCATGACTTCGCCGAGCGAGATGCAGCCGTATTCACAAGAGTCAGAGGATTTGATATCGATAGCCATAAAGAGTTGGGTGTGTGGGTAATTGATTTGTTGCCCGATCCGTGCTTTTCACGAAGGGAAGCGGAGAGGTTTAAAAAACGCTACCATAGGCGGCTCTGTTTTGAGATAAAAATTGCATATTGATAGAAATATTTGCACTTTTGCGCAAATGGCACGCAGGAAGCATATCTTGATGGTTTTGGGCAGTTACGACCAAGCGGCGCACGAAGGGATCGCGCGCTATGCGGGCCAGCACGGCTGGCACTTGGATGTGAGTATTTTGAAGGACTTTCAGCTGCCCGAGCACTGGAAGGGCGATGGCATCATTACCTCGCTCAATTTTAGTCGCCAGTTGGAAGAGTTCGTTCTGAAAGCCGATGTGCCGACGGTCGACCTGTCGATCTGGCGCGAAGACATTGATTTGCCCCGGGTGGCTGCGGACAATACCGCGCTGGGACACCTCGGTGCGGAGCATTTCATAGCGCTTGGGCACCAGAACTGCGCTTGGTTCGGGCTGGCGATCAACCCTGTCAGTCGCACCCGCTATCAGGCGTATCGTGACACGCTGGCCGCTGCCGGTATTGATTGTGTGCGACTCGATACCGTCAAGGCGCAGGATCCAGTTTACATCACCCAGCGCTTGCTGGATTTACCCAAGCCCTGTGCCATTTACACCAAAAGCGATTACGATACCGCCTGGTTGGCGCACCTCTGTCACGAAGCGGGGCTGCGCATTCCCGACGACGTAGCACTCTTAGGGGCCGATGACAACGCATTGATCTGCGAGAGTCAGTGGGTAACGCTCTCCAGTGTGCGCTACGATCTGGCACGGATTGGCTACGAAGGTGCCGCCATGTTGGATCAAATTATCAAAGGCGAACTCCTCGCTGAGCGCCTCAAGTTGATTCCCCCGCAAGGCATTACCGTACGGCAGAGCACCGATGCGCTCGCCGCCACCGACCCGCTGGTGCGTGAAGCGCTGGCCTATCTCGCCACACATTTACGTCGCTCTATGGGGACTGTTGAGATCGCCGAGCACCTTGGCGTTAGTCGACGTCTTCTAGAGTTACGTTTTCGCTCGCAAATGCACAGCAGCATTCGTGAATACCTGATCCGCAGTCGGATCGCGGAGGCGCGCAAGCTGCTGACCACCACGGCAGAGCCGATCGAGACCATCGCCGCACTGACCGGATTTTGTAACGCGCCGCACTTCAGTCGCACGTTCAAACGCGACACAGGTATGACGCCTACAAAGTATCGTGCCGAGCAAGCGCTGTGATATTAGGTTACACTGGATATTAAGGTCTGATACGTCGCGTTGTGTCTTGCTTCGCTTCATGATATTTTTCAATTGCTTGTATGGTTTTTGGCAAAATCGGCCAGTCGATATAGCCAAATTGGTGTAGCTGATTGTTTATTGGATGACACCTGCTGACTTGCTGGACGACAGCCCTAGCTCTCTTATGTCTACATTCCTGTAGGCTGGTTGTTTGAGTGAGTGTGCGAACGAGCCAGCCGTGAAGCAGGAATTAGGCATAAGATCGCTAGGGCGTTAGGACGGCCCCACCTGCAAAACGGGGGCTCCTCAGGCGGGGCTGCGGTGGGACGGCCGATTGGAAGTGGCGGCTTCGAGTTGCCCGGCGCGTCGTTGCCGAGTTGATCGGAGAGGCGGTTAAGAGATGGAAAGACGGTTTCGCATTGCGCGGTAGCGAGTTGCCGGAGCGTAGGACAAAGGATCGAGATTCGATCCCAGAGGACAAAGCGAACGGCGTTGACTATGGCAATCAACGGATGCGCTTCTTTGAACTGAACACCAGCGCGCGCGACCCGCTAGGATTAAAGTAACTGTCTATTCTAATATTAATTTTTTCGGATTCAGGACGGACTGTGGCCATAACATGTAGACGTCCATAATTCCCATCATCTGTTCTGAAAAAAATGTTCTGACTTTGTTGACTACCCCAATTAGCACCATCTTGAGTTGAGCTTCCTAGTTGAACGGATTCTACGTATTGCTGCTCAGGAGCAACTGAAGTGACATAGGTATCATCAGCAAAAAAACTTACCCCTGACCCTTTAATCGTTAGTGACCATGTATAGTTCGTGCTCTGTTCAGGGTCAAATGAATCAGTTTCTGCGGTTAAACGAATGACACCGTTGTTTCCCGCCGATTGAGAGAGTCGACCTGTCAGATAATTATAAAAAGATCCACCACTAGAAGTAAACACTTCGCCCTTCTTGCCTCGATGTGCAACCAAAGGCTCCGCCTCCGGTCGTTCACGCATATAGTAAATTAGAGGTTCTCCAGGAACTCCCTGATGGAACTTGGGATCATAGGGTTCCGCAAATTCAAACTGCCTTTGTGTTCGAGTATTGAACCAATCGTAGCCGTCCTTTTCGAGTTTGACGGTCATCGTTTTTCCGCGGACATCGTCTAGATCAAAAAGACCATTTGAATCAGATTCAACAGTTCGTCTTTCGTAGCCAGTCAAGGCCGTCCAACCGTATTCAACAGTGACACCTTCAAGCGGCTGACCATCAAGGTTCACAACTTTTCCATAAAACTTGATCGGCTGTTTCCATTCGTAATCAGGATCGGCCATACTTTTTTCTAAGAACGCCTGTGTTGCTGCATCGACCCCCCAGTCCTCTGGCGGGATCGAATCAACAACAGCTTCACTTCCCTCGTCGGCCATTGATGGTTTCTCTTCCAACGCAGCCACCTCTTTTACTTGGACAGACTCATCCACACTTTCTTCTCGACGAAAGAAGATAATGAGCACCGTTGCTACAATCAGCACTCCGAGAAGAGATAAAATTATTTTCCTACTCATTAACAAATCCGCTTAGACTAGAATAAAAATCAAATGCACCCTGAATAGGTCGATTAAACTGACCACTGTGATCGGCTGCGCTATCTGTAAATTCACCTAAGCTGTTATCGCTCAAATCAAGATTCTGAGACCCGCTTTTCGAGATCGAAGTAGCTCCCAATGCTGCTGATTTCGAGCTAGCAATCATCGACATCGACTCTTCAATGTCATTCACGTATCGTAAGATTTCATCATCATTGGCAGCAATTGGCCGATCTCGGAACAGATAAAGTCGAAGAATCAACGATGGATCAGAAGGGTTATAAATGTAACGAATGTCACCATCCCAAGCGGTTCCCAAGCTTCCGTAGCGTGGCTTATAATCACGCTGCCACTTGCGCCAGTTGGTGTCATAACTGCCAAAGAAGAAGGTGTTATATGTGCCTGCAACGAGCGCATAGTCACTTGGATTAAAGTAGTTGATCACGTTGATACTCGTGTCTGATAGATGACCTCGATATCCTTTATCAGGATCGGCTAAATCGGGAGTCGATTTAGCGGCAAAGTAATTGTCGCTACTGCTCGTATCATAACATCCAGCCGGAATCGCCGCTTGCATTGCAACATATGTATTCATCGAAGCACCGCGCTTGATTGCGCCACCGACGACAATATTTCCCAAGCTGTGAGCTACTACGTTTTTACGGTAACCGTTGGGAATGCCAGAGTCTAAGAGCGATTTGAGCGAGTCGCCATATTTCCAAGCGCGTAACTCACTATCAGAAAAGGTGTAGTCGCCTGTCAGCGTAGGCCAGCGGAAGTAAATGAAACGCCCCTGATAGCCTTGCCACCAAAGCCGCTTGAACATTATCTCTGCTGCCATGCGCGAACCTTCGGCAGGTGTGCGCCATCCGTGAATAAATACTGTCGCATTTTGCGTCTCGTCCCAAGCCGCTTCAAATCCGCTCTCTATACTATGCCCAAAGCTCGGATAACTCGGAGCGGTTGCTGTGTTTTGAAGTGTGCTGTTAAAACCTCCTGTAGGCGTTGCGTTGGCGGTCTGATACATCTTCTCAATCGGTAGCAACTCGATCCACTCTCCAGAGGTTTCAGACTCAGTGCCGTTCATCTTCAAGGTCATGATCAGCTCGCCTTTGCCAGCACTCACGCCTTCAAAAAGGAAGTGAACCTTGTCGTCGTCTTCGATGGACTCGAAGACCTTCTTGTCCACGTAAGTTGCGGTGCTTCCGCTCACGGTTCCCAAAGCGGTCTTGTATTTCGCGTCCATCTGTAAGTCGGCTTCCTCATCGTCTTCGACATAAAGTTTTGAACCATCACTCATTGCTGACCAGTATAGTTTAAGCGATGGACTGCCTTCCGCACCTTTCCATTTGAACCCCAGCTCAATGTCTCCGCTCTTCAATTGATCTTGAATCACATCAGTCGTGAAGCTCAACCGCGCAAAGTCTTCCAAGTCGCGCTTGGTGCTGATTTCGTTATTTGAGCTATCAGCTGCACCCGTCGGAGACTCTCCAACTTCAGCAATATCGGAATCATTATTGAGCCAAAATCTAAAGGGTTCGTCTTCACTTGTTGTATCCGCTCCCTCAAAAGTGACCTCACCATCTCGATCTCCATCAACAGCCATATCCATCTTGAGTAGCCTATCTGCTTTAGACCGGCAAAAAAATGCCGCAGTAATGGGGTCTAGCGGGGGCAAAGCTCTGACGGTTGATACACTAGTTTCACTTTTTCGGCTTCTTCTGGTTCTCGGTAGCCTTCTTTATTGCCTTGGTTGCAAGCCTGACGCGAGCAAAACCGCGTCCTGGTTCCGGATGGTTCTCAATGCCGACGATGGTAATTTCCTTCGTCTCCGGTCCGTAAATCCAGAACATGCGCCGCGCACCGGCTTTCCTGTTCTCCAGATAGGATTCCCAGATGCGCAC
The DNA here is from genome assembly GCA_002729725.1 of Puniceicoccaceae bacterium. Classification (GTDB taxonomy): domain Bacteria; phylum Verrucomicrobiota; class Verrucomicrobiia; order Opitutales; family Coraliomargaritaceae; genus Thalassobacterium; species Thalassobacterium maritimum. The sequence goes on from PBYS01000082.1 coordinate 82,591, forward strand.
GCCGTATTTCTCGGTCAGCACCTCGATCTCGTGGGACTTGAGCCCCGGATGCCTCGGGTTGGTTTCGAGATGCTGCAGAGCCTTACGGATCTTTCGATAAAGATCCTTTTCGTCGCGGTTAAGCTCTCCCGCGACGGCTTTCTCCCCGAGCTCGTTAATCAGCGCTTCGGCTTCGCCGTCAAAATAGATGGTGAACATACGGCTTAAACTTCGGGCAGTTTCGACCAATCTATCTTGGTTCCTTTGCGCCCTGCCTTGTGCCGTTTCACGGAGGCGTCGATCTGCTCCAGCATATTCGGTGAGATCAAAACGCGCGGCTCCATCTTAATCGTGCCGTCTTCGTATTCGGTGACGTGGTAAAACTCGGTTCGTGCGCTCCGGATGGTCACGCGCCGCTTGGTGTCCAGCTTTGCGTCGTAATTCTTTTTAACTGCTACTGCCATAATACCTAAAAGTGTAGGTGGGATTTCCCACTTTTCAAGCTTTTATCGCTTCCGCCTCTTTTTCTCCTGCCGCCAAGTTGCGGTTTTGCGGTTAAAAGGAACAAAGGTCGCTTCTTGTCTGCGGTTCCCTAGTGCGGTGCGGCTGTGGCTCTTCTGAAGGTTGTCGATCACGACGCGGGTGTAATCCTGCGTCGTATCGATCGAGCTATGGCTTAAAAGCTCCTGAACGTGCCTGACGCTGGCACCGCCTCGCAGCATTTCAGTTGCGCAGCTGTGGCGCAGACTGTGGACGGTGTAAATGTCACCGAGATGCGCCGCGTCGCGGTGTCTCTGGAAGCGCTTGCGCAGTGTATTTGTGCTGATCAAAAACAAGCTGCCGTCGGGGTTTTTCTTGCCCTAGAGCAAGGTCGGCCGGACTTGCTTCACGTATTCCTGGAGGAACTGAGCGGCCATTTTTCCGACTGGTATTTGCCTATCTTTGCGCCCTTTACCGAAGGAGCGCAAGAGCCTGCCAACCGCCATTTTAACCGCCGCCGAAGCGCGCAAGCTGCTGCGGCAACCGGACTTGAAAACGGTCAGCGGCTTTAGAGATCGCACCATGTTGGAAGTGCTCTACAGCTGCGGTTTACGCATCAGCGAACTGAGGCAGTTCAGTAATTGGATAAACGCGTCAAAGCCCTCCGCTGTATGCGGCACCGGCCCCTGAGCCAGAAGCTTTTTCGCTGCGTCTTTAAGCACAAAATAGTGCGTCTGCATAGCCCAGTCGAACCCGCAAAATAATCCCTTCTTCATGACTTGATCCTTTCTTTTTCGTGTTGTGTAATGAAGATTCTTCCGCGAAAAAACCTATACTATTAGTTCTCATGGAACGATCATCTGATTAGTCCGTTTTGGAAGAATCTGTTTACAGTGACCGGCAGAGATCCGCCATTGGTTTTCGAGAAGCAAGCGGGGGAATAGCTGCTCGGTCACCGTAAACAAAATAATAGAAAATCGATGGTGCCAACAAGCCCGTTTGCGGCGACGAGCCATGCCCTAAAGGGCTCGCCGCAAACACGCTGTATGGCACCGGTAAATTCATGCGTGAGACGTATAGGTAGGGGAAAGCCCCTTGGGGCTGCGTGGCGGGATAGACAAAGTACCAAGCGTAGGCGCTCTTTTGCATCGGAGATGAACGCTTCGAACGGGTGACGACCCGGGCGCGGGGTTCGGGGAAGGATGGCGAAGCCAAGATGAAAGACAGCGCGGCTCAGAACGTAGACGCGCTAGTCCCACCGCACCCCCGTCTGAGGCAAGCCCCCGCTGACTTGCTGGACGATCGCTAGGGCGGTAAGGACGGCCTCCTCTGCAAAACCGGGGGCGACTCAGACGGGGGTGCGGTGGGACGGTTGATTGCAACCAACGGCCTAGATTGCCCGTTGCGCTGTTGCCACGTTGACCGGAGAGGCGGTTAAGAGATTGAGGGGAGCTTCCGTATTGCGCGGTAGCGAGTTGCCGAAGCGTAGGACGAAGGATCGAGATTCGATCCCAGAGGACGGAGCGCACGGCGTTGACTAGCTCTTGCGACGAACCACCAAAGCAAGGCCACCAACGACCACCAGCAAGCCGACCAACCAGAGCCACCATTGGGACGATTGCTCGGAGGTTTCTTCGGCCACTTCAACGGGTGCGACTTCGGCAGGTTCTTCGATTGCTGATTCGGACGGGGATACTTCTTCGACGACTTGCACAGCTTCAGGCGCAGGAGGATCGGCGGGGATTTCGAGAGCAGGCTCTGTGACGATTCCTTCAGGCGTAGACGCACCACGTAGTTCTAAGCGCTTGGCGTACGCGTTCTCTATCCCTGCTATCAACAATTCAGCAGATTCGTGATAGTATTTTGCAGCTTTAAAACTCCGCTGGACGTTTGGCATCTCCTCATACTTCTTGTCTTTAGATAACTGCGAGAGAAGCTTTTTAGCTTGATCATTTCCCATTTCCGCAATCGCCATGACTGACTCAGTTATTCCGTCATGGGTTGTATTTAGATGAGGTGCATGATCGTAAAATACTTTCGTCTCCAACTCTCGTCCTTCCCAGAAGCTTGGTTCGACCCTTTGCTTCAAGAAGCTCAAGGCTTTACCATCTGGGAACCTTGCGACTGTTCCGTAAGCAGAGCTTAAAACGGCGAGCTTCTCCTCTGAGTCCATGTCCATATTTTCAATGGCAAGTGCCTTATCGATGACTCGATTAAGTCCAACAATACCAGGATCAGCTGTCGCAATGATGCGAAGACGAATAAATGCCTGCTTCCAATGATTTGAGTGCTTTTCGGATTCGATTAACCTGAAAAGTCCCTCAACAAGCTCGCTATCATAATTCAAGATAAAGAATGCAGTAGAACTTCCCTCCAAGCCAACGCTACTTGGCGCATGCTGAGTATTAGCTGTTTGTTCTCCATTAACAAAAGCGATTACCTCTTCATCTGTTACCCCTTGGATTGACTGCAAGCATACCAAGGATGCAATCATGCCTAGCTTTATGTGTTTATTCATTGATACCACTAATTGATAAAGTCACTATATTGCGACTCGGATAGATTTCCGCCATGACCACGTTCGACCATGGTTTCATTCCCATCGAGTTGACCATTGTCGTTTGCATCAACTTCGGCAGGTGGCGGAAGAGTTCCCCACATAATGTCATCCGTCGTATTTACGTGCCCTCTATCGGCAAACGCGTGCAACCACTCATGCGCTAGAACTCCTTTGGACGCACCGCTAGTTTGAGACTTCGACCAGGGCTTACCTAAAATCATGATCTCTTGCCCTCTACGCGCTAGTCCACCGACGCCGTATAGGTATTCACAGATGAAGATATTGTGACCGGGGCCTTGACTTAAACGCCTAAACACAGCGTCGATTTTTCCATCGTTCGCTGACACGTCTAAGCTCTGCCAACTACTAGGTACATCACTTGAACTAGCCGCTCCATCCTGCCTAAAAGTAATCGGCGTGACCCGGTCTTTGCTTCCGTTGTATCCGTCATGGTCTTCACGCAGCACATTGTCGGCGTTGTTCATGTGCAGGATCGCCCGATATCCCATGCCGGAATAAGCGAGAACTTTCAGCGTTCGTTCGGTCGATGGCAATAATTGCATGTGCACCGATTCGCTGGCTAGCTCGTCGTCATTGACCTTGAAGCTAAGCTTGATCTCCAAGTCATCCTTGGCAACGAGACCTTCGATGTAGAGTGTCTGTTCGCCTTCATCCGCCAATTCCCAGAGCAAATCGGTATTGCTAGCCGAACTTAAATCAATCGAAGTAGCAGGGTTGAGCGTAACCAGTTCTTTCGTTGGCTTTAGCATTCCACCTGCAGTGATGATGTAGGCGCGCGCCTCCAGATTGGCACCGTCCACATTCGCCGAGATTTCTAATGTTCCGGTTTCAATGTCTTTCGGGAATGTGAACGTCACGGCGACCAAGTCGTCCTCGTTCCGGCTGAACTTGTCGGCCAGGTCGAAGTCTTTCGGATAGGTGGAATTATACGCCCACTGGTCATCATTGTCGTCATTGATGACAAACTGAAGGTTGGCTGCGGTGTCTTCGTCCGTCGAAGGAATCTGAACACCTTTTTGTAATTCACCGTCGCGGTCGATCAGTTCAGCTGGAACATGGGCGGCCACGTCCACCTTGAGTAGCGTGAGTTCCGCCTCGTCAGAGGTGCTGCCATTGTTTACATACTCAAATGTTAGTGTTACATCCTTATACTCGTCGCTCGGAGC
>PBYS01000083.1 GCA_002729725.1 Puniceicoccaceae bacterium
ATGTGAAGTTGATCGAGATGCTCTAGCAAGGGGCGCAGTGTGATTTTGGATTGGAAAACGCTGTTCGTTTTGATGCGGTTTTCTTTGACAGCACTTCCGTCCACCATCCCGTGGATTGGGTGCTGCTACCCGTATCGCAAACAGTTTTGAGCTATGGTGACGTAACGCATACGTCGTTCAGTCCAATTGAATGAGTCAGTTGCGCATATAGAAGACTCATACCATCGCTTAACTTCTACTGGCAATAAGGGTAGATTTCAGGCGTTTGCTTGATGAAGTAGCCAACCTTCGCCAACAAGTGCGTGTGTTCGCTTCGAGTCTTCCCGAAAATCTTTGAGCCATTTTGTTGCGTGCTCCAAAAGCTCGTCGATGTCACGCCACGATCGGTTGCAAAGTCCATCTCGTAACATGTCCCAAAGTTTCTCGATGCAGTTTAATTCTGGACTGTGTGGCGGCTGCCTTAGCACAGTTGCATTTTCGGGGATGCGTTCGTGCCCGCCGCGCGGGTGGAAACCCGCACCATCCCAGATCACCACATGTTCGTCATTCGGGTCTTTGCGACTAATTTGCTCCAAAAAGCTCAGACTAAACTCCGTGTCCGCACCATTGGTATACAGATAGGCGCTTTCAGAACCATCAATCTCAACAGCACCCCAAACATAACGCCACTGATAACTGATCCGGCTGTTCTTATGGGCTTTCACTCCGCGAGTGACCCAGGCACGTTTCAAGCAAGGTTGTACACCGAAGCGGGCCTCATCTGCGATCCAAATGCGAACAGGACGCTTCTTCCACTTGTCGTCTGGGTGTTGCTCCTTAAGCGCGGTCAACAATTGTCGAGTCAGTTGAGTGCGGAAACGCTCACGATAATTATCAAACCATGTCTGAAACGTAGTCATACTACGCCCCATTTGCTCTGTTATCTGGTTCAAATGTAGATTGCCCTGGAGCCCAAGACTCACTGCGAGCAAACGCTCCCGTGTTATGCCAGCTGGCTCAGTCTTTAATCGCAGTGCCACAGCCCGCTTTGATTTTGTAAATCCAGTCGTTGTCGTTTTCGTCCCATAGCTATGGTTCAATACAACTTCTGAAATATTGCCAGATAAAGTTAATCATTGGTATTACTACATGGCTCCACACTGAGAAAGTCCGACACTTTTTATCGACCCCATGCTCTGATGCCAAATTGCGAACCATCCCGGCAGGGATGTGCTTGCAAAGCTGATTAAATACGACGTGACTGTGTTTGGTTGGTTTTGGTTGTTTCACAACTGGCTTCCTTGGTCGGAAGCCGCCCAAAGCCAACCACTTTTTTATTTAAAAGAGCATCCCTATGGGATGGCTGTGAATTCCAATTGATTCACGAAGTCGCTCAAATCGTGATCGTCGCGCTTGGGCTTGCCCAAGGGAAATTCATTTCTGAAAAGAGCTTCTGGTTTTTACAGGCCGTTTTGATCGCGCTTTCCAGAGCAGGTACGTAGACGTGGCTATGGCCTTCTTCCTCAAGTGGTATTTTGACTAGGAGATCCTCCGGGAAAGTCGTCACCGTAACCTTTTGGAGTGCTTCGACGCATTGTGTGAGCGCGCTGGCCGACTCTGCACTGCAAATGGATTGTGTGCTACTTGAGTCTAGGCATCGGTCGATGCAATAATCGAGCTTCAGCATTCGGTTCGCGTCCGGATTTCCGTAATTCTTGGTCGTGCCATCTTCAAAGGTGGCGATGATCTTACCGTCGTCTTCGTAGTGGATTTCCGCTTTTTCAAAAAAATACCGGAACACTGGGCCATCCTTGTCTTTGACCGCGTGAGTGGTGAAGAACAAGATATCGGCGCCGGCAGCTGTCTCAATGCGGCAGCAAGCTGTATCATAGTTCTCAATTGGGTTGGCCCGGTAACACTCGGCGGTGATTGTGATCGGGCGAGTGGACAGGTGGATTTCCTCTCCGAGGATGTAGAGCATGTTGTTTAGGTAGTGCGCGGTGGCGTTGCCAACGGGACTGTCGTTCACGGTTTTCCCTTGTTTGTTCTTAATGCAGCCTGCCCAGTTGTTGCGTTTGTAATAGAGGCTGTTTCGCGGCCATTCGACGCGGGTTATCAAAGCCTTGGGTGCACCGAAGGCTCCTCTCAAAATGTCGTGCTTTAAGGATTGAACTGCTTGACTGTAGCACCATTGGTAGCCGATTTCGAGGAAGCCGTCAGAGGCATCGCGAGCCTGTTGCATCCGAGTTGTCTCCTCTATGGTGGCCGCAATCGGTTTCTCGCATAGTACGTTGCCCCCAGCTTCAAGTAAGGCGCAACTCTGTTCCGCGTGGTATGAAATCGGTGAGGCAACGATCGCCAGATCGAATTGCGTGCCGGAGGCAAGGAAGTCGCTGATAGAGGCATATGCCGGAATCTTCTTAGTTTTCAAGGCCTGCCAGCCTGGGGAGAGCTCAGGGATAGGATCGACGACTGCCGCTAAGTTCGCTTTTGTATGTTCGTTGATCGTTTCGAGATAGACATTCCCGTAGCCGCCAATGCCGACCAGCAGTAGGTTGATGTTCTGAGATGTGTTTGTCATTGGGCTTTTTTGTTTTTTGGGGCGATGAGCGTGGAATTTTTAGGCTAGGGGCATGTAGGGATCAGCTTTAATAAGCTGAACGCTTAGTAAAGCCATAGAATAATTTTGGCAAATCTAAGTATGCCGTGACTAAATAAATTGTCTTATTACTTAGCAACAAGTCATTGACTTGTTCTGCTGGCGAATCGTCGGCTGGAGGGGCAGTGGCCACAATGACTCGAAACTGGTTTATCAGGGGCTACAAGCTGCTGTGCTACCTCGTTGCGGTGAGATCCCTAAAGCGACTCATCCATCACGGTGATCGCGGCAGCACTTAGGTCAGTTGCAATTACTCGGATATGCTCAATAGTTAGGGTATCGAACAAAGCATGCGCGCTAAGAATAACTGCTATGGTAGGGCAGACCAGAAACGCTTCTATGGTAGATACAAGAGCTTAGTTCAGTTCGAGGAGAATTTTTACCGCAATAAGGGCAAGCAAAAAGCTATCTTATCAAACGACTAAACACATAACGGGATTATTAAGAATCACATGTCCGCAAAACTTAGGGCACATCCTCAACTATTTGTAAATGTATCCTTAAAGAAAATCGGGGGGGCAATGAGATAGGAACATTAAGCTTTACATTTCAAATGGGAATGGATAGATTCATATTAGAATGGAAAATAAGAACACGATACCTGCGGTTGATAAGTCTTTAAAGCTGTTGCATGTTTTAGCAGAAAGCTCGGAGGCGATGACTACCGCTCAGCTGGCCCGTGGGTTGGAGATTGCGCCTACGACTTGTTATCGTATTATTCAAACGATGGTGGGGCATGACTGGTTGCGGCCGACATCGACTGGCGCATTCACTTTTTCTTCAGGGATGTTTCCGCTACTAAAGCCGCTTTCTGACTACCAGCAACTTTTCGAAAGCTTAGGGGCACCATTGCGTCAATTGGTGGAGCAGACTGGCTTAACTGCTAAAATTTCGGTCAAGCAGGGAGATGTCGCGGCGACGGTGTATCGTATCGAATCGCCAAGACCTTTGTCGCCTAGCTTTAAATTGGGGGGCACGTTTCCCTTAGCTCTCGGTTCTAGCGGTGCTTGTTTGTTGTCCGGGCTAGAAGATGAGGAAGTGAAACTGATTCTCGATGAGAGTCCGGAAGGTGCCTGGGCTTATCAAACTAGAGCAGATGTTTTGGCTCGTGTGTGCTCGGTGCGCAAGTCTGGCGTGTGCTATGACCCCGGCCAATACCAGCCTGCGGTGCATGCCATTTCGGCACCGATCGATAACCGTGAGCATCGTTGCTTTGCAGCTATTTCATTGATCGGTTGGGCAAATGATTTTTCAGAAAAGTCGATTAAAGAACTTAAGAGGCTTGTTGCTCGCTGTGCCTCTCAGTGCTCGAAAAAATTAGGCGACAAAGCGGTCGCATAGAAAGTCTATTTATGAAGCTACCGCAATTCTCGCTCCAAGGTAAAACTGCTTTGGTCACTGGTTCCTCGCGTGGAATCGGCCGTTCTATATTACTCGGTCTAGCTGAGTTGGGTGCCAATGTCGTTGTGCACGGGATTCGTGAGGGTGCCGCATCGGAGGAAGCATTGACTGCCGCTAGAGCTTTGGGGGTTAAAGCGACTTTCATTGCTGGTGACTTAAGTGTCCCGGGTGGTGGTCGGAGTTTCGCTGAGGTTGTTTTGGCAGAGGTGGGGCGTGTTGATATTGCCGTGCTGAATGCATCGGTGCAGATGCGCAAGGATTGGCTGGAGGTTTCTTGGGAGGACTTTGGTTTTCAAATGCGGACCAATTTTCAGGCGTCCTTAGAGATGTTGCAGGTCTTAGTGCCGCGAATGCAGGCTGGCGGCTGGGGACGTATTTTAACAGTTGGCAGCGTTCAACAGGCGAAGCCACATCCCCAAATGCTTGTTTATGCCGCAACCAAGTGTGCGCAGATGAGTATGGTGGTCAGTTTGGCACGCGATCTAGCTCCTTCTGGGATTACGGTGAATAACTTAGCTCCCGGTGTGATTCTAACTGATCGAAATACCGATGTATTGGCGGACGACGAATATGCAGATTTGGTGAAATCCAAAATACCAGCGGCTTACTTTGGTGAATCCAAAGACTGCACAGGTGTGGCTCAGCTACTTTGCTCGGATGCGGGGCGATACATCACTGGGCAGAATGTTTATGCCGATGGTGGGATGAGCTTGTAATTGAATTATAGTACAATGAAGAAAGTAAGTTTAATAGGAGACTCCATTCGTTTGGGATATCAGGATGCGGCAAAAGCCGAACTCGACGGGCTGGCTGAGGTTTGGTCGCCTGAGGGTAATTGCATGCATTCTATACACCATCTGTTTAATCTGAAATGGTATATCGAGCAGCCTGCTGATTTGATTCATTTTAACTTTGGTCTATGGGACTGTCGCCGTCTCGGTAGACTGAGCTCAGAAACCGCGATTCCGATCGATCTCTACGTGCGCAATTTGGATTTTCTGATCAGTCAAATTCGTGAGGAGACCGATGCGACCTTAGTCTGGGCAACCATTACGCCGGTTCTCCAAGACCGTTATAATGCTCGTTTTTCCAAACTGTCTGATCCTTGTCGAAATTCTGGTGATAACATCATATATAATCAAGCAGCGGCACCCATTCTTCAGAAGCATGAGGTTCTGATTAACGATCTGTATACTTTTGTCATAGAGCAGGGCGTAGAAGAGATGGTTTGTAAGGATGGGATTCACTATACCGCTGAGGCTAGTCAACTTCTGGGGCGTAAGGTCGCAGAGGAAATCAAACATCACCTTTAATTGATGAAAGTTGATCTCATCGTCGACGGATTGCATTTCCCTGAGGGCCCTGCGTTTGATTCCCGCGGTGTTTTGTGGGCGGTGGAATTGAAAGGCGAGGGTTTGATTCGTTGGCAGGACGGCGCGTTGCATCGTGTGCCAACGGGGGGCGGACCGAATGGAATCGCCATCGACTCAAATGATTGTGTGCTTTTCTGCGATTCAGCTGAGCGCGCGATTCGCCGTTACGATCCATCGACTGAAACGACGATCTCCTTGGCGCAGGCAGTGGATGGCGAATCGCTCAATAAACCAAACGACTTGGCCTTTGATGTGATGGGCAATGTGCTGTTTACCTGTCCTGGTGAGTCTCGTCATGAGCCGAGCGGCTATGCCTGCGCACTCGCACCGCGCGGCGTCGTTCATAAAATCGCGACCGGGTATTATTTTCCCAATGGGCTCGCTTTCAATAATGATGGCACGCAACTGATTCTCGCCGAAACTTATCGTCAACGCCTTTGGGTCGGTGACTGGGATGCGATTAACTTGACTTGGTCAAATCCGCGCATTTGGGCGGATGGACTCGAAGGTGCGCCGGGGCCGGATGGCATGGCTTTGGGCAGTGATGGGCGTCTGTATGTTGCAGTATATGGTTCTGGTTGTATTTTCGTGCTCTCGATTGAAGGGGCGATTGAGCGACGCATCGAACTGCCGGGGCGGAATCCGACAAACTGCGCCTTTGATCCATCTGGTCAATTGGGCTTAGTCGTGACTGAAGCTGAAAAAGGCCAGTTGTTGAGCCTGCCGGAACTGGGCGCGGGCTCTCCGCTATTTAAGGGGCCTACCCCGATTGGTTCCTAATCTCAAAATTTAGAGTAAGCTATGAAACTGACTTTATTACTACCAGCGATACCGGACGATTCTTGGATCTTTGCGAAACAAATTGGCGTCACGCATGCTCTAGTTAAGGCCGCGCCTGAATTGTCAGGTCTGGCTGCGCCAGATGATTTGGATGCACTTAGAACCGTCAAAGAGCGTTTCGCTAAGGAAGGGATTACTTTGCTTGGCTTGGAAGGCGATCAGTTTGACATGTCACGTATTAAGCGGGGCGAGCCGGGTCGTGATGAGGACCTGCAACGCTATCACCGAATGTTGGAAAACATGGGTGAGCTCGGCTTGACTCTGCTTTGCTATAACTTCATGCCTCGCGCGAAAACTGCTGAATTTGATTGGCACCGCACCGATGTGGCAGTGCCTCTGCGCGGCGGATCACTGACAACGGCCTATGATGCGTCGCTGGCCGCGGAAAGCACAGAGCTAGAATTGAGTCATGAGCAGTTGTGGGCAAACTACACATATTTCATCCAATCCGTGATGCCGGTTGCTGAGCGCTGCGGCGTCAAAATGGGGTTGCACCCTGACGACCCTCCTTTGTCTTCGTTGGGCACGATGCCGCGTATTTTTAATTGCCCAGAGGCGTGGGAGCGTGCATTTGAGCTGGCGCCAAGTATTTGCAATGGAGTTACGTTTTGTCAGGCCAATTTCAAACTTATGGGAGCCGATTCTAAGATTTGGGTGCGACGTTTCGTCGAGCTAAACAAGCTGTTCTTCGTTCACTTTCGTGATGTCGAAGGTAGCGCTGCGCGCTTTACCGAAATCTGGCACGACGAAGGCGACGGCGATATGGGTGCTATGGTGCGACTCTATCATGAAGTCGGATTTGACGGACCTATTCGCGACGACCACGTGCCAGCGATGCACGGCGAGAAGCCGAAGGTCCCTGGCTACGGGACGCTCGGGCATCTCTTCGCGGTCGGTTACATAAAGGGTCTACTGGATGCCCAGCGCATTTCTTACACTTAATTTAACACAAACTAGAAGGACACAAATATGAGCCAACAAATGCATGTAGATAAACTGAAGGAGATTCGCGACACCGTAGAGAAGACGGAGTTGAGTATCCCTCTTGAAGAACTTTGTGAGCGCTATGAGCGCCTCTATACCGGGGCAGTGAACGACGTCTTGCGCGAAATGTGTCTACCGGATCAAGGGCTGCCTAGCACGATCATGCCACTTCGCGATGATATGGTGGTCTGTGGTGAGGCTTTTACGGTCAAAGCCGTTAAAGATCCGACAATGGGTGGAGAGATGGAAGTTCGCGTTGAGATGCTCGATGATCTCCGTCCAGGACACATCGTAGTATGGAACGCCAACGGCGACGACCATGCTTCCCACTGGGGCGGTGTTATGACGCAAGCTTCCAACCCGACCTACGTCCAGAACTTCCTTTAGTGGATGGGCTGAAAGAATACCACGAGCAACGAGCTTTGTTCGTGCGCTTGGATGATTTGCTCAGTCAAAGTGGGCTGGAGGGTGAGTTCTTCACTTTGAGGATGGCGCATCGTAAGATTGATTTGTCTGTTCGCAGTGCTGCAGAAGTTCAATCGCTGAGCAGAAGTTGCACATTGGCGCTTCGCAGTAACTTGGCTCGGTTGATCACTGGCCTGA
>PBYS01000084.1 GCA_002729725.1 Puniceicoccaceae bacterium
CCTGAAGGCCAATGCCTTGAAAATTACGGGGCGCCAATGAAAACCAAGCACGCCGACTTGCGGATACAATTATCTCACGGATTCAGGACAGTGTTCAACTTAGGCGTTTACGGCTTAATTGTACCGGACGCCTTGAATCCATAGATGCTGACTAGGTAAGGTGAAGATACGGAGCCATCGCTGACCCAATAGTCATCTTCTAAATAGATGCCAACTGCAGTGACTGCACTAAGCTCCAGTTCAGTGAACTGGGCTTGCTCCTGATCAAAATTAAGTTTAGCGATTGGATTGTAAGCAGCCCACTTTACGGAGCCAAGCATGCCGGCTGAGAGCAGATCGGAGCCGCGGTTGGTCATGTTAAATGTGTAATTGGAAAGGTAATACGCGTCTCCAATCTGCACCAGGTAGCGGCCTGTCACATCGCGAGACCTGCCTTTGAAATAGGTGGACCATTGGCAATTGAAGGACTCCAGATGGAAGTCTCCTTGCTGAAAACCTGGCAGGAAGTCTGCTTGTTTGAACAGAAAGAGAGCCGACAGTGAGATTTCGCTGCCGTCCCAGCTTTGGCCGCTGTAGGATTGAAGCGTGATCGCATCGGCCTTGCCCTTGTGGTTGCGGATTTGTTGCCGCGAGAAGGGGCCTTCTGTGATGCTACTGGAGATCTGATAGGCGCCGTATAGGCTTGGGCCTTTGTAATACTCTGAATTTTGTAGCAGGGGTGTGTGCGCATCGAAGGGGCAGATCGCAGAGTAGGGACTCGACGATAGCGTCTGTGCACTGCGTTCGAAGTCGTAGTCGTAGCTAACGTAGTCGTTATTCGAATCAAATTCGACGGCGACACCGGCTTGGGCAAGGCCGCTGAAAGTGGAGAGGCCGATAAGTAGGGCGCTGAGCGCACGAGTGGAGTGGATGAGTGGGGACATCGATTTTTTTATTTTGAAGTGGGGATCGCACATCGCTTGTTCGCTTGTGTGGGAATAGCCTTAAGAATGCGTATTTCTGTCTCTGACGACAATCGTAGTTGGTTCTAACACATGTTAGCGCTAGGGACTGCTTATTGAGCAAGTGCCACAATCTCGTCGGGAAACAGGGCCAAGTCATAAATTTGTACGACATCCAATAAGCCATTAAAATGGAAGCCGCCCCAGATGGTGCCTAGCTCGACATCTTTATTGGAGCTGCCGATGCTGCCTTGTTGAGCTGCGGAGTTGATCTCGACTCCGTCTAGGTAAGTGAGGATTTTATTCCCATCGTAGGTCATAGCGACGTGCGCCCATGTGTGAGCGGGGATCGATTTCGTGGATTGATTGGGCGAAGTACTGGTGACCCAAGCGCCATTGATACGCAAGCCTGTGCGGATGCGTGAGCCATAGCTGCCCGAATAGAGATAGAGGTAGTAGGCCGAGTTCTTGCCAATGATACACTGGTGGGAGCTGGTGTCGTTGGTCTTGACCCAGGCCGCCAGTGTCAGGCTATCGTTGATGTCGAGTAAATTGGCATCCTCGATCACCACTTCGTCACCACTGCCGTCGAAGTTTAGAGAGTAATCACCTTCTGCGGCATCGCTACTAAAGCTGGCGCCCGTGATGCTGCCATTTAGGCCGTTGTTGCTGTCGATTGCAGTGGAGCCACTGCCTGCTTCAAATCGGTAGTCGGCCACTGCGGACGGCAGCAGCGGATTGAGCCATTCGCCAGTGTAGAGTAAGTTGATGTCATTTGCATCCAGTGCGCTGTCGAAGAGAGTGATCTCATCGAGTTCCCCATCCCAACGGTAGCCATTCCAGAGGGTGCCGATTTTGAGGTCTTTACTATTGCTGGAGATGCTGCCGCTGACGGCTTTATTGCCGATTTCAATGCCGTCGAGGTAAACGCGGATATAACTGCCGTCGTAGGTGGTGGTCACATGTGTCCAGGTGTTGGTTTGGACAGTGTTGGCAGTTGAGGTGGTGAGGGTCTGCCAGCTTCCAGCGATACTGAGTCCCACGCGCAGGCGGGCTCCGCTACTCGTGCCGTAGAGGTATACGTAGTAGGCGTTGTTTTTACTGACGATGCACTGGTGTGAGCTGGCGTCGTTGGTGCGCACCCATGCGGCGATGGTTAAGGCGTTGTCAAAATCTAAGATCGGTTGATCACCGACCACCACTTCATCATTGCTGCCATCGAGGCTCAGAGCGTCGCTGCCGTCATGGCTGCTGTTGGCACTAAAAGTGGGGCCATTGAGGTCGCCGTTAAGGAAGTTGCCACTTAAGTCACTCAAGAGCGGGCTGCCATCGTCTTGGCAATTGTAGTAAGCCACGGGTGAGAGCTGTGCTTCGATGAAGCCGATGGGGGTGGTGGCGACGGGCGCTTCCGCGGGCGCTGTGGTGCCGGTGAGCGCATACCAGCGATCCTCGGCGGGGAGCGTGTCGACGACGCCCATCTCAGGCCCAAACATCGGCCAAGGCTTGGAGCCGAAAAACGCAGGCTTGGCGGTGAGGAACAAAGAGTCGGGGAGTGTGACTTCGCCATCGCTATCCCACTCAGTGACTCCGGTGATGCCGTTTAGATTGCCCGTTACAATTGTGGTCGCTTCGACTTCTGTTGCGACTTTGATCGCCTGGCCCGTGGAGGCCATGTTGCCGCTGACATTGCCGATCAGGCTGCACCATTGGCTGGTCTTTTCGAGGTGGATGCCAGGATAGCCGGGGTCCGGTTTGGTCGCGTAATTACGAAAGACCGTGTTCCATGGGTTGGAGCCGTGGACGTCATCCAGAAAGATTTGCACCACTTTATTACCTTCATACAGCGTGTGGTTGGCCATCGAACCATGTGCCGAGAGGTCGGCGAAGATGCAGTGGTCGCAGAGGCTGCTATAAGGATCACGGGAAAAATTGTAAGCAAACACGTTGCCCGCAGCGCCAGCTTGCGCGACATAGGAGTGGCGCAGACCACTGCAGGTATTGTCGATCACCAAGTTTAGCGTGGCGCGGTCTTGGGTGGCGATGCCATAGCCTTGTCCACCGGCGTCGAGCCAGCTGTCATTTAAGACATTACCGCGAATTTCGCACTCTAAGCTGCGACTTAAGCGGATGTGATGCCCGTAAGTCTTTTGCGACCAGATATCTTTCACCCAGCACTGAACGGCCGCATAAAAGTAAATGTTTTGGCCACCGGAACTCGCATCCAGGACACGGTCGATTTTCAGGTTCTCAATGCCTGCTTGATAGATGCGATCTTGTGCGCGAATGGTGGGGTTGAAGCTAGTCGCAAATTCCATCAGTAAGGGGTGTTTGAGTGTCACCTGGTTGCCACTCACGCTGACGACCTCGTTCATCATGGCTGTTTGACGATCGGTCCAGCTCTCATAGCCTTTGTAGCCTGGCTGATACACATTCGAGTCGTTGTCTTGTTTGATTTCCAGGATTTTCCCCGGCGCGAATGCGCTACCTGATGGGGCGCTCGCCAGTGTGACGACGGTGCTGCCTTCGGAGAGTCCACCGGTTAGCGCGATCTCACCGGACGAATTACTGTAGTTGCGAACGGTGATCCCGTCGCCGGAGTGATTCATTTTAAGAATGGTGCCAAGGCGACTTTCTCCGCGCAGAGCGATGCTCTTATCAATGAAAATGGTGCTGCTTAGCAAATAACTGCCGTCGGGGATGTAGACAGCCGTGCCTGCGGGGCAGGCAGCAATCGCATCTTTTAACGCTTGCGTGTCGTCGGTCACTCCGTCGCCTACGGCGCCGTAGTTGGTGATATCAACGCCCACACTATAGTTGGGGATGCCGCCGGCGATACCCGCATCTTCCCAGGGAGCGATGCGTTCGACCGGAAGTAAGGTGGCGTGTGCTTGCAGGCAGCCGAGTAGGCAAATTAGGAGCATCCATATTGACTTGCGCCAGAATGCTTGAGGGCGAGAGGTGGGGAGTGTTCTCATCATAGAAGGGGAATGGTTATATTCTTCCTTAGAGCAGCTAAGGTTGTAGATAATAAACCGTGCAGGAGGACTTACAGGCAATGGCCTTGTTTTCCTACACGTGTTAGAACTGGCGAGTTCTTTCTAACTTGTGTCGGATTCTTGAGCGCTTGAGTGTGGATGCTTTTTTGATTCTATTTGCTTTTAGGCTACAGATTCCCCTGCCTAATCGTCATCCCCGAAGACCCCACCCATGAAAAAGAATACCCATTCAGCTTTCACTCTAATTGAGCTTTTAACTGTGATTGCCGTCATTGCAGTGCTGGCCGCTATATTGATTCCCGCGATTGGTACGGTGCGCATGAACGCATTGGAAACTCAAGGTTTAAGTAACATCCGCCAGGTTGGTATGAGTTACTTGATGGTCGCTCAAGAGGATGGCGGCATTTTACCTTCAGTTTACGGTGACGAAAAAAAAGATCTATGGGATCGGCAGGTGAATGCGATTTTGATCAATGAGCAGCCTGAGAACTACCCGAGTCAATGGTCCGAAACGTTTAAAGACCCAGCTGCGATCGCGCGTGGTGTGATCAGCGAAGAGAATACATCCAAATGGCATTTCGCGCCCTTGGGGGCGATCACACGTGCTTATGGGGACGATGGGACTGCGTCGGATCCCGGATCGGGAGCTGCGCCAAAAGCTTTGCGCGCTTATAATCGCATATTGAAGCATCAGCACCCCGATCGTCAAATTCTTCTCGCAGATGCAGGCGTGGGGAGTCCTGATGATGCTGTCTGGGGCGATCTCTTACACAGCGAATCTTTTTCTTGGTCAGGAAATTGGAATGGCCGTGTCGACTCCGGTAAGGCAAATGATCCCATTGACCCTGGAGCAAACACTGGTGGCGATATTCGCTGGATGGAAGGTGAGGCCAAGTTTTTCTTCTTGGATGGGCATGTGGAAAAGCGCCAGCAGAACGAAGTTTACAATAAAAATTTAAATCCCTTGTATCTCTAGAATGTCTGCAAGGCCTCATCGCAGGCAGGCGTTTCGAATTCGAGCACTTGTCCTTGATCCAGTAGCTGTTGGCTTAATTGATCGTAGGGCACGTCTTGCACGCAAATTTCGTGATCCATGGCGAGCGCCGCGGCGGTGGCTGCGGACTGACCGAGGATCATAAAGACGGGCTCCATGCGTATCGAGCCAAAGGCAATGTGAGAACTGGAGACGCAGACGGGCACGACCAAGTTACTACATTGCGCACGCTTAGGCACCAATGAGCCATATGGAATTTGATAAGGGCCGTTCATATAGATGCCGATGTCGCCTTCATTTTGCACGTGACCTTCGGCTGTGATGTAGCGCTGGGTGTTGTGCGAGTCGAGCGGGTAGGAGCCCATGCCGATTGATTGCGGAGTCGTCTGGCGTTTGAGGAGTTCGTTCTCGGTGGTTACGAACTCACCGATCATGCGGCGGGCTTCGCGGATGTAGAGTTGGTGGGGCCAGTTGCCGTTATCAACAAACTCGTCGGCTGCGAGGCCATATTCTTGCATTTGTTGACGGATGGCTTCGGGCACTTGCGGATCGTTGGATAGGAAATAGAGTAAGCCTTGTTGATACTTGGTGTGTGCCTCGATGATAGCTTGGCGAGTCGCATAGCTGCCGTCGGGGTAGTCATAGTTCATACCGATGTAGTCACTGCTGAACGGGCCGTGGTTATTGGTGTCGGTTTTTAGATTTGGGATGGGGTCGAATTTATTAAAGACTGCCGTCCATCCAGCTTGGAAAATTCGTGCCAGCAAAGCGTAAGTATCCGGATTGTAGTTGTCCGGTTTTGGGAAGGGCACTCGGTTTTCTGGGTGGCAACTCATGCACATGCGGTAGCAATATGCCTGAATCCGATGATCGGCTGCACCATATTCGCCCGGCGCGTCGTTATGGATCGAGGGTAATAGTCCGCTGCTCGGATCGTCGGGAATACGGTAGGGGCTGACGGGTTGATCCAGCACACCAAAGTGATGATTGTGGTGCAGAACTCCAGTTTGCACTCCGTTCCAAGTCTCGCCATAAGTTGCGTTGGATTCACGGCCGACATGGTAATCCACTCCCGAGCTGGCCATTAGATCGCCCTCGTAGCTGGCATCGATAAACATGCGACCGTGGTACACTTGCCCCGACAGCGTGCGGATGGATACGATTTTTGTGCCCTCTTTCACGACCCCGTCTTGGCGATCGAGCCATTCATTACGGTGCACTGGGATGTCGTATTCGGCGATCCATTCTTCAAAGACCTTCTCGGCCACATGCGGCTCGAAGATCCACATGGTTTTCTTTTCCGGATCGATGGCGGGCGTAGATTGGCCGACGTTACCATAAGCTTCCTTCTTTTCCCACTGCCATGCTTCTTGGCTATCATAGTGTTGCCAGACTCGATGATAGAACTCACGCGACAAACCGCCGATGACCTCCTTCTCGCCGGTGTCGGAGTAGCCGAGGCCACTACTGCTGAGACCGCCGAGGTGTGTATCCGGGCAGACAATTGTCACCGTCTTGCCAGAGCGTTTCGCTTGAACAGCTGCGGTGACCGCTGCCGAGGTGCCACCATAGATGACGAGGTCGTAATGTTTGGGGGAAGTCATAATAGGAGGCGTATATTTCCAAATAGTTCGCTGTTTCGCGAGGTTTGACGAATGTGCATGTTTACTTAAAAGATGTTCAAACTTGCTATTTGAAGTAATGGATTCGAGTATCTTCGTGTGTACCCGTCCAATTCTCATTTCAACATCGCCGGATTGCGCTATGCAGAGTGGAGCAACTTGGATTCACGGCTGCTTTGGATTTACGAAGGGCCTCCGTTGGGGGATCAAGGTACCTTTAATCCGTGGCGGCTTTCTGCATGGTTGCTGAGCGCTGGAAGCTTGCGAGTTAAGGGCGAGGGACGAGAGGCCGTGGCAGAGGCGGGCTCTTGGATCTTTCCACCTTTCGCGAAGGACACGCGTGAATTCTCAAAAGATGCCAACATTCTTTCGATCGGTTTCTGGCTGCGTTGGCCCGATGGGCGCGGATTGTTTGAGTTGCCGGATGCTCGGGTGCTGCCTGCCGAAGAGTTGCCACAATTGGAGCGGCAGGCGCGTCGACTTTTACGTAAGGTGGAGCAGGTGCTACCACGTGCTTCGGTGGATCTGAAAACGCAGGTGCTCGGCGCCACCACTTATTTCAATTTGCAGCGATACTTTGAAGACTGGGTCTCGGTTTATTTGGACGCGATGCGGCATTTGGGTGTGCCAGAAAAACTCTTTTCGCTGACGGATGAGCGGATGTTGCAAGCTCAAGTCTTTTTAGATAGTCAGCCGCTCTCCAAGCCTTTACCAATGGAGCGAGTGGCTGCTGCAATTAACCTTAGTTTGAGTCATGCCGATCGTTTGTTTCGTGAGGCCTATGGTTTAAGTTTGAAAGCCTATTGGGAAGAACGTCGCACGATGGCAGCGGTGCGCGATTTAACGGATTCCAAGCTTGCGGTCAAAGAGATCGCCTTTCGAGTAGGTTTCAAAACTGCTTCCAGTTTTTCGCATTGGTTTCTGAAAAGGCGGGGCGTTTATCCGCGTGAATTTCGGGCGTTGAATTCGGAGTGATCGCTACGATTGCTTTAGACTGGTTTTAGGGTGCTACCCTCTTTCCACTGGCCTTCTAGTAGGGTGAAACGAGGGTGGGTTGGAATCCCTGTGTTTTGATGCTCAATCATATGCACCAAAGAGTCGACCGCTGCGACACCGATTTCGAAAGATTGCTCGACGATACCACTCAGGCGAGAAGGGCTCAGTGGCGCCATAGGACAAGCGGCGCCCAGCTCTTCCGGCACCCTGATCTTAGTCTCTTTCATTTGTATCCAATCGGGTGAGCTTAAAATCACGGCGTCGGGACGATGCTCGGCATACCATGTTTCAATCATTGCTGGCGTGATCGTCGGTTCAATCAGCGGTGGCAGAGGGCTCTGACCGACTCGTTGGCATTCGCTTAGATAAGCTGCTAATGAGTTTTGCTGTGTCTTGATGTTGACTTGTTGATTGAAAATAAAACCAATGCGTTGGTAGCCGCGCTCATATAGGCGCTTGAATATTTCTAATGTGGATTGGAAGTGAGAGGAGGTGACGCGGTGCAATCGTGGCTCGCTGATGGTGTAGCCGAAAGTGACCAGGCTATAGTTGTCCCATGGTAAGGTAACTTTGTGTTTCGAGTCGACGGGGGGGCAAATCAAGAGCCCATGAATGCCGCGTGCTTTCAAAATACTATCGAGTCGATTGGAGTTCAGCCCATCCTGCGTGACGTCGAATACCTCGACATTGTAGCCGAGTTTTTGGGCGCGTTCGACGGCGCCTTTATGATAATGGCGATAGGGGGTGATACCGTCCCATTGGCTCTTCGGCGTAGAAAAACCAATCCAAGCTAAGGTGCCGTGGTAACTGCGTGTTTGTTGATTGTTGCGATAACGTGATAGCGCAGTGAGCATCGGATCGGGCACATAACCGATCGCATCTGCTGCGGCGCGTATTACATTACGAGTTTCTTCGGATACACTGGGATCTCCTTTTAGGGCCAAGGAAACCGTGGGGCGGCTGAAGCCTGATTTTTGGGCGACATCTTTTTGTGTCGGACGTTTGGTGAGGTTTGATTTCTTCGGAGCCATGTTGGGGACGCTCAATCAAGCTCTTGATAGGCTCGACTGCAATCGAATTTCAGCTATTTGTTTTGATTGTTTCCGGCAAAGAACCCATTCATTCTAACCTGAGTTAGAGACGCCTGAGCTGGCAGGTCTATGAGCTTCGACTATCAATAAGTTATGTTCGATAATGCCCCAGCAAAGTTGCCCCCTCCAGGTTTTGTTTCCCGACGGTCCGGTTTTGCATTGATCGTATCCTTATCTTTGATGTCGATGGTGTTGCTATTGATCTTGAGCATGATCTCCTTGACTAAAGTAGAGATCGAGAGTTCTAGAATTTATCGTGATGGGGACCGAGCTCGGGAAAATGCGATGTTGGGGCTTTATATCGCAGTCGCACGCTTGCAGGAAAGCATTGGACCCGATCAGCGATTCACCGCGAGCTCGGCCCTGACAGGCGAAGCGAGTCAAGGCCACATTACAGGCGTTTGGATGGAGGATGCGACTGATGCATATACTTGGTTAATTAGTGGCAATACTTTGGAAGGGCCGCTGGCGGTCGCACCTTCCGATTTGTCGGCACCGGATACTGCAGCGAATACAGATGAAATCTTCTTAGTCGACTATGGCTCTGTCGCTACGGCTGCAGAGCGAATCAAGTTACCGAAGCAGGCACTCTCGGCGGATGAGCCATCGGGGCATTATGCGTATTGGGTCGGTGATGAAGGGGTGAAGGTTAGCATGGCCATCAATGATGAGACCGATCTATTGGACTATGATAACACACGGCAAGAAGACAAGCTCAGTAATCCACCCGGCGATGGGCACGATTGGGCAGATGCGGAATATCGCGAGGAACTCCGACAGATGGCCCCGAGCTTACCCAGTTTCTGGAAAACTTTAGGTATGGATTTTGCGAACTTAGTGGGGGCGCAAAAACTCGATTTAATTTCCAGCTTATCGATGAGTGCTTTACTGCCCGGCAGTTTGGATACGGATGCCTGGAAAGAGCATTTCCATGCGCTGACTCCCCTGAGTCGTGCGGTTCTCATTGATCACACTGCAGAGGATGGTGCCTTGCGCCGTGATTTATCGGATTCACCGCAAACTGAGGGCAGCGCTAGACGCTTTAATCGCACCCGCCCGATTGAATTGGATAGCGGTGGGCAGGGATATAGTTTTCATGTATATGATTCGGCGGCCTACAGTGATGTCTTTCCTCACTTTTCTATTGGGCCAGTGATGACCGAGTTTTTGGTTCGTTTTAATTGCTATCGTGACGATCAAGGAAAGCTGACAATTAAACAAGAGTTGCAGATAGAACTTTGGAACCCCTATGCGGTGCCGATTCGAGCCTCTCACAAATTATTTGTGAACCTCGATCATATGCCTGATTTTGAAGTCATCGTGAATGGGGAGACCTATGTGGTGCAGGCGGATGATTACTTTAAGGATCCCTATGGCGCGCGGGGCCCTCATGTTCCGATCGGCACAGAATGGGCTGCTGGCGAAATCAAATGGTTTAAAGGCAGTGGTCGTAAAAAATCCAGTCTAGTGCTTTCATCGGATGCTGCGGCGCGCTCTGAATATGTTCTGGATTCGGATGGCAATGAGATCGACGTGCCCGATCCAGAGCTCGGTGAGGTGTCGATTACGGTGCGTCTGCCTGAAATAAGCGAGGCAAAGGGGAATCGCTTTAAGGTGAGATTGTGGACCTACGACACGATTGCCGAATACAGTCCACAAATTCAATATATCTCAGCAGAGGTCACGAATGATACAGATACATTGAGCAGCAGTGGTTGGCTTTTTGGTTATGCCTTTGAAATGGACGACGAGATGGAGCGTTGGATCGATGGAAGCTTGGACAATGCAGCCGACCCTCGGCTGGAGGATATGAGTGAAGTCGATTATGCCGATGCCGACTTCGAATATTGGTCGGATGATCCCGCAGACAATTTGGGAGCGATTAATTTAAGTGGGGGCGATAGCTATAACACGCAACAGAGCTACAGACTCTACGATTTGCCCACTCAGGAGCCTGTCTCGGTGGGCGCTCTGACCCACATGATCGGCACTCGTCCGCAGATGCTGGGGAATTCTTGGGGGAGCGAAGCTAATAAATACTTCGATAAATACTTTTTTTCTTCCCTGCCGCGTTGGCATGAATGGACTCTCGATTCATTGCCGATATTGCCCAACCGCTATATGGAGTATTTTCTGAGCGGTCAGGATGTAATTGAAATTGGGGAGGCCTATGCCTCGGCGGGTCTGGACGTCGATATCATGTTTGATGTGTATCATGCTGCTAAATACATGATGCTACGTGGTGCGTTTAATATCAACTCTGTGTCGCGTGGTGCGTGGCGTGCGATGTTGAGTGGTATCAATATTAAAGAGTGGAATCCTGCAGACGGAAGCGGACCACGTGAGCTTAAGCACGCATTTTTTAGACACAGTATGCATGGGCAAGATGCAGATACGCTTCCCGATCAGAGCGTGGCTACGAATAATGCCTTCTCACGCAGTGGCGTGAGCCTGACGAGCGACCAAGTCGATGCATTGGCAGACGCGGTGGTCGACGGTCTTTTACTGCGAGGCTATCCTTTCGATAATCTAAGCGAGTTCGTGAATTCAGGCATTCTAGAAGATGCGATCGAGCTCGTTGAGATCAATAAAGGAGCCGAAGATCTGGGCATTATTAAAAATTCACCCGCATACTTAACTCAAGCCGATGTGATGAAGACGATCGCACCGATGATCACACCACGCTCGGACACTTTTCGAGTGCGTGCATATGGCGACGTCACACATCCTGTGACAGGTGAGGTGGTCTCTGAGGCCTGGTGTGAAGCCTTGGTGCAACGCACGCCAGCATTGACGGAACCAGTTACTGGTGAGATGGATCTGGCTCGCGATCCTTATTCCATCGACACTGAAAAGTATCCACTCGGCCGAAAACTAAAGATTCTTTCCATTCGTTTCTTAAGCCCTGACGAGGTATAATTATGAATAAATTTTTGATATCCAGTCTGATGACCCTGTTAAGTGCGCTTGCATTGTATGGAGCGGAGCGGCGCTTCACAGTCGTGGCACCTTATGGCGGTAAAGAGTTACGTGAGCTAGGCTACATTGACGAAGAGGGCGATTTTCAACAATTGAAATGGAGCCGGCAGCGGCGTTCCCCTGAGTATTCTGCACCAGGTAGTGGCGACCTTAGCCTAGTCAAGCCCATGCTAAACGAAGAAGGAGAGACGATCTACCAGCCCGTGCTCTTGTTGCCTTGGCCGGGCGACAGCCAACTGGCCTTATTCGCAGTGGTGATGGTCGATGGGAAACCCCAGCCAACTGTGTTGAGTATCGACGATGAACTCGAGACTTTCCCTGTGGACAGCTTGAAGGTGATCAACGGCTTGGACAAAAGCATTTATACATTGGCCGGTACACGTAAGTTCCGACTCAACTCACTGCAGCTCTCCAAGCCTATTTCGACACTCGATTATCATTTGATAGATAAGGTGATCGAAGATGAAGCGTATGAGGAAGACAAAAGCGAAGCAAACCCAGGTATGCCGCTGGCTGTGGGCGTTGAGGAGGCGGGCGACTATGAGTTAATCTACGCCGCAGGCCTCAGCATCAGTCCGGGCAGTCGGGTACTGTGTTTGGTGTTGCCACCGAAAAAGCAAGGCTCCGCGCGCTATCAAGCGCGCGTGCTCTTGCATTAATCTTTGTTCTGGGAGTTACGAGCTCGTCGCCGAGCTATCAGTTCACGGAGCAACAGCTGCTGGCTGTTGGCGCTTTGAGCTCGTTCTGCTTCGATACGGTTTCCCAAGCAACTCTTTCGAGCAAGGCTGCTTCCTCGGCATTGATATTCAGCTTCAATGCGCTGACTTCTGGCTGAGCAAAGAGACCTTCAGGGCTGGCCTGATAAATGCAGGCGTAGTGGACACATGCGGACAGATATTTTCAGCTTGGGCCCAAGTGGTCATGCAGACTAGCGCGGAGCTTGCAATGAGGCCTCGGATCCGGCGCATGTGTTTATTTGTGAATGTTTTTTTTGATGATGACATAATATAGCTTTGTCAGGATGAGTGAATTATTGAGAAATGTTAAGTCGATAAAAACGTTGATCACGTTCTTCGGTATCAAAATAAGGAGCTGTAGGTGCTGGGACTATGGGAGCCCAATCGACTGTGAGTGAATCGCAGTATTCTAAGTTGCCCTCGATGGTCCAGTCTAGGAAGGTGCCTGCGCTGCTCGCCACGGGCGGGTAGAGGCTTTGTGTGCTGGCTGCGCCTGTGAGTATTTCAATCAAGCCTAGGTAATAGAATTTACTGGAGTGATCGTTGTTTGGCCCAGCGGAGACCGTAAGTGTGATGCGGCCTGCGGCGTTCGGATAGATGGGGCCTAGATTCAAAATTTCGCTCACATTCTCGCTGATTGTTAAGTCGCCAGTGGCGCTGTTCTGGCCAGTCAATGTATAGCGAGTCTCGCGGTTCTCGGAACCTCCTATGCGCGAGGTATATATTCTAAAGCTATAGGCCTGAGCTGGATTACAATTGTTGAATTCGAAGACGCCTTGCCCGTCTTCTGTATAGCCGCCAAAGCTGCCAGTTAATCCGAAGAAAGAGTCGCGGGTCGCGCCAGCAGGGTAGGGGCCGCTAGCAGTACCCGCGGAGTTGGTGGAGAGCATGTTGTCGCTCATGCTGAGTGAGATTCCAGTGGATTGTCCTGCGGCGTTGAGCAAGTCGCTATTGAAGATGTAGGGACTGCCGGCATCGACTTGTGTGCGTATTGAGTCATTGATTGCAGACGCTTGATTCCATGTTTCGCTAACGCCACTGACGTTATAGCTAGCGCCAAAGTCGATCAGGATGGAGCTCGCGTAACGCTGGCCGGTATGCACGGCATTTTCGAGCATCGGGTTGCCGGCTAGGTCGGTCAGCGTGTCATTCACGACCAAGGCATAATTACCAACTAGCTCGGTAGCGAAGCTTAGGCGCAGACTTAGTCCGCTACTTGATACTTGGACCGAGTCGATAGCGATGCGTCGCCCACGGTTGATCAAGGTATAATTGTTAAGCCCCAAAGCGCTCACTACCGGGCTCTCGAATAGACCCTGTGGGCTGGATTGATAGATGCAACTGTAGTGGACACAGGCAGACAAATAATAGCCCAGGTCATTGGCGTGACTGCCATCGGAGAATAGATCGAGGTAGTTCGGATCGCTGGCTGCTAGGTTTCCTCCGGCGGATTGGAAGGCGATGCCGACAGGATTGACTTGCACGGGCGTGGCCTGTGGATAGTCGAGGTTGATGGCTTCAGCCAGTGCATGGTAGTTGCTGAGCAGTTCCTGTAGCATTTCATCGGTAGTCGCAAATGTGCTGCTGGTGGAGCTTCCTGTGATGATGGAGTGAGACGCTTGGCGGGCCCATGTTAGATACAGCATCACCTGAGTGTCGGCATGATTTGCAATGATGCTCTCATAGAGACGTTCTCCGTATTCCATATGGGCGCTAATATCACCAATATGGGTGGCTTGCGTGGACTGGTTTTGCAGGATCACATGGGTCCATGCTTCAGTGGAGATTTGAGACTGACTATTTTGATAGTGATACTCGAAATCCTGCCCGGAAACTGCTCGCATGGAAACTGTCGGGGTTACGTGTCCACCTGCTGTGGCGAGTGCCTGAAAGATCTCCGGTACGCTCTCCTCGACCGTCTCGTTGTGGTTGCGCCCGAAGGTGTAGCTGTTGCCGATGAAAAGAACCTTATACTGGGCATGTGCACTGACAATAGATAGTGTCAGTAGCAGTAAGTAGAACAGTTTTTTGACTGAGTGCATGGAGTGGGGGGCGAATGATAGAATTGGTCAATTTCTGATATCGTGGGCAGTGATGCGGCTAACTACTATTTGCAGGCTCAGAGCTCTTTGAAACTTGGGCACGCATGCATACCACTCCCCACTGCACTCTAATTTGATGAAAACTCTCCGAATTTCAGGTATTCCCCTGATTCCTTATTGCTTGGCGGCAACAACTCTAGTGTTGGCTGCTTACTTAGAACTCATGCCCAATGGTTTGATTGGAGCGTTTGCCTTTTTGATGGCATCGGGGGCTTTGTTGGCCTATGTCGGTGATCACTGCCCGATCCTGAAGGACTATCTAGGTGGGGCGCCGCTCTTGTGTATTTTTGGAGCCGCGGCCTCTGTCTATTTTTCAGTTCTGCCAGATTCGATCGCACAGAATGTAAGCAATTTTATGCGAGGTGGTGGATTTTTAAACTTTTACATCGCTGGCTTGATCTCGGGCTCCATCTTAGGCATGGACCCAGTGTTATTAAGGCGTGCAGGTGTGCGCTATATTTTTCCTTTGGTAGGCGGAGTTCTTTGTGCCATGTGTGTGACGTCGCTATTAGGCTTGTTGCTGCTCTACGGTTGGAAAGAGACTCTAATGTTTGTCTGCTTCCCGATTATCGGCGGAGGCATGGGGGCGGGGGCCGTGCCGATGTCTGAGATCGTCAGCTCGATCCATGCAGAAATGGATGCGGGGACTGCTTTGTCGCGTTTTGTGCCTGCTCTGGCCTTGGGGAATGTGTTTGCGATTGTGACGGCAGGATTTTTGGATAAATTAGGTCACCGCTTTCCTAAGCTGACTGGTCATGGCGTGCTGATGCAGGGCTTCGAGATCGAAGAGAAGCCGTCGCTCACTTATCCGATCGATTCACTGGGTGTCGGACTGTTTTTTGCCTGCGTTTTTTACGTGGCAGGGCAAATTCTGGAACACTGGATTCCCGGCGTGCATGCCTATGCGCTGATGATCATGCTGGTCGCTGTGTTGAAATTGAGTAACTGTGTGCCAGCCACGGTTCAAGAGGCCTGCCATGCATGGTATCAATTCGTGGTGAAGAATTTTACCCCTGCACTTTTGGTGGGCATCGGGATTGCCTATACCGATCTAAATGAAGTGCTTCAGACCATGTCGCCGACATTTGTGATTTTGGTCGCAACTTCTGTGATTTCGATTGTATTGGCATCTGGATATATCGGCACCAAGGTTGGCTTTTACTTTGTAGAGTCCGCGCTAACCTCGGGACTGGGCATGGCCGATATGGGCGGCACCGGTGATGTGGCGGTGCTCTCCGCGGCACGTCGGATGGAGCTGATGCCGTTCATGCAAATATCCTCCCGTCTCGGAGGTGCCATGATCTTAGTCTTAGTCGGCGTGCTTGCGCCGATACTTTTATAGCGGCTGCATCGGCTATCATTCAGGCAGCTAAATCGCTAGGGCATGCGAATACTACTGCCGGCATTCCAATGTCCTTCCAATAGGATATATTTAGGATCTACAGGGATGCCACGCATGTCATGTTCGATCATTTGCACTAGGGTATCGACGGCTGCGGCTCCGATTTGTTGGCTTTTTTCCAAGATGCCGCTCAGTTGCGGCGAATGCTTGGGGGTCATCGGGCACGCGATCGACAGCTCCTCTGGAATGCGAACGCCGCTGGCTTGCACGGCTGGCCAGTTGGGAGCGCTAATGATTGCGGCATCAGGTTGGTAGCACTCAAACCAAGCGGCGATATCGTCGCCAGTGATATGATCTTGGATCAAGGGTGGGATGGACTTGGTATTCGATTTGCGGGCCTCGCACAGGTAGGCGGATTGGCATAGGTCCTGGGTCTTGCGAGCGACTTCGGTATTAAAAATAAAGCCAATGTTTTGATGTCCTGACTCGCGTAGCTCTTGAAACACACGTTTCGTCGCTCGGTAGTGGGAGGCGGATACGCGGTGCAAATTGGGTGATGTCACGGAGTCGCCGAAAGTAATGATACTGTAGCGATCCCATGGCAGCGCATACTGTTCTTCCGAATGGACGGGAGGGCAGAGTAGAAGGCCGTGAATGCCGCGTGCGCTCAAAATGCCATCCAGGCGTTGTGGGCTGAGTTGCTGTTGTTGCAGGTCGAGTTCTTCGATCGTATAACCGAGCCGTCGGGCCTGTTTACATGCTCCTAAATAATATTCGTGGTAGGGCGTGATCTCGTTCCACTTATAATCATGTGGCGAGGAACTGATCCAGGCGAGCGTGCCTTGATAGCTTTGAGTGCCTAGTTGCTTGCGATATTTGGATAGCGCCGATAGTAAGGGGTCTGGTACATAGCCTAAGGAGTCGGCGATCTGACGAATTTTATCACGTGTCGCTTTCGCCACGATGGGATCGTCCTTGAGGGCGAGTGAAACGGTCGGCCGACTGAAGCCAGAGGCTTTGGCTACGTCCAGTTGAGTGGGACGCTTGGAACTCTTATTATTTTTCTGCGAAGGCATAGTCGTGCCCGCTATTGTGCGCACTTCGACTGTTTTCGATACTCTTTTTGATCGAACATAGGTTAGGTCATTGCGATCGGGTGGTTTGCCCCGAATTCCATTGGCCTTCGAGTAGAATGAATCGGGGCGTTTGCGGGCGGCCTTTGTCCTCGTGCTGAATCATGTGGACTAGGGTTTCCACTGCGGCCGAGCCAATTTCTTGGCATTTTTCAATGATGCCGCACAGTTCGGGACTGTGCTTGGGCACCATCGGCGAGGCCACGCCTAGTTGTTGTGGCACATCAATCGCTGTGCTTTGAAGCATCTCCCATAGCGGTGAACTGACAATGACCGCGTCGGGTTGATGGCGCGTGTGCCAGGCTATGAAATGTTCTGCATCTAAAGGATCTTGCACCAAGGGGGGCGGATGCTCCATGCCGGTCTTTTGACACTCGCATAAATAGGCGGATAGGCAGTGTTCTTGAGTTTTGATATTCACCTGTTCGCTAAAGACGAAACCGATGCGATGATAGCCCATCTCACAGAGCTTTTCGAACACCATTTTAGTGGCGCGGAAGTGGGACGAGGAGACGCGATGGATATTGGGCTCGGGGATGCTGTAGCCGAACGTAACTACGTGATAAGCATCCCAAGGTAAGTCGATCTGCTGGCCGTAGGTATGAGGCGGGCAGGCCAGTAGGCCATTGATGCCTCGAGCTGCGAGAATGCTGTTAAGGCGTTGTGTGCTGAGTTGCTCTTGCAGCAAGTCGATACATTCGATTTTATAACCTAGGCGGGCAGCTTGCTCGCAGGCACCTAGATAATATTCGTGGTAGGGGGTAATTCGATCCCAAGACTCTTTCTTCGGGGAGGCACTGATCCACGCCAGTGTGCCCTGATAGCTTTGCTTTTTGTCGGGACTGCGATATTTAGCCAACGCGCTGAGCATCGGGTCGGGGACGTAACCAATTTTTTCAGCGATTTCACGGACGTGTGCACGAGTGGCTTCGGAGACGATTGAGCTGCCTTTGAGTGCCATGCTGACGGTGGGACGACTGACGCCTGCTGCACGTGCAACATCCGCCTGGGTTGGGCGTTTGCCTGAACTTCTTTTCTTCACTAGGGTATCTATTTATCGCGGTAGGGTGAGTCCTAACATGTGTTCGATCCCGCGCTTGTTGTCGATGCTTTTGTCACTGCTAGCTTGTGATCTGTCGCCGAGCGATTCCGCGCTTGGCGCATCGAATGTAATATCATTGGCTCAATCCTTCAACTCACCGCACGGATGCGCCCTATATCCCTATTATGAAAAAAAGATTTTTGTCTCTTTGTGCATGCTGGTTGGCCTGTGCGCCGCTCCTAGCTAATGCCGTGCCCGCATCTGAAAATCAGGCTGAGGTTTCGGTCATTTTGAAGTTGGATGATATGCAGCAAAAGCGAGGCGCGATCCCCGCGACTTGGCAGCGCGTCTATGATTATACCGAGCAGCGTGGTATAGCTTTTTCGGCTGGGGTGATCTGTAATTCATTGGAAGGCGAGGCGCCCGAGTATTTTGAAGGTTTAAAGGCCTGGGAGGCCAGTGGTCGGGTGGAGCTGTGGAATCATGGCTATGATCATAAAATGTGGAAGCAGGGGGAGGCTCGCATTCGTGAATTCAAAGGTTCTGGTTATGAGCACCAGTTCGAACACATGCAACGCTCGCAGAATTTAGGGCGTGAGAAACTGGGGCTGACTTTTGTCACTTTTGGGGCGCCGTTTAATGGCACGGATGCAGACACGGACAAAGTTTTGGCGCAGATGCCAGGGCTCCAGGTCTGGTTGTATGGGGCAAAGCGTGATCAGTTGTCGCTACATGTTTTAAAGAGAAACTACAAATTGAACCTGGAGCCTAAGACTGGACAGTTGGACTATGATCAATTTACGAATGCGTATTTGTCTCAGTCCCCAGGCAAAGTGTTGGTCTTGCAAGGGCATCCGATGTTGTGGGACGACGCTGAGTTTGAAGTGTTTAAGCAGATAATTGAATTTCTAGAGGCGCAAAATGTAAGCTTCATTCTTCCACGCGACTGCATTGCTCAATAAAATGAAACTTCAAAACCGTATTTTAAAGCCACTACGGCATGTCGTTTTGGCAGCCTGTATCTGTGCCAGTGCCCATGCCGATGCTTGGCGTAGTGAGCTCTTTCCTTCCGATTGGCAACCTGGCCAGTCCGATAGTCAGGGGCGTTTCTTGCATGATTTCTCCTATGCCGGCTATCAGCAGGGGGCCGTGGAGATTCCAGTGGTCGCGGGGCCGATCTTCGATGTGGTTAAAGACTTTGCCGCTGATGCGAGTGGGGAGACGGATGCCAGCGTGGCCATTCAGACGGCGATCGAAGCCGCGGAGGCAGCGGGCGGCGGTGTGGTTTATTTGCCGGAGGGCTTATATCGCTGCGAAAAGAATTTCACCATCCGCCGTAGCCATATCGTGATTCGAGGCGCTGGTGTGGGAAAGACGCGCCTGTTATTCGCAGATTATTCGTCCAGTAAAACTGTAAATATACAGTTCCTTGGGGACGACGCGGTGATCGAGGAAACCGCGCTCACTGCGGATGTCGCAAATTACTCGCAAGTGCTGCTGGTTGAAGATGCCAGTGGCTTCGAAGTCGGCGATGATGTTGATGTGGGCTGGGTGATCACGGATCGCTTCGTGGAGGCGCATGGCATGACAGGCACTTGGAAGCCGCACAACGGTAAGTGGTTGCCATTCTTTTTACTCAATATTCGTTCGATTGATCGTTCCACTACGCCGCATCGAGTCGAAGTGGATACGCCGATTCGATATCCGATTCAATATCTCGATGGCGCGACCATGCGTAAGCGGAAGCGCTTTATTGAAGAATGTGGTGTCGAGAATCTTTCTTTGGCGAATCCGATGCTGGCGGGAACTACGGATGATTATGCACAGTCCGTGCGTCGCCAATTGATTAACTTCCGTCTTGCCAAAAATTGCTGGGTGCGCGACATCGCATCCTTCAAGCCAGAGGGGGAAGAATTTGACGCCAAATATCACCTCTACGACAAAGGTATCGGCCTCTTACGCAGCAAGCGCATAACAGTGGAGAATTGCGTGCTGCAACACGCCCAACGTCGCGATGCGGGCGGTCACGGTTATTTTTATGAGTTAACCGCTTGTAATGATGTGTTGTTTAACAAGTGCGAAGGTATCGGAGCGCGGCATGCATTCACCACTAATTGGTATTTCGGAAATGTTGGGAATGTATATCTGCGCTGTGTGTCCCGCGACGGGACCCTCAGTGATTGGAATAACAATCTTGGACCGTCGGATTTTCACCACTCGCTGGCGATTGCCAGCTTGGTGGATTCGTGCACTTTAGATGATGGCTGGCAGGCTATGAATCGTGGAGCGATGAGCGGAGGGGCGGGCCATACCGCGACCGAATCGGTCTTTTGGAACTGCGACGGCGAAGGAGTCGTTCGCTCGGCGCAATATGGCTGGGGCTACTTGATTGGTTTGTCGGACTCGCTGGAAGTCATGGCTAAAGTAAACTTACAAAAGCCGAATTTGAATTGGCTAGAGAAACAGTTCGTCGGCACGGAACCCTTCGACTTTGTTGAAGGACGCGGACGTGGAGAGTTCCTCGAGCCACAGTCGCTCTACGAAGCTCAGTTGAAATTACGTTTAAGTGAGCGAAGTTCTGAATAATTACGATGATTATACCTGCTCAATCTAAGCTCTTATTTATTGGCGACTCAATTACCGATGCCGGCCGAGCCGACTCCGGCGAAACCACCCCGTGGGACGTGCATCTCGGGCTGGGGAAGGGCTACGTCAACTTGGTAAATGCTATACTCACTGCCGGCGATCCCGAACTGAAGCTGCGAGTCATCAATCGTGGTGTGAGTGGCAATACTGTATTGGACATGGCAGCACGCTGGCAAACAGACGTGCTAGATCTCAAGCCTGATTGGCTGTCAGTCATGATCGGCATCAATGATGTTTGGCGCCAGTTCGATGTCCCGCGTCGAAGCGAAGCTCATATATCCCCCGAGACTTACCAGCGCACATATCACGACTTGTTGCAACAGGTGCGCCCGCAGTTGCAAGGCCTTGTTTTAATGACGCCTTATGTCTTCGAAGCCAATCGGTCCGATGCCATGCGTGCGCGCATGGATGAATATGGCTCGCTCGTTCGCCAGCTTGCGGGAGACTTCGATGCCCTTTTTGTGGATACGCAAGCAGCCGTGGATCGAGTGCTGCAACATATGCATCCGACCGCCTTGGCGTGGGATCGCATTCATCCGGGAGCGGAGGGGCACATGATCTTTGCGCGGGCATTTTTAGAAGCCGTAGACTTTACTTAAATACTATTATTGAAGTCGGTTAACCTGTGTTAGATGTAGAATGTGTGGTGTGTGCGTGGGAGGTTTGTTTTAACAGCAACATGAACCCCAAAAAAAATACAAAACTACTCGCCCTCTCTTCTTTCACCCTAGCGCTGACAGCCTTGTCTGCCCATGCAGCAACGACTTGGACTGGAACAATCGATTCCGATATTGGCGACGCTGCGAACTGGAGTAACGGCTTGCCGAGTTCGACCAACCTCGGGACGATCGACAACGGAGCTATCGTTGAGATGGAAAGTCGCTCAGATTTGGATGGTAAATATATTACTGTATCTGGCGGATCCACCATCCTGGTCCCGAGTGGTATAAATGGATTTCGCTGGGGCGCCTCAGAGATCAACTTGATTTCGGGAGGGAACTTAGACAGTGATTACACTTCATCCACGCAAATGGGGCGGAACGGCTCGGCGACCCTAAATTTGTACAGTGGATCAACCGCCACTTTTGCGTCTAATCTTAATGTTGGGCGGGAGCATATAGCCACTGTCAACCAATTCGGCGGAACTATGCTGATCAATGGTACCTTGTCAGTGCCGGAAAATGCTAGGGGTACGGCGAACGGTAGCACCTATAACCTATCTGGCGGAAACGTGACTGCGAACTATTTGCTTATTGATCCGAACAGCAGCGGAACTAACTACTTCAACTTCACCACTGGCAGCACAGGTTCATTAACAATTGTTCAGGGTGACTTTGATTTTGAATCATTCATTGATGATGGAGAGATTCGTATCAATGATAATGCTTCGAGCTTATTCACTGATTTCAAAGTAGATTCTTCTATCAGCGGTCAAACCACTTTGACAGTTGTTCCTGAGCCAGGCACTTATGCTCTATTTACAGGTGTATGTGCGCTGTCTGCGATCATGCTGCGGCGCCGAGGGTAAGCCTTTTTTATTAGTAATAGGGTTGGATGTAGTGATGCATCCTAGGTTGAAGCCCCGTCTGCTCTGCAGGCGGGGCTTTTTGTGATTTAGGCCTGGGACCCTACATGTGTTAGGTGGGACATGTAGGGTATATTAAAGCGGGTCGTTTAAAAGTTTAAATATGTTTAACAAATATTCCTATACTCTCTTCGCCCTCACATTGATTACAGCAACTGCTTCTGCCGACACCACATGGATCGGAGCGGGGACGGATGCCGCTAGTTCCGATATTGGAGATGCTGCGAACTGGAGCGATGGCTTGCCGACTAATAGCGATCCCGCGAGTGAGGGTTTTATCGGTTTAGTGGGCGGATCGCCTGTTACGGTGGAGCTCGAAAGTCGCTCCGACCTGAATGGTCGTAATTACACCGTTTCTAATGGTTCCACCATTCACTCAGTCGGGGATTTTCCAGATACAAGCAACGACGGCTTCCGTTGGGGGAATTCAACACTTACTTTGGACGGTGGCCATCTAGACATTGATTCGGCTGAAACGTCCTATCTCGGTCGCGGTGGCGCAGTGACGATTCATATGAATGCAGGTTCATCACTCGAATTAGGAGGTACCGCTTATTTGGGCTATGATAGTACAGTAGTTGTGAATCAAAACGGAGGCACGACTGTTGTCGGCGGGACTATGGTGCTTCAGTGGCCTTATAATGCGGATCCTTCCGGCAATATCTTCAATCTTTCCGCAGGCACAGTGACTGTAGGTGGACTGACCGTGAATGATGAGAATGGTGATAGTTCTAACTATTTCAATTTCACGTCCGGGAGCACAGGTAGTCTGACCATTACAGAGGCAGGGTTCGATTTTGAATCAATGGTTAATGCGGGCGAAATTCGTATAAATGGTAATGCTACAAGTGTGTTTGCAGACTTTGCAGTAGATTCTTCGATTGGAGGGCAGACGACTTTGTCGCTGATTCCTGAACCAGGTGCTTATGCTTTGCTTACAGGTGTGTGTGCACTGTCTGCTATCATGTTGCGCCGTCGTGAGCGTCGCGCCTAGGTTAATCAAGATTTAGGGTTATAGTGTGAGAGCGATCTTATGGTTAGTGGGAGCCCTATCAGGAAACTGATAGGGCTTTTTCGTTCAGGTCGATCGCAACCGATTTTCTTTATATTACGCTAAATTCATAACAAATACACATGTCTATATTCAAAAATACAAAGCCTCTCATCGCCTTTGCGCTTTGCATATTTCCTTGGTCGCTCTCTGCGGAGCTCTCTCTGCCCAATGTCTTTGGCGACCATATGGTGCTGCAACGTGATCAGCCCAACCCCGTGTGGGGCAAAGGCGAGGTCGGCGAGTCAGTCACTGTTAGCATTCGCGATCAATCGCATCAAACAGTGGTCGACAAAGATGGCAACTGGCGCGTGGTCTTGGAACCGCTGGCGCTTGGTGCGCCGACCGAGTTGACGATTGAAGGGCAGAACCGTATTGAATTCGAAGATGTTTTGATCGGAGAGGTGTGGATTTGCTCGGGGCAGTCCAATATGAACTTTAAGCTGATTAAGGCGGACCAAGGAGATTTAAACATCGCGACCGCAAATTGTCCTGAAATACGCTTGCTGCGTGTGCCGAATAAGGGGACTCCGATTCCGCAGCACGATTTCGACGGCGCCTGGAAAGTTGCAAGTCCGAACACTGTTAAATACTTTTCCGCGATCGGCTATCTATTTGCCAATCGCATACACGGTGCCGTGGGTGTGCCGGTCGGTATTATCGACAATTCATGGAGTGGGGCTGCGGCGGAGGCGTGGGTGCCGCGCAAAGTGCTCGAATCCGCGGGTGGTTTCGAGAAAACACTAGCTGATATGGATCGAAAGGTCGCGGCCTGCTCAGATGAAATCTATGCCGATGCGATGGCGGCCTATAAGCAGTGGCGAGCGGATGGAAAACCAGCGCCACACCAGCGCGAGCCGCGCGATTACCGCTATGGCAATGCCCGGGCAGGCAATATCTTTAACGGCATGCTCCACCCGATTATGGGGTACGGTATTCGTGGTGTCATTTGGTATCAAGGTGAGAGCAATGGAGGACGAGGTGAAGAATATGGCCGGCTGTTCCCACTTTTAATTACGCAGTGGCGCGAGGCCTGGCAACAAGGGGACTTTCCCTTTTACTGGTCTCAACTGGCGAATTTCGGCCCCCGAAGCGGCCCCAAGGCTGGAACGGGATGGGCTAAGCTACGTGCTTCGCAAACGCAGACCTTGTCCTTAGCCAATACCGGCGAAGCTGTGATATTGGACGTGGGCGAGGGGCGCGATGTGCATCCCCGCAATAAATCCATCGTCGCCGATCGTCTCGCTCGCATCGCACTGGCCCGCGACTACGGCTATGATTTCGATTACCAAAGCCCTCGGTTCTCCAAAATGGAACAGCAGGGGAGTTCGCTGATTCTAAGTTTCGATCCAGTCAGTTCTCAAGGGCTGTATGCCTTTGGCCAAGAGGAAGTCTTAGGCTTTAAGATTTCCGGAGCGGATGGAGCCTTTGTGGATGCCAGCGCAAAGATTGTCGGCAAGCATCAAGTTAAGCTGAGTCACCCCGAGGTCGAGGCACCCGTCGCCGTTCGCTACGCATGGGCCAACAATCCAGAGGTGAACCTGCAGGATAAGAAAAACGCCTTACCCGTCACAGCCTTTCAAGCGAAGCTAACAGACTGATTTGGAGAATGTTATTCTGCCTCCCCTCGGTTCTCTGAACCGGGGGGGGAGGCTCTTCCTCGTATCGTCTAGCTAGTAAGCGCATCGCTTGATGCGGGCGTCAGCAGTGAAGCCCCTGCGGAATCCTGGGCTATTTGGTTGTTTCTGGTATGGGAGTCTTCTCTGTATCTACAATCGCTTTGTGTGCCTGCTCTCGCTTCATGCTGCGGGCCTTCAAGGTCAACAATGTGCCGATGCCTCCCATGAAACATACGATAAAGAGTATCTGCAGTCGCTGTAGCAGCGTATTGGGTACGAAGAGTAAGAGGCAGACCATGCAGGCCATAATCAGCGAAGCGACGCCCACCATGTGGAGCTGCACATGATCATTGCCTTCGCCGACTTCCTTTTCGAAATCGATCGGGGTATGCATGCGCGTGAAGAAAGTATCCACGCGTGCTTTATAGCTATCTTTGGCGTAGCGCCAAAGGGGAAGGCTGATGAGGAAGCCGATGGCGCCGGCCAGGTAGATCCAGGGCAGACGGTCTTGGATGAACCACTCACGCACGCCTGAGCGCTCGTCTAGGAAGAAATACAAGGAGGGCATCGAGGCGAATGCGACGATGATGTAGTAGGACCACCAATGTAAGCGTTTGAACCACAGGCCCAACACTATAGGAATAGTCAGTGGCATACTGATAATGGCTGTGATCATTAGAAAACTCTCAAAGAGTTCGAATTTTTGCTGCACGGACATGCCGACTGCTAGGATCATGACCGCGGCCCCCAGAAAGAGCGTGATGATCTGGCACCAGCGCAGTCCATTTTGATCGGGCAGTTCGGGGAGTTTGAACAAGCGACGAAAGAAGGGGATGACATTACGAATAATGACCCCTGCCGTGCCGTTGAGACTGCTGTCGAGGGAGCTCATGGTGGAGGCAAACATGGCGGCCAATAGTAGTCCGGTGAGACCATTAGGAAGCAAGTGAATCGCAATCACTGCATAGCTGGCAGTCGCGGGCTCCTTGATATCCATCGAGAGAATTTCAGATTCCATCAGAAAGCGTGCGGCCATCGGCGGCAGGAACCAAATTGTAGTGCCGAGTGCGGTCAGCACCGCAGCGAGTAGGGCCGCCTTGCGCGCCGAGGGGCCGTCTTTGACTGTGAGGAAGCGTCCCGCTGTGCCAAGGTTGATGTAGCCCTGAATCTGCATGATGAAAATAAGGATGATCCATTTCAAAGAATACTTATCTTTAGGGAAGGCGCCGGGTTCTTTAATAAATTGAAAATCCTCTGCGAACTTCGGATCGCTGAAGTAGCCGAAGAAGGCGGACCATCCGCCCACTGCTTTAAGGGACAGGTGGAACACTAGCAAAGTCACGGCAAACATGATCAGTCCTTGCACAAAGTCCGTGGCCATCACGGCCCAGCGTCCGCCCGTGGTGGAGTAAAAGACCGCAACCGAGCCAAGGATCAAGATCATCCAGTGCACTTCCAGTTCGGGGATCAGCACATTGGCGAAAATCGCCAGCGCATAGAGTTGAATGGCTCCGGTCAGGGGAGAGGTCAGTACCGAGATGCTGACACTGAATTGCTCTACGGACACCCCGAAGCGATCACGCATCACATCGGCCCAGGTTTCCGCGCGGGTTTGCCGAAACCAAGGCGCCAGAAAGACGCAAATCAAATAGCCGAAACAGCCGGCAGCATAGATGACCAGAAAAGTAGGGCCTGAAAGGAAGGCGGCCGAGGCATTGCCGGTAAAAGTAAAGGCGCTGATCCCGCCCACGAGTATACTGGTGCCTGCCATCCACCATGTGGCCTTGCCGCCACCCACTACGTAGTCGCTGACAGAGGAATTCATTTTCGATGCCCAGAAGCCGAGGCCGACTAAGAAGACGAGATAAATGAGGATGCTGAGGTATTCGATGGTCATGGGCGGCGGGGGATACGCGAATTTTGTTAATTAAACAGGATTCGCAGTATCTAATGTCCCGCCGCAGTGAGTCCCACCTTCTTGTGCTCTAACACGTGTCAGATCGTGCAATTTATTGAATCGGTGCTAGCACCGGGTCTGTAGCCAGAGTGCTAATTTTGGCGCTGTTGGCACTGATCGGCTGCGTTGCTTTGTTGCTCGTTTTTGAGTTTATCCTTCAACACACGCAGTCGTTGGTTATAGTGCCGTAGCACCCATGCGGCGACGCAGAAGGCGCCGATGCCCATTAGCAAGCCCATTAGGTGCGTGAGGGGTGTATTGGCTGCAAAAGAAAAGAAAGTAGTGACCGCCCCGATCGCGAAGAATGGCATACTGTGACTGCGGCGATTGCTTTGGGTCTCCTTGATTTCGATGTCCAGGTATTCGAGTTCGGAGAGTTCGTCGACGCGGTCGTTGTGAATGGAGCCAAAGGTATTCGCCTTCGCTTGTAGTAATTGTTCACGCTGGTCTTGTGTACTGAAATGTCCATCGAGCATATCTTAGCATGGACCATTTTTGCGATGAAAGGCGAGAACCGATACGGGCTTGATCGATTGCAACTGGAACATTTGTGGCATTTTATGCTTCACTTGTCGCATCGAATGATGGATCTTGCTCATCTTATGTTGACGATTACCTCTCGTATCCCCGCAATCCTGTCAATTTCCTGCTTGTGCTTTACAGCGCAAGCAGACGTGAATCTTCCGAGTATTTTCGGCGATCACATGGTGCTCCAGCGCGAGCAGAGCAACCACGTCTGGGGCACGGCTGATGCGGGCGAGTCTGTGACCGTCACGATCGGGGAGCAGTTGCATACGACTGTGGCCAATGATGCGGGACAATGGCGAGTCGAGCTCGAGCCCTTGGCTGTGGGCAGTCCTTACACCTTGAGCGTCGCGGGTAACAATACGCTTCAATTTGAAGATGTGCTGGTTGGCGAAGTCTGGTTCTGTTCGGGGCAGTCGAATATGGAATGGACTGTTAAGAAATCCAACCATGCGGCGGTGGAATTGGCCACTGCGGAGCATCCAGAGATTCGCCTCATTACGGTCTCAAAGAATGGCACCCAAGAGTTGCAGGAGGATTTTAAGGGCGAATGGAAAATGGCCAGCGCGGCCTCGGTGGCTGACTTCTCTGCTGTCGGGTATTTTTTTGGTAAGCGCTTGAACGACGCTTTAGATGTTCCGATTGGATTGATTGATAATGCATGGGGCGGTTCAGCTGCAGAAGCATGGGTCCCACGCGAGGTATTGGTCGCGCAGGGCACATTTGATAACTATATTACATCATGGGATGAACGTGCTGCGGATTACACGGATGAAGTGCATGCTGAGAAGATTGCAGAATTTCGCGCGTGGGAGGCGGCTGGCAAGCCAGAACCGCGTAAGCGCTGGCCCAGCGATCCACGTAAGAACCAGCATCGCCCTGGTAATATTTATAATGGCATGGTGCATCCGCTGACTGGATACGGCATTCGCGGCGTGATTTGGTATCAAGGCGAAACAAATGCTGGTCGCGCGGAGCAATACCGTGAACTCTTTCCCTTGTTAATTCGTAACTGGCGCGAGCGCTGGGGGCAGGGTGATTTTCCGTTCTACTGGGTGCAACTTGCAGATTTTCAATCTGAAGAATCGATGCCTTCAGATAACAATTGGGCGTATCTGCGTGAGGCGCAGACCATGACCCTTTCTTTGCCGAATACCGGTGAAGCGGTGATCATCGATGCCGGTGAGGGGCGCGACATTCACCCACGCGACAAGCAGACCGTGGCCGACCGTCTAGTGCGCCACGCTTTGGCTAAAGATTACGGCTATGATATGGCCAGTGACAGTCCACGCTATGCTTCCATGTCAGTTGAGGGCAATACCGTGACATTGAAATTCGATCATGTTGATCAGGGCTTGTATGCCTTCGATGTCAAAGAAGTGAAAGGCTTCAGCATCGCGGGTGAAGATCAGGAATTTGTTTGGGCCGAGGCCAAGATTGTGGGTAAAGACACGGTCGAAGTGTCCAGTGAACTCATTGAGAATCCCGTGGCTGTGCGCTACGCTTGGGCTATCAATCCCGTCGCGAACTTACAAGATCGCAATGGGTTACCAGTGACGCCCTTCCGTACGGACGATTAGAGTAAACTGCTGAATGCTGCCTGACGCATCGCTTTGGAGAAAGCCCTTACTTATTTGTTGGTCGAAGCCCGTGCACATCACTGTGTCGGGCTTCTCCTCGACCGGCCGTGTTTCTTTGATGCAGCAGGCTGCAGAGAGTCGAATTACCGGTTGCAAGCAGTTCGCTTGCAACCGGAGGGGACTGGGCTTGAGTTTACAGAGTCTCATGGTCACACCCGTTTCCACGTTCCCAAGCTGCTTTGTCATCAGATGGTCGTGCTCTACTAAGTGTAACCGCGGTCATGTGTTCAGGGCGTTCTATGAACTTTTCGGTAAGGGAGTGTGTAGAAGTCGTAGACTAATAGTCTTTGTCGTTTGAACTATCTAGTTCAGCGTGGGGAGTCGCCTTTCTGGCCGGTTGATGATATTCTTAGTTAGAAATTCCTCTCAAATGTTTACGGCAAAACGTGCCTAATTTTAATCCCATGCCATGAGCTGGCGTAAATAGCTCGTCAGTTCGGCGCCATTCACTGTGGCTTGTTTTTTAGAGGGGTGGTAATGGGCACCGTATCCGTATTTTCCATGTGCCGACATTTCAAAAAATGAGACTGGATTGTTTGGCTTGTTAGTTTCCGAGGCAACGCGCTCAAGGATGGTTTTGATTTTGGGGTCATTGGTCATCGGTCCGAGTAGCAGCACGATTTTGGCATTTGGATATTGAGACTGAATGCGTTGCACAAATTCAGTGTAATTACTTTCG
Source organism: Puniceicoccaceae bacterium (assembly GCA_002729725.1). Lineage (GTDB taxonomy): Bacteria > Verrucomicrobiota > Verrucomicrobiia > Opitutales > Coraliomargaritaceae > Thalassobacterium > Thalassobacterium maritimum. The sequence continues at coordinate 29,678 of PBYS01000084.1, forward strand.
AATTTGAGGACATTGGGCCCAGTGGTGCTGAAGTCGTTAGTGCAGAGGTTAATACAAACCACGTCTGGTGTGAAACGCTTATAATCCCACTTCGGGAGTTCGGATTTGAACAGGCTTCGCTCGTAGATGGCCGGCATATTATCCTCACTTCCGTCCGCGGGGCCGTTGTAGTTGCGCAGCATCCCGATTCCGGAGCGGGCGACGACCAAATAGTCGGCCTGCAGCTTTCGAATGGCGTGGAAGGCGTAGGTGTCGCAAAAGTTTTCTTCCTCAGCTTTGAAGGCTTGGTGCGGGTCGGCCGCTTCGATGCCATAGCCACAGGTGATCGAGTCGCCGATAAATTCGATACGACGGGTTTCCGGAGTCGGCCAGGGCAGGCTTTTGCCATCCTCGCGTAGCTCAAAGCTTTTGAAGCGAATGTTACCGATATTGCCTTCGGTCGCTTTGACTAGTTCAATGGTGTGTGGCCCAGGACTGAGATCTTTTGCCAACTCGTAGTAGCCGCCACTGCCCTCTAGCGTCACTTTCTCACCTCGCTGGCCATCGATAAATACGATGAGTGAGTTTTTCTTATGCAGATCATCGATGTAGGCCCCGATGCTTTCGCCTTCAAAGGCCATGCGCACGCGGGCTCCAGAGTAGGCGAACACAACTTCGCCGGGGGTTGAGTCATCAATCCGCCCACTGTAATGGATGTTGGGGTCGTTCGCCGGGATCGTTGCTGCGTGGAGCGTTGAGAACATCTGCAGCACAAGTAGGATTCCCAGGCTGTAGCTTTGTATTCGTTTGTAATTCATTGTTTAGAGTCTTCTACTTGACGGCGTGTTAAACTGTTTAATGCGGTAGCTTAAACATAGCCACGTCGTTTTTCCAGTTCTTTACGAATACTGGCTGCTCGTTCACGGCTCAGCGGATAATCATGCCCAAAACGATCGGCTTTTCGTCCAAATGATCTCCGGCGAAGCTGGTGAGCATTGGCTGAATGCCCGCGACCATTGATTGAATCCATTGCGGCTTGCCTTCTAGGCTACTCAGGTCGCCCTTGGCAATAGTGCCGACAAAGACAATGGCCACAAAGGCCCAGCCGGCGAAGAAGGAGAGTATTTTACTCACAAAGGTCATGACGACGGTCAAGCGCGTGCGTTCGTCGTAGTAAGGCATCGACCAGCAGGTAAAACTGGTGAAATAGATGAGCCCAATGCCAGTCAGATAAACAAACGATGCCTTATCCTGATTGCTTAGTTCATCGCTCAGGAAGGGGATGTAGTCCGCGATTTGTACCAGCCAGAAACTGCCGTTGATGACGCTCTCGGGGAAGTTCCAGATGAAGGGGAAGAGCGCAGCGGTGGTCAGGGATGCGAGGAAAATGAAGGGCCGTCGCCGCCCCCAGCGGGTGCGCGCATTGTCCGAGAAATTACCGACTAAAGGATCTGAGATCGCGTCCCAGGCTCGCATGATCATCAGGATGATGCCCAGCACAATGGGGCTGATCTCCAGTCCGATGTTGAAGAAGGGCATCCATAGCGTGCTGGTGACCAAGGCACTACCGATCCATTCGGTATTGGTGCCCATGGCAAAGGCGAGTTTCTGGCTAAAGGGAATGCGATCTTTTTCGGGGATCTCGGTAAAACCTGCTTTTTTTAATCTAAATGCCATAATAAGAATGGATTTGGATTGGGATCGGTCATTGAGCATAGACTCTGTGCACGGATGCTGTGCTGTGAAAGTTTAGGTCTCCGCAATAAGTTTCTCGATGGCATGTTGAGGCAACTTATTGCATCAGCCATGCCTTGAGATCGTTCTAATATTTGGACTTCCTGCTGCATGAGCAGTAGGAAGATTGGGATACCTGGGTGCCTTCGATGCACGGTTTGATTCAGAAGTACAAATTAAACTGGACCGGCTGGTGCTTTCACCCTGGAGCCAGCCCCCGCATGCTCATGCGATTGCCGCTGACTTTGATGGGAGAGGGAAACTGTGCGACTTGAGCGGCTTCCGCTGGCGGGTCTGTCGGGTAGTTGCGATCCTTGATTTCGGCAGTCCTAATTAGTGGGAGTGCTGTTGCAGCTAGCGTGATAAGCTGTTTAAATTGCATACAAAGTCGGGGGCTTCGAGGGATGCTGTGTGTGTATTTATGTATGCTCATCTTTAACGGTACAATACGAGTCGTATGCAACTTATTGCATAGGGCTTTGGTTGCGCTTCTGGTTTGGCTAAATATCAGATATTCTATTCTTATCAGTGGTGTTATCACCACAGCTGTTCAAACCCTACGTTATACTATGAATTCTTGCTCCCCCCATTTTACTTCTCAGCTCAGATACTTGATGGTTTTTCTTGTCTCTGTTCTTCTTGGTTCAAACTTGCTTTCTGCAGATTCGTTAATTTCAAATCCTGATATTGAATTGGATGTGGATTTGAATCAATGGCCGGATCACTGGCCCACTGGAGATAATTTGATCTGGGGCGAAGAGGGCGATAATCGTTTTCTGCGTATGCATTCGACTGTCCCCAGCAAGCTGATTATGGCTTATCGTGAGGTTCCGGTTCCCGCGGGCGTACGTGCCTTGAAATTTAATTGGAAACAGCGCATCACAAAGTTGGAACGTGGGGAAAAGCCATGGTTTGATGCGCGGATTCTGATCGAGTTTATGGGTGAGGATCGCAAGAAGCTTACGCCAAGTCCGAAGCCATTTGCCTATGGCAAAGATCACCCCGAGTGGGAGGAGAAAGAAGCGAGTTTCTTAGTTCCAGAGGGGGCGCGTATTATTAAGTTCATGCCTTGCTTGTTTAACGTAAAGGCGGGCACCTATGATTTAGATGATCTAGTACTGACACCGATTGATCCCACGGCATTACTCGAAGCGGCTGCATTAAAAGAATCGGAGCAGGCCTTACAGCAACAGTCTGATATTGAAAAACGACAGGCTAAAGCGAAGGCTTTGTTGGATGCGACAGGTTCGCTGATTTCTAATGGTAACTTTGAGTCGACTCAAAAGAATCCAGCATGGCCCGATCATTGGGGGCAGCTTAAGGAAAACGGTAGCTACGAGGACGAAGCGGGCGATCACTTTGTTCGCATGAAGTCGACCGAGCCCGGGAAGTTGATTATGTTGTATCGTGAGATTGATTTGCCCAGCGATGTGAAGGCGCTGAAGTTGTCTTGGCGCTGGCGTGTGACGGATTTGAAAGTGGGGGAAAAGCCTTGGTTTGATGCGCGGCTCATCGCAGAGATTCTCGATACCGATGGTAAGAAGTTGAAGCCGCAGCCAAGCCCATCCTATTCGCGTGGCACCGATGGGTGGGTGCATGTGAGCCGGGATTTTCTCGTGCCAGAAGGCGCTGTGAGCATTAAGTTAATGCCTGCATTGTTTAGTGTGGCAAGTGGCACCATGGATATTGATGATATCAAGTTGGAGCCGACCGACACACAAGCCTTAGAAGCTGCGGCTGCTAAACGAGCGGAAGAAGCACGTATGCGCTACGTGGCGCCTGAGGAGCCGCAAAAAGAAAATTGGCCCTTGGAACTACATACTGAAGGGAATCGTCTGGTGGATTCCAATGGCGAAGAAGTATGGTTGCAGGGCTTGAATGCCGGTAATCTGGAGACGCTGCCACACGATACACAGGTGATTAAGTCGGCTGTAGTTGGTATCGAAGAGTGGAATGCCAATGTCATTCGTCTACCAGTTAAAGAAGAGTTTTGGTATGGCACTAGCGTTTACCAGAAAGATGGTGGACAAGGCTATCGCGATACGATCGATCAGATCGTGACGCTCGTCGCCAATCGCGGGGCCTATCTTGTGTTGGATCTGCACCGTTATCGCGCACCAAAGCCGATCCACGCACAGTTCTGGGTCGATGCGGCGACACACTTCAAGAATCACCCCGCTGTCTTGTTTGATCTGATGAACGAGCCGCACGGAATCTCCTGGGAGGTCTGGCGCAATGGCGGCTGGGTCGGCACCAAGACAGGTGTAGATGAATCCGGTTTTTTAACCGATGCCGAGAAGAAAGCCAATCAAGGCTACGAGTCTGTAGGTATGCAGGGCCTGTTGGATGCGGTGCGCTCGACGGGGGCGAGAAACATCGTCGTTGTCGGTGGCATCGGATGGTCGGGAGACTTATCTGGTGTGGTCCAAGGCTATGCGCTTGATGAGCACGAAGGGGGCAACGGTATCATGTATTCATGGCATCAATACAATTGGCATACGGGATGGGCGAAGACTGTGCTTCCAGTGGCCGAGCAGTATCCGATCCTTGTCGGTGAAGTGGGGGCCGATACCAATAAAATGGACTTTATTCCGCATGAAATTCAGGAGTCGCCCTATACTTGGGTGCCGGATATGTTGGGCTTTATTCAAAAATACCGCCTGAACTGGACCGCCTGGTGCTTTCATCCTCGAGCGACGCCAGTGTTGATCAAAGACTGGACTTACGAGCCCACCGAGTTCTGGGGCGTATTTGCCAAGGAGGCCTTGCATGGCAAGCAGTTTGAAATGAAGCGAATGCGCTAAAGGTAGGGACGCCTGCCCTCAGGCGTCGGAGGCGCTTGCGGGGGACTTCGTTTGTTCGGTAGAGCATGGCAAGCTTTGTGCGGCGGTCGCGTCTCGCGGACGGTTGGGGCAGGCGTCCCTACCTCAGGCGTCCGGGGTATGTGCGAGGGGTGTTGTGAAATCGGCAAGCTAGGTTTGCCGGGCCGCGTGGTCGGTTAGAGGATGGCACGGTAATTTATTCTCCCATCCGCCATCGCGGCTGCGATGGCGGATGGGGAGTCTCCGTAGACACCAAGATCGTATGTGGGTGTCGGTGGCATATTCTTAGGAAAGCTCGAATGTGGTCTTATACCTAGAATGTGGTTGTTGTCCTAGGTCGAGCTAGGGATAGGTCGAGTAGGCCGCTTAGCCATGTGAGCTATTGCACTGGACATTTATTGTTCGACGAGGCGCACGGCATCCACGATGACATAGCCGTTGGTGCCGTCGTTGCGGAAAGTGATGGTGCCTGCGGTTCCGGCGCTAAAACTGTAGCTGCCGAGGCTGATCCACTGGTTGTGATCCTGTTTTTGATCGATCGTGACGGTCGTGTTTCCGCTATTGTAGTTGATGTCGACTGGGACATTGCTCGCGCGGTTTGTATAGGCAGTCCAGCGTGCGAATACTTCGTAGGTTGCCGCCTTGGCGAGGTTGGGTGTGAACTGAACCGATTTACTTCCTTTGCCGCTGTTATTATCATGTAGGTAGTTGCTTCCGAAGTAGCCCGAAGTGCTGGTGCTGCTACTCCAACTTCCGTTCAGTGTGACATAGGTGGATTCCGTATTGTCAATGATGTATTCAGTCGCAGTGTCGCGGATGAAGCGGACCGCATCTGCGATGACGTATCCGTTAGTGTTATTCGTGCGAATCAGGACGCTGTTGCCTGTGCCGGTACCTAACGGGTAGGTGCCGAGTGAGTACCAGATGTCGCCATTTTGTTGTTGGTTAATCGTTACAGTCGTTGTTCCTGTTTGAGAGGAAATGATGTCGACCGGGACATTGCTTGCGCGATTAGGATGCGCGGTCCATCGTAGGAAGATTTCGTAATCGTCGGCAATGGATATGTCCGGTGTGAAGCGCATGCTCTTATTGCCTTTATCTGTGTTCTTATCGTGACGTGCATAGCCATTGTAGCCAGAACCAGAAGAGATACGCCAGTTTCCGACAGCATGTAATCCGTATGCATTACTGTTATCGATGATAATGTCGTCTGTGATTTTAACGAAGCGAACTGCATCTGCGACCACATAGCCATCGGTATTGGTGTTACCCATCAATAGGCTCGCGCTGGTTCCTGCGCCGAAAGGGAAGACACCGAGCGAAATCCAATCCCCGCCATTGATTTTTTGATCGATTTGATCGAACGCGGTACCGTGACCATGGATAATATCGACGGGGACATTGCTGGCACGGTTGGCGCTGGCTGTCCAGCGAGCGAAGACTTCGTAGTCGCCATAGCTGGCCAGGTTTGGAGTAAAGCGAACGCTCTTTTGTCCTTTATATGAATTATTGTCATGCAAGTAGTTACTGGCGTTGTAACCACTGGTTCCTGTGCTACTGAGCCATGTACCGACTGTATGGAGTCCGCTGCCATCGGCATTATCCACGATAACATCTTCGCCAGCACTTGTATCGGCAATGCCATCGCCGGTATAGAATAGGAGGGCAGAGACGTTGCAATAAGCGCCATCGGGACCGACATAGCGAATGTAACGAAAAGTGTTGGTATTGTTGATTATTGCAGATGTGTAAATGAGGCCAGAGTCGTCTGGACTGTTGGTAATCGTGTAGAGTGTGGTGACGTCTGAACTGAAGTCGGCGGTGTTAGACGCTTCGAAAACACCGCCGACCATACGACTGCCGTAAGCTTCACGCGGCATGTATTCGATACGGGTGATGCGTTGGGGTGTAATCAGATCGAGTCCGGTCCAAGCTCCATCGGCTGTGGCCGCATCGAAGTAAGTACTGAATCCTCCGTTGAAAGGGGTGACTGCTCCATATTTCCAATCAGTTAGAACGCCGGAGAGTGGTTCGGTTCGTGTGCCCGTTGTGCCGATGACGGTGCCACCTATGACGCGTTCGGCTGATGGATTCGAATTCGCGTGCATGTGGGCGATTGCCGCCGCTCCCCAGAAACTGGTCGGAGTGAAGTCCCAGCTGTTGATCATATTTGGGCTAGCGGTCGGGTGGAGTGACCAAGCTGTCCAGTGGAAGTTGTGCGAGTTCACCCAATCCATCGCTTGTGGTACCCAACTAAATTCGTCATCGATGGAGTAGCCGAGAAAGGAGGTGCCGCCCGGGTGGCCGATTTCACCTAGCAAAATTGGGTGTTCTTGTCCGATATTACCTACGCGCGATTGCCAATAGCTTTTTAAGGGGTAGAGGTGTGCGTCATAGACGACACCGTTTCCATTTGTTGTATCTGTGAGCACGTAGCCATCGAAGACACCGCTTAGATCATAGGCGTAGTCACTGCCGCCGACTAGAACGATGTTGTTGGCGCCCGTAGAACGAACGGTATCGAGTAAGTCTTGCATGCCCGGCTGATTGGTGGTGCCGTTGAGCCAGGCATCCCAACCACCGAGGTTGTTCGGTTCATTGAACAATCCGAACAAAACCGCAGGATTATTTTTGTAGCGATCGGCAGCATCTAGCCAAAAGCTGAGGTTCGTGTTGGTGGGCTTATGAAATTCATGTAAGTCGAAGATCACATACATGTTGTAGTCCGAAATTTGTTGAATGACATCGTCGACGATCTCGCGGTAGGTGACTTGATTGGGGCCTAGCCAATGACTTTGGCTGATGGGAAGACGTATAATATTTGCTCGCCATTCCCAGTAGGCAGCATCCACGGACGCGCTTAGATTTTCACCATATCCCCAGCCGAGGCTGGGGATGTTGACGCCGACCAGTCGGATGGGTTCGCCAGTGGATTTGACTACGATTTGGTTCCCTTGTGTTTGGAGTTCCGGCGGTGCGGCTTCTACTGCGAGGCAGAGTAGGAGGGGGAGGCCAGTCAGAGCTTTAAACCAGTGATGTAAGCGCAGCGTAACAGATCGCGATATGTGTCGAATCATAATGTTTAGGGGTAGGAGTGGGTAAGATGGTCCCCAAATGGGAACTCGACCAGGGGTAGTCGATCTTAGGAGAACCCAATCTACGATTCTTCACAAGGTCCGCGAATTGCAATTAGTTGCACGTGGGCTGGAACGACTGCTCACTTGTTGAGCCGTCACTGCATGGCTTGTTGGCGAAAGGCCTTTGGGCTGTGTTTTGACTTTGAGTAGAACCAGTTAGTAAAGTTGGAGGGATTATTGAACCCGAGTTCGTAGCCAATTTGTTTGATGGGGGCGGGGGAGTTAATTAGCATTTGTTTGGCTTTGCGGTATTTTCGTTCGCTGTAGTATGCGGTGGGGGTGATCCCCATATCTTTGACGAAGATACGGTTGAGCTGCGCGACGCTAATACCGACTTTATCTGCGAGTATCTTTTCTCGAAATCTGGTGTTCAAGTCTATGGTATCGATGTAAGTTTTGGCCACATGAACACGTTCATCGGTGATTTTTACTCGATGGAATTGTGCGCCTATTTTTTGCATAGTTCGCAAGTATACCTCGATCCAATCCATGAAGCCCCTGTGTGTTTTAGTGTATTTGTAGATGTCGATCGACTGAAATTTCATCTCACTTCTATGATGTGTGAGGTGTGGGCCTGCTGTCTTGAGTAAAGATCGAGCGAGCCGTTCTAACCTTGGGAAATCCTTCGAGCTGCAAGTCAGTGGATTGGCTTCTTTAAAAAGTTCATGGTCGGCGCTCCAACTCGCTTCGAAGCGTAGGGAGAGTATTTCTAGGTCGTTGCTGAAAATGCGCTCATCTTTTTTGGCCGGTGGGAAGACCCAGTCACCTGCCTCTGCTTCGACTGAGTAAGTTTCGCCGACCACTTTAATGCTGCCTTTGTTTATTAGCCATGCAGATAGTCCGGGGAAACTGTGGTAGCTGCGGCAGCTTCTTTGGGCAGGCTTGCCTTCGTATATCCATTCCAGCGCAAAGTGCAGATTATTCCAGTCAATATAGCGCAGTTGATCTTTGTCCTCAGTGAGCATGCTGAAATCTAGTAATTTTTTGAGCAATTATGGCAAGTAAATTGAATTGTCTCGATCTGAGGAATTAAAAGGCTAGGCGAGCACCTCAGTTTTCATTCTAACTAATTAATATTAATATGTACTCATTTCGATTTTTACCTCTATCTATCTTCACTAAAGCAGCTGTTTTACTTACTTTAGCCGCAACTGGATCTCAAGGGCAGACCTTGCTATCGCATTACACGATGGACAATAGTCTGGAAGATTCGGGTACGCTGGAGATCGATGGTGAATTAATCAATAGTGCGAGTTTTCAGGCCGGAGGAGCTGGGACTTTTGATTACGCTTTGTCGACTGCCGATGGTACGCAGGATTTTTTTAGAGCTGATACTTCCAATAATGCTGCGTTTGCTTTGAACGCAATTACCATTAGCATGTGGGTGAATGTGAGTGCTTTTGGTGATAGTGATCGTTTGATTTCGAATATTGGTGGTAGTGCCAGTGGTTTTGAAATGAATTTAAAAACAGGCGCGCTAACGGATGGTGACTACCGCATTTCTTTTGGTTTTAATAGTACTTCCGGGGCGGTGCAATCTTCCGATAATGTCGGCTATCAACTTGATGAATGGGTTTTTCTTGCTGTTACTTATGATAGTAGCATTGGCACTGGGGATAACGTCTCTTTCTATTTGGGGAGCGAAACAGACTCGGTCGTGATGAACGATTCGGATGCGAAGTCTGGAGCGATCGTTGCGAGCTCATCAGATCTTGAAATCGGTGGCACTCCGGCAACGAGCTCTGATCGTACGCCGACTGCATTGTTTAATGATGTTCGTATTTATAACGGAGTTTTGGATACTGCAGCATTGGAGTCGATTCGTGCTTCTGCGATTCCAGAGCCTGCTCATACTGGCGTGTTTGTTGGGGCTTTATTGATGGGCTTAGTTGTGGTCCGGCGCCGTTGCTAATTGGGTTTTCATCTACTCTTCAAATTTCATAGACATCAGGTGGGCTGCGTTGTGTGGCCCACCTTTTTTTGTTTATTGTCGATCATCGGCGCTGCTGCTGATCATACGCCATGCCCCTGAAATGCGCAGTTGAAGCTTAACATCACTCCGGTTCAACCATGGCAATCTTACTATTTAGCGTTGCGCTGCTTTCACTGGCTCGACCGCTGACTGGAGTCATCCGAGTGCCAGCACGCCAAGGTGGTGATCGGCTCGGAAATGGATGTCTGTTTGATTGGTGGGTGTATGATGAATTTTTATACACTCATGGGAGTGCTCACGAAGAGAAGGCCTTGAGGGCAATAGACGATTGCCTCATTGAGAGCAGTTGAGCTCAGGCATACTATTGAGCCCAGGTATACTAGAGTGTGAGTTCCAATTTGAGGAAACGTTGCGTGTCTTCAGATGCGAGTTTGATGCGTAGCTTTTTGAGCACTGCGCTGCCGTCACCGTCGGGGTCGGGATCTATAGTTTCTTCGATGATTTCAATGTCGTCGGTGACCAGAGTGGACCAATTATCTTTTAGATTCGTGGTGGAGAGGTAGTTGAAAATGACATCCTCGGCGTTGACGTTTTGTCGAAAGATAAAGTTTAGCCATGGGCCATTCTCGCTCGTGCTGTCGTAGGTGGCGTAGGGCCTAGCAGATGCGGGGATGGTTGCCAATGGGGGGAGGTCGAAGGCATAAGCCATGGCATTGGTAATGCCGTCATGATTGGGGTCCGCTTCAGGGGAGTCATCTTCGCCGGCCCAATCGATCGCCTCGGCCCAGCTGCTATAGCGCGGGGCGTTCTCGTCGACGGTGAGTGAGAGTAAGGCCTCGCGTAGGATAATCGCGATAATGGCATTGGATGTGCCGTTTAGGTGGGTTCCATCCTTTGTCATGTAATCATTGGTGCCGTTGGTGAACCAATAGTGGTCGTCTGTGGGGTCTGCCAGTGGCGTGAGTGTGTCGAGTAGCAGGTCGATGTCGCCGTTATTGAATGAGGTCTGCAGAGCGGCGTTGAGCGCGTCGCGTTTCCCGCTGTCTCCTTGGCTGGCGTCGCCCCATCCGGTGTTGGGGCTTTGGTCTGCCAGGCTGACCCAGTCGTAAGATGCGGAGATCGTGCGCGGCATGAGTTTGGTGCGAATGATTTTCTGAATGCCTGCATTGCGGCAGAGTGTCCAAATGTCTTCGAGTCGGCCTAGAATCTCGCTGACGTCCCCCGTCCCGTTGCTTCCCAGATCATTGGTGCCATATTCTTCCACTGCGACATTGGCATACTTCAGAAAGTGAGCCTGACGAGGATTGCTTGCTTTGAGCAGCGCGGTGGTGGTGGCTCCATGGCGGGTGAGGTTAAAAGTGGCGATGGTGTTTTTGCCGTCCTCATCGACCGCCGCACGGCAGAAGAAGCCGAAGCCGGAAATTGTGCTGTAGGAACTCGTGGCATCGCCTGAGCCGTCGAGAATACTATCGCCGATTCCGATCACGGAGGGATAGCCTGGCTCGGTGAAACGTCCGAGGAACATGGTGGGTAAGCCACGGGTGCGTGCGTATTGGCCGGTGATCGACGGGACTGGACCTGTCGTGTCGTAGCTGCCGGGCCCGTTGGCTGGATCGTAGAGAATGAATTTGGAGCCGCTGTAGCCCGTTGGATTGCCTTGGCAAACTTTGCCGCTAGCGGGGATGCTGCCTTTGATATTGAGCCAAAAGACTTCGTCTCTTTGCGGAGTGCCGCTGGTCCATACACTGGAATCGATTGGGTCGGCCAGCCAGTAAGGTTCTGTATCGTTGGCAGGCATGACTAGGCTGCGGGAACCGCTAAAGGTAATGGGTACGACTTGCCCATCGGAAGCGCGCTCCAACCAGGCGTATTCGATGGTGACTTCGCTGCTGTTGGCGGCTTCAACAGAATAGCTGAGTAACCAGTTCATGAAACCAATTTGCATTTCAGAAACCGGGCCCCCCAGTTGGTGAGGTGTGCGGTGCCAGTAGGCAGTTTTCTCGGTGTCTGTGTTTTGGGTGTAGACGCCGATACGTGCTCCCGTCGCCACGTAGCGGATGGGCTCAAGGGCATGGCTTGAGATCGAGCCGATGAGGCCGGCAATGATGGTCAGGACTACGATATTCTTTCTGAAATACGAAGGGCATTGGGGAAGCAACATAGCATTAATTAATTATCTTTGGAGTCATCATTCGCAAGGTTGCCGCCACGCAATTAATTGCGTAGCTGTGGTGCGCTGTGATACCGCAGTCGTTCACCGCCAAGTTAAGCTAAGTCTCTTTTGTATGTGCAACTAATTGCGTGGAGGGGCTGTTGATCCACACCAAGCATTCGCCACATGTTAGGCGGAGTGGGCATGTTGCCCGTATTTATTTCTATAAACAACCCCCTTCGTATAATGCAGAATGGAAACGATTTTATGCTTGGTGTCGCTGCGCGACTTCCTTAATTAACTAGTCAAGACTTGGAGATGATGCGGTCCGTCGGCATTCGCTGGTTACGCTTTGGGGACTTTCAATTTGATGCAGCTGCATTTATGAAGAATGCGCCACAGTCTTCAGGTTTTGAGGAAGCTTGTCAGCGGTGCAGGATTTGAGAGATTCAGGATTTCAATTAATGGGACTGTCACCCGGGCCGCGCGAGATGGCTAAGCTTGGACTGACTCCCGGCAGTGAAGAATACTATGAGGCTTATGCGGCGGTGAGTCGTTTTTTTGCTCTGAAGTTTGAAGGTTTAATCGAGTGGTGGCAGGTTGCGAATGAATTGGATATCTGGATCTTTCGCGATAACCTGGACATGGATCAATCGGTCGAGTTTCTGAAGGTAGGGATTCGTGCGATGAAGGAGGCAGTTCCCTCGTTGAAGGTGGGCATCAATATCACCTTGTTTCCTTCTTTACCCGGTGAGGTCGACGGGAATACGGATGCGCATGAGGGCTTGATTCTAGCGAAAGGCATTTATGGGGACCCCTCTTTGCCAGTCGATTATGCGGGGTTTGATAGTTATCCTGGGTCTTGGCGCAAAGGCGGCCCGGAAAGTTGGCACGAGTATTTGGACGGTTTTTACGCACTCACAGGCAAGCCGATTTTTATTCAAGAGTTTGGCTATGCCTCTGCAGGCGGAAATATGACCCCAGCGGACATTGATGCAGGTGCCTATCCTTGCGATGTGAAGCGTTGGAAGTTCAACTGGAGAGGCGAGCATAGTGAGGCGGTGCAAGCAGAATATATCAAAGAGTCGATGAAGATCTTTATCGAGAAGCCCTTTGTCATTGGAGCAACCTACTATAATTGGCGTGATGCTGCGAATTGCTGGCAATGTCAGGAGCCGGATTGCCCTGCAGAGACCGCATGGGGACTGCTTAATCAGCAGGGACTACCCAAGCCTTCATTTTATGCATTGGAATCCTGCGCGCGAGCGATTGAGTTGACTTAATCGCTTTGCAGGCGCGTCGCAAACTTTAATATGTGTAATTGTCAAAGTGCGTGCAATAGATTGCGCTTAAGGGTTGATTTCTCAGCGATGTGAGCCAGTTTTGGGATGTTCGCCTTCATCATAATTCGTGGTAATTTATACAGCAATCTACGGATTTAACCCTTAAAATATTTTGCCTGTGTCGACTTCAACTAAGCATTCAATGGACGGTGGTCGTGTGACGATGAAGGAAGTGGCGGAGGCGGCTGGTGTGTCTGCGTCCACTGTTTGTCGCGCTTTAAATTCGAATCCACAAATCCCCGAAGCGACCCGTCAGCGTATTCAGGCGGTTGCGGATCAGTTAGGATATCGGCCCGATCCCTTGCTTTCTGCCTTTGCGGCACGCCGTCGTGGTAGCTCAACAGGTTCTAGTGTCACGACGATCGCCTATATTACCAACTTTAAGAGCCGTGACATCTGGCTGAAGAATCCGTTTTATCTGCGTTGCTATGAAGGGGCGAAAAGGAGATTGGAGGGGCAGGGGTATAAATTAGAGCACTTTTGGTTGGGGGAACCCAATATGACGCCGGGGCGCCTCAGTCGAATACTCTATGCCCGAGGTATTTTGGGGCTCTTTCTCGCGCCGACGCCGAATGTGCATAAACCACTCGATTTGGATTGGGAGAAATTCAGTTGTGCGACGGTTGGGTATTCGCACATGTCGCCTATATTGCATCGTAGCACGCCGCATCATTTTCACGCGATGTAGGAAGCGCTTAAACGCTTGTATTACTTGGGGTATAAGCGTGTAGGCTTGTGTGTGTTTACAGATACCAGTCGACGGGTGGATGAATTGTGGTTGTCAGCCGTGCTCTTGGCACAGTATGATCGGTTGAAGGGCATTGGTAAAAAGGATAGAGAGTTTAATATTAGCACTTTTCTATTTAACGATACGACATTGAAGGACACGCCAGCCTGGTGTCGTCAAGAAAAGCTGGATGTGGTGATTAGCGACAATTTGGAAGTGATGGAAGAGCTGACTGGTGCAGGTATCCATATGCCCGGTGAAGTGGACTTTGTCAGTTTAGGCTGGTTCGAAGGGCAGTCTGATATTGCTGGAGTGGATCAACGCCCTGCCGATATCGGCGCGGCCGCGACGGACTTGATTGTGGGGGCCTTGCAGCGTGGGGAACGCGGGGTGCCGGCCGTTCCTTTGACCACCATGGTGGAAGGTGTGTGGGTGGATGGTCCGAGTCTGACGAAAAGAATACCTACTAGCCCATCATTTGCTTCTCCGTTAGATACGCAATGATTGCGTGGTTGGGTACTTGTTTTGTGCGGCAATATTCTACTTATTGGAATCGTTTGGATTTCTTATAGGCACTGGCTGCGCTCCATGTCTTTAATTTCTCGAAATACTATTGTTTAAGATTGTCTATCCATATCATATGAAACGCCTCTCTCTAATCCTATTACCCTTCCTCTTCGTTCAGATATTAATGGCTCAACCCGCGTCCATTGAATTGGAATCCGATGCCGTGGGCACCATCGACTGGGTGGCCCAAGTGCTCAAGGGCGGGGCGACTTCGATCGTCCTCTTACTGGTGGGCTTTGTCGGGTTGGTCTTTTTTATCGAGCGTATGATCGTCGTGCGGCGTGCGAACTTTATTCCCAAGCACTTGGAGCTGCAATTGCGGGAGTGCGCGGAGCGCTCGGATTTTGATGGAATGAGTGCCGCTTGTAAGGGAAATATGAGTGTGCTTTCCTCGGTGGGAAACTACATTGCCTCGCACAAACATATACCCTTTGAGATCTTGGCGTTAGGAGGATCTGATCTTATTTCCAGAGCGGTCAGTCGCCAGCAGTTGCGTAATTATCCTCTGGCAGTTGTTGCGACGATTTCGCCTTTGCTGGGTTTGTTGGGGACGATTATCGGGATGATTGAGTCTTTTCAAAAAGTGGCGCTGATGGGGGATACGGGGGATGCTTCGGTCTTGGCTGATTCGATTGGTAAAGCGCTCATTACGACCGCGCTCGGCTTGATTATTGCGATTCCCACCTTGGCTTCCTACCATTTCTTTAAGTCAAAAATCAACAGTTTCGGAATACGCCTGGAAGAGACCATGGACAGCCTGATGTCGCCCTGGCTGCATGCGGAGGATGCGCAAACCCCAGAGTCGAAAGAGTGATCGAATGCTTCACGTGTCATTCCTTGCCCTCGTCTGATGTCTTCTAACACTCCAAAGTTGAGTTTGACTACTTCTTCCACCTCCCGGGTGGCGGTGATGCGGCGCCTGCGTAATCGGCATCGAAAGGATGATAATGTGGAGGTCGATTTGTCGCCGCTGATCGATTGTGTGTTTTTGCTGCTCATTTTCTTTTTGGTGACCACCATGTTGAAGAAGTTGGAAAAGCAGATCCCGGTGGTTTTACCGGATTATACTTCCGCCTTGGCGCCGATTGCGGAATCGGAGGTGATTATTTATGCGATGGATGATCGTGGGGAAATCCTACGAGCCAATGGGGCATCACGCACTATGCAAGGGCTCAGTTATAGTCCGGTGCCATCCTTTATTGAGGAACTTAAGTCGGTTGCGCAAACACATGGAACCGGTGTCGGCATCCGCCTGGATGCGGACCGCGAAGTGCCCGTGCAGCGTGTGATCGATGCCTTGGATACTTTGGCCCTGCAGGGCTTTGAACAAGTGGGCGTGCGCTTGCGCTATCGCGGCTCGGAGGATTTTGAAATGAAAGGCTATCGCTAATGAGTCGCCGTCCTTATGAAGAGGAAGACGAGGATGTGGCACTGAGTATGTCGCCCTTGATTGACTGTGTCTTCTTGCTGCTGATTTTTTTCCTAGTGACCACGATGTTGAAAAAGGACCTCAAAGAGGTGGAGCACCTCAATTTGCCGATCTCGCGTTCGTCGCTGGAGGTGCCACCGGATGACAGCGTCGTGGCGATCGCAATCGATGCTGAGGGTGAGATTTACTATGAGGGAGAGTCGGTGACAATCATGGTATTGCTGGACGAGCTGCGGACCATTGAACAAGAGGACGCGGAACGTCGTATTCGCTTGGATACCGATGAAAATACACCGTTCTATCGTTTCGTCGAAGTGCTCGATGCGCTGAGCTTTCGGAATTTACGTAATGTAGGGGTGCGCACCTACCATGAGAAATACGATAAATGATTGGCTTGATACAGAAATTTCCGCTCCAGGCTGCGCTGTTGATTTCATTGCTGCTGGCTGCTGCGGCGTCACTGGCCTTGTATTTTAACGATGATTGGCGTCAGACCACCTTTGCCATTCTGGAGGTGGAAGTCGACGACGAGGGCGAAATCGTCAGGAAGGTCAAAGTAGAGCGACCTGAGCCAAACCGTGAACAAATGCGTGAAATTGCCCGCAACCAGGAGCTGAAGAAACGGGAGGAGTTGAAGGAAAATGCTAGGAAATTGCGTAAGACTGTCCTATCGCTGGAAGAGGTGGCCGAAGCCAGAAAAGAATCTTTGAGCACGCCGGACATTTGGGATGAGTTGGCCGCCCAAAGCAGTCATCTGATGCAGCAGGCCGATGAAATGCGCTATTGGCAGACAAAGAGCCGCTTTCTTACGCAGCAAGAAGGTGTCGCGAAAAGTTTGATACAGTTGCGTAATATGACGGATACACATTCCAAGCAAATGCGGGTATTGGCTTTGCAAATTGAAGTAGAAAGTGATTCCGCCTGGTCGGCTTTGGAACAGGCTAGGCAGGTCGTTGTGCAGATTACACCCGCGCAAGCTTCGATCGCCAGTGCGTATGAGAGCGGGGTCGCCCTGCCCGCGGATCGGGAGCAGGAGAAAATTGTGCGTTTTATGACAGAACGCGTGGAGGCGACGAAGCGTTTGCGGAAAACAAAGCGGCCGAACTTGCCGAATTTAAGCAGATTCCGCTGGATCAGGCGAAAGAGCAGGTCTATGCACCCAAGACGGATCTTGGGCCGGATTTGGCAGAACCATTGAAGCAAAATCAGCCAAATTCTAGCGAAGAATTTCAGGCTTTCAACGAAGCTCTCAACCAAGCCGTGCAGTCGAGTGAGCGTATCGCACGGCAGGCTGAGAATCGCTTGATCTCGGCCAGTGGTGCTCAGAGTTCTGACGATAAGGCTTCTCAGACCGCGGACCAACTGAAGCAGGCACTGAGCAAGGCGGCCTCGCTGAAAGCAAAAATGGCGATGGCCGGCTCCAATATGGGGCGATCGAATGGAAATTTGCAGGACCTGCGCAGTTTGATGCAGCAAAGCTATGCCAATACATCGCTCTCCGGTGGCGACGACGACACCGGGCAGGCGGGCTTAAGCGCTTCGTATGATCGCGAGTCTTTTCTTGGAGCAGATAAGAGTCAAAACAACCCATCAGGCATTCGCTTGGATAGCCGTAAGACATTTGCTCAAGCCTTACCGGGACGGCGCTTCGATCAGGAGTCCAGTCGCAAGGGTTGGATCTTTGTGGATACCTGGTATATTATCGGACCCTGGGACTTACCTAAGGGGCCGGAGTTTGAGCAATCCTTCCCACCGGAAACAATGGTCGATCTGGATGCGAGCTATGAGGGCAAACGTCATCCCAGAACCAAAGAGGCCATGCAATTGCGCTGGCGCTTCGTGCAGTCGGGCAGCCTGCGGATTAAGCCGCCCGACGAGTTGAGCTCGACTGTGTATTTTGCTTATACGGAGGTTTTCTGTGAGAGTGCAATGGATGTCGTTGTCGCAGTGGCCAGTGATGATCGGGCGAAGTTGTGGATCAATAATTTGGTCGTCTTTCAGGACGTGGGCCTCTCCGGTTGGCAACTCGATGAAGGCTTTCGCCGGGTGTTGTTGAAGCCTGGATACAATAGCGTTCTCTTGCGCTTGGAGAATGGCCCCGCAGTCGCTAATTTCTCGGTGCTGATGTGTCCTGCGGATGCTGTTTTAGGCCAATAAATCTAAGTACATTACAGTTCTTCGTGTCGCGTGCAATTAGTTGCGTGACGTGGCACTTGTCGCCTATTAGAAATTTTACATATTATAAATATATTAGTTATTTTATCCACTGCATAACCCCTAATCAAAAATAATGAAAATGAATATGTTAAAGAAGTTATCTACTGTCAGTGCTGCCTCGATTGCAATTTGCGGCGTGCTTCATGCCCAAGTATATTGGGATATTAACGGTACCAACGCAGGTGCAACGGACTCCACAGATGCATCGGGCACTTGGGATATCGCGACGACTTCCAATTGGAATACCACATCCGATGGCACCGCGGCGGTGACGACTTTTACGGATACGGATAGTGTGGTCTTTTCTGCAGGGAACAATGTGGCAACAGCAGCAATTACTGCGACTGGCACACCTACCGCGACGAATTTGACCATTGAAGAGGGAACATATACTTTTGATGGTAATTTGAAGCTAGGCACTTCGGCGACTTATACAGTATCCAGTGGAGCATCAGCCACTTTTAATGATGCCGTATCACTTACAGATAACTCCGATTTCATCATTGAGGGGACATCGAGCATGAAGCTTGCTGGAGCAGGTAAAACATTTACCAAGACGGGGAGCGGCACTCTCACGCTAACCGATTCGGCGAATAGCGACTATGCTATTAATGTGAATGAAGGTTTGGTCGTTGTCAATCGCACTGCGACTAAGCAGCTGAAGAGTATTGTCGTGGGGGCTTCTGGAACATTGCAACTGTCTACCAGTGACCAACTCAATCCTTTAACTGTAAACGGCCTCTTCATAGTGGACGAGGGCGTTTCCGATTCGCTCAGGCAACTCTACGGCACTGGTAGCATTCAAGCCGGAGATAACACATCGCTTAATATCGATAAGGGTGATTTTTCCGGAGATATTAGCGGTGATTTGGATATCTCCATTAGTAAGACCAACGGTTTTACGTTTAATGATGGTTCCTCCGTTGAGTTTGTCATCGGGGCAGATGGCGTGAGTAATTCCATCACCAGTGGCGATGCGAACATGAGCGAATTGAATCTGAATGGTGAATTAACCTTCGACCTCACCGGTGCGGATCTGACCGAGGGGAATTCTTGGTTGATTGTGGAGGTTGCTGGATTAACGGTCTCCTATGGAGCCACTTTCAGCGTTGCTGGTTTTTCCGAGTTGGACGGCACTTGGACTCATGACTCCAATGCCTTGTTGCAGTTCTCAGAAACCACTGGTTATTTGACCGTGGTTCCAGAGTCGTCCAGCTATGCTTTGCTTGCAGGTTGCTTGGGCTTGACTTTCGTCATGCTGCGACGCCGGAAGTAGCGAATTCAGTATGTCTTGAGTGATTAAAAATCCCGGCACTTATGTGCCGGGATTTTTTTTGTGAAGTTTACTCAGTATCATTCGTAAACTAGATCGTTGAGTTTTGTCCAATGAGAGCGAGACTCAGAGCCGGTAGAATTTGGGAATTCTAAGAGGGCTGTGAATCGTCGTCGGGGCTTCACCCATGAAGACCACCGAGGCATAGTAACGAATCCGGCGATTTTCAAATAGTGGAGCCCCTACGATCGAGGGTTTACCAACTGTAGTTTAAAGTGGCTCCAAATTGCTGTGGGTCCGCTGGGTTTTCGTAACGAGTTTCTGTCCAATCGGGGGCTTCGTTTCCGAAGTAGAAGACACGCTTCTCGTATTCTTCGTCGAAGAGATTACGGCCCCACAAGGTGAGCGTCCAGTTTTCATAGCGATAACCTATGGCGCCGTTGAAGACCGTAAACTCACTGCGTAGACGTTGATCACGATTATCGGGGTTGTTGGATTCATAGAACTCATCGCTACCAGTGAGCTCTAAGTTCGCAAAGAATCCGTTCTCTGCGACGTATTCAATACGTGCGTTGTAGGTATAGGAGGGTGCGCTCGATAATTCATCACCTGTTGCATCTAGCTGGGTGTCGAGCAGTCCTAGACCTGCTGAAATCGTCCAATTTTCATTGATAAACCAAGTGCTCTCTAGCTCAGCGCCGTAATGTTTAGCATTCCCTCCGTTAGTGGTGCCATAAGTGAAGTCAGTACCGACTCCTGCGGAGCTGCGAAGCTGGGCATTTTCGCGGTTTAGGTAAAAGAGTGTGATTTGAGAAACGAGCGCTCCCTCGAGTAAGCTAGAGCGAAGACCCAATTCATAGTTCCAAAGCTCTTCGGTGTCGTAGCTCGTCGGGAAGTTTGGTTCAATCTGTGTAGTGTCGTCGTCGTCGCCCTCTAGACCCGGGAAGATGTTGGCCCCACCAGCTTTGTAGCCTCTGGTCACTGATGCGAAAGCGGTATGTGCATCACTCAAGTCGTGTTCTAGTGTGATCTTTCCACCGAACAGCCAGTCGTTAAAATTAGGATTGTTGCTGGAATTTGAAAAACTAGGGTTTTCGTAATCAACGACTGTATCGAGATCGTAATATTCAGTGCGCAGCCCTATTATGAGGCGAGTCTCTTTATTAAATAAGTGTACACCTTGCCCGTAAAAGCTAAGTGTCTGCGTTTCATAATTTGTTTCGCCGAGTCCAAAAACGTTGTATTTTGTGTATTCTTTGAAGTCTTCGAAGTAAATCCCAGCAGTCCAGCGATCAATGAAGCCAAGACTATCCTCCTCCTCGACGGAGTCGAAGCGGATCTCTTCGCTCCAGCGCTGGCGTTCGCGCTCGGTAATTAGGAAACTACTGTAATCGATTAGGGTGGGGACGTCGGGAGTGAGTGGGTTGTTGTCGTGGTCGATTGGGGTCAGCACAGTCGAGGTTGCAGTATCTGCCCAATCGCCGTCGGCGCTGTTGAGTGAGTTTGTGTCCGTGAAACTAGTCACGCTAGTGACATCAACATTATTGAGTCCAGTCCATGTCCCACGAAGACTTGCTGCGAAGCTCTCCTGCTCATCACGACCTTCGAAATCCGAGTAGGTATCAAAGCGCGTGTTATCAAGAGTCCATTCATCGTAGCCGTTGTCCGCGTTAGCGTAGAAAAGAGTCGCATCCCACTGCCAATCTTCGTTTGGAATCCAGCGAATCTTGAGACGCGTATTGAACTCGTCGCGCTCGTTAGTGTCGTCTTTGTCGAGGAATTGATTGTCTCGAAAACCATCTTGTTGCAGCTGGTATGCGGAGAATCGAAAGGTGAGCTGTTTGGGGTCGTCTTCAAGCAGCGGGCCACCCACTGCGATGCCGCCTGCCATTAGGCTGTCGTTTCCAGCGGTTCCCTCGATTTGACCAGTCCAGTAAGGGGTTGGATCGTTCGATACAATTTTCACGATACCACCGGCGGCATTTGCGCCAAAAGCACCCGCTTGAGGACCGCGTAATACTTCAACTTGTTGGGTGTCGAAGAGGTTACCAATACTGCCGATTCCAGTGAAATCGAGGTCATCGACTATGAAGCGAACAGAAGAGTCCGGCGTTTCACCTTCAAATTGTGAATTCTCGCCGATTCCACGAACCTGAATGTAGCGAGGACGCGAGGAAGTGGCTGACCAGCTCAGGTTTGGGATTGAGTTGATTAGATCTCCGAAGTGTTGAGTGCTGCGTTTTTGTAGGTCGTCACCGTCGACCACAGTGACGCTAGCTGTGGTGTTCTGGATGTCAGACTCCCAGAGTTCGCCAGTCACGACGGTGGTGGGCAGCATTTGGATGTCGTTTTCTTGTGCGAAAGCGACGCTGCTGATACTTATTAGCGCGATGGCGCTGATTGGGTGTTTCATGTTGGATCTCAATGTTAGTGTTGTTGAGATCCGGCCTTGGGCGATTGAAGGTGAACCGCCGAAAGGAGGGCGATCCATTCCTTTTCCTACGCCGGTGTCAACCGGATCAGGTTCAAAGGGATCGCTTACGCCATATTCGAAAGCATCTCAGACCATGTCAGGTCACCCCTAAGGAAGGTCGCTAGACAAACGGGCCTCGCGCCTCATTGTCAAGTGCTACCTTCTTGACTGCGAGGTTGTGCCTGGAGACAACGGCTCTCGCCGTCGTTCTACATGCGGGGGGGCGCTGCTGAGCGTGCTTCGAGGGGAAGGCTTTAGACTTTCAAAGCTTGCCTAGGCTTTGGGATTGGCTCAGCTAGATAGATGGCAGAATTACCCAATTGTCCTCAGTGCGACTCTGAATATACCTACGAAGATGGTAGCTTGATCGTGTGCCCCGATTGTGGGCATGAGTTTACGCTCGAATCTTTGGAGGAATCTCAGCAGGAAGTAGTTGAATTTCGTGATGCTTTTGGTACACCGCTCCAAGATGGCGACACTGTGACCGTGATTAAAGATCTCAAGGTCGGTGGGACTTCCTCGACACTAAAAATCGGAACTAAGGTGAAAAACATCCGCCTCGTCGGTGGAGATCACGATATTGATTGCAAGATTAAGGGCTTTGGCGGCATGAAACTGAAGTCTGAATTTGTAAAGAAGGCTTAATGCGCTAAGTTCGGAGGGTTCCCATTCGAACTGTTTATGATGCAATTATCTCTCGCACAATTTGAAGTCGCTCGCGCGGAGGCTGCTGCCAATTTGGCGCAGATCGCTGAACTGGCTGCCGAGGCGAGCGCCGCAGGTTCTGACCTGCTGTGCTTGCCCGAAATGTGCACCACTGGTTTTGACTGGGCCTATAATCGCGCTCACTTAGACGCCGCGGCCGATGATGCGGCAGCGGTTTCGGCTCTCGCTAAGGCGCATGGGATCGCGATTTGTGGCTCCATGCTCGAGCGGACCGAGTCGGGCAATGCGGCGAATTGCTTCCATTTCTTTGATGCTCGCGGGGCGCTGTGTGCCCGTTACCGTAAGCTGCACCTGTTCACGCTGTTTCATGAGGAGCGGCATGTTGAAGCGGGGGAGCAATGCCTGAGTTTTGAGACCGAGTTTGGTCGGATCGGGGCGGCAATCTGTTACGACCTGCGCTTTCCGGAGCTTTTCCGGCGCAATACTGAAGCCGGAGCGATCTTGCAGATCCTACCAGCCGCGTTTCCGCATCCACGCTTAGACCACTGGCGCAGCTTAGTGCGTGCACGTGCGATCGAAAATCAAAACTATTTCATCGCGATCAATCAATGCGGTGTCGAGGGGCACGGCAGCAGTGTGGGGGAAACGCAGTATTTTGGACACTCCATGGTCGTGGATCCATGGGGGGAAATTGTGGTCGAAGCCTCGGAGGAGGCATGCCTGTTGCATGTGGAGATCGATCCTTCGCTGGTGAGCAAAGTTCGCTCTAAATTAAGTGCTTGGGAAGACCGCAGAGGCGATTTGTTTCATCTATAGTCGCTAGCACGGCAATCTGCTTAAATTAGCAAAAAGTTTGCAAGTTGTGCTGGGTTTGTGCGCCTATTGCCATTCGTTTAAGCTCGGAAGATGATTTTTTTTGCTTATCATTATTTTGGAATTTAGTTCGACTTTTGATTTGTTGAGGTTAATTAATTTATTGTTATGAAAAGTTAGATGATTGTGGGGGATTTGACTCGGTCCGAGGCGGAGCAACTGGCGCGGACGATCTTAAATCGGCTGGCAGCATCTGAACTGTCTCAGTAGCTAGAAAAAATGAAAAAAGGTAAAATATTTGCAGTGGTCGGAGCCTGCTTACAATTAGGCCCCCTGTTTGGTCTCATGGTGTCAATTCTCGCGATGATTGGTGGGGTGATTCACATGAGTGACTTTGATCACTTGGGAGGAGTTTCTGAAAGCTCGCTTGAATTTAGTATGGTGGTGGCTTTGTATGCGCCTCTGCTTGGTCTTCTTGGGAATATGATTGGCTATATTTGTTTGCTCTTCGCGCTCTTTGCGAGCCGCTATCGGGCGCCTTGGTTCTTTTGGTTCATGACCATCTACTCGGCGTTGATTTTGTTGCTAGCTCCAGTCGGGACGGTATTAGGTATCGTAGTCTTAGTTTATATCATACCACGTAAGGAGGAGTTTTACGGCAGGCGCTCTCACTTATCTGCTGGTTAGTTGCTGAAGAATGAGAAAGTCGACCTCTGCATACTTGCTCAGTTGCCGGATTGGCGTGGCATGATTCATTCTTTGGCAATCCGTATTGCCATCATGATTTTTTCAAGCGAAGCTGCTTTTCGAATAAGATACACATGCTTAAATACGGAAAGATGGCACAAAATGCGATTTCGGCCATGAGTTATTTGGCCGAAGTTTACGATGGCGGCACGACTAAACTCAGTTCGGGCGATATCGCTAAACGGCGTAATTTGCCGCAAACCTTAGTGGCTAAGATTCTAGTTGTGCTCTCGCAGGCACAATTGGTCGATGGTTCCCGAGGCCCTGGTGGAGGCTATTGGTTGGCTCAACCGCCCGCAGAAATCACATTGCACGCGATCGTTGTGCAGTTCGAGAAATCGGATGATCGTTTGCAATGCCCCTTTGGCCCCGGATGGTGCGGTCATGGAGCCCCGTGCCCCTTGCATGACAAATTGTTCGAGCTGGATGCTCAAATGTGTGATTTCTTGGAGAGCACCACTTTGGATGTTTTTAGCAAGCAAGCGTCCTGAGGCAGAACTTTACACCTAGAAAGTTTTTTCACTGAATGCATGAATTTTGATCATGTTCAATTCGGTTTGTTATGAAAATATGGCATGGTTACTGGTGCTGTAGATTCTGTGTTTAAACACAAAATCTAACAACAAAACTGACCATGAAATCCGTATACCAAGTCTCTTCGCTCGCCGTTTTACTTACTGTGAGTGCTACTAGCGCCAACTCAGTTGAATCTTATTTAGATACGACTTTTAAAGAACTTGAAGCCAGTATGCCTGGGAAATTTAATCTCGATGCGCGTTGGCGCTACGAAGCTTTCGACTTGCAAAATGGAGTCGCTGCAAACGATCGTGAGGGGAACTCGCTGCGCGTTCGCTATGGCTATACCACACCCAATTTTAGTGGTTTTACTGCGATGGTAGAGGGCGAAACTCTGACTCGAGTTGGGGGCGAGGTGAACGACATTCATCCGCTCGACGAAGCTGGTGATGGCACGGACCTGAATCAACTGTGGCTGGCGCGGCACAAAGACATCGGTAACAGATAGCACAAGGACATCGGTAACACTTAACTGGCGAGATGCCATGGAAAGAAACCGATGTAA
>PBYS01000085.1 GCA_002729725.1 Puniceicoccaceae bacterium
AGGGATGAAGAGTTCCTCCATTTGAAAATCTACGATCTCCCGAACCTATCCACCCGGAAAGAGCTGTGACCGAAATCCGTGAAGAACCTGTTTTTATTGCTTTGCTGTGGCTAGTTTTAGCGATTTGGGGAATCTCCGCGCTCTGGGTTTATAGTCAGCGTGCGGGTGGTTTTTCTTCAGTGCCTGATTTCTGGCCGGAGCAAAGTTCTTTGCCGGCGGCGGAGGGGGTGCAGTTGCTGATGTTTGTGCATCCACGGTGTCCGTGTTCGAGGGCAAGTCTTGGGGAATTGGCTGTTTTGATGCGTAACTGTCAGCAGGGCTTGTCGGCACGAGTTTTATTTATCAGTCCCACGGGGCAGTCGATAGAGTGGGTGCGCAGTAGTCTGTGGGCGCAGGCAAAGCAGATTCCGAATGTGAGTGTCGAATTAGATGTCAATGCAATGGAGGCTAAACGGTTTGGTGCGGAAGTTTCTGGGGCGACTTTAGTCTATGGAGCTCAGGGCGAGCTCTTATTCCATGGTGGCATTACGGCTTCGCGCGGGCATTATGGCGATAACATGGGGCGGCTTGCGATCCAACAGCTATCAATGGGGAGAGAGACTGTGTCGGAAACGGCAGTGTTCGGTTGTCCGCTGAATGATGTTTCGTGCGGCGGGGGCGAATTCACTACAACTTCTCAAATGTGAAATCATGAGTGAGAAGCAATGTAATCGGTCCGAGCGCACACAGATACTGTTTGCTGAGCAGGCTCAACGCATTTATGTTTATACAGATCGGCTTTTTATGAAGTTGATGTGTTTTCAATGGTTGGCTGGAGTTGTTGCAGCTTTAATGATCTCGCCACGCACGTGGGCGGGCAGCCAGGCTTCTGTGCACATACATGTGTGGGCGGCGTTTTTTTTAGGCGGTTTGATTACCGCTTACCCTTGTTGGTGTGCGTGGAAACGGCCGGGGGCGACGATGACTCGGCACGTGATTGCAGTGGCTCAGATGTTGATGGGCGCGCTTTTGATCCATCTAAGCGGGGGGCGCATTGAGACGCACTTTCATATATTTGGCTCATTGGCCTTTATTGCATTTTATCGAGATCCGAAAGTGTTGCTTATGGGAGTCTTGGTCACATACCTCGACCACTTGATTCGTGGTGTCTATTGGCCGGAGTCAATTTTCGGAGTTTTGAGCGCGCCGATTTGGCGTCCGCTTGAGCATGTGGCTTGGGTGGTTTTTGAGTGCTGGTTTTTGGTGCGATCGATTTGCTTAAGTCATAATGAAATGTGCGTGTCGGCGGAGCGACAGGCTGAGTTAGAGCTGACTAATCGGGAGATTGAAGCGCGCGTGACTGAAAGGACTTTGGAATTGGAACAGAGCCAAGAGCTCGCTGGTCAATCGGAGCGATTATTGCGGACAGTGCTGAACGTACTGCCTCAAGGCGTTGTTTGGACCAGTCGCGAAGGGCAGGTTCAGGGCTCTAATCAGCATTTTTTGAATGATATGCAGATTGATGGTCAGGCCGCTGTTGGGCGGATGCTCAATGAATTGCCGGTCGCTGATGGGCATCGTGAGCATTTTGAGCAGTTGCAAGCCTCAGTGTTGAATGAGGGACGCGAGGTTTCGAATGTCATTCGCCAAGGCGGTGGTGACGCGGGCGAAGAGCGCTGGCTTGCGCTGAATCTCGCACCTTTACGAGGTGATCAAGGTACGGTTGAAGGAGTGCTGTGTAGTTATTTGGATGTGACCAATCTCAAGCAAGCTGAGTCAGCTGCCTTGGAGTCAGCCCGCTTAAAATCAGAGTTTTTGGCGAATATGAGCCACGAGATTCGCACGCCTATGAATGGCGTGATTGGTATGGTGCATCATTTACTCGATACTGATCTGAGTGAGGAGCAGAGAGAGTACGCGCAAACTGTGAAGCAAAGTGCAGGGTCGTTGCTAACTATACTGAATGATATCTTGGACTTTTCTAAGATCGAAGCCGGCAAATTAGAAGTGGAGGCGGTCGCCATCGATTTGCGTGATTTGCTTGAAGAAACACTGGGAGTGATGGCGGAGCCGGCGCAATCGAAAGGCTTGGAACTGATCGGAGTGATGGAGCCTAGCATGCCTCGATGGATACTCGGCGATCCTGTGCGATTAAGGCAGGTGTTGATCAACTTGCTGGGCAATGCGATCAAGTTTACCAGCGTGGGGGAAGTCGTTTTGAAGCTTATCTGTTCCGACTTGGAAGGAGTCAAATCGCTGCGTTTCGAAGTGAATGATACTGGGATTGGCATTACGCCCCAAGTGCAAAGCCGACTGTTTCAGGCCTTTACACAGGCGGACGGTTCGACCACCCGCGAATATGGAGGCACGGGACTGGGGCTCGCGATTTGTCAGCGTTTGATCCATCTGATGGACGGGGAGATTGGGCTCGATAGCCAGCCCGGGCGGGGCACTTCTATTTGGTTTGAAATACCTTGGCATTCTCTGGCGGGGGAGGCGCCAGTGCGGACGCCTCAGCGTAATGATTTGCGAGGCTTACGAATGTTGGTGGTGGATGACAATCAGACCAATCGCGACGTATTGAGTATACAGTTGAAAAACTGGGGCGTGGATGTGCATGCGACGGCTTCGGCCCGTGAGGCGCTTGAATTGCTCGAAGATGAGACTGTGCCTGCTTTCCAAGCTGGGATCTTGGATATGCATATGCCGGATATGGATGGCCTCAGCTTGGCGCGAAATATTCTAAACTCTCCTCAATTAAACCGATTGCCTCTGATTATGTTGACCTCGCTGGCCTCTGATGTGCCACGCAGTGAATTAAAGGCAGCGGGAATTATGGAGTGCTTGCAGAAGCCAGTGCGTCAAGAGCGCTTCTATAATTGCCTGCGGGCTTTGAGCGGTCATATTCAACCTTTAGAAGCGGCGAATAAGCCGGTCGTGAAGCATCCGGCAGGAGCACATTTAGGATATCATGTCTTGTTGGCTGAGGATAATAAGGTGAATCAGCGTGTGACCCAGTTGCAGCTTAAGAAATTGGGCTGCACGGTGGATGTCGTCGAAAATGGCAAATTGGCGGTCGAATCTGTAGCCGCCGGTGGCTATGACTTAGTTCTAATGGACTGTCAAATGCCTGTCATGGAGGGCTATGAGGCGGCGCGATTGATTCGAGCGCAGGAGCGTGAGTTGGGGCTGCGGGGCGGCATACATATTATAGCTGTCACCGCGCATGCGATGGAAGCCGATCGTGAGCGCTGCTTATCGGCTGGGATGAATGATTATGTCACCAAGCCATTACTGGGGCCTGCATTGCAAGAGGCACTAGAACGTTTTGAGGCAAGTCGCGGGGCGCGGGACTCCGCTGGATAATGAGTGAGGATGCATTTGAGCATGTCTTAACACTTGATTTGGGGACGGGCCGGGGCTATGCTAGTAAGTTGTTTTTTGGTTCCCCTATGAATATCCGATCCCCATTACCTTTTTGCTACGTCCTCGCATTTTTTGTATTGCTGGCCGATGTGGATGCAAATTCGCGCACACTTGGCTTTTTGAAACGTCGCGCCGATTCTATTGAGAGCCAGCGCGTCGAAAAACAGATGTGGTCCAATACACAGACGAACTCTCTGATGAATAAGTCTTTTCCGATCGAGCATTGGGATAAGCACTATTCATCGGTCGGCACGAAGCGTGCCCCGATCGCAATGACCGAGGGCAAGGATAAAAAGATGTTCGAGAAAAAGAGTTTCGAGCGAAAAGAGATCAGTTTCGACATGGCGCGCTGGAACGATCAGATGGCGGACCTGCACAAAAAAGCGGGCATCGATATGGATGAGCGTGCCCGATTGGTGGCGGACAAACAGCTTTACTATATGATGCTGCAAGATGCGGAGCAGTTTCGTGATATGGCGGAAAAGGTCTCGCTGCGGGATTTGAATCGTTATCAATTTCGCCGAAATCACTCCGACGGCGAGCTTCCGATCCAAAAGGCTGGGTCGAAATAAGAATCGAACTTTGCTTTTTTGCAAAAAAATGTCCGCTTAGGCTTGAACCTAAGTGAGTTGTTTGGATGGTAGGCGCAAATTCCTAATTGAATATGCCTACCATTCTCATTCTGAGCTTAGCCATTATCTTTTTAACGGCCTGCCTCGCACCGACCTTGGTGCGTTATTTAGGTGACCGTGCAGGATGGCTGCTCGCACTCGCTCCGTTTTCCGTCTTCGTAATGTTGATTTCTCAGGCGGGGATGATTGAGGCCGGCGAAGCGCTGATCTATCAAGTCGATTGGTTCTCCGCGCTAGATACGTCTTTTAGTCTACGTTTAGATGGTTTGTCGCTGCTGATGGCTTTGTTGGTCTCTGGTATCGGCGGCTTTATTGTGATATATGCGGGCGGTTATATGCATGGGCATCCGCAGTTGGGGCGCTTTTTCCTGTATCTCCTGGCATTTATGGGGGCGATGTTGGGCTTGGTGATTTCGGATAACTTGATCCTCGTCTTTGTTTTTTGGGAGTTAACCAGTATTAGCTCTTATCTTCTGATTGGTTTCAATCACGAGCAAAAGGAAACTCGCTGGAAGGCGCTGCAGGCTCTGTTGGTGACGGGCTTGGGCGCGATGGCGATGCTGGCGGGCTTTTTGTTGATCGGCACGGTCACGGGGAGTTACTCCTTGTCCGAGATCACCGGTATGGGAGATCTGCTGCAAGCGAACCCTTGGTTCACTGCAATTGTCGTTTTAATTTTGGGAGGCACTTTTACTAAGAGTGCCCAGGTGCCTTTTCACTTCTGGTTGCCCAATGCGATGGCAGGACCGACACCGGTGAGTGCTTATTTGCACTCCGCGACCATGGTCAAGGCGGGCATTTACTTGATGGCACGCTTGAACCCTGCCTTTAGTGGCAGTGGGTTCTGGGAGTATACTTTAGCAATCTTTGGCAGTTTAACATTGCTCTTAGCCATGTTTTTGGGGCTGTTCCAAAAGGATGTAAAATCGATCCTCGCTTATACGACACTCGGGGTGCTTGGTGTCTTGACTATGCTCTTAGGGCTGGGCTCGGAGTATGCTATTAAAGCGATGGTGGTCTTCTTGATCGGACATGCACTTTATAAGGCGACACTCTTTCTGGTGGTCGGCTCGATCGACCACGAAACTGGCACCCGTGATGTCACCGTATTACGTGGCTTGAGAAAGTTGATGCCCATCTCCGCCTTGGCCGGGGGGCTGGCAGCACTCTCGATGTCTGGCTTGCCTCCATTTTTTGGCTTCATCGGAAAAGAGCTGATATATAAGGCGGGGGTGAAACTGAACGGTGTTGAGCTGATCTTCCTTGTGGTCGCTCTGGTCGGTAATTTAATTATGATGGGACTGGCCTTGAAGGCGGGGGTTGGCCCTTTCTGGGGCAAGCCGAACCACGAGGCTTTACCTAAAAAGCCGCACGAAGCGCCGGTGGCCATGTGGCTGGGGCCTATTGTGCTGGCATTCGCTGGTTTGGCGATCGGTATTGTGCCCTTTTGGGTGACTGAATTTATGGTGGCTCCTGCATTGGCGGCTATTCAAGGGACGGAAATTCACCATTTGGACCTCGCGCTTTGGAACCTCGTGCGTCCGAATTTGCCGTTACTTTTGAGCGGGGTGACGGTATTGGGCGGATTTTTTGTCTTTTTGAACCGTGCTCGCTTCTGGGCGATTTCGGATGCTGTCTTAAAAACGATCCGCCCTTATGGCCCGGAAGCCATGTATGAGCGGATTTTTAATGCGACGATTTGGTTCTCGAAAGCACAAACGCGTTGGTTACAAACAGGTCGTTTACACGATTATGTGTTTTTGATTGTGATGACGACGGTTGGTTTCCTGACTTGGGCAATCGTTAGTTTTGGCGGCCTTCATTTCACTGTTGATTGGGCGTCCTATGATTTGTTGATGATTGGTCTTGTGGTCATTATGATTATTGCGGCCTTGGTCGCCGTGACGGGGCGTTCTTACATCACGGTGCTTGTCGCCTTGGGAGTGGTCGGTTTTGGTGTGGCGCTGATTTTTGCCTATTATGGTGCGCCCGATTTGGCCATTACCCAATTGTTGGTGGAAACTTTAACAGTGGTGCTGTTTATGTTTGTCGTACTGCGCCTGCCTCCGCTGAAAACGATTTCTAGTCGTTATACGCGCTTACGTGATGGCCTGATGGCGACGGCATTTGGTGGACTCATTACTATACTCTTACTCAAAGCGGTGAATATTCAGTTCGATCATGCCATTTCCGGTCAGTTAGCCGAGATGAGTTACCCTGAAGCTAAGGGGAAAAACGTGGTGAACGTCATTCTAGTTGATTTTCGGGCTTTGGATACGATGGGGGAGATCGTCGTGGTGACAGTGGCTGCGCTCGGTATCGCCGCGCTGGTAAAGACCGGAATTAAAGGGAAGGGCAAGCGCTCATGAAATATTTTATCTTAAATCAGGCCAGCCGTTTGTTATTTCCAGCGCTGCTAATTCTTTCGCTGATCGTGTTGTATCGCGGGCACAATTTGCCAGGTGGAGGCTTTATTGGCGGCCTTTTGGCGGCGACTGCATTCATTCTTGTAGGCTTGGGCGATTCTATGGAACGCGCGAAAGAGCTCTTGCGCATCGAGCCAGTAAAGCTGATGGCGCTGGGCCTGCTAGTGGCTGTGGTAAGCGGAATGCCAAGTTTACTGCGCGGAGCACCTTTTATGACGAGTGAATGGTTGCCTGGCTTTGCTTTGCCTTTGATTGGTAAGGTGCACTTGGGCACTCCGCTGGTTTTTGATGTGGGCGTCTATATGGTGGTGATCGGCTTTGCGCTACACACCACTTTTAGTCTCTCAGAGCTCGCTTATACTGAAATAGAGGAGCACGAAGAATAATGGAAAGTCTGATCGCAGTTTTAGTGGGCGTTCTCTTTGCCGCAGGCACGTATTGCTTGATGCGTCGCAGCATTGTCAAGTTGGTCATCGGCGTGGTGTTGATCTCGCAAGGGGCCAACTTACTGGTCTTTACCACCGGAGGCTTGTTGGCCGGCCGTCCTGCCTTGGTGCCGCCCGATGGTGTCGCGCCGCCCGCACCCTTTGGCGATCCGTTACCACAGGCGATGGTGTTGACCGCGATCGTGATTGGTTTCGGACTAACAGCTTTCCTGCTGGCATTGGTCACACGTGCTCACGAAGCCGTAGGTGACGACGATATTAACGCTTTTAACAACACGGATACGTGAACGAATACAGCTTACTACTTACATTGCTTTTGCCGCTAGTCGGGGCTGTTTGCCTCTTGCTGGGACATCGCTCACTCGCTCTGCAGCGAGCGGGAGGGATTGTTTTTTCCAGCGTGACTTTTGCACTTTCTCTCTACCTCGTCTATGTGGTCGATCAGGCGGAATTCGTCGTGATTCAAGTGGGCGACTGGCAGGCTCCCTTTGGTATCAGCCTGGTGGCCGACCGCTTTAGCGCGATCATGGTAGCAGTGTCTTCCTTTATGGGAGCTGCGGTTGCACTCTACGCACTGGCTGAGATTGATGAGGCGCGTCTCAAGAAATTCTTTTTCCCGCTCTATTTGATTTTACTCTTCGGGGTGAATGGAGCGTTTCTGACAGGGGATTTATTTAATCTCTACGTTTGGTTTGAGATTATGCTGATCGCTTCCTTCGTGTTGATCTCGATGGGGGGTGAAAAGGGGGAGCTGGAAGGCGGCCTCAAATACGTATGTCTGAATTTGCTGTCTTCAGTGATGTTTTTGGCAGGTGCCGGCATTATTTACGGCAAGACTGGCACGCTGAATATGGCAGACCTCGCGCATAATCTAAGCGTGGCTGAAGATGTCAATTGGGTGATTAGTAGCTCCATGCTACTTCTGGTGTCTTTCGGGCTGAAAGCTGGTATTTTCCCATTCTTCTTTTGGCTGCCGGCCTCGTATCATACGCCACCGTCCGCCGTTTCGGCCGTTTTTGCTGGTTTGCTAACCAAGGTGGGGGTGTATGCACTGTTTCGCTCATACACCTTGATGTTTGTGCCGATCTTTCCCGAAGTGCAGCCTTTAATTCTGGTACTGGCGATACTCACTATGGTCACGGGGGTGTTTGGAGCCGCTTCGCATTTTGATATGCGTCGTATTCTCTCCTTCCATATTGTGAGTCAGATCGGGTACATGATTTTAGGTTTGGCTTTTATGACGCCCTTGGCCTTGGCCGCAGCGATCTTTTATCTCGTGCACCATATCATAGTGAAGACGAACCTCTTTCTCGTGAGTGGGGTGGTGATTCGCCTAAAGGGTAGTTGTGACTTGGCCAAAGTGGGCGGGCTGTGTAGGTCGGCTCCATGGTTGGCTTTTCTTTTCTTTATTCCTGCTTTCTCGCTTGGGGGCATTCCACCACTATCCGGGTTCTGGGCAAAATTCGCTCTGGTGAAATCCGGTATTGAGATCGAGAGCTGGTGGTCGGTCGCGGCTGCCTTATTGGTGGGTGTGTTGACTTTGTATTCGATGACGAAGATTTGGGGCGAAGCCTTTTGGAAGCAACAACCTGAGGGCGTGGGCGCAGGCCCCTTGCCAAACCCAGTTGGACGACTCTCTTACATGGTGGCACCCATTGCGGTTTTAGCCATT
Organism: Puniceicoccaceae bacterium; assembly: GCA_002729725.1. GTDB lineage: Bacteria > Verrucomicrobiota > Verrucomicrobiia > Opitutales > Coraliomargaritaceae > Thalassobacterium > Thalassobacterium maritimum. Next base: position 8,582 of record PBYS01000085.1, read on the forward strand.
TCAACCGTGGCGATCGGCTTGTTTGGTGAGCCACTCTTCAACTATGCGGAGCGAGCGGCGGCTCAATTGTTGAGCCCGCACGAGTATATCTCCGCTGTCTTACAACCTAACACGGAGGTGCTGCCATGAAGCGGATCATTCATTTTATAGGCTTTATTTTCTTCTATATTGAGGAAGTGGTTAAGTCTAACCTGCGTGTCGCTTACGACGTATTGACGCCGACGCATCATATGAATCCAGGCATTATTGCAGTGGATGTGACGGGTATGAGCGACCGACAGCTACTTTTTATGGCCAATTTCATTACCATGACTCCCGGCACACTTGGGATCAGTTTTTCCGATAATAAGGATAAGCTATACCTACACGCGATGTACCTCGAGGAAGATCTCGCGGCTCTGAGTGCGGAACTTTCAGATACTTATGGAAAGCGAGTTCGCAATGTGTTTTGAGGAATTAGGCATGCCACTGGCGCTGGCCGGTTTGGTGTCGTCGGTCTTGTTAATCGCTGCATTTGCACTGGCATTGTTGCGTATCGTGAAGGGGCCGACTGCTTTTGATCGAGTGGTTGCGCTGGATTTGATTGGAGGCATTTGCCTCTGTATTATCGTGATGTTTGCGATTCAATTCGAGCAACCAGTGCTCTTGGATGCTGCCTTTGCGATCGCGATTGTGAGCTTTATTGGCACGGTTGCATTTGCACGCTATTTAGGAAAAGGAGGCGAACAATGAGTTGGATCGTAGCTATACTACTGGTGCTGGGGGCGTTTTTTGCATTTGTGGCTGCATTGGGAGTCATTCGATTTCCGGACTTTTACACACGCATGCATGCCGCGACGAAGGCGGGCGCTTTTGGGGCCTGTCTGCTATTAATGAGTGCGGCGATCCATTTTGGAAGTGTGCGTGCGATCGTAACGGCTAGTTTGATCATCGTGTTCTTTTACCTAACGACGCCTGTCGCTGCGCAGACCATTGCACAAGCGGCCTATCGCCGAGGCGTTACTCTCTGGTCGAAGACTGGGCACGATCAATTAGCTGAGGATGAGGCCGAGTAAATAGTGCTTGCATTGGGTCTCGTCGCGCATTGTTTCTGTGGGCGATGAAAGCTACCAATGCCGTCTTTTACTTTCGAGTATGCATATTATTTTTACTTGGGGCATGCGCTACCAACCAGCTACACGCTAGCGCGGGTGGTGGCGGGGGACACGGGGAAGATATTGTATTCCCGATCCCGGAAACAGCCTATGCCGAGATGGAAGCGCACTATGCAGAAGAGTCTGGGCACGAGCTGGGCCTGATCGATCAATTGAAAATTCGCGCAAAGGCGGACCCATTCAATATTGTGGCAACAGTCATTTTCTTCTTGGCTGTGGTTCACACATTCTTGGCCACTACATTTAACAAAATGGCCCACGATTTCGAGCTGGCACACCGAGCCAAAATGAAGTCGAACAATAAAGTTTATGTGGAAGGCAAGGAGCCTGTGAGCTTTAAGGCGACTCTCTTCCACTTTTTGGGCGAGGTGGAAGCGATCTTTGGTATTTGGCTCCTTCCACTGTTCCTGTCGCTTGCACTGATGGAGCACAATGGCCTGAGTGTAGCCGCTTATTATGTGGATACACGGAACTATACCGAGCCCGTCTTCGTTGTCATTATTATGGCGATTGCATCCAGCCGCCCCGTCATTCAGATCGCGGAGACTGCTATGCGGGGCGTGGCTTCGATTGGTAAGCAGAGCCCCGCTGCTTGGTGGCTTTCTATCTTAATTGTGGCCCCATTGTTGGGCTCATTTATTACCGAGCCGGCTGCTATGACCATTGCGGCGCTCTTACTAGGTCAACAGTTCTATTTGTTGGAGCCGTCGACTAAATTCAAATATGCGACACTAGGTCTGCTCTTTGTGAATATCTCAGTCGGAGGCACGTTGACGCACTTTGCTGCGCCACCTGTGCTGATGGTTGCGGATACATGGCATTGGAATTTACCTTATATGTTCACTCACTTTGGCTGGCGTGCGATTCTCGGGGTAGTTCTAGCGAGCACAGTGTATTTCTTTATCTTTAGAAAAAACTTCGCTGCGATGAAGGAGCGTGCCAATGAGATCGCGGCTTCACGTGGCTCGGAGCCTCAGCCGGAGCCAGCTCCAATGTGGATTGTTTTAGTGCATTTGGGCTTTGTTGCTTGGACTGTGCTGACACTGCACCATCCTGCTTTCTTTATTGGCGGCTTTCTCTTCTTCCTGGCCTTTACGATGGCCACCCATCACCATCAATATGACATTCAGCTGAAGTCACCGTTGTTAGTGGGCTTTTTCCTGGCGGGTCTCGTGACCCATGGTGGCCTGCAAGGCTGGTGGATTTCGCCCGTCTTGAGCTCGTTGGCCGAAGTGCCACTCTTTATCGGGGCGACTATTTTGACTGCTTTTAATGATAATGCTGCAATTACCTTCTTAGCCTCACAAGTGCCGGCCTTTAGTCCCGACATGATGGTGGCGGATCACTGGGTCACCAAAGCGGGTAATGCGCTTTCAAATGCCCAAGGTCTGGAATACGCCGTAGTCGCAGGGGCGGTTACCGGTGGCGGATTGACTGTGATTGCCAACGCGCCGAACCCCGCGGGACAGAGCATTTTAAATAAGTATTTCAAGGGCGGTATATCGCCCTTGAAGTTGCTGCTGGCAGCTCTCTTTCCAACCCTGGTGATGGCGACTATGTTCATGGTGATTCCTCACTAAATTACAGGTTTATGATGGTAGGCTGGACCAACCGCAAGCAGGGCCTGCACGATAAAATAGCCCGCTGTGTGCTTCTCCGCCGATAAGCCATTATTGCGACTCGCCGGAGGAGTCGGCGCGCTGTTACGAGGCAAAGGGGAGTGGCATATTGAGCTCTAGGTCATCTTCTTCAACGGGGGCGAGATCGATCTCGCCTGCATCTAGCTTCTGGAGGGCCTTGAGCCGGGTCTTTTCATCCAAGCGTCTGCAGAATTCTTTGTAATCGATGATTTCGAAGCGCCCATCGTCATACTCAACCAGCGCGGTGAGTGATTCCACCCAATCGCCCGAGTTTAGATAGTGTGTGTCGCCGATCATTTTATTGTCGGGCGTGTGGATGTGCCCGCAGATTATGCCAGCGCAGTTGCGTTTTTCCGCGAAGCTTTGTAATTGTTCCTCATATTTACCTACAAAGCTGACGGCTGATTTTACGCGTGCTTTGATGGCCTTGCTGAGCGAGAAATATTCTTTGCCACGCCAAGCGCGATACTTGTTATACACGCGGTTCAGTTTGAGTAGGCTCTGGTAGCCGATGTCGCCCAGAATGGCGAGCCACTTGTGATTCATCGTGACGGCATCGAAGCCATCGCCGTGTACGACTAAATAGCTACCTTTGGCTCCTTCGTGAATGTGTTCGTTGACGATGCGAAGTTTACCAAAAAAAAGAGGCAGGAAGCGTGTTAGAATGTCGTCGTGATTCCCGCGCAGGTAAATGACCTCGGTATTGCGTTTTTCTAGTTTTTTAAGCACCAGCCGTATAAAGCGTGTGTGCTTCTCGTTCCAACCGCCATGGCGGGCGAGGCTCCAGCCATCGATGATGTCGCCGTTGAGCACCAGTTTCTCGCAGTGGGTGTGCTTGAGGAAGTGGTTGACCTCGTCGATCTTGCAATCTTCGGTGCCCAAGTGCACGTCCGAGAGGATGATCGTTTTGTAGGAAAGAGTCGTTTTTTTCATAGCGATTTAAGTTAAATCGCTCGACCCTATTGAGCTCGGAAGTGATTGGAGTCAAAGGTATTAGGCGGCGCGAGTGAGATGTTGCGCTGCCGTAACTTTTGTGACCCTACTGTAACTCCTTTTCCAGCTCTTTGAGGTATTCCCAGCTAAACAAACCGCTGCCATGTCCGTCGCTAAACATGGGGCGAAAGGCATAATTACCCTGAAAATCCCAGCCGGTAATCGTGACGCCTGGGAATTCTTTGGGGCCGTCGCCTCCATATTGATTTCCCAATATGTCGACCTCGCCCTTGTTTTGAGCACTAGGAGAGTGTTTACGCAGAAATTCCGCCGGATAGTGGCTCTCGCTGCCATCTTCCCAGATGACCGCAAGCTCGCTGCCGATCAATTGAATGTCTTTGGGCTTCATGCTTTATCCTTGGTAAAAACCGGCTTCTTTCAGCTTCTCCATCAGTTCGACCGCAGGGCCTTTTCGATTAAGAATGTAGAGGTGGATGCCGGGGGCGCCGCGTTCAAGTAACTCGCGTGCTTGTTGAAAGACCCAATTGGTGCCGACCGCTTCCACGGCGGCTGAGTCATCGCCCGCAGCGCTGAGTTGTTCGTCGAGCTCGGCGGGAATGGTGGTGCCGCACATGTCGCAGAAGCGAAGTGCTTGCTCACGTGATGTGATGCACATCAGTCCCGGCAAAATTGGGATCTCGATTTGGGCCTGCCGTGCGCGATCGACGAAGTCGAAATACTTGTTGTTGTCAAAAAAGAGCTGCGTAGTTACGAAGTGGGCGCCGCTGTCTACTTTGCGCTTTAAGTTGCTTAGGTCGTCCTCTGAGGAGGGCGCTTCGGGATGTATTTCCGGGTAGCCTGCGACGCCGACGGTGCACTCCGGGTAGCTTTCATGGATCAGGCTGACCAATTCGTTGGCGTAATGCAGGCCGTCGGGGTGTGGCTGGAAGTTGCTTTCCCCTTTTGGGGGATCTCCGCGTAGGGCCATGATCTGCCCCAGCCCCGCCGCGCGAAACTCAGCGATGATGCCGCGTAGCTCGTCACGAGAGTGGCCGACGCAGGTCAGGTGTGGCATGACCTCATAGCCATAGTCTTCACGCAGATGGCGCGCGTATTTCAAGGTGCGACTACGTGTGCTGCCCCCCGCTCCATAGGTGATGGAGGCGAAGTCGGGGGAGTAGAGCTTTAAGGCTTCAGCTGTGCGTAGCAGTTGCTCGGCCGACGCATCTGTTTTGGGCGGGAAAAATTCAATTGAAAAGAGTGGGGCCCCGGTTTGTAGGCGCTGCTGGAGAGAGAGTTTTGGCATAAACGCATCAAGTTATGATGATATGATGATATGTAAAGTGTATTTCTGTCAGTCGCTCAAAATGTTTTTCTCTGAGGTGGCTGTGGGATTATTGGCTGAAAGTGATTTGTGAGGGGGCGATTTTCGCGATTCTTGGTTCGTTTATGCGAATTTCTGGTGGATGGATGGATCGATTATTTGGGGTGTTCGAAGTTACTTAACTCGCTTATTTGCAATATTTTTCAAGAGAAAATACCCAAGAACTAGCTTGACTGGTGGGGCAAAGTGGGGCGAAATGGGGTGAAATGGATTGAATAGGAAGGAATGAGCGCAAATAACACAGGGAAATTTTTTGGCGAATATCGTCATAGTGTGGACGACAAAGGACGTCTCACCATCCCTTCGCAGTGGCGCCCTGAGCTTGATTCTGATGCGAACAATTTTCTTGCTTTGCCGAGTCTGACAGAAAAGTCGGTGACTGTGTATCCGCCTCGTATGATCGAGCAGCTTTACGAGCGTTTCTCGCAAATCAGTATGGGGAATAAGGACGGCCAGCGCGCGATTCGTCGTGTGATGTCGATGGCACAGAACTTTTCCTTTGATCGTCAGGGGCGCATTAATTTGAGCGAAAAGCTGATCAAGCACGCCGGGTTGAGTAAATCGGTCGTCTTGCTGGGTGAAGCGTCTAAATTCATGATCTACGACGAAGCCCTGTATGATCAATTAATGGCCGAGGATGAAGCTAGTGACGACTTGGCCGATATCGCGAAAGACTTCGGTTTCTAATTTGAACGATGCGCCCTCTAGACATGCAGAGTCCCTTCAAGAATATCGCCCGAGTAAAGCGCTCCAGCCTGTCTTCCACTTCATACCAATCTTCTACACCGCATAATTTAATCAATGTCTTCCTCTTCTTCCTCCGATGATGCTTTAACGCCCACCACCGTGAGTGGCCATGTTCCCGTCTTGCTTCAAGAGACGTTGGAACTGCTTGCCCCACGTACAGGCGTTAAACTCTTGGATGGAACTTTTGGAGGTGGGGGACATACCCGCGCGATGTTAGAAGCGGCCGACGACGTGACTGTCGTGGCATTAGACCGCGACCCTGCAGCATTGCCACGTGCAGAGGCCTTAAAGGCGGAGTTCGGAGATCGTTTCCGCCTGCACCATATTAACTTCGGTGATCTGGGCGATCTCGATGAAAGTGGTTTTCACGGGATACTCTTCGATTTCGGCCTGTCTTCTTTTCAATTGGACACCCAGGAACGCGGTTTTTCTTTTCGTTATGATGCACCTGTGGATATGCGTATGAACCCGAATGAGGGGATCAGTGCTGCTGAATTTCTAGAAACGGCCGAAGAGGAGGCACTTGTGCGTGCTGTGCGTAATTATGGTGAAGAGCCACGCGTGCGGCGCGTGGTTAAGGCGATCATGGATGCACGCGGTACCGGCGCTTTGCAGCGCACACAATCTTTGGCGGCATTGATCAGCGACGCAGTGGGGCCCACGCCTCGTGGACGCAAATCGGTGCATCCGGCCACACGCACTTTTCAAGGTATTCGGGTTGAGATAAATAATGAGTTGAGTGCGATCGAGCGCGGTTTGCCAGCCGCGTTCGATCGCCTCTTACCCGGAGGTGTACTCGCGGCGATTAGTTTTCATTCACTGGAAGACCGCATCGTTAAACGATTTTGTCGCAAAATGGCCGGACGGCCTGAGCACTCTCACGATAGCCGCACCCAAGATGAGCGCGAAGTTCGCGCTAAAATGATTTCCACTCGGCCTATTAGTCCGAGCGAAGCCGAAATTTCCAATAATCCTCGCAGCCGTAGTGCGCGTTTACGCGCAGTGCGTAAAATCTCTTAAATGTTGTTCAAGTTATGTTAAAATTATCTCCTAAAGCTCGTAAGCATGTAATCGCACTCATCTTTTCAATGGTCGTAGTGACGCTTGGTAGTGCCTTCGCGATCGTGTGGATGCAGCAACAGATTTCGCGTACTGCTCAGAATAGTAAGCAACTTGAATCTCAGTTGGCAGAGACTTCTCGCAAGTTACGTTACTTGGATGAGCGGATTGCTAGTTATCATCAACCAGTGGTGCTACAGAGTAAAGTCGCGGGTGTGTTGCGTCCTTCCGTGGAGGATCAAGTTGTGTTTGTGCAAGAGCAACAATTGGCGACTGGGCGTACCTATGCGGTGGCACAGCCTTATGAAGTTTCTATGGATCTCGCGTTGCTAGATTTCGATAGCTCCCGTTAATCACTAACCCTGCATATATTGTTTCAATGAGTAAGGCCTTCGTATCCAGTGGGCGATCTACGCTGATCGCTCTAGCAGTGGCTTGTGCTTTCTGCGTTTTGCTGGGGCGCTTATTCTATCTGCACGTCTGGGATCAAGCCGAGTTGCTTGAGTTTGTTGAAGGCAATCGTAAGATGGTCAAAGTTGTGGAAGCGCGCCGTGGTAATATTGTGGATACACGGGGCAACCTACTTGCGACGACGCGCACGACTTATAATATCGGAGTCGATCCACAGTCGATCCGTGACACTGACTTGGAAAAGTTGCCTGAGCTGGCTCGTATCTTAGGCGTCCCGCTGAACGAGATTGAAGCGAAATTGGCTCAGAAGACACGGAAAGTGTCGGCTGACAGTAAGGAGATTCGTCTCATTCGTTGGGCCGTTTTGGCCAAAGATGTAGATGAAGCCACACATGATGCTGTACAAGCACTTGGTGTCCGCGCTATTTATGGGAATCAAAGCCATTCGCGTGCATACCCTGCCGGTCAGTTGGCTGCTCATGTGCTTGGTTATGTGAATAAGGAGGAGACGCCAGTGACGGGGATTGAGCGTTACTTCGATTATTATTTGCGTGGGCAAGATGGCTGGCGTGAAACTGAGCGTGATGGTAAGCGCCACGAGCTGGCACAATATCGTGAGCGTGAAGTGGAGCCGACCGAGGGGCTTAATGTCGAGCTGACCATCGACCAAATGGTACAACATATTGTGGAGGCCGAAATTACCCGCCTTGCGCAAGAGTATGATCCTCAAGGGATCAGTGTCATTGTTAGCCAACCGGCAACCGGTGCTGTGCTTGCGATGGCGAACTATCCGAGCTACGACCCCAACGAGTTTTATAATACGGAGAAATATCCGATCAGTTCGCAACGTAACCGTGCCTTGACAGATGTCTTCGAACCAGGCTCCACATTTAAGATCGTGCCAGCTGCTGCAGCTCTAAACGAAGGTTTGGTGCATGCGGATGATGTCTTTCAGACAGGTGTCAAACGTGTCAGCTATAAGGGGCGGACACTTTC
>PBYS01000086.1 GCA_002729725.1 Puniceicoccaceae bacterium
TGCTGGTTCGCCTAGTCGTCGACGTCGCATTCAGTCAAAATACTCTAAGCACTATGTAGGTCAATATTTTTTCGAAATGGTATAAGAGAACCAAAGATAAGCATCTCCCTGCTCTCAGTTTGCGTATTACTGGTATTTGCGGGATTTTGGGTAGACTGAGAGATGCACTATAGTAAGCTTATCAGCTACCATCATCCGAGCAAATGAAGCGTAGATCCAGCCGCACCTATCAACTCCTTTCGCGCTCCGCGCTTCACTCGCGATAGTGCTCTACGTTAGCTAAGAAAAATGAATAAATTGTTCACCACCACGATGCTGCTGCTAGTCTTTTCAAGTCTAAGTGGATCCGCTGAAAACTACAGCGAGAGTTTGGTCAATAGAACTATAAATTTGATCCTCAACACTCAGTCTGATGATCTCCAACTAAAAGAAGCAAAAGAAGAATTAAACTCTAACCAATCAGGGATAATGGAAGAACTTCTAATACGTGTGAAGCAACACGGGGATGCAAATTCTGAAACAGACTACATTTACCTCATCAAAAACGGAACTCTATTACATGCCAAAGAGAGGCATAAGTCTAAATCCAAAATCATTGTTTTCGACCTTCCGCATTTCGGCAGTAAATATGATGTATACTTCCCCAGTGTAAAATTGCAGTTTAGGTCAGGCCAAACGATAGAATTTGTTGCAGGGTCTTACACGAAAGGAGCTAACAAGTCGCGGTAGTCAATTCCGTTCGTGCCTCACTCCATCGACCACGCTCTACGTTAGGTAAAAATATGAAAAAACTACTTCTCCTCTTTATTTTAGCAGTTACCTCACTGCCTGCATTTGGCGATGGCGTATCCGAAGTCATCGAAAAAGAAGGCATTTTAAAATTTTCGGATGGAAGCTCAATCTACACGTTCCATAAAGATGGAAGCTTCGACCTAAATCCGTGCGGCATGAGCGGTCGCACGATCAGAGGAAACTGGAAAGAAGTTGATCGCTTCATTCAAGTTGAAGGTGAATGGTCATGGGTTAACGGCCTCTCAGTTCCAGGCGATATACGCATCATGGAGCTGCACATCAACACGCACCCCTCATTCGGAAAAGAAACAGCAGGGATGAATGACCAGTCCGTAAGCAAAGTATACTTCACAATTGAAAGCATCTACAAAAAGAAAGACCTAACCAATCGCGGTGATCAATGAGGTTCGCTTAGGCTCACTCATCATCACGCTCCACGATCTACAGAAAAATTAAATGAACAAAAGAAAGGAATGGCTCCAGAGAGTTAAGCGTAATCTAACCATCTTAATCGTAGTTACGCAGATATTTGGAATCATTGGTGCTGTGCTTGTCGGGCACTTGCTGGGTTCAGGATTTCAGGCCTATCTTATCGGTTATGTGGTTGGAGTGATCATTAGCCTTGGAGGAACAATTGGGATCTCATAGAAAACGGAATGAAAGCATCGCCATTAGACCAACCACAATCAACCGACCAAATGGAGCGTAGATCCAGACGCAGCTATCAACTCCTTTCGCGCTCCAGGCTTCGCTCTTCGAGCTACGCCCGGCAAGCCGCGCTACAGTTGCGATAGTGCTCCACGTTGTTATGCAAAAAATATGGAAATAGAATTACACCTAATAAACGAAGCACAATTCCAAGCTCTGACGGAATCTGTGACAGTAGAAGAGTTTGCGACAACCGCTAGAAATGATCAGTCATTCGAGACAACAGAGATCCTAATGGATCCATACCCTAGTCCGCTATTCAACATCGCAGATGGAATCGAAAAATCGAAAATAGAAAAAAGCGACGAGGGGCTAAGCTTCCTCTCAAGAAATAAGTCTATCTCGTGGGACAACTGCGGAATAATAAAGAATATCATCACACCGAACGAAGCTAAGATTATTCTCGAATCAGTAAACAATCCGCCAGACCTCAGTGGAATATCAAGAGACCAGAAAGAGTTAGAATACTACCTCAGATATCTGAAAGAGTGGACTGCTGTCCTTTCTAAATCCTCGAATGAGGACTTACTTTTACTCCTCGCATACAACGAATGGTAGCATAACCAGTCGGTGGTCACAACTCCGGGGGCTGCGCCCCCCTCCGCGTGACACCTCGACGATCTACGAAGAAAATGGCATCAGAGTCACTAACAGTTCCCGAATCAGAAATCATTAAGAAAACTCTGCTAGCTATTGCTCATGGAAGTTTCATCGATGATTGGGAGTTCGGAACCCTGATGGGCCTATCAAGAGAAGAGGTAAAAGAAATCGCAGATAGATATCCGGAGGTTGATGAACACGATGAGTCGGCTACTGGTTGCGATGACTCTTGGCTAGCGATAAACAACAGTTTCGCGAATCTTCTCGAGTTTTCGGAAGAAAAAGAAAATGAATACAGGGAATACATCCCAGTCAGTCACGCTGAGCTGGAAGCAATCTACACAAAGTGGAAGAATGGAAAGTAGATCCAGACGCACCTATCAACTCCTTTCGCGCTCCGCGCTTCAGTCGCGATAGTGCTCCACGTTCGACGAAAGAATAAATGGAACATATTACCAACATTATCAGCTCTCTAGCGTGGCCTGTCACGATACTGATTATCGTTTGGAAGTTTCATGCTGAGCTAACCGCATTAATTAAGCGTATCGGCAAAATAAAGCATGGGAAAACTGAAATCGACTTTAGCGAACTAAAGCAAGCCGTAGAAAAGGTCGAAAGTCAGCATGGAAGAGAAGAATTAAGCAAAGAAGGTAATTCTGACTTCCAGCAAATCAACGCATTACTATCAGTAGACCCGTATTCAGCAGTCATATACAGTTGGATTAAATTTGCTGAAGCAGGAAGGAAGCTCGTAGATACGCCAGACGACCACAGAACTTCAGACTCTACTGTAGTCCAGAAGCTGCTCTATAAGAAAGAAATCGACAAAGAAGAATACGAACTAATTAAACAGATCCAGCACATGAGAAATATGGCTGCTCATAGACGGGATGATGGACTAGATGAACTTACAGCATTTAAGGTTACGAACATATTGATGCAACTGACTGACGAATTCAACAAAAGGTCGAACCAGGCGGGATAGGTCAATTCCGTTACGGCTTCGCCTCCACTCCATGCCTACCCTTGACGTTATGAAAAAACAATTAGCAATCCTGCTGATCCAATTGTTCTCGGTGATTGCTGGGTATGCAGATCATCTCTCAGAAAAAATGAATGAGTTTGGGTTGTTCGAGGCTGATCCACCAAAACCGGGAAGCAAAGAGTGGATGAAGATGAATCACGGTGATGCATTTTTCGTAACGTTCGACGACCGTCTTGAAATAACCCCACCGAATAAAAATAAATTTCGATCCTATGGAGCCTTTTTCGACGCAGGGACCGTAAAATATATCGGTGTGGATCGCGGTGAATTCGGAGGCGGCCTATACCTCAATAAATACGAGGAGGAGAAAGAACCATTTTTCCGAGGGAATGTCGATGCTTTGGTGCCAATTGGCGAAGACCTCTATATTATCGAGGGGCTTGCTCACATGGGATTTAACGGAGGTTCAGTTCATGCGATTCGGAACTTCAAGGAGCCATCAACCCCGGAAAGAATCACTCTTCTGCCGAGTGCTCCTCAAGCCGTAATGCTAGATGAGAGTCGCGGTATGAAGAGAATTATTATTGTCGGGCACGATAGCTTTATGGTCTTGGAACCAGATCGTCGGCTTAATGTAATCCATCACGATACATTCTGGGGTTCGTTATATCCATCCTCGATTGTGAAGTATCATGAATATTATGTCTTTGGAATTAGGGGAGGAGTTGTAGCAACCACTGCTGACACATTGTCTCCAAACCGAATTCGATATTTCAAACCAGAAAGAATCCAAGAGACGAAGGATGCCGACGAAATTGATTGGATCGACTTTCTCGGAAATCCTAAAGAAAAGAAATTTCATAACAAGACGGAGTGAGACAACGACATTACGGCTCCGCCTTCATGTCGCGCTCATCCTCCACGTTCGAAGAAGAAATGAAAGAATTCCTCCATTACTCAATAGCGAAACTTACGCCTTGGGCATTGGGGTTCGGGAGCTTCTGTCTTTTTGCCATTCACTTTGGAGGAATCGAATTTAATGAAAGCTTCTGCACTGGCATGTTCCTATTTGGCCTTGCTCTTGCCACATACATCCTCGGAGCCGCGACAAACAAATTTCAGGCGATAAGGGAATTATCTCTAGTCGTGGTTCAGCTCTGGTCGGCAATCGTAGCCTTTGCGTCTTTTCGTTTTCTGCTGGGCGGAATATTTGGCGAACATGACCTAACATCAAAGGGCTATGCCTACTCACTATCTATTCTTATTGGGGCAGCCGTCCTATTCTTTGGGATCTACCATCTCCGCAAGCACTTGAACAAGCAGTTCGAACCAGTCGGAGCAGGACAACCCGATAACCCGCCCGTAAAACCCTAGAAATCAACTGGACTCCGATCCCCTCTGGCGGGTTGCCTGTCCTCATCGTTAGCTAAAAAGAATGACTGCACAAATTTCAGATTTCATACAATGGGAACAAGAAGATTGGTCGATTTGTGCTTTAGCAAATGAATGGCCTTTTGACCCAAAAAAAGAATTTGGGATTGAGCCTCAGATGTTATCCACAGCGTGTTGGCGAGGTTACCATTGTAAGTATGAATTAAGAGAAAACCGGTTGTTTTTATCTGAGTTGAATATCGGAATAAAAGGAAAGATTCCTGAGCTTTGTGGTATTACCGGAAAGAAAGATAAATATCGAGGTGTGATTTATGAAGGTCTGAGTCATCAAATTGAGTATAGTGGTGGCATCATTGTGGGAATCGATTTCATGAGAGATTTTTATGTCCACATGGGGTTTCATCGCCCTCACTGCTACGAGAGGGTTTTTGAGCTATTTATCGATAAAGGTAGGCTTCAAGGCGCGGAGGATTGCACATCAAAGATGGAAAAGATTAGAGCGTTTATTACAGGCGACAAAGGAAAGAATCTTGACCACGAAAAACCATCTCAAGAAGAGATTTCAAACTTTGTAGAGGAAGCATTCTCCCTCGACTATAAAACCAAAAAAACATGGAGCTAACAAGGCAGTGGTATCAACTCCGTTACGCGCTCCGCGCTGCACTCCGTGATACACTTCGACGTTCGCAGAAAGAATGAAAAACGAACCAACTGAAAAAGAGCTCACGCGATGGGCAAGATGGGGCATTAAAGCTCCACTGCGTCATCTTTTTTATGGAATTATTGTTTTTCCACTTGGCGCAACTATACTCTCTACAGTCTTTCTCGACTTGCCCTACTGGGGACTCAAACTTGGACTTTTAATCGGAATACCTTTTGGAATTTAGTTAACTATCACTGAAAAGATAAGGATGACGGCTTACTTGAACAAAATGAGCGAACCAGCCGGCTCAGGTCAACCCATGTAACCCGCCCGAAAATCCGAGAACCACTTAAAATACAAACTCGTCAGGCTGGGCGACTAGCCTCATCGTTAGCAAAGAGAATGAAACTTCTGCAGATCCTAGCACCCCTTGCACTTCTCGGCATAGTCGGATGCAAAAATTTGCCACCAGAAGAATTCGTCGGCGCTTGGGAATTCGATGAAGAAAGAACCGAACAAGCCATTCTAAATTCTGATCTCGATGAAGAAGGGAAATTAAAAGCGAGTAGTTCTTATATCCACATGAATCGAGGTGATGTTCTGGTCATTTCTGATGATGGATACTGGTGGCTTGCAGAAGCACCTGAGCAAACTAAAACACCACTTGATATTCAAAGAATAGAAAAAGGAACAATTTACATCCTTGAGCCAGATCAAGGAGTCCGTGAAATCGGGAAAGAATATGAGCCGACAATATTCAAGATTTCCGTTTCTGGTAACTTACTCGAAATTCACGAGGAACAGATAAGTTTTAACACCTTCTACAAACGAAGAAGCAATGCTAACAAGGCGGGAGATGACAACTCCGAGTAGCGCTGCCGCGCTACTCTCCGCGCATCCCCTCTACGATGGGTGAAAAATTAAATGAAGATGCTCAGACGATTGATCGTTATCGTCCGAACATTGACCCGCTATACGAGAGTCTAATTTTAGGTTAATCTCTAGGGCATGGAAAACCAAGCAAGCCCAATCACAGCTCAGAGCCGCCGTCGGCGCTTCAACGAGTCCGAACGCCGCGAGCATGTCGCGCACTGGAAGCAAAGCGGATTGTCCGCAAGTGCATACGCGCGTGAACACGCGCTCAATTATAAATCGCTGTATGCCTGGCGCAGTCAATCACAGCGCAAATTGAAGACGACGAGCTTGCAGCCAGAAAATGCGACTTTTGTTCCAGTGCGTGTCAGCTCGCCACTGAGCAGTTCCAGCTCGGCAATCAGTATTACATTGCGCTCCGGTTCTCTGGAATGCGCGATTATCGCAGCGCCGAGTGAGCAATCCCTGGTCGCTCTGGTTAAATCCATCAAAGAGGAGATATTTGATGTTTAACTTTTCGAGTTCGCTTAGGATTTACTTGTGCGTGGATCCCACCGATATGCGCAAGGCCTTCAATGGCCTCTATGCAATCGCCAAGCACCAACTTGAGCTAAATCCGATGGACGGGAGTCTATTTTTATTCGCGAACCGCCGGCGTGATCGCGTAAAATTGCTTTATTGGGATGGCACCGGTTTCTGGGTCTTGGCCAAGCGCTTGGAGAAAGGAACCTTTTGGTGGCCCGGGCGCACTGAGGCGAATCAGGGATCGATCGAGATGAAACCTGAAGCACTGGGTATGTTACTCAATGGGATTGATTTAAAGGATGGCAGTTTTCGAGCATGGTTTTGTCGTTAATTTTTAAATACAGCCTTTACATAACTACATCAAAGTGATCTCATATTAGTTATCACAAAACTTGAAGCCAGTCTATCCAAAGAAGTCTCAAATCTTAAGGTCGAGAACGCGAACTTGCAGCTAAAGATCCGTGCCTTGGAAATTGCACAGGCAAAGCGAGTGAAACAGGATGACGAAGCTCAGCAATATTTGCATATTGAGCATACCGAATCCGTGCGCGCCGACTCTGATGAGGGCCGCGATGACGAGGCGAATCAGGACGAGGAAGTTCCCAAAATCCCCAGCAGTAGCACGAAGCGTAAAGGCAAGAAACGTATTGGTATCGAGCAGAAACTTAAAGGACTGCCAGTGATCAGAGAAACTGTGCGCATTCCGCGTGAAGTAGAAGCATCGCCCGATCAGTGGGAAGAGATCGGCGAAGTCGTCACTGAAGAAGTCTTGGTGATCCCGACCAAATTAGGTCGCCACCTGATCCGCAGCAAAAAATATCGTAACAAGGAGGATCGCACGAGCGCTCCAATTATCGCGAAAGCGCCGATTCGTTTTAGCAGCAGCTACGTCTCCAGTAGTCTGGCAATTTATATCGTGCTAAGCAAATATCTCGATCACAGCACCCTTTACCGCCTCGAGAAAAAGCTTGAACGCATGGGCATGGAGATGACTCGTCAGAGCCAAAGTGATGCAGTCCAGCGCATGTCCGAATGGTTGCGCCCCTTATATGAGTTCATGGATAAGCGCGCAAAATCCAGCGGCTATCTTCAAATCGATGAGACCTTCATCAGATACATCAACGGTAATAA